>NZ_JBVIVI010000002.1:573865-738950 GCF_055595765.1 Streptomyces sp. NPDC040405
AAACCCCCACCGCCACAAACAAAAGTATATACCCCACACCCGCAAAAAGGACCCCCCCCCCCCCCCCCCCCCTTCCCCCCCCTCCCCCCCCCCCCCCCCCCCCCCCCTCTCTCCCCTCCCCCTCCCCCCCCCCCCCCCCCCCCCCCCCCCCCCCCCCCCCCCCCCCCCCCCCCCTGCCACCCCCCCCCCCCGCCGTATGCGCAGGGAAGCTAGAACGTCAGCGCGGCGAAGGCCGCCCCCAGCAGGGCCGCGCCCGCGAGGCCCAGGCCCCAGGCGGTACGGCGCATGCGGAGCCCGCCCGCCACCACCAGCGACGCCAGCAGCAGCGAGCCGCCGAACGGGACCCAGGCGTGCAGGATGCCCGCCATGCCCGTACGGACCACCTCGTCGGTGCCCGGTTTGACGGCCACCAGCAGCCGTTCACCTCTCCCGTCCGAGACCGCCGCGTCGACCCGTACTTCGGCCCGCGCCTCGCCGCCCCGGGAGCCGGGGGTGAAACGGCCGGTGCACCAGTCGTCGTCGCAGCGGGAGACCGTGAGCGTGCCGCTCTCCAGCCCCTTGGTGAGCATCGAAGGTTTGGCGTCGCCCCAGGAGGACCACACCCCGGCCACCAGGATCAGCAGCGCGACGAGCGTCATCGCCACGTTCTTCGCGAGCAACAGCAGCCCGTACATGCTCTCGCCCGCTCGCCGCGTACGGCTGCGCTTGGTGATGCCGGTGGATGCCATGGCGGTAGATCTTTGCCACCGGCGGGCCCGGGGTCAACCTCCGGCCGAACAACCGCGCGGACGCGGTTCAGGAGTTGTACGTGCCCTGCGCGCGCTCCAGTCCGTCCACGATGAGCGTCTCCACGGCGTCGGCCGCGCGGTCCACGAAGTAGTCCAACTCCCTGCGCTCAGCGGCGGAAAAGTCCTTCAGCACGAACGCCGCGACATCCATCCGGCCGGGCGGGCGGCCGATGCCGAAGCGCACCCGGAAGTAGTCGGGGCCCCCCGATTTGGTGATCGACTTCAGCCCGTTGTGGCCATTGTCACCGCCCCCGAGTTTCAGCCTCAGCGCCCCGTAGTCGATGTCCAATTCGTCGTGAATCGCCACCACATGACCCACCGGCACCTTGTAGAAGTCGCGCAGTGCCGTCGTCGGTCCGCCCGCCAGATTCATGAACGACATCGGCTTCCCGACGATCACCCGGCGGCTGCCCGGACCGGGCGGTCCGATCCGCCCCTCCACCACCTGCGCACGGGACTTGTGCGCCTTGAAGCGCCCGCCCATCCGCTCGGCCAGCAGCTCGGCCACCATGAAGCCGACATTGTGGCGGTTCGCCGCGTACTCCGGGCCGGGGTTGCCCAGGCCCACCACGAGCCACGGGCTGCTCGCTTCTGCGTCGCTCATCGTCTCGTTCTCCCGAGTGACTGAGTGAGGGAATGCGCCGCGCTCCAGGCGGCCTCATGCGCAACGGTCTCTTATACGCGACCGCCGCTACACGCGACCGCCGCCCCGCTGGCAGCAGCGGAGCGGCGGTCGCCAAGCGATGCGGGACGAGAGGGGATCAGCCCTCGGCGCCCTCACCCTCCTCGTCGGCCTCCTCGGCCGGAGCCTCGGCCTGCGGGGAGACGACGTGCAGCACCGGGGCGTCGTCCTCGACGGCCAGGGTGGTGCCCTTCGGCAGCGCGATGTCCTTGGCGTAGACGGTGTCGCCCGCCTCCATGCCCGCGATCGAGATGGTGACACCCTCGGGGATGTGGGTGGCCTCGGTCTCGACCGGCAGCGTGTTCAGCACGTGCTCGAGCAGGTTGGCGCCGGGGGCCAGGTCGCCCTCGGTGTGGATCGGCAGCTCGACGGTGACCTTCTCGCCCTTCCTCACCAGGAGCAGGTCGACGTGCTCCAGGATGCCGATCTTGATCGGGTGGCGCTGCACGGCCTTGGGGATGACCAGCTCGCTCTTGCCGCCCTCGATCTCCAGGCGCAGCAGGACGTTCGGGGTCTTGAGCGCCATCAGCAGGTCGTAGGCCGGGAGCGTCACGTGCGTCGGGTCGGCGCCGTGGCCGTAGATGACGCCGGGAACGCGGTCGGCGAGACGGGTGCGGCGGGCCGCGCCCTTGCCGAACTCGGTGCGGGGCTTGGCGGGGATCTTGACCTCGGCCATGGGGCACTCCTCGTAGATCGTGTACATGTGGCCGTCACCCGGCCCACGACAGACCTGCTACGAAGAGCGCGTCGATAACGGATGAGCTGTGCGGAACACAGCCTCCCTCGCCGAGCAACCCCACGAGTCTACCAACAGTCGCCCCAGGCTTGAGGCCACCCCTTGCGGGGGTGGCCTCAAGCGGGATCGGTCCGCGGCGTGGTCCGCGGTTCCGCGGTTAAGCCCATCAGGCGTGCTCCTCGAACAGGCTGGTCACGGAGCCGTCCTCGAAGACCTCCTGCACGGCACGGGCGACGGTCGGCGCCATCGACAGCACGGTGACCTTGTCGAGCTCGACCTCACCCGGCGTCGGCAGGGTGTTGGTGAACACGAACTCGCTGACCTTGGAGTTCTTCAGCCGGTCCGCCGCCGGGCCCGACAGGACGCCGTGGGTGGCCGTCACGATGACGTCCTCCGCGCCGTTCGCGAACAGCGCGTCCGCGGCCGCGCAGATCGTGCCACCGGTGTCGATCATGTCGTCGACCAGCACACAGACCCGGCCCCGGACGTCACCGACGACCTCGTGGACCGTCACCTGGTTCGCCACGTCCGGGTCGCGCCGCTTGTGCACGATCGCCAGCGGGGCGCCCAGCCGGTCGCACCAGCGGTCGGCCACCCGCACCCGGCCCGCGTCCGGCGAGACGACCGTCAGCTTCGACCGGTCGACCTTGGCGCCCACGTAGTCCGCGAGGATCGGCAGCGCGAAGAGGTGGTCCACCGGGCCGTCGAAGAAGCCCTGGATCTGGTCGGTGTGCAGATCGACCGTGAGGATGCGGTCGGCACCCGCGGTCTTGAGCAGGTCGGCGATCATCCGCGCCGAAATCGGCTCCCGGCCGCGGTGCTTCTTGTCCTGGCGGGCGTAGCCGTAGAACGGCACGATCACCGTGATCGAGCGCGCGGAGGCCCGCTTCAGCGCGTCGATCATGATGAGCTGCTCCATGATCCACTTGTTGATCGGAGCCGTGTGGCTCTGGATCAGGAAGCAGTCGGCGCCGCGCGCGGACTCCTGGAAGCGGACGTAAATCTCGCCGTTGGCGAAGTCGAATGCCTTGGTCGGGACCAGGCTGACGCCCAACTCGTGGGCGACCTCCTCGGCCAGCACGGGGTGGGCGCGGCCGGAGAAGAGCATCAATTTCTTCTCGCCGGTCGTCTTGATCCCGGTCACGTCACGTCTCCTTGGATGTCACTTTGGTGCGCGCTTTTACGGTACGCCCCCGGATGGGCGCACCGGTTCGCAGGTCACTGCCCGCCCTCGTCCTCCTGGCGCGCGGCCGCCGCGGCTTCCGCCGCCTGCGCCGCGGCGCTTCCTGGGCGCTTGCGGGCGACCCAGCCCTCGATGTTCCGCTGCTGTCCGCGTGCGACGGCGAGCGAACCCGGGGGCACATCCTTGGTGATGACCGAACCGGCGGCGGTGTACGCCCCGTCTCCCACAGTGACGGGAGCCACAAACATGTTGTCCGAGCCGGTCTTGCAGTGGCTGCCGATGGTCGAGCGGTGCTTGTTCACACCGTCGTAGTTCACGAAGACGCTGGCGGCGCCGATGTTGGTGAAGTCGCCGATCGTGGCATCGCCCACATAGGACAGATGCGGCACCTTGGTGCCCTCGCCGATCTCGGCGTTCTTCATCTCCACGTACGTACCGGCCTTGGCCTTCGGGCCCAGCCGGGTGCCGGGGCGCAGATACGCGTACGGACCGGCCGACGCCCCCGCGCCGATCACCGCGTCCTCCGCCACGGTGAAGCTCGCCACCGCGCCCTCGCCGACCGTGGTGTCGGTGAGCCGCGAGTTCGGGCCGACCTCGGCGCCGGTGGCCAGATGCGTGGTGCCCAGCAGCTGGGTGCCGGGGTGGATCACGCTGTCCTGTTCGGCGGTGACCGTCACGTCGAGCCAGGTGGTGGCCGGGTCGATGACGGTGACCCCGCCGAGCATGGCGCGCTCCAGCAGCCGGTCGTTGAGCAGCCGGCGGGCCTCGGACAGCTGCACCCGGTTGTTGATGCCGACGATCTCGCGGTGGTCGGCGGCGATCGAAGCGCCGACCCGGTGCCCGGCCTCGCGCAGGATGCCGAGCACATCGGTGAGGTATTCCTCACCCTGGCTGTTGTCGGTCCGCACCTTGCCGAGCGCGTCGGTGAGCAGCTGGGCGTCGAAGGCGAAGACCCCGGAGTTGATCTCGCGGATCGCGCGCTGGGCGTCGGAGGCGTCCTTGTGCTCGACGATGGCGGTGACGGCGCCGGACGCCTCGTTCCGCACGATGCGGCCGTAGCCGGTGGCGTCGGGTACCTCGGCGGTCAGCACGGTCACCGCGTTGCCGTCGGCGGAGTGCGTCCCGGCGAGCCGCTTGAGGGTCTCGCCGGTCAGCAGCGGGGTGTCGCCACAGACGACGATCACGGTGCCGTCGAGGGCCACACCGCTGTTGGACAGCTCCTCCAGGCCCATCCGGACCGCGTGTCCGGTGCCGTTCTGCTCATGCTGGACGGCGGTGCGGGCGTCGGCGTCGATCTCGGCCAGATGCGCGGAGACCTGCTCCCGGGCGTGGCCGACCACGACCACCAGATGCTCGGGCGAGAGCTCGCGGGAGGCGGCGACGACATGCCCGACGAGGGACCGGCCGCAAAGGGCGTGCAGAACCTTGGGGGTCGCCGACTTCATGCGAGTGCCCTCACCCGCTGCGAGGACGACGACGGCTGCCGGGCGGTTGGCGCTCACGGGTGTGCCCTTCGGCTTCGGGTAGGGGGTGGACACCCGCAGGATACCGAGAGGTTTCCCCCCGGAAACGACTGCGGGTCCCGACCGTGAAGGACAGGACCCGGAACCAGAGGCTCCCCCGCCAGGACTCGAACCCGGACTAATGGCACCAAAAGCCACTGTGCTGCCAATTACACCACAGGGGATAGCAGAGAGGTCCAAGTCGGGCACCCGGTCGGGCTGTCGACTTGGCCTCCACCACTATGCCGTACCGCCGGGCTTCGACGCGACGGTATGCCGCAGTGTCCGGCCGGTCGCGCCCCGGCCGGTGCCGTGTGCTCATGGTCACAGGATGGCCCGCCATGCGGACGCAGGCATCGAAAACGTACTCGATTCAACCGTTCGAGTTAAAACCGTTGATATGCCGACTGTTCGAGTGAGACACATGCGGCCGTGTCCCCCGGAAAAGGGCTGGCATGCGGTCGTAGTCTGGTCGCTATGACTGCGACGGGGGCATCTGAGGATACGAGTGCGCGCGGCGCGCCCGGCGGCCCTTTGTGGTGGTCGCGGCGGCGCAGCATGGTGCTGGACATCGTGCTGGGCGTCGCGTCGGCGATCGAATGCGCCGCGGAGGGCGTCGGATTCGCGCACGACGCCCGGATCCCGGTCGCCCTCGGGGTCGCGATCGGGCTGATCGTCGGGTCCACCCTGGTGCTGCGGCGGCGCTGGGCGATCGCCGTGGTGCTGATATCGATCGCCGTCACCCCCGCCGAGATGGGGCTGCTGCTCGGCGTCGTCGGGCTCTACACCCTCGCCGCGTCCGAGGTGCCGCGCCGGATCTCGGCGGTGCTGGCCGGGATGGCGGGCGCCGGGACCTTCCTCGTCACGATGATCCGCTTCCGGCAGGACAACCTGGAGGAGGCCTGGGGTTCGGCCGTGTGGGAGGCCGCGCTCTTCTCGTTGACGATCACCCTGGCGCTGACCGCGCCCCCCGTACTGCTCGGGCTGTACGTCCGGGCCCGGCGGCGGCTGGTGGAGAGCCTGCGGGAGCGGGCCGACGGTCTGGAGCGCGAGCTGTCGCTGCTCGCGGAGCGGGCCGAGGAGCGGGCCGAGTGGGCGCGCAACGAGGAGCGCACCCGGATCGCGCGCGAGATGCACGACGTGGTGGCGCACCGGGTGAGCCTGATGGTGGTGCACGCCGCGGCGCTGCAGGCGGTGGCGCTCAAGGACCCGGAGAAGGCGTCGAAGAACGCGGCGCTGGTGGGCGACATGGGGCGGCAGGCGCTGACCGAACTGCGGCAGATGCTGGGCGTCCTGCGGTCGGACGGACCGGCCGAGGCGAAGCCGGTGCCGCTGGCGTCGGTGGCCGTCGCCGCCTCGGCCGCCGCCGAGGCCGCCACGGCGTCGGCCGCGGCCACCACCGAGGACGAGGGCGCGGGCGGTCCGCGGCTGGTGGAGCTGGAGGCGCTGGTCGGTCAGTCGCGGGCGGCCGGGATGGCCGTGGAGCTGTCGGTGGAGGGCGAGGAGCGGCGGTACGCGGCGCGGGTGGAGCAGACCGCGTACCGCGTGGTGCAGGAGGCGCTGACCAACGTGCACAAGCACGCCCCCGGCGCCAGCACCCGGATTCGTCTGGCGCACCGCGGCGCCGAGATCGCGGTGCTGGTGGAGAACGGCCCCTCGGAGCGGGGCGCGGCGGACGCCGGGCTGCCGAGCGGGGGCAATGGGCTGGTGGGGATGAAGGAGCGGGTCTCGACGCTGGGCGGCGGCTTCGTCTCGGGCCCGACGGACACCGGCGGCTTCCGCGTCTCGGCCGTCATCCCGGACCGCACCCGAACCCCAGCCGACCCCGCAAGAACCGCGTAGCGCCGCGCCCCGCAGGGGCGCGGGGAACTGCGCGACCAGCCGAGACGGCGCCGCAGACGACCGACAACGGGCCGCACAACGGCGCCAGGGGCGCGAGGAACTGCGCGACCAGCCACGACGTGGCCGCAGACGGCCGACAACGTGACGATCAACGGCGCCAGGGGCGCGAGGAACTGCGCGACCAGCCACGACGGCGCCGCGGACGACCGACAACGCAAGGCGCAACGGCGAAGCGCCTAGGCCCGAGCCAACCGCGACGGCAACGCACCAGTAATCAGCGTCGCCAGCGCAGCGTCAAGCGTGGGGCCCAGATACCAGTCACCGGTGTGGTCGAGGCTGTAGATCCGCCCCTCCGCGTCGATGGTCAGCAGCCCCTGCCCGTCGGCCTCCTCGCCCAGCGGGCAGACCGTGGTCTCCAGGGCGCGCCCCAAGTCGCCGAGGGTGCGGGCCAGGTGGAGCCCGTGGAGGGGGTCGATACGGAACGGGGTGGGGGCGACCTGGCGGCCGGTGCCGGGCGGCTGGACGTGCAGTCCGCCGAATTCGGCCCAGGCCTCGACGGCGGCCGGGAAGACGGTGTGCTGGTGCCCGGCGGGGGAGGCGTGGGCGGACAGGGCGTCCGCCCAGTGCTCGGCGCGCTCCATGTCCCAGCGGCCCGGCTGCCAGCCCGCCTCGCGGAGCGCGGCGTCCACGGCGACGGGAAAGCGGGTGGTGTCGGTTCGGTCGAAGGGGCGGGTCACGCTTCCTCACCCACCACCCGCACGCCGAAGTGGCCCAGCAGCGCCGTGCAGGACAGGCAGGGCGGGGCGTACGAGCCGTGCTGCGGGTCGCCCGCCTCACGGATCCGGCGGGCGGTCAGCTTGGACTGCTTGAGGGAACGGCGGGCCTCACCGTGAGTGAGCGGCTTGCGCGCCGCGCGTTTGGAGCGGCTCGCCTCGACGGCGGCCAGGTGGCGGGAGAGCAGGACCGCTTCGGGGCAGCGGCCGGTGAAGCGTTCGCGCTGCCCGCTGGTGAGGGCGTCGAGGAAGTCCTGCACCAGGGGGTGGAGGGCGGGCGCCTGGTCGCCTTTGCCTCCGGTGCAGGTCAGGGTCTCGCCGCGGACGGAGAGCGCGGCCGCTACGGCGGGCAGGAGCGTGTCGCGGCGGTGGTGCAGCGGGGGCGGGCCCGCGTCGGGATCGACGCTGCTCCATCTGAGCCGGGGGTCGCTGGCCGCGGCGGCGGCTCCGTCGCCGCCCCCGTTGCTCTGCGTGATGTGCATGTGGTGGGTCCCTCCCTGTGCGATCCACCGCAATCCCCCGGTTGCGAAAGATCAGCCTGCCAAATGCGACGGGAAATGCGGTAGTCCGGGTGCGTCGGCCCAGGTGGGCGGGCGGGGCGGTGGCCGACCGGTTCCGCTTGTGGCGCCACCGCATAGGCTGTGCCCCATACGCCAGCATCAGCAGGGGGCAACCGCCATGACGACAGGTCGGCTCGGGCAGCATGCCGCGCCACCGAACACGGCCTACGCCGGGCAGGTCGTGCACTTCCCGGATCCGGTTCGGGCCGCCCGCCACCCCATGGGCGTCCGGGTGGACGAAAACGGCTTTCCGGACTTCTCGCCGTACGCCCGCGCGGCCGCCGAAATCGCCGAGCCCCCGGAGGGGTTCGGGGTCGACGAGCTGCGGCTGACCGACCTCGTATCGGCGAACGCCGCGCTGCACGCGTCCGGCCATGAGCTGTGGAACGAGACCTCG
Source organism: Streptomyces sp. NPDC040405 (assembly GCF_055595765.1). Lineage (NCBI taxonomy): Bacteria > Bacillati > Actinomycetota > Actinomycetes > Kitasatosporales > Streptomycetaceae > Streptomyces > Streptomyces sp. NPDC040405. The sequence goes on from NZ_JBVIVI010000002.1 coordinate 582,329, forward strand.
GCGGTGGCCACTCCGCACGGCTGGACGTGGCACCACGCCGTGGGCGGCCGCCGCATGGAGCTGATCCCGGTAGAGGTCAAGGCCCTGCTGCGGCATCACGGCGGGCTCGCGACGGCGCTGGTGGACCAGGACAAGCGGGGCACCCGTCCGCTCCAGGACACCCGGCCGGTGCACTTCGGGCTGCCGGTGCGGGGGCTCTCGGTCACCGAGGAGCAGGTGCTCGGCGTGGAGGAGGACCTCGGCTACCGGCTGCCGGAGTCGTACCGCGCGTTCCTGAAGGCGGCGGGCGGCTGCGCGCCGGTCGGCGCGGCGCTCGATCCGGAGCTGGGGCTGCTGGTCGACCAGCCGTTCTTCACGGTGCGCGATGTGGCGGCGGTCAACGACCTCGTCTATGTCAACAAGTGTCTGCGCGACCACTTCACCAAGGACTATCTGGGCGTGGGCTTCGTGCAGGGCGGCGTGGTCGCGGTGAAGGTGAAGGGGGACGCGATCGGCTCGGTGTGGTTCTGCGCGTACGACGACGCGCGGGACCGCGACGGCTGGACGGTCCAGGAGCGGGTGGAGCGGCTGATGCTGCCGTGCGGCGAGGACTTCGACGCCTTCCTGCTGCGGCTCGCGGGCAATCCGCCGGAGCTGGAGACCGTGGCGAACCTGATGGTGGACGGCGGATTCGCGTACGCCGTACCCGTGGAGGGGTGAGCGCGATGGTGACCTTCGCACAGGCGCAGGAGCGCGCCGAACTCTGGATCAACGGTGAGGTGCCCGCCTACCAGCAGCGCGAGGTGCGGGTGCGGGAGTTCGACCTGGGCTTCGTGGCCTGGGCCGAGGACCGCCCGGACGGACCGGTTTCGAGCGCGCCCGTGGACGGCGCCCGGCTGGTGATCGCGCGGGACAGCGGGGAGACGACGCTGTGGCCCGGGCTGCCGGTGGGTGAGGTGATCCGCCGGTACGAGGAGGAGTACGGGGCGAACGACGACCGTGCCCAGGAGACCACCGGGGGCAGGCAGCAGCGCATCGACCTCAATGTGACGTCCTTCCTGCTGACTCCGCCGGAGTGGCTGCAGGAGGCGGCGGACGCGATGAGCGGGGGCGCGGACGAGCCGGACGTACCGGCGCAGCGGTCGCCGGAGCCTCCGGCTCCCGCTCCCGCTCCGGTGGACGACTGGCCGTCGGGCGGTGTGCCGTCGCCGCGCGACGAGACGCCCGCGCCCGCAGCCGATTCCGGTTCGGCTTCCGGTTCGGATTTCCGTTCGGATTCCGGTTCGGTCGATGAGGGCTGGCGTAGTGGCCCGCCCACGCCGCCGCCCGGTGGCGGCGAGCCGCGCGATGCCGTGCCCGCGCCGAAGCCGGTGGACGACTGGCCGTCGGACGGCGTGGCGCCGCCGCGCACCGACGCGCCCGCGTCCGGTTCGGCCGAGGGGGGCTGGCGCAGCGGTCCGCCTACGCCGCCGCCGGGTGGCGGCGAGCCGCGCGATGCCGTGCCCGCGTCCGCGTCGGTGGACGACTGGCCGTCCGGTGGCATGGCGCCGCCGCGGCGCGACAGGGAAGAGGACGACTGGCCGACGGGCGGTGTGGCACGGCCGCGCACCGACCCGCCCGCGCCGCCGCCTCCGTCTGCCCCGGCGCCCGGGGGCGGCAGCCCGTGGGCCCCGCCGCCGCCCGCCCCGGCTCCCGCGTCGCCCCCTTCCGGTGAGACGCCGAAGGGCCCGGCCACGCCCGGCGTCGGTACGCCGTGGGCCGACACCAACTCCGCGAGTGACGACGGCGATCGTTCGGTCGCCCCGCCCGCCACGGTGTTCGCCCCGCCGCTCGCGGGCTCGGACGACGAGGACACCCCGGTCCCGGGGGTGCGGGCGGACGCCAAGACCGAGCTGATGTCGGCGGGCAGCGCGCTGCCGCCCACCGCCGTCTCTCCGGCCTACGATTTCCCGAAGGCGGGCGGTTCCGACGCGTCCTCCGGCGCGGGAGACATCGCGGACGCCGCCACCCACAAGGCGGGCCCGCCGAGCGGCCCGACGACCCCGCCGCCGCCCGGTGCTCCGGGTACGCCCGGTGCCCGGCCCGGTACGGGGGCGCATACGCCTCCGCCGCCGAGCCCGTCCGGCCCCGGCGCCCCGGGTGCTCCGGCCGGGGGGTACGTACCGACGCAGCTGGTCTCGCAGCTCGACCCCGACAGCACGGGCGGCGGCCCCCTGGGATCTCCCGGCGCGCAGAGTGGCCCGCAGAGCGGTCCGCCGACCCCGCCGCCGCCTCCCGCCCCCGGCACTCCCGGCGGTGGCGTGCACGCGGCGGCGACGATGCTGGCCGGTGGCCCGGGCACGCCCGGCGCTCCCGGAGCCCCGGGCACGCCCGGCACTCCCGGCCAGACGCCGCCTGGTGGCCAGACGCCGCCCGGTGGGCAGACGCCGCCGCCTCCTTCCGCCGCCCCGGGCGCGCCCGGCGCTCCCGGCGCTCCGGGCGGTGGTGTGCACGCTGCGGCGACGATGCTGGCGGGTGGCCAGACCCCGCCGCCCGCTCCCGGTGGCCCCGGTGTCCCGCCGCCGCCCGGTCCGCCCGGTACTCCGGGGCAGGCTGGGCCATCCGGCCCGCGCCCGCCTGGCCCTCCCGGTGTCCCCGGTGCGGGTGGTCCGCACACGCCCCCGCCCCCGCCGGGCCCCTTCCCGGGCGCGCCTGGTCCCCCGGGCGCTCCCGGCGCTCCGGGCGGTGGTGTGCACGCGGCGGCGACGATGCTGGCCGGTGGCCCGGGCACGCCCGGTGCCCCCGGAGCCCCGGGCGCACCCGGTGCTCCCCACATGCCGCCGCCCGCCGGTCCGCCGGTGCCCGGGATCACCCCGCCCCACGGTGTGGCGCCGCCCGGGACGCCGCCGCCCGGCATGCCGCCCCCGCCGGGTGGCGGGTACGCGTATCCGCAGCCGCCCGCCGGGCTGCCGACGGTCGGCCCCGGCTATATGGCGGTCCTCCGCTACCGCGCGCAGGACGGCTCCGAGCAGCAACTGATCCGTCGTTCGGCGCCCGGCACTCCGCATCCGGAGTGGCAGATCCTGCATGAGCTGCGGGCGATGAACGTGCCGCCGCAGCAGGTGCTGGAGCTGCACACCGAGCTGGAGTCGTGCGATCTGCCGGGCGGTTACTGCGCGCGGATGATCCGCGAGTCGTGGCCGCAGGTACGGATCAGCCATACGGCGCCGTACGGGCGGGACCACGCGACCCGGCAGCAGGGTGTGCGTCATCTGATCGAGCACCAGGGCGAGCTGCACCAGGTGGCGGACGGCCCGGCCCGCCCGGCGCCCAACCGGGTGCCGCTGCCGCATCCCAGCCAGGTGCAGCCGATTCCGCCGGTGCCGCCGGAGGGGCTGGCGCACGAGCTGGGCCAGGCGTTCGGGCCGCAGGCGATCGTCCGGTTCGACCAGCGCGCGGTGTCGCGGCAGGGCGTACCGGACGTGGTGGCGCAGACGCTGGTGTGGGCGGGACTGCCCGCGGACTTCGGCCCGTTCTTCTGGGCTCAGGCGCAGCAGGGCCGCCCGGTGCCGACGCTCGCCGAGCTGGCGGCGGAGCGCGGTGTGCAGCCCTCGGCCGACGCCGGGTCGTACCTGGTGATGGGCAACGACTTCGGCCGCCAGCTGTGCGTGCAGTACGGCACGGCGCACATCGTGGCCGTGCCGCTGGAGGCGCCGCCGCAGCCGATGCCCGCGCAGTTCGTCAACACCGGTCTGCCCGAGTTCGTGCGCTGCATGGGGCTGCTGGGCCGTATGTGGCGGCTGCGGTACGGGCTGACGCCGGAGCAGGCGGGCCGTTGGACCGTCGACTTCCAGGCGCAGCTCGCGGCGCTGGACCCGGCCGCGCTGTCCGCGCCGGACAACTGGTGGGCGGTGCTGCTGGAGCAGATGTGGGACGGACTCCTCTGATACGTACCGCGGCGCACTGAGTGCGCGTGCCCCATCGAGGCGCCCGACCCCCGTGACGGGGGCGGGCGCCTTGTCGTTGTGGTACCCGGGCGGGCCCCGGCCGGGGAGATGGGCGGAGTGTCGCGTTATGGGCGATAAGACCCCATCCATCAAGATGTGCGCCGGAGCGCGTTGCCTACCGGACAAAGGGGTTCCAAGGATGGGCGCATCGGTGTCACGTCATGGCTTCACCATCGGCGGACGGGGCCGTGGTTACCGTCCCGCGCAGGTCGACCGCTATGTGGCGGAGCTGTCCGAGGCGCGTGACGCGGCGTGGGAGCGCGCCGCACGCCTCACCGTTCTCGCCAACGAGCTGGCCGCCGACGCCGAACGGCTGCGTGAGGTGATCGCCCAGCTGGCCCCCCAGACGTACGAATCTCTGGGTGATCGCGCGCAGCTGATTCTGATGGCGGCCGAGGAGGAGGTCGGCTGTCTGCGGGTCGCGGCCGAGGCGTCGGCACAGGAGGCGTGGGAGGCCGCGCAGGCCGCCGCCCGGGTCGTCCGGGACGCCGCCCGCGATGAGGCCGAACGGGTGCGGGAGGCCGCCGAGGGGTCGGCGCGCAGCACGCTGGAGTCGGCGCAGGCGCAGGTGGAGGAGTTGCGCGCGGCCTCGCGGCGGGACGTCAAGGAGTGGCGCAGCGAGGCGCTGGCGGCGCTGAAGGAGATGCGCGGGCGCACCGAGGCGATCCTCGCCGAGCAGGAGCGGGATCACGCGGACCGGTGGGAGGCGGCCGGTCATGAGCTGGTCGAGCGCGACGCGGCGATGACCGCGCGGCTGGTCCGGCTGGAGGAGCACGCCCAGGCCAAGCTGGCGGACGCCAAGCGGGAGTACGCGATGGCGGATCAGGCCGCGCGGCTGCGTCAGGAGGACGCCCAGGCGCAGGCCGCGGAGATCGTCGCGCAGGCCCGTGCCCGGGAGGAGCGGCTGGCCCGGGAGACGGAGCGGACGCTGCGCGAACATGTGGAGCGGCGCGAGGAGCTGAAGGCGCATCTGGAGCACGTCCGCGGCAGTCTGGCGGCCCTGACGGGCAAGCCGGTCGCGGAGGACGCCGCCTCCGGCCCGCATCCGCACCCCGAGACCTGACGGTCCGGGCCGGGCGGGGTCAGTTCTCCCGGGCGGGGTTCGCCGTCAGCTGGTCGGCGGCGGATTCCGGTTCCGTATCCGGTTCCGTATCCGGTTCCGTATCCGGTTCCGTTCCAGATTCCGCTTCCGGTTCCGTTCCGCTTCCCGTTTCGGCCTGGACCGGGAAGCGGCGCGGGGCGAGGAACAGCAGGGCCAGCAGGGCGAGGACCGCCGCGGAGGCGGCGCCCAGGTAGACGTGGTCGACGGCGGTGTCCACGGCGCGCCGCAGATAGTCGGCGGCGCGGGCGCTGAGGGCGCCGGGGTGGTCCAGGGCGTGGGAGACCGAGTCGAGGTTGCCGGGCAGGCCGTCGCGGATGTCGGGCGGGGCGGTGGCGAGCCGGGCGGCGAGGGTCGCGTTGGCGACGGCGCCGAACAGGGCCGCGCCGATGGACTGGCCGACCTGGCGGCAGAAGAGTATCGAGGCGGTGGCGGTACCGCGCTCGGCCCAGCCGACGGACGACTGCACGCCGACGATCAGCGGCAGCTGGAAGAGCCCCAGGGCGGCGCCGAGCAGCAGCATGATCAGCGCGGGCTGCCAGGCGGCGCCGGGGTAGGGGAGCAGGGGGAAGGCGGCCAGGATGAGCGCGGCGGCGCCGATGCCGATCATGGCGCACTTCCGGAAGCCGACGCGGGTGTAGACGCGACTGCTGAGGGCGGCCGAGATGGGCCAGCTCAGCGTCATCACGGACAGCACGAATCCGGCGGGGATCGGCCCGAGGCCCAGCACCGACTGGGCGTAGGTGGGCAGGAAGACGGTCGGGGCGATCATGAGGAGCCCGAGCGCGCCGAGCGCGAGGTTGACCGCCGAGATGGTGCGCCGCCGCCACACCCAGCCGGGGATGATCGGTTCGGCGGCGCGCCGTTCGATCCATACGGCCAGGGCCGCGCATCCGGCGCTGGCCGCGAGCAGCGCCAGGGAGGGTACGGAGAGCCAGCCCCAGGCCACCCCGCCCTGGACGAGCGCCGTCAGCAGCAGTCCGCCGCAGGCGAAGATGGTGAGGGCGCCTGCCCAGTCGATGCGGGGCCGGGTCGTCCGCCGCCGCACCGGTTCGTGCAGATGGCGGACGATGAGGGTGAGGGCGAGCGCCCCGATCGGCAGGTTGATCAGGAAGATCCAGCGCCAGTCGGCGTATCCGGCGAGCACCCCGCCGAGCGCGGGGCCCGTCACCGCGGACAGGGCCCATACGGAGGAAAGCCGGGCCTGGATCTTGGGGCGTTCCTTCAGCGGATAGAGGTCGGCGGCGACCACCTGGATGGTGCCCTGGAGCGCCCCGCCGCCCAGCCCCTGCACGATGCGGAAGGCGATGAGGGAGGCCATGTTCCAGGCCCCGGCGCACAGCAGCGATCCGATGACGAAGACGATGGTGCCCGCCACCAGGACGGGCTTGCGGCCGAAGGTGTCGGAGAGCTTCCCGTAGACCGGCAGGGTGACGGTGACGGCGAGCAGATAGCCGGAGAACAGCCAGGAGAAGACCGAGAAGCCGCCGAGATCGCCGACGATCTGCGGAACGGCGGTCGAGATGATGGTCGAGTCGAGGGCGGTCAGCGCCATCGCGAGCATCAGGGCGGCGACGACGGGGCGTCGGCCACGCGACGTGGCCTGCGGTACGGCCTCGTTCGGAGGGGGGTTCTCGGGGAGGGGGTCTATGGAGTCCGCGTCGGGCCCGTCTGCGGTGCCGCCCACCGTGGCGCGCTCCCTCCGCCGGTCCGCGCCGGCTCTGGTGTCCAGTTCTCTTGTACGACCCACCATTCCATGCCGCATCGGGGCAGGGGAAGAACGCATCAGGGCTGCTGAGGCGGCGGATTTGCGCCTTCCGTTACGTATGGGTGCAGGGTCGACCCCGAGAGGCGCTCCACCCCAGGGCTTACTCCCCTAGGGGATTCAGCCCCTTTCCTCCTACCCGGGGTTCGTTCCGGGGAAGGACGAGCCGGGGCGTACTGCTCTTTACTGTGGTTACGGCCAGCAGGACCGAGGGGGGTAGGGCTGGCCCCACCCGAAGACGGCGCCGGGCCTCATCGTCCCGGCCCCCGGCTTCCGGCAGGCTGATCATCAGGCTCGACCAGGCGATCGGGGACGTGTGACCGTCCCGGGTCCGACATAGGCGAAAAAGAGGAGAACACCGTGACAACGGCCGTATCGATTCCCAAGACCGGGGGCAGCGGAGGACATACGGCCGTTGCTGCCCGCGCACGTCAGGTGGTCAAGGCGTACGGCTCCGGCGAGACCCGGGTGGTCGCGCTGGACCACGTCGACGTGGACATCGCCCGCAGCCAGTTCACCGCGATCATGGGCCCGTCCGGCTCCGGCAAGTCGACGCTGATGCACTGCCTCGCGGGGCTGGACACCGTCTCGTCGGGCCAGATCTTCATCGACGAGACCGAGATCACCGGGCTCAAGGACAAGAAGCTCACCCAGCTGCGCCGGGACCGGATCGGCTTCATCTTCCAGGCGTTCAACCTGCTGCCGACGCTCAACGCCATCGAGAACATCACGCTGCCGATGGACATCGCGGGCCGCAAGCCCGACCGGGCCTGGCTGGACCGGGTGGTGCAGACCGTCGGTCTGGCCGACCGGCTGAGGCACCGCCCGAACCAGCTGTCCGGCGGCCAGCAGCAGCGCGTCGCGGTGGCCCGCGCCCTCGCCGCCCGCCCCGAGATCATCTTCGGTGACGAGCCGACCGGAAATCTGGACTCCCGGGCCGGTGCCGAGGTGCTGGGCTTCCTCAAGCGGTCCGTGGACGAGCTGGGGCAGACGATCGTGATGGTCACCCACGACCCCGTGGCCGCCTCCTACGCCGACCGGGTGCTGTACCTGGCCGACGGCCGGATCGTGGACGAGATGTACAACCCCACCGCCGACCTGGTCCTTGAGCGCATGAAGCACTTCGACGCACGTGGACGGGTGTCATGACCGTTCTCAAGACCTCACTGCGCAACTTCCTCGCCCACAAGGGACGGATGGCGCTGTCCGCGATCGCGGTCCTGCTGTCCGTGGCGTTCGTCTGCGGCACGCTCGTCTTCACCGACACCACCAACGCCACGTTCGACAAGCTCTTCGCGAGCACGGCGTCCGACGTCACGGTCAGCCCGAAGGGCGGCAGCGCCAAGGACCTCCGGCAGGGCCGGGTCCGTACGCTGCCCGGCGCGGACCTGAAGCGGCTGCGCCAGGTCGACGGCGTCAAGTCGGTGACCGGGGACGCCACCAGCGAGTCGGTCACGGTCGTCAACCGGAAGGGCGACAGCATCGGGCCCAAGTCCGGTGCCCCGACCATCGGCACCAACTGGGACACCACCGAGCACCGCTCGGTGCAGCTCACCTCCGGCCACGCGCCGCGCGGCCCCACCGAGGTGATGGTCGACGCCGACACCGCCGACGCCAAGAAGCTGAAGCTCGGTGACGAACTGCGGATCATCGCCCTGCCCGGCGAGTTCCGCGCGAAGATCGTCGGCATCGCCACGTTCCAGGTGACCAACCCGGGCGCGACGATCGTCTACATGGACACCGCCACCGCGCAGCGCAAGCTGCTCGGCGCGCCCGGCGCGTACACCAGCTACGCGCTGACCGCCCAGCCCGGCGTCAGCAACGACCAGCTGAAGAAGACCGTCGTCGCCGACCTCGGCGCCGGCCTCAAGGTGCAGACGAAGGCTGAGTCCAGCAAGGAGGCCGAGAGCCAGATCGGCTCCTTCCTGGACGTCATGAAGTACGCGATGCTCGGCTTCGCCGGAATCGCCGTCCTGGTCGGCATCTTCCTGATCGTCAACACCTTCTCGATGCTGGTCGCCCAGCGCACCCGCGAGATCGGCCTGATGCGCGCCATCGGGTCGAGCCGCAAGCAGATCAACCGGTCGGTGCTGATCGAGGCGCTGCTGCTCGGCATCGTCGGCTCGATCCTCGGCGTCCTCGGCGGCATCGGGCTCGCGGTCGGCCTGATCAAGGTCATGGGCAGCGCCGGTCTGCATCTGAGCACCGACCAGCTGACGGTGAAGCCCACCACGCCCATCGTCGGCCTCACCATCGGCATCGTCGTCACCGTCATCGCCGCCTACATCCCCGCCCGCCGGGCCGGGACGATCTCCCCGATGGCGGCCCTGCGCGACGCGGGCACCCCGGCGGACACCAAGGCCGGACGGATCCGCGGCACGATCGGCACCCTGCTCACCGCGGGCGGCGCGGCCGCCCTGGTCGTCGCGGCCAACGCGGACAAGGCGGTCGACGGCTCGATGTTCCTGGGCCTCGGCGTGGTGCTGACCCTCATCGGCTTCATCGTCATCGGCCCGCTGCTGGCCGGTCTGGTGGTCCGCGCCCTGGCCACCGTGGTGCTGCGGATCTTCGGGCCGGTCGGCCGACTGGCCGAGCGCAACGCGCTGCGCAACCCGCGGCGCACCGGCGCCACCGGCGCGGCCCTGATGATCGGCCTGGCGCTGGTCGCCTGTCTGTCGGTGGTGGGCTCGTCGATGGTCGCCTCGGCCACCGACGAGCTGGACAAGTCGGTCGGCGCGGACTTCATCGTCCAGTCCGACACCGGCCAGCCGATCACCCGGCAGATCGAGCAGGCGGCCCACCGGGCCAAGGGACTCACCCACATCAGCGACGCCAAGGTGATCGACGGCGCCAAGATCACCTCGCCGGACGGCAAGACGGTCGGCAAGGACCTGACCGCGGCCGACCCGACGTACGCGGACGACGTGCGGACCCCGGTCGTCGCGGGCGACCTGGCCGCCGCGTACGGCAAGGACGCCATGTCGGTGCCGGAGGGCTTCGCCAAGGACCACAAGGTGAAGCAGGGCGACACCCTGACCGTCGCCTTCAAGGAGGGCCGTACCGCCAAGCTCAAGGTCGCGGCGATCACCTCGGACGACGTCAGCCTGGACAAGGGCGCGCTCTACACCAACATCACCACTGTCGAGCACTATGTCCCCGCCAAGATGATCCCGGCGAACGTCATGATGCTGGCGCAGGCGAAGGACGGCCAGGAGGCGGTGGCGTACAAGTCCCTCAAGGCCGAGCTGCACCAGTACCCGTCGGTCAAGGTCCGTGACCAGACGGACTACAAGCAGGAGATGAAGGACCAGATCGGCCAGCTGCTCAACCTGGTCTACGGTCTGCTGGCGCTCGCGATCATCGTCGCCATCCTCGGCGTGGTGAACACCCTCGCCCTGTCGGTCGTCGAACGGACCCGGGAAATCGGCCTGATGCGCGCCATCGGCCTCTCCCGGCGCCAGATGCGCCGCATGATCCGGCTGGAGTCCGTCGTCATCGCCCTCTTCGGCGCGCTGCTCGGCCTGGGCCTGGGCATGGGCTGGGGCGCGACCGCGCAGAAGCTGCTCGCGCTGGAGGGGCTGAAGACTCTGGAGATCCCCTGGTCGACCATCATCACGGTCTTCATCGGCTCGGCCGTGGTGGGCCTGGTCGCGGCCCTGATCCCGGCCTTCCGGGCGGCGCGGATGAACATCCTGAACGCCATCGCGACGGACTGAGGCCGGGGCCGGGGGTTTCGGGACGGCTGCCCTTTCTTTGGGGGAAGGGGCAGCCTCTACGGGGGGGCACGGGCCCGGCTCGGTGCGCGACGGGGGTGCGCACCGGGCCGGGCCTTTTCGCGCGCGTGCCGCGCAAGCGTCACGGGGGGCCGCAGGCTGGCGGCCCCCGCCCGGCGGGGGCACCCGGCGGAGGTGACCGCCGCGCCGGACGGCCGGTCCGGCGGCGACGATCCGCGTCGTCCCCTTGTCCTCTTGGCCCCTTGGCCGGGCTGCCGCAGCCCGACTCACGTCGCCGCGAGGGCGCCCCCGGATCGCAGCAGGGGCACCACGTGGTTCCGGATGGCCCCGGCGAGCCGGACGTCGCTCTCGCCGCCCGCGATCCAGCGCATACGGGCCAGTTCGGCCGCCAGGTGGGGCTCCCGGTCGATCCGCGCCTCGAACACCGTCAGCCGCATCGGCACCCTCTCCAGGACGGCCACCCCCTCGACCTCGGCCAGCAGCCGCGGTTCCAGCGGGGCTACGCCCAGCTCCTCGTCCAGCTCCCGGGCCAGGGTCTCCAATGGGCTCTCGCCCGGGTCCGGCTTCCCACCGGGCAGATAGAAGACGTCGGGCGCCGCCTTCTTGCTCACCACCAGCAGCCGTCCCCGCTGTACGATCGCGGCCGCCACCACGGTCATGGGCTCTTCGTCCTCGTACGTCATGCGGGCGATTCTGGCAGTCGGGCCCACGCCCCTGGCCAGCGATTTTTCCCGGTTGACTTGGAGTGCGCTCCAACTCCTAGCGTGATCGTCACGACCACGAAGGAGGCACCACGATGTCCGATCTACCCACCCGCCACCTGGGCGAACTCACCGTCGGCGCACAGGGCCTGGGCCTCATGGGGATGAGCCACGGCTACGGCGACTCGGACGACGCGCAGTCGATCGCCACCATCCACCGCGCCCTCGACCTCGGCGTCACCCTGCTGGACACCTCCGACTTCTACGGTTCCGGCCACAACGAGGAACTGCTCGGCCGGGCCCTGGCCGGGCGCCGCGACCGGGCGGCCGTGGCCACCAAATTCGGTTTCGCCAACCGGCTGGGCGAGCCCACCGCGATCCGGGGCGACGCCGCGTACGTACGCCAGGCGTGCGACGCGTCGCTGCGCCGCCTCGGCATCGACCACATCGACCTCTACTACCAGCACCGCGTCGACCCCGAGGTCCCGATCGAGGAGACCGTCGGCGCGATGGCCGAGCTGGTCCGGGCGGGCAAGGTGCGCCACCTCGGGCTGTCCGAGGCGAGCGCGGCGACGATCCGCCGCGCCCACGCGGTGCACCCCATCGCGGCGCTGCAGAGCGAATGGTCGCTGTGGACCCGGGACCTGGAGCAGGAGACGGCCCCGGTCTGCCGGGAACTCGGCATCGGCCTCGTCCCCTTCTCCCCGCTCGGCCGCGGCTTCCTGACCGGCCGCTACACCTCGGTCGAGAACCTGCCGGAGACGGACATGCGCCGCACCCAGCCCCGCTTCGCGGACGGCAACCTCGAACAGAACCTGGCCATCGTCGACAAGCTGAACGAACTGGCCGCTGAGAAGGGCGTCACCGCCGGTCAGCTCGCCCTGGCCTGGGTGCAGCACCGGGGCGACGACGTGGTGCCGATCCCGGGCACCCGCCGCGAGAAGTACCTGGAGGAGAACCTCGCCGCGGTCGCCATCGAGCTGTCCGCCGCCGACCTGGCCGCGATCGACGCCGCCGCCCCGGCCGAGGAGGTGGCCGGGACGCGCTACGACGAGAAGAGCCTCACCTTCGTCAACCGCTGATCAGTTCGCTGATCACCGCGCCCAGCGCCTCCTGCTCCCCGTCCGGCAGCCACCGGGCGGCGTGCACCATGCGCAGCGCGGTGACCAGCCGCGTGTGGTCCTCGTCCGTGCCGAGGTCGCCGACGTACGGCGGCAGGACCACCGCGAGCGCCCGCAGCTCACCGAGGGCACACAGCCGCTCCACCAGAGTGGCGAGCGGCCCGCCTTCGGGTTCGGCTTCGCGGGTCGTACGCAGCCCGTCGGCGATGCCGAACCGGGTCCAGTCCGCGTACGGCCCGGCCGGTACGTCGCCGATGCGCGCGGCGGCCCGTGCGTAGTGCTCCCGCGCCGCGTCCATGTCGCCGAGCTTCGCGTACGCGGCGCCCATGTTGACGTGCAGCGAGGCGTAGAAGCCGCGGACCCGGTCGTCCCCGACCGCGTCCGCGCGGTTCAGGCACTCCTGGTTCCAGCGCAGCGTCTCCTCGGGGGTGGGCTGATGCCGGGCCAGGTAGTGCGCGGCCACGCAGTGTTCGTAGTCGTCGGTGGCGGCGTCCCACGCCTGCCGGAACCGGACACGGGCGTCGTCGGCCCGCCCCTCGGCCTCGGCGGCCATGCCCTGCGCGCACAGCCGGACGACGGGGTTGTCGGGGTCCATCGATGTCTCTCCTTCACGGTGTGCGGACAGGCATGACGAGGGTCGTGAAACTGCCCTGGTCGGCGGAGCGGACGACGACGGGCTCGCGGTCCGAGGCGACCTCAAGCAGCACATCGGGCCCCACGCCCGCCTCCAGCGCGGGCAGCAGAACAGCGGGGTCGAAGACGATGCGCAGCGGTGGCCCGGTGCACAGGGCGGACAACGGGTGGCCGCCCTCGACCGTCAGCACGCTGTCACCGGTACGCAGCACGACCGGACCGTCGCCGCCCTGCTCGGCCACGGCCGAGCACAGCGCCGCCCGGTCGGTGAGCACGCGGTGCCGGGCGGCGGCGAGCCCGTCCAGCACCATGCGGTACGCGGGGAACACCTCGTCCACGACGGGCAGCACCCGCTCCTCACCCCCGCCCCGTACGCGCACCTCGGGCCCGTCGACCTCGATCGCGACCTCCGGCAGCCCCCGGGCCCAGCCCGCGAGGTCCCGCAGCTCCTCGATACCGACCGGCAGCCCGCACGGCTCGCCGCTGATCGCGAGCGGCCGCAGCGCGCGTACGGAGAGCCGGTAGCGGTCGGTGGCCACGAGCCGCAGTTCCTGGTCGGCCAGCTCGATCAGCACCCGGCCCAGCACCGGGAACTCCTCCCGCACCGCGCCCGTCGCCACCGCCGACCCCACCTGCCGCACCGCGCCCGCCAGCTCGGCGCCGCCGACCCGGGCCTCGGCGCGGCGCACCCCGCCCGGCAGCTCGCGCAGCACGTCCTCGATCGCCGCGCGGGCGGCCGCCGCCGACTCGCTGTTCCGCCGGAGATGGCCCCGCAGCACCTCCCGGGCCTCCTCGGGCGGCCCGTCCAGCACGGCCGACGCGTCGACCAGCGGCAGCCCGGCCTCCCGTAGCCGCCGCAGCAGCGTGGCGCGGGGCGCCTGCTCCGGGGCGTAGTACCGGTAGCCGGTGGCCGCGTCCACCCGCGCGGGCCGCAGCACCGCGCAGTCGTCGTAGAACCGCAGCGCGCTCGGCGTCAGCCCGACCCGGCGGGCGAAGGCGCCGATGCCCATCAGGGGCTCGTCGTCGTTCATGGCCGCCATGCTGGGCCTTCAAGCGACTCGAAGGTCAATCGACGCCGACCGATGAGTTCCGTGCCCCTCCCCGGTCATATCGGCATAACCCATCACCATTACGGAGGTCATCATGACCGAGACCGCGAAGGGCACCCGGCTGACCGAGATCGGCCGGGTCGCCGTCACCGTCGCCGACCAGGACCGCGCGCTGGACTTCTACGTCAACACCCTCGGCTTCGAGAAGCGCGCCGACATCCCCTTCGGCGACGGTATGCGCTGGATCGAGGTGGCCCCGGCGGGCGCCCCGACCGGCATCGCCCTCGTCCCCCCGCGCCAGGGCCAAACCGCCAAGGGCACCGAGACCGGCCTGATCCTCACCTCCGAGGACATTGACGCCGACCACGCCACCCTGCGCTCACGCGGCGTCGACACCGACCCGGAGGTCCAGCGCTGGGGCGCCCCGGTCCCGCCGATGTTCAGCTTCCGCGACGCGGACGGCAACACGCTGATGGTCGTGCAGAACGGCTGAGCCCCGCCCCGCTGGGAGCCGGTCCGCACACGGGGACGGACCGGCTCGCGGTCACCAGGGTCCTCGTCGGCGCGGCCAGAGCCTCGGGGAGCGATCCATCGGCGTACGACGGCCACGGAAGGCGCGGTTGCGTCGGCAAGCTGATCAGTAGCGGGCGGCGTGTGCGGCGGTGGGGTCGCCGAGGGTGCTGTTCCCTTAGCCAAGCACCCGGGCCGCGCTCTCCACAGAGTCCGCGAACTTGATCATCTCCCTGTGCATGGTGCTCTTGGCCGGATCGGGAAAGCGGACGTTGTGCCGGTAGTAGCGGTGGAAGGCGATGATCAAGGCAGCGTGCATGATCTCCATCGGCAGCGCTGCAGCGTCTTCAGCCGACATGGGTGCGACGTCCCGGTATCCGGACAGAAGAGCTTCAAGGCGCTCCGCAGCCAAGACCCCACCCTCCTGAGCGAGACCCACAGCGGCCATTCCCACATCGAGGAGGGGGTCGTCGAGTGAGATCGTCTCCCAGTCCAGCACAGACAGCTGACCATCTTGGCGGACGACGACGTTGTCGGCGAACAGGTCTCCATGTACTACTGTCCGGGGGCGTTCATGCCCGTCTTCAGCGATACGGACGCGGTCAAGCCGATCGGTGAGCCAGGCGGCGAAGTCCCGGTCGGAGAACTGCGGAATGACGGCCATGTGGTCGTTGGACAGCCTTCGGGTACCGACGGGGATGTCCCCGAGCGCCGGAGCCATCGGCGAGAGCGCGTGCAACTGCGCGAGGATACGTCCGGCGTCAGGCAGGAGCGGCAACGGCAACGGCTGCTGCACTTCTCCCGCGATCCATTTCTTGAGGACCACCGGCCGTCCATCCAGCCGGGTGACCAGCGATCCTTCGACGTTGGGAACAACTTCTGTGGTCGGAACACCCAGCCGGAACACCGCCTGGGTATGCCCTGCCAGACGTTGAGCACTGGACCAGTCGTGGTTATCAAGGCTCGTCAGGACGAACTCACCGACAGCGCTGGACAGCTTGAAGCTGGAATTTGCCGCGCCTCCCGCCAAAGGCGCCAACTGTGCCTCTCCCAGCTTGTAGTGCCGGGCAACGGCCGTGAGATCGATCTGGTCTTGCGTCGTGTAGTTCGCCACCTGCTTATTCTCCTCTGGTCGCTGCGGCTTCCCGGCGGCGATCGTCGGTGATGGCGATCCAGCGTGCGCGGACCTGCTCCTGCCCGTCCAGCCACTGCGCGCGTGGCAGCTCAGCCGGAGACTCTTCACCTGCCATCAGGTAGGACAGTTCCGCCAGGTAGGCGAACTCCTCACCACGTACGCATTCCCTCAGCTGTCCTCTGGCCGCAGTCAGTACGTCGGGAGCGCCCAGCACAACTGCGTGCAGGCACACCGCGAAGCGAATGTAGGCGACCGAGGACGTCAGCCCTGCTTCGTTGGCGAGGTCGCTCACCTCCTCGGCCCGCTCGGGCAGACCAGGTGCGACGCCGGCGTCCTGTACGAGTTCGGCGATCTGAGTCTGGACCTCGGCCCATCGAATCGACACTCCAGTCAGCATTTCCCGGGCACGGGCGATCTGTTCCGCCGCACGCGGGCGGTCCTGGAACGCGGCTGCGAAAGCCAGGCATGCCTGGGACAGCGCGGCCTCACCCGGCTGGCCGAGTTGCAGTGCCTCATCGCGGCTCAGCGCGTATGACGAGCAGGCCGGCGCGATGCTTCCTTGCGTCCACCACAGGTCGCCGAGCACCCGGTCACGGCGGCCTTCTACCCCCAGTGTCTCCGCAACGTCACGCACCTGCGGGAAACGGCCCACCCGCCGGGCCAGGTGCGCAAGGCCCCGAGCGGCTGTGGGAGCCAGCCGCCCCCCAGCGTCGACAACCTGCCGCATGCCGTCGAGGGAGCTCTCGAAGTTCCCCAGGTCCCGATCGCACTCCGCGAGGAAGTACCTCGGCAGTTCCAGCAGACGCTCGGGAAGTCTCCCTTCCTCAAGGACAGTGCGGAGCTGATCCGCGGTCCAGCTACGGTGCCTGCGCTGGCGTTGCGCGATGGCGGACAACGCCGTAGCCAGCGCCTCGGCAGGGCTCCCGGTCACATCGCTGTCAGCGTCGGCCGACGCTGCGCGGAGCTCGATGGGCTCCCAAATGAAATCGTCAACGTAGCGGAACGCCGCGTCTTCCAGCCAGCCGAGCTCCAGATCGTAATCACGGGACAGCCTCATGCCCTGCCGTAAAGCAGCAACCAGGTGGACGCGGCCCCCGGACGTCTCCCGCCCCAGGGCGTCGAATGTCCGCTGCGCCGCTCTCCGCCAGTCCGCCTCGCTCCAGCGGTCCTCGCTGGTGGAGTCGGCCTCACGGACCGCTTCCCGGACCAGTGCATGAACCCGATAAGGCCAGGGCGCGCCCGGATCCGCGTCCACGAAGGGGCGCTCCACGAGTTCCAGGGCCGGGGCGTCATGATTCAGCCCTGCTGCGGCGGCGGCCAGCTCGACGGAGAAAGAGTCCAGCAGACTCACGGCCCGCAGAACCTGTCGTACGTTCGGAGACAGGTCCCGGAAGGTTCGCGCGACCAGGGCCGGAAAGTCGAAGTTGAATTCACGCGGTTCCGGAGCCCGCCCATAGTGACGGTAGAGATCCAAGAACCGCATGACAGCAAGGTCTAAGTACAGCGGCAATCCGTGCGAGTTGGCTGTCACCGTGTGTCGCGTGCGCTCGTCCATCAGCGGTTGCCCGTCCATGGTGAGCCGTTCGCACAGGTAAGTCTCGCAGTCTTCCGCTGACAGGTACCCCACAGTGTGCTGACGCGGTTCTTCGGCCGCGCCACCCACGAGCAACGGCCAAAAGTGAGGCCCAGCCCAGTCCAATTGCCCCTCAAGCCGCGAGTCGTCCCACTGCAAGCGGTTCCTGCCCGTGACGACGAACAGCACGTTGGGCATCAACCAGACCACGCGTTGGATCAATCTTTCCAGATCACGATGCACGCGATCCCCGACGTCCTCAAAGGTATCCAGCAGCACCACCAGCGTCGCCCGCCGTTTCGCCGGGACTCTGTTCAGATCCCATGCCAGCAGATGGGCGTAATAACTGAGAGCCTCAAGATCGGGATCCGCCTCAAGCAGATCGGCAAGCCGCTGGCACTCGGCAAGGGAGCGGACCTGATGCCGTCGTTCACGCAGAGCACGTACAAACGACCGGAGACCTTGACCGACCAATGCTCCCGCGGTCCCGGGGAGGGCTACTGCCTGTGCAGCATCCGCCAATGCCGACTGCATCTGTCCCGACAGCGACCGGGAACCGGGAAAGCGACTGAACCATGTACGCCGACGCAGATACTCATCTAGCGGTTCACCTGGATGATTGCGGTCCCAATAACGCTGAAAAGCGATATCGAACGTCGGCATGGGCTGCCCGAGGTCCGCCGCCGCCAACCGCAGAGCCAACATCAGGGACTCGAAGTCCCCGCCGGCATCACGCGATAGGTCCACCTGGACCGGGACCACCCGTCCCACCTGCGGATCCAGTGGAGACCAGTCGCTCTCGCGCCCCTCACTTTCCACCAGGTGCTCGGCCAGGGCACGCGACAGAGTGGACTTGCCGATGCCGCCCACGCCGTAGAAGACAAGCACGTTACGGCGCGGAGCTTCCAAGTCCTCCACCTCGAACCCCGGTTCCTGCACCCACCGCGTGTGCCGCATGAGACTCGTCGCAACGGTGTCCCACTCACCACGCCGGTCCGCGAAGAAGTCGACCGCCTTCAGCTCGCGGTCGTTTGAGCGGAACAACGCACGCAAATCCGACCGAGTCACCTAAAACAACCCCTCGACGGGTGGATGAACCAGACACGTTCAGTAGCCAGGCACCTGACCGTCAGTCAAGCACAGATCGAAGTCGGGCTACGGAGGCCGGCTTAGGCAGGGGGAAAGACAGCGCCAGCTGAGAACACGAGCGGGGGCCGACCGGCTCCCGGTCATGAACGATGCCCGTACGCCAGACCGCGCAGCTGGGCCCAGCTCCCTCCTTCGGCCTCCGGCTGCAAGCCCGCGCCTCCGACGCTCGCGTCCGACATGGTGAAGGTGCTGCCACGCTGTATACGACGAAGAAGTATCGGAGCGCGGCTCAGGCGCACTGAACTGAGAGGCGTGCGGTGATCAGCAGCCGCACTTCGCTCAGCCACGTTCCAGCCCGAGCCGTCTACGGGCTTCTTCGTGCGGGACACCGACGAACGTGCCGCTCGTCTGACTCGCCCGGTATTCGGCCAAGGGCAGCATGTCCTCATCCTCTGCGTGATTCAGCGGCTGACAATGGTCGCTGACGGCGATGTGATCGAACCGGCCTGCCTTGGCGGCGCGTATGAAGGCGTCGAAGGTGGCGGCGCTGGTGGCGAGGATGGTGTCGGGTACGTCGCTCTCGCGGAGCCGGAGGGTGCCGTCGCGGTCGCTGCGTACGTAGACGCAGTTGGCCGCGTTCGGGCTGTAGGAGGACTTGCGCCAGTTGTGGGTGTCGGGCATGCCGGTTCCTTGGTCAGAGGTCTTGTGCGATCCGGCGGATCGCGTCGCGGGATTTCGCCGGGTCGAGGGCAGACGCGTCCATGCGGTCCACGATGTCCCGGTACCGGACCAGCTGAGGCTGAGTATCCAGGAAATCGGAGCCGTGGTCCGCGTCGAGCTGAACAGTGTCCAGGCGTGGCACCTCTCCACCGACGTAGACGATGCCCTGTCCCGAGAGAGGGAAGACGCCGGTGCCGAACGGAATCACCTTCAGGGTGATGTTGTCCCGCTCGCTCATCTTGAGCAGGTATTCGAGCTGAGCGCCGGCCACGGCTGGGCCGCCGAAACCCATGCGCAGCGCTGCCTCGTGGACGATTGCCGTTAGTGGCGTCGGGTGCTCCCCGTACAGCACCGCCTGGCGTTTGATGCGGAAGGAGACGCGGTGCTCCACCTCGTGCAGAGCCAGCGCGGGCAGGGCGTCGCTGATCAGCGCGCGGGCGTGTTCCGTGGTCTGGAGGACTCCGGGCATGTGGAAGACAGAGACGATCCGCATGTGCGTGGCGTGGTGCTCCAGCTCGGCGAGATCGAGCATGCCCGCAGGCAGGATCTCGCGGTACTCCTCCCACCAGCCCCGGGTCCGGCCGCCGGTCATCGTCGTGAGTGCCTCGATCAGCGGCTCATCAGTGCAGCCGTAGAGGTGGGCGAGGGCCCGTACCCGGTCGGCGCTCACCGCGTAGCCGCCAGCCTCGATGTTGCTGATGCGTGACTGCGTGGCGCCGAACAGCTCCCCGGCCTGCGTCGCCGACAGTTCCGCGTTCTCGCGGAGGCGGCGCAGCTCCGCGCCGAGGCGTCGTTGCCGCACGGTGGGCGGGAGTTTGGTCCGGGCCATCGTGCCCATTCTCCTTGTTCTCGCGTATCACCCGATCGGGTGGTGTTGGACTGGGAAGAAGTCGAGTGTTGGACTGTAGTCCAACACGATGGCTACGGTGTCAATCACCTGCTGGTACGGCCTGATTGCCCTGCTGCGACATGAGTGCCCGGACCAACTCCACCTTCTGACGGGAGACTTCCATGGTCACCGTATCGCCGGACCACACCGCCCCTGAGCCGTTCGATTTCGACGGAGAAGTGCGCTCGCTCGTCCTCGACACCGCGCCCCGACTCTTCGCCGTCGTCCAGGAATTCGCATTGGACGACGGCTGGCGGGACGCCGAGGTCGCGGCGTGGGGGATGGCGTACGAGGACGGGCACGCGGATGTGACCAGCGTGGACGGGCGGCGGAGGTTCAGCCTGCCCACGCCCGACCGGGCGATCCGGCACTTCGCGCGGATGGACGGCGTCACGGCGCGGCTGGTGTGGCTCACGCCCCCACGCGCGGCCACCTTCGATGCGGCCGAGGCGGCCTGACGGCTAGCGCCTGTAGGGTTCTGACCAGCTCATTCAAACTTCCTCCAAGGTTTGCCCATGGTCGAACGAGCAAGGTGATGGCCGTCGAACAAGTGCGGAGGACCGGCCTTCCGGGCACGGCTTCGCTGGAGGAAGAGGTACTTATGCGCAGCCGCAAGGTCATCGTAGGACTCGCACTCGGAACCACCGTCGGACTGGGCCTCATGGCGGCACCTGCCCAGGCAGCTCCCACGGCGTCAACCGTCGCTTCCGCCGACACCGAGGGCGTCGTGGACAGTCAGAGTGTGCGGGCGGCCAAGCACTTCTACAGCAGCCACTCGACCCTTAGGGAGTGCCAGGCCCGAGGGAACTACTGGATGAACCTGCACCCCAGCTGGGTCGCGGAGTGCGACCCCGGCCTGGGTACTGACGGGAAGTTCAAGTACCACCTGTACATGTGGTACTAGGACACCCGGGCGCGAGACCTCCGGCCCATGTGCTGGAGGTCTCGCTAGTCGCGGGGGAGCAGGGTGCCCAGCGGTCCCAGGTCCAGGTTGAGGTCTTCCATCGTGAGGCCGTGCTGGTCGCACAGCTCCGTCATCCGGCGGTCCAGGTGCATCAGGGTGGTGCCGATGTCCTCGATCTGGGAGTCGGTGAGGCCGCCCGCGTCGATGCGGCGCAGGGCCTGGCGTTCCATCAGCTGGCGGAGGAGTTCGACCACCGTCAGGACGAGGGCGACCAGGTCGCGGCCCATCGCCTCCTTGTCGAGGTCGACGCGGGTGTCGGTCACAGCGGGCCGCCGTCGGTCCAGGGGGCGGGGACGCGTTCGTTGACGGACGAGAGCAGGGCGTGCAGGGACAGTCGGATGAGGGGGACTTCGGCGATGGCGATGACCAGGTCGCCGCTGACGACGACCCCGGTGGCGAGCACCCGGTCGAGGAGGTCGACCAGGGGGACACCGATGGGGCCGTGGGCTTCGGCGGGGACGGTGCCCCAGGCGGCGGTGGTCATGGGGCGCCCCCGGTGTCGGTGAAGGAGTACGGGGCCCAGGGGCCCGACACCTCGATCTGGATCGCTGGCTCGTCGCTGCGCAGGGAGGTCAGGGCGGCGCGGAGTTCGCGGGTGCGGGTGGTGTCGAGGAGGTAGGCCGCGTTCAGGATGTGGGTGCGGTGCGGGCCGGTGACCTCGGCGCCGTGCGGGCGCAGTCGGCGGGTAGCCACGGCGAAGGTGCGTACGACCGTGTCCACGCGCTCGGCGGCCTGAAGGGCTTCGTTCTGGCGCTGCTCGCGGCCCTGGTGGCGGTTGCGGACGCGGTCGAGGTAGGCGCGGCCGGTGTCCGCCGTGGCCGTGTCCCGGACGGGCGGAGGGCTTGTCGGGGCGTAGACCTTGACGCCCCATTCGGCGCGGCCCGCCAGCCGGTCGAGGGCGGCCAGGAAGGCCGTCTCCTTCTCGCGCAGGGCCTCGCGGACCCGTTCGTCGCCTCGGTAGAGGGTGGCGAGGGGGAGGGGGACGGTCGCGGTGACCGAGGAGACGGCGGTGATCACCTCGTGGTGGGCGCGGGCGCAGCGTTCCAGCTCGGCGCGGTCGGAGAGGCGTCGGCGCAGGGCCTCTTCGGAGAACTCCACCGCCGGTACGTCCTGGACGACGGCGGCCAGCGGACCCACGGGCAGGGTACGGACGGGGCTGCCCGGGTCGAGTCCGGGCAGTCCCGTCGGTGTGGGGCCCTCGTACGGGCGGCAGACGGCGTACGCGTAGACGAGGACGGGCGCGGTCATGTGCTGCTCCCGGTGGTGCCGGGGGCTGGTGTGCGGGCGTCGGGGTGTTCTCCGGACGTTGCGTGTTCCTCCGTGAGGGCGGGTGCGTACGCGTAGACGAAGACAGGTGTGGTCATGCGTCCGCTTCCGGGGTGGCGGCCGCCCGCGCCCGTCGCGTGGGCGTCGAGGCGTTCCCCGGGCCTCGCGTTCGCCACCGCCGACCCGGTGTCGGTGAGCGTGGCGGTCATGCGCCGTCGCCTCCCGCGGACGCGGCGGTCAGCTCACCCGACTCGAAGGCGTCGAGGCGCTCCCTGAGCCGCTCGTTCTCCTCCGCGAGCGCGTCCCGCCTCGCGCGCGAGGACAGCGCCGGGTCGGTCTCCCACCAGTCGATCCCGGCCTTGCGGGCGGTGTCGACGGATGCGACGAACAGCCGCAGCCGGATGGTGAGGAGTTCGATGTCCAGCAGGTCGATCTTGATGTCCCCGGCGATGACGATGCCCTTGTCGAGGACCCGTTCCAGGATCTCGGCGAGGTCGGACGTCGGCGGGCCGGTGGTCGGGGGAGGGGGACGGAGCAGGTCGTGGTCAGTCACGGCGCGTGCCTCGTTCCAGCAGGTCGAGCAGGCGGTCCTCGTCGCGGTCGAACTCCTCCGGGGTGACCAGCCCGCTCTCCAGCGCCTCGTTCAGGGCGGCGAGCCGGGCCCGGATCACGGACGGGTGGCACGTCTCGCGCTCGGCGGCGTCCCGCAGGCACTCCGCGACCCACGCGACGCCTCGTACGGGCGCCAGCGGGAGCAGCGCGATCTCGCTCAGCACGCCCATGCGGGCTCCACGAAGCTGTAGCAGGGCAGCGGCCCGGTCAGCCGCAGTTCGACATGGCCGCCGTGCTCGTCCGCCAGGCGCTCGACCACGGTGCGGAAGCGGCGCAGCTCGTCCCGGGCGAGGAGGAAGGACGCGTTGAGCACGCACCCCGGTACCTCCGGCCCGGCCACCCGCTCGTCCGCCACCTCCGACAGCGCGGCCAGCACCGCGGTCGCGGTGGCCGTGGCGCGGCGGGTCAGCCCCCGGGCCACGGCCTCGCCGAGCCGCAGGCTGGCCTCGTAGCCGGGGGTGCGGTGGGCTTCGGCGCGCAGCCGGGCGACCTCGGGGTCCTCGCGCACCAGCGACCGCAGATCGCCCTGGGCGGGGACCGCCTTGAGGTTCATCTCGACCCGGCCGTCGACCCGGTGGAGGGCGGCGAGGCAGTCGCCGTGCGAGGACTCCAGCTGGCGCCGCACCACGTCCTCGTCGGGCGCGACCATCCCGAAGCGCATGGGCAGCACCGGCCCGTCCGCCGCGAGCGCCAGCGCCAGTTCCTGGTGGGCCAGGAGATCGCGCCGCTTGGCGCGCAGCCCCTCCGGGGCGTCGCTGACGACGGCGGCCAGCTCACCGGCGCGCAGTGTGCGCAGCGGGGCGGGGTGTTCGCCGACGCCCGTGCGGCCGGGCGGCAGGACGCGGCGGGCGTGGACGACGCCGTAGACGTACACGCTGCGGGGCGCGGCGGTCTCGGCCATGGGTCAGTCCTCCTCGGAGCGGCGGCGGGTGCGGGGTGCGGTGCCGGTGCGGCGCCGCGGCCGGGGCTCCTCTTCCGGTTCGTCCTCGTCGCCGTCCCCTACGGCCTGCTTGACTTTGTCCTCCACGGCGCCGACCGCCTTCTTGACCTTCCGCTTGCCGAGGCCCTGGGCCACCGCCCCCGCCGCGCTGCCGCCGCCTTCGCCCATGCCGAACAGCTCGGGCACGGTGCGGCTGCTGCGGTCGTGTTCGAGGTCCACGCGGTTGCAGGCTTCCGCGAAGCGGAGGTAGGTGTCCACGCTCGCGACCACGATCCGGGCGTCGATCTTCAGGATCTCGATGCCGACCAGGGAGACCCTGATGAACACGTCGATCACCATGCCGCGGTCGAGGATCAGTTCCAGGACGTCGTACAGGGTGCCCGCCCGCGGAACGCAGACGACTTCCTCGGTGTATGTGGTGGGAGCCATGGTCGGAGCGGTCCTTTCAGCAGTCGTCGGCCGCAC
The DNA here is from genome assembly GCF_055595765.1 of Streptomyces sp. NPDC040405. Taxonomy (NCBI): domain Bacteria; kingdom Bacillati; phylum Actinomycetota; class Actinomycetes; order Kitasatosporales; family Streptomycetaceae; genus Streptomyces; species Streptomyces sp. NPDC040405. The sequence continues at coordinate 606,559 of NZ_JBVIVI010000002.1, forward strand.
CGCGCCGGTAGCGGCGGACCCTCCGGTACTGGCGCAGCTCGCCTCGCTGGTCGAGGTCCACCTCGTAGGTGGCCAGCAGGCTCGTCGTGTCGGGGATGCGGGCGACCTCCAGCACGTCCACGCTCACCCGCCAGCCGTCCTCGGTCCGCCGCACGGCGGACACCCCCTCGGTGGGATGGGTGATCAGCGCGCCGAGCCGTTCGCAGGCGTGCCCGGCCGCCTGCTCGGGGCCGGGCCCGGACCCGGGTTCGCGCTCGCGCTCCCGCGTCTTGCGGCTGGTCTCGGCGCCGGACGCGCGCCGCTCTCGCTCTGCCATGTGCATCAGTCTGTTCACAGGCCGTGCCGGGCCGCGCGCTGAGCTGGGCCAGATGCGGGCGTGGCGTTGCTCCGGTGTGCACCGGACGCGACGGCCCGGGCGCCGTCCCCGTATGACCGGACAAACCGCGCCCGGCGGAGGATGTCGGCGGGGGGCCGTACTCTGGAAGACCCCCGGCCCGTGCGACGTGTCGGGTGGTTCGCGTTGTCCGCCTCCGGGATGGAATACCCCTTTATGAGCCTCACCGGCCTGCTCGACGCCGTCGTACGGGACCCCGCGCTCGCCGAGGCGGTGCGCGGCGCCGCCGACGGAAACCGCCCTCATGTGGATCTGGTCGGCCCGCCCGCCGCCCGGCCCTTCGCCGTCGCCGCGCTGGCGCGCTCCGCCGGGCGGCCCGTGCTCGCGGTGACCGCCACCGGCCGGGAGGCCGAGGATCTGGCGGCCGCGCTGCGGTCGCTGCTGCCGCCGGACGGGGTGGTGGAGTATCCGTCGTGGGAGACGCTGCCGCATGAGCGGCTCTCGCCGCGTTCGGACACGGTCGGCCGTCGGCTCGCCGTGCTGCGCAGGCTCGCGCATCCGAGCCCCGACGACCCGGCCGCGGGGCCGGTGTCGGTGGTGGTGGCGCCGGTGCGTTCGGTGCTTCAGCCGCAGGTCAAGGGGCTCGGCGAGCTGGAGCCGGTGAGCCTGCGGGCCGGGCGGAGCGCCGATCTGGGGGAGGTCGTGGACGGGCTCGCGGCCGCCGCGTACTCCCGGGTGGAGCTGGTCGAGAAGCGCGGCGAGTTCGCCGTGCGCGGCGGCATCCTGGATGTCTTCCCGCCGACGGAGGAGCATCCGCTGCGGATCGAGTTCTGGGGCGACGACGTCGAGGAGATCCGCTACTTCAAGGTCGCGGACCAGCGTTCCCTGGAGGTCGCGGAGCACGGGCTGTGGGCCCCGCCCTGCCGTGAGCTGCTGCTGACCGAGGACGTACGGGAGCGGGCCGCGGCGCTCGCCGAGGCCCACCCGGAGCTGGGTGAGCTGCTGGGCAAGATCGCCGAGGGGATCGCGGTCGAGGGCATGGAGTCCCTGGCCCCGGTGCTGGTCGACGACATGGAGCTGCTGCTCGACGTGATGCCCAGGGGCAGCATGGCGGTGGTCTGCGACCCGGAGCGGGTGCGGACCCGGGCCGCGGACCTGGTGGCCACGAGCCAGGAGTTCCTGCAGGCCTCGTGGGCGGCCACGGCAGGCGGCGGCGAGGCGCCGATCGACGTGGGCGCGGCCTCGCTGTGGGGGCTGGCGGACGTAAGGGACCGGGCCCGCGAGCTGGACATGATGTGGTGGTCGGTCAGCCCCTTCGCGGCCGACGAGGACCTCACGGGGACATTTGCCGCTGACGCGGCGGGGGACACGCTGAAGCTCGGCATGCACGCCCCCGAGACCTACCGCGGCGACACCGCCCGCGCGCTGGCCGACACCAAGGGCTGGCTCGCCGAGGGCTGGCGCGCGGTGTACGTCACCGAGGCCCACGGCCCGGCCTCCCGCACCGTCGAGGTGCTGAGCGGCGAGGGGATCGCGGCGCGGCTCGACGCGGACCTCGGCGAGATCAAGCCGTCCGTGGTGCATGTGGCGTGCGGTTCCATCGACTACGGCTTCGTCGACCCCGGTCTGAAGCTGGCCGTCCTCACCGAAACGGATCTGTCCGGGCAGAAGGCGGCGGGCAAGGAGGGCGCGCGGATGCCCGCGCGCCGCCGTAAGACGATCGACCCGCTCACCCTCGAAGCGGGCGACTTCATCGTCCACGAGCAGCACGGCGTGGGCCGCTACATCGAGATGGTGCAGCGCACCGTGCAGGGCGCGACCCGCGAATATCTGGTGGTCGAGTACGCCCCGGCCAAGCGCGGCCAGCCCGGCGACCGGCTCTACATCCCCACCGACCAGCTGGAGCAGATCACCAAGTACGTGGGCGGCGAGGCCCCCACGCTGCACCGGCTCGGCGGCGCCGACTGGACGAAGACCAAGGCGCGCGCCAAGAAGGCCGTCAAGGAGATCGCGGCCGACCTGATCAAGCTGTACTCGGCCCGGATGGCCGCCCCAGGACACGCCTTCGGCCCCGATACGCCCTGGCAGCGCGAGCTGGAGGACGCGTTCCCGTACGCGGAGACGCCCGACCAGCTCACCACCATCGGCGAGGTCAAGGAGGACATGGAGAAGTCGGTCCCGATGGACCGGCTGATCTGCGGCGACGTCGGCTACGGCAAGACCGAGATCGCGGTGCGCGCCGCCTTCAAGGCGGTCCAGGACGGCAAGCAGGTCGCGGTGCTGGTGCCGACGACGCTCCTCGTCCAGCAGCACATGGGCACCTTCAGCGAGCGGTACGGGCAGTTCCCGGTCGTGGTCAAGGCGCTGTCCCGGTTCCAGACGGACACCGAGGCGAAGGGCGTGCTGGAGGGGCTGCGCGAGGGCTCGGTCGACGTCGTCATCGGCACCCACCGGCTGTTCTCCTCCGAGACCAAGTTCAAGAACCTGGGCCTGGTCATCGTGGACGAGGAGCAGCGCTTCGGCGTGGAGCACAAGGAGCAGCTGAAGAAGCTCCGGGCCAATGTGGACGTGCTGACCATGTCCGCCACCCCCATCCCGCGCACCCTGGAGATGGCGGTCACCGGCATCCGCGAGATGTCCACGATCACCACCCCGCCGGAGGAGCGCCACCCGGTGCTGACCTTCGTCGGGCCGTACGAGCAGAAGCAGATCGGCGCGGCCATCCGCCGCGAGCTGCTGCGCGAGGGCCAGGTCTTCTACATCCACAACCGGGTCGAGTCCATCGACCGGGCCACGGCCAAGCTGCGCGAGATCGTCCCCGAGGCGCGCATCGCCACCGCCCACGGCCAGATGTCGGAGGGCGCCCTGGAGCAGGTCGTGGTCGACTTCTGGGAGAAGAAGTTCGACGTCCTGGTCTCCACGACGATCGTGGAGTCCGGCATCGACATCTCCAACGCCAACACCCTCATCGTCGAGCGCGGCGACAACTTCGGCCTCTCCCAGCTGCACCAGCTGCGCGGCCGGGTCGGGCGAGGCCGCGAGCGCGGCTACGCGTACTTCCTCTACCCGCCGGAGAAGCCGCTCACCGAGACCGCCCACGAGCGGCTGGCCACCATCGCCCAGCACACCGAGATGGGTGCGGGCATGTACGTGGCGATGAAGGACCTGGAGATCCGCGGTGCGGGCAATCTGCTCGGCGGCGAGCAGTCCGGGCACATCGCGGGCGTCGGCTTCGACCTGTACGTACGGATGGTCGGCGAGGCCGTCGCCGACTACCGGGCCACGCTGGAGGCGGACGGCGGCGAGGTGGAGGAGGCGCCGCTGGAGGTCAAGATCGAGCTTCCGGTCGACGCGCACGTCCCGCACGACTACGCGCCGGGCGAGCGGCTGCGCCTCCAGGCGTACCGCGCCATCGCCTCGGCCAACGGCGAGGACGACATCCGCGCCGTCCGCGAGGAGCTGACCGACCGCTACGGGCCGCTGCCCGAGCCGGTGGAGAACCTGCTCCTGGTCGCGGGCCTGCGGCTGCTGGCCCGCGCCTGCGGCGTCGGCGACATCACCCTCCAGGGCTCCAACATCCGCTTCGGGCCGGTGGAGCTGCGCGAGTCCCAGGAGCTGCGCCTGAAGCGGCTCTACCAGCGCGCGATCGTCAAGCCCGCCACCCAGCAGGTCCTGGTGCCCCGCCCGGCGACGGCCCGCATCGGCGGAAAGCCGCTGGTCGGACGGGAGCTGCTGGCGTGGACGGGTGAGTTCCTGACGACGATCCTGGGGTCGTGAGGGTCGCGCTCTCCGGAGCGTGACGGGCGCGTTCCCGGGGAATCGGCTTGCCCGTGGAGCCACCGTGCATGGAAAATGCATGCATGGTGGCTCTGCAGATTCGGGATGTGCCGGACGAGGTCCGCGACATACTGGCCGACCGGGCACGCCAGCTCGGCCAGTCGCTCCAGGGGTACCTCCTGGAACTGGTCAAGAGCGAGGCGGAACGGGCGGGCAACGTCGCGTTGCTCCAGCGGTTCGAGGACCGCGACGACGGTGCCGCGAGCACCATGGCGGAGACCGTGCGCGAGCGGGACGCGGAGCGTGCCGCACGTGATGCCCAGCTCGGTCTCCCGGCAGACGAACCGGGGGCGGCCACGTGATCATCGTGGACGCGAGCGTGCTCACCGAGGCGCTCACGGGGGACGGGGCCGCGGGGAAGGCGGCCCGCGCGCGTCTCGCACAGGACCCGCACTGGGCCGCGCCCAGCCATCTCGTCGTCGAGACCTTCCACGCCGTACGCGGCCGGCTCCTCGGCGGGAAGATCAGCCAGGCCCGGGCCGAGGACGCCGTGGCGGCCCTGACGGGAGCGTCGATCGAGGCGATCGGCGTCCAGCCGCTGCTGATACGGATGTGGGAACTGCGCGGCAACGTCTCCGGCTACGACGCCGCGTACATCGCCGCCGCCGAGGCGTACCGGGCGCCGCTGATCACCGGCGACGCCCGGCTGAGCCGCTGCACCGTGGCGCGCTGCGCGATCGAGGTCATCGGCTGAGAGCGCAGCGGCCGGGCAGCACGGGCCGAACGAACAGGTCCGGACGCCACGCGGCACCCCCGTGGTCGCGCGACGTCCGGCCCCGGATCGGAGGGAGGGAGCCGGGGAGGGTTCCGGAGCGGCCCGCCGGGCTCACCCAGGACAGTAGGCGCGGGCGGCCGGGGCGGCGAGGAACGAACTGCACAGTGACGCCGCCGCGCGGTTGCCGTTCGAATGGTGATCAGCGGGCGGGTCGCTCAGAGGTCGCCCAACGCCCGCATCGCCAGCCACAGTTCGTGCTTCGCGCTCGGCGCGCTCAGCAGCGACCGCCCCAGCGCGTCTTCGGCCTTGGCCAGCCGCTTACGGGCCCCGGGCAGCGAGATCCCGAGGGCGGAGGCGGCCGCGGGCAGCCGGGCGTCGGCGCGCAGCCAGGCCCGTACCGTCTCGGGACCGGCCGTCAGCTTCGCCTGCTCCAGCGGCCGCAGCTGGGCCCGCGCCCAGACCGCGGCGGTGGGCGCGGACAGCACACCGTCGAGGGTGGCCGGGTGCCCGGCCGGGGCCGTGCCGCGGGGCGCCTGGTGCAGCCGCAGCGCGAGCCAGGCGGCCGACTGGGCGGCCAGGCTGTGGCTGACGTCCACGCCGAGCAGCCCGTCGAGGTGCCGCACCCGCGCGGCCAGCGTATTGCGGTGGATCTTCAGATGGCGGCTGGCGGCGGTGCCGAAGCTGAGCCAGGAGCCGAGGGTGCCGAGCAGTTCCGCGGGTCCCGGGTCGGCGCGGCGGGTCGGCGCGTACTCCAGGCAGGGCGCCAGCAGTTCCCCGGCCCAGGCGTGCCCCTCCGGGCTCGCCAGCACCGTCACATCGCTGTGCCCGCCGAAACCGGCGGACCGCTGCGGTGCGTTACGGGCCACCGCCAGCGCGTGGAACGCCTGCTCGTAGCCGACCGGGGTGTCCCGCAGCGCGATCTCCGCGCTCACCCCGACCCGGCACTCCGTCTCCTGCCGGGTGATCAGCCGGTCCAGCGGCTCGCCGTCCGGCGCCACCGGCTTCCCCTGGGCCGGGACCAGCGAGATGAGGTGGTTGGGGCGCACCGGACACGGCACGAGCCACGCCCGGCCGCGCACCGAGTCGTGGATCCGCGCCGCGATCTCGCGCCGCCGGTCGACGGGGCACTCGATCACATACACCTGGAGCACGGCGGGCAGCGCCGGGCGCAGCGCGGCGGCGATCCGCTGTGCCGCGGGCACGCTGCCGACCATCAGCAGGTGCAGCACCGCCTCCCGACTGTGCGCCTCGGCCGACTCGACGCGACGCCGCGCCCGTTCGGCCTCCTCGACCCGCCAGCTCAGCGCGAGGGTGCGCGAGGCGTCGGCGAGCAGCACCCCGCAGCGCGGTGCGGAGGGCGCGACGACCGCCAGATACGGCGCCGGATCCCGGGTCTCGGCGGACCCGAGCGAGACCAGATGGACGGGGCGCGCCTCGCCCCCGCCGAGCACCCCGGACGGCACGCCGCGCCGGTGCAGCGCGACGGCCGCCTCGGCGGCGAGCCGCCGCAACGACGCGGCGGGCGGCGGGTCGTCCGCCGTGGCCAGCACGGAACCGTCGGCTCCGATGAGCATGGCAGGGCCCCCGGTGCGCCGGGTGAGCCAGCCGAGCATGGCCCGTACCGCCCCGCGCCGGGCGGAGAGCCGGGCGAGGGCGAGCACGTCGTCGGCGCGTTCGGCTCGCGCGTCGGAGGGTGAAGCTGCCATGAAAAGCACATTAGACGGTGATCTGTGCGGTGACAGCCCGGTTTCCCGGCCGGTCCGGCTTCCCCGGCCGTTCCGGCTCTCGGCCTTGCCGGCCCGGTCAGTCCTGGAAGAGCTTGTCGTTGCCGGGGCCGCCGTCGAGGACGTCGTTGCCTTCGTTGCCGAAGAGGAAGTCGTCGCCCGGGCCGCCCTTGAGGTGGTCGTCGCCCGCGTCGCCGTAGATCGAGTCGTCGTTGGCGCCGCCGTCGAGGTCGTCGTTGCCGGGGCCGCCGTGGATCTCATTGGCCACGTCATTGCCCGTGACGACATCGTCGCCCGCGCCGCCCCACACGCCGAACGAATCGGTGATGGTGTCGTTACCGGCGTTGCCGTTCGCGCTGTTGGCGCCGCTGATGGTGTCGTCGCCGTTGCCGCCCACCACGATGGAGGCGCCGGTGATGGTGTCGTCGCCGTCCTCGCCGAAGACGTCCACATCGCCGCTGGAGATGGTGGCGGTGTCACCGCGGTCGCCGAGGTTCGCGGTCGCCGAGGTGCCGCCGTGGTCCGGGTCGGGGAGGGGCAGGACGCAGGTCACGTACGTCGGGTCGGAGGCGGTGGGGTGGGTGCAGTCCGTACCGGCGGTGATGTTGACGACGTCGTCGATGCCATAGGTCATCGTGGTGTCGGACTCGCCGACCTTCTTCATGGTCAGCTTGTTGGTCTGGCCCTTGGCCGCCGTGTAGGACAGCGCTCCCTCCGTGACGCTCGCGGTGGCCGTCGCCGCGGCAGGCGCCGTGGCGGCCTGGGCGTTCCAGGCGAACAGCCCGCTACTGGCCACGACGGCGAGCAACGCGGCCACGCCGATGGGGCGGCCGCGGCCGGAGCGCAGACGATAGGCGGTCATGAAGTACCTCCATAGGGGCGGATATTGACGTGCGATCACCTCCTTTGACCCCCCAGCGCATGCGGCGGGTTGTGTCGCCCCGGTGCTTTCTATGGCGATCTCCTGGAATTACTTTTCGCGTTCCATTCGGATTCACGAAGAATTCCTCGGAGCATTGGCGCGCCGTTTCCGTTTCCAGCGGTCGCTAGGCTGAGCCGCGTGTCCGCCGTCATAGCCGCCATGGTCACCGCCGTCGTCGGGGTCCTCGGCACGCTCTTCGCGCCCCTGCTGCACCAGCGGCTGACGGTGCGTCAGCGGGCCGAGGAGGTGCTGATCGAGGACCGCCGCCGTCGTTTCGAGGAGCGCCGGGCCGCCTACACGGCCATGAACCGCGCCTCCCGGCAGTTCCACACCCTCCTCAAGGATGCGCTGCACCGCATCCGGGACGGCGTCTACACGGACGACGACCGCGAGCGGCTGGAGGAGGCCCGGCGCGACTACCGGGACCGGTATGCCGAGGCGCAGATGATCGTCCCCGAGCGCGTGCTCACCGCGTCCCGTGAGCTGAACACGGTCCTCGCCGGTATCGACGCGATGGCCAAGCGGATCGACCGGGGGCTGCCGCGGGAGGGGGAGACCGCGGCGGTCGCGCTGCTCCAACTGAAGGACGCCGAGCCGCGGCTGGCGGCGATGCGGCGGATCATGCGGGAGGACCTGGGGCTCACGGACTGAGGGCCCGCCCTGCGCGTCGCATGACCTGCCGGGTAATCGACGGCTTCCCGGGGCCGCGCGAGGGTGGTCCCACACCGGTGGTCGGCCGACGGCCGCCGCGCATCCCCGGGAGGCATCCGTGTCCGTCTACGCACTGGCCCACCTGCGAGGCCGCAGCCCGCACCCGGACATCATCGCGTATCTGGAGCGCATCCAGGCGACCCTGGACCCCTTCGACGGCCGCTTCGTCATCCACGGCGGCCCGCTGGAGGTGGTGGAGGGCGAGTGGCCGGGCAGCGTGGTGCTGATCGTGTTCCCGGACGCGGAGCGGGCCCGGGCCTGGTACGCGTCGCCCGCGTACCAGGACATCCTGCCGCTGCGGACGGATCACATCGAGGGGGACGTGATCCTCGTGGACGGCGTGGGCCCGGACTACGACCCGGCCGAACGCGCCGCCAAGCTCCGCGCGGCGGACGCCCGCGGCTACGGCGGGAGCTAGGGCTCGGGCTGCGGCGTTCGCCGGGACGTGGGTCGCGGTGCGCGAGCCAGGACGTGCGGTACGGCGTGTTCGCCAGGGCCCGGGCCGCGGCGCGAGCTCAGCGGCCTACCGCGTAGCCCTGGGCGCCGCGGGGGTTGGCGCCGGCCAGTAGTACTCCCGTCTCCGGGTCGCGGCCCACCGCGCACAGCCGTCCCTCCGACCATGGCTCGCCCACCGCCACGTCGTGGCCGCGCCGCCGCAGTTCCGCCACCGCGGGCTCGCCGACGCGCGACTCCACGACCACCCGTCCCGCCGTCATCGCACGGGGGTGGAAGGAGCCGGGGAAGCTCTCCTGGTGCCAGTTGGGTGCGTCGATGGCGCCCTGAAGGTCGAGCCCGGAGCGTACGGCCGCGCCGCGCAGCGCGACATGGAGGAAGAAGTGCAGGCTCCACTGGTCCTGCTGGTCGCCGCCCGGTGTGCCGAAGGCCAGGACCGGAGTGTCGCCGCGCAGCGCGAGCGAGGGGGTGAGGGTGGTGCGCGGGCGGCGCCCGGGGGTCAGGGAGTTCGGCAGGCCGGGGTCCAGCCAGGCCATCTGGAGCCGGGTGCCGAGCGGGAAGCCGAGCGCGGGGATGACGGGGTTGGACTGCAGCCAGCCGCCGCTGGGGGTGGCGGCGACCATGTTGCCCCAGCGGTCGACGACATCGAGGTGGCAGGTGTCGCCCCGCACCACACCGTCCCCGCCGACGGTCGGCTCCCCGCCCCCGGGTCCGGCGGACGGTCCGGCGGCCCCGGACGCGGACCGGGCGACGGCGGCCAGCGCCTGCTTGCTCAGCCGGGGTTCGCGCCCGCCGGGGTGCCCCGGGCGCAGTTCGTACGAGGCGTGCTCGCCCACCAGCGCCCGCCGCGCGTCGTTGTACGGGCGGGAGAGCAGATCCGCGAGCGGTACGGCCACGTCGGCGTCCCCGTACCACGCCTCCCGGTCGGCCATGGCGAGCTTGCTGCCCTCGATGAGGGCGTGCAGGTAGTCGGGCGTGCCCAGGTCCTCCGCGCTCAGCCCGTCCGGCAGCAGGGCGAGTTGCTGGAGGAGGACCGGCCCCTGGCTCCAGGGCCCGGCCTTGCACACCGTCCAGCCGTTCCAGGTGTACCGGACGGGGTCCTCGTACGTGGCCTCGAACCCGGCGAGGTCGTCGCCGGTGAGCGTGCCCGCGTGGCGTTCCCCGGAGGAGTCCATGGCGGGCCGGGCCGCCTCGGCGGCCAGCTCCTCGGCGATGAAACCCTCCGCCCACACCCGGCGGGCCGCGTCGATCTGGGCCTCCCGCCCCGGCCCGGCCGCCTCCGCCTCGGCGATGAGCCGCCGCCAGGTGGCGGCCAGCGCGGGGTTGGTGAGCAGCCGCCCGGGGGCGGGCGACCGCCCGCCCGGCAGGTACAGCTCGGCCGAGGCCGTCCACTCCGTCTCGAACAGCTCCCGTACGGTCTCGACCGTCTCGCCGACCCGCTCGACCGCGGGGTGCCCGTGCTCGGCGTACCCGATCGCGTACGGCAGCACCTCGGCGAGGCGCCGCGTTCCGTGGTCGCGCAGCAGCAGCATCCAGGCGTCGAAGGCGCCGGGGACGGCCGCGGCCAGCGGTCCGGTGCCGGGCACCAGGTCGAGGCCGAGCCCGGTGTAGTGGTCGATGGTGGCCCCGGCGGGCGCCGGGCCCTGCCCGCACAGCACGGTCGGCGGCGAGCCCGCGGGGGCGAGGATGACCGGCACCTCACCGGCGGGCCCGTTCAGATGCGGCTCGACGACGTGCAGGACGAACCCGGCGGCGACGGCCGCGTCGAAGGCGTTGCCGCCGTCCTCCAGGACGGCCATGGCGGACTGCGAGGCCAGCCAGTGCGTGGACGACACCATGCCGTACGTGCCCTGAAGGGTGGGCCGGGTGGTGAACATGCAGCTCCCTGGGGTGCGTGGACGAGCGCGGCCGAGGTGCGGCCAGCATCGCGTACGACCCGAGGACCGGTCCATGGCGCCTCGGTCAGCCCTCGCGGGTGTGCCCCAGGATCGCGTCGGCCAGTGGGCCCAGCACCTGGCGGGGCAGGGCGTGGCCCATGCCGGGGATCTCCACGAGCCGGGCGCCCTTGATGACCTGCGCCAGATGCTGCGGATGCGGCAGCGGGAAGACCGGCTCGGCGGTGGGCGCGACGACGAGGGTGGGCACCTGGGTCGCGGCGAGGGCGTCGGTGCGCTGCAGCCCGGACTGATCGGCGCGGGCGTGCGCGCCGGAGGTGTCGTAGCGCCCGGTGTGCTCGATGATCCCGCGCTCCAACTCCCGGAACCAGTCCGCGTCGAAGGGGATCCGGTCGCCGCCCAGCAGCTTCCAGTGCTTTACCCGGCGGTCGAGTTCGGCCTCCAGCCCGTGGTCCTCCACCGGCCGCGCCCACTCCTGAAGGATCCGCGGATCCACCCCGGGCATCTGGTGGGCGTGGACGAGGGTCCCGTCGGGCGCGGTGTACGGGGCGGTGCTGCACGCGCCGGTGCACAGGAGCGTGGCGCTCAGCACCCGCTCCGGGTGATCGGCGAGGACGAGTTGGGTGAGCATCCCGCCCAGCGACATCCCGACGAGATGCGCCCGCTCGACGCCCAGCCCGTCCAGCACCGCGACCACGTCCTCGGCCAGATCGGCGATGCGGTACGGGGCCTGGTCGTAGGACCAGGTGGAGCGACCGGTGTCGCGGTGGTCGTAGCGGATGACGCGGTGGTGCTCGGCCAGCGCCTCCACCAGCGGCTCGGGCCATCCGAGCCCGGCTGCCTGGGCGCCCATGACCAGCAGCAGCGCCGGAGCGTCCGCGTCCCCGCGCTGCTCGGTCCACAGCCGCACTCCGGGGGCGGCTTCGACATACGCGGTGTGCATGGGCGTGGTCCTCTCGACGGCATCCGATGGAAACGAGACGTATCGTCTCGACAATGGTTCGCGCCGTCAAGGGCTTTTTCGCCGCAGGCAGAGCGGAGTTCGCTGACGCGCGGGCGGGGCGCTTCTACGCTGAGGGGATGAGCAGCCACGCGCCGAAACCAGCCCGCGTCATCCCCCTGCGCCCCGTCCCCGCCGCCAAGGAGCCACTGTGGCGGGACGTCGTCGGGGACGTACTGCGGCGGGAGCGGCTGGCGCAGCGGCGCACGCTGAAGGACGTCGCCGATGCGGCGCGCATCTCGATGCCGTACCTCTCCGAGCTGGAGCGGGGCCGCAAGGAGGCTTCGTCGGAAGTCCTCGCGGCCGCCGCCCGCGCCCTCGGCCTGGGGCTGGCCGATCTGCTCGCGCTGACCCACGGCGAGATCATCCGGCTGACGGGCGCGGGGACGCGGACGGCCAGGGCCGGGACCGCCGCCCCCCACGCACGGCTGACCTCCCCTCAGGGCTCCCATCAGGGCGAGGCCCGGCTGCGGCTCGCCGCCTGAGGCGTTACGCGGCGTGCGCGTGGACCAGCCGCCGCGACAGCACCTCGTCGGCCAGCCCGTACGTCACCGCCTCGCGCGCCGTGAACACCTTGTCGCGGTCCATGTCCGCGCGCAGCGTCGCCACCTCGTGCGGGGTGTGCCGGGACAGCACCTCCTCGACCTGTTCGCGGATGCGCAGCATCTCCTTGGCCTGAAGGCTGAGGTCGGACACCGTGCCGCGCGTCCCGCCGGTCGCGGGCTGGCCCAGCAGGACCCGGGAGTGTTCCAGGACGAAGCGCCGCCCGGGATCGCCCCCGGCCAGCAGCACCGCCGCGGTCGAGGCCGCCTGGCCGACGCAGAACGTCGAGATCGGGGCGGTCACGAAGGTCATCGTGTCGTAGATCGCCATGAGCGAGGTGTACGAGCCGCCCGGCGAGTTGATGTAGATCGCGATCTCCTGCTCCGGGCCGGACGACTCCAGGTGGAGGAGTTGCGCGATGACGACGTTGGCGACGCCGTCGTCGATCTCCGTACCCAGGAAGATGATCCGCTCCGACAGCAGACGGCTGTAGATGTCGTACGCGCGCTCGCCCTGCGTGGTGCGCTCCACGACGGTCGGAATCGTGTACTGGCTCATGTCCTCAGATCCCCATCCGTCGCCGCGAACCGCCCGGGCGCACATCGCTCAGCGACTCCACGATGTGGTCGACCATCCCGTACTCCTTCGCCTGCTCCGGCGTGAAGAACCGGTCCCGGTCGCCGTCGCGGGAGATCGTCTCCCGGGTCTGGCCGGTGTGCTCGGCGATGATGCGCTCGATGGCCTGCTTGGTGAACTCCAGGTTCTCGGCCTGGATCGCGATGTCGGCGGTCGTCCCGCCGATCCCGGCCGACGGCTGGTGCATCATGATCCGCGCGTTGGGCAGTGCGAACCGCTTGCCCGCCGTCCCGACCGTGAGCAGGAACTGCCCCATGCTCGCCGCGAACCCCATGACGAGGGTCGCCACGTCGTTGGGGATCAGCCGCATCGTGTCGTAGATCGCCAGCCCGGCCGTCACCGAGCCGCCGGGGCTGTTGATGTAGAGGCTGATGTCGGTCCGCGGATCCTCCGCCGACAGCAGGAGCAGCTGTGCGCAGACCCGGTTCGCGGAGACCTCGTCCACCTGGGTGCCGAGGAAGACGATGCGCTGGGTGAGGAGCTGCGCGGCCAGGTGGTCGTCGAAGCGTGAGGGCGGCGTATCGCCCTCGTCGGCGCGGGGGCTCAGGGCCGGGTCCCAGCCGGTGACGGGTGCGTACATCGGGCCTCCCAGGGGTGTCCGCGGCGGCCTTCGCCGCGGTCACTTCACTGTCGGCCCGCACCGGCCGCCCGGACAGGTTTCTCTGCCCGCGGCAGATGCGCCGTCAGCAGACGTCGCGGACGTACCCGTCGTCGTCCGGGGTGGAGACGTCCATGTCGCGGCGTACGACGGACAGCCGGTCGCCGAAGCCGTCGCAGGCTTTCGCCATCCCCTTGTCCTCGTACTCGACCACGACCACCCGGTCCCGATACGGCTTCGCGAACGCCTCGCACTCCTCGTACCGGCCGCACTCCTCGACCACCGCGAAGTCCAGCCCCGTCCGCGCGCGGCGCGTGGCGAGCGGCCCGGTGTTCTTCTGCGCGATGGCGAGCCCCGCGTCGTGCGCCCGCTCGGCCAGCAGCGCTACGTACGCCGTGGCCTGATCCGCGGTCAGCAGGTCCGGCCAGCGGGTGAACGTGTCGAGGTTGTCGGGCTCGACGGCGTCGAACCCCTTGTCCGCGCAATCCTCGATCCACGCCCCGACCTTCTCGGCCGCCGCCTCGCGCTTCGCCGCCGTGGTGATGTCGAGCACCGACTCCCCGTCCCACTCGGGGTCGTTGACGACCTCGCCCTTCTTGTCGTGCAACAGCAGCCGGGACGGCCACTTCTCGCCCGGCTGGGTCTGGAAGGCGTTGACGTAACAGACGTTGTACAGCCCGGGCGCCGGATCGTCCGCACGGTCCCGGCTCACGATCTCGACCCCCTTGGGCGGCGGGTACGCGCCACCGATCTGGTAGTCCCAGTCGGCCCCCACGGGCGGCAGCTCGATGTCGGCCTCTCCCGTGTCCTTCGTCGTGTCCTTCGTCAGGGAAGGGGAGCAGGCGGTCAGTACGGCGAGCGCCATCGCGGCGACGGCGAGCCGCGAACGTGCGGCGGGGGAGCGGGACATGGGAACGATTCTCTCAAGCCCGACCAATGCCGAAACGCCGGGCTGATCACCCCGCCCCCGGCTCACGCCCCCTGCGCCGTACCGCACCGGTGTGTGAGGATCGTCCATTCCACAGCAGTCGCGCGAATGGTCTTCTCTTGATGCACCGCCGAACGGCCTCCGCGGCCGCGCTCGCCATGGCCTCGCTCCTGACACCGGCCCTGGCCTCCTGCGGCTCTCCGCAGTCCGCGGCCGACCGCGAGACGAGATACACGCAGGTCATCGAGGACGAGACGCCGCGCGCCCGGGACGTCATCGACGCCGCCGGAGCCCCGTACGAGGCGCTGCGCAGCGATGACGGTTCCGTACTCTGCCGCTACAACGTCACCTCCGTGGAAGACGACGAGGGCCCCGCCGCCAACGCCTGGCGGCTGTACGGGCCGGACGGCGACATCGTCGCCGAACACGCGGAACACATGGACATGGTGGAGGGCACGGACGAAGACCCGGGCCCCTTCTACGCGGTGCCGGACGGCTTCGTCTTCCTGCCCTCCGTCAAGGACGGGTTCTTCCTCGACGTACGGGGTGAACGGCACCCTGTGCGGTCGTCGAAGAAGCCCCTCACCTTCGGGCGCGGTGATGTGCTGCTGGGCGGCGGTAAAGACAGGCTGCTGCGGACCTCGACCCACACCGTGGCGCCCGCGGCGGGTGTGCCCGCGACCCGGGACCTCACCTTCACCGACCTCGACGAGCGGGGCATCGCCTGGGGAGTCCGGCAGCCGGAAGGTTCCGAGCCGTACCGGGTGACGCGCCGGGAGGACGGCGGTCCCCAGCGGTCCCGGGATCTCCCGGACCGGCTCCTGGGGGAGGACATCGACGCTCACGGCGGCACCGCCGCGGTCCCCCTGGAGAAGCCCATCGGCCGGGACGACACCCTTTTCACCGGGCTCTTCGTGACGACGGACGACGGCAAGAGCTGGCGGACAGTGCGGAATTCGGACCGACTGCCGCTGAACGAGTTCAAGCCCGGCCTCAGCGAGATCGAGGTGACGGTGCTCGATGACGGCCGCGTACTCGTCGAGGGCGACGACGCGACCCCGCTGGTCGCCGATACCCCCGCCAACCGCTCCTTCCACAAGCTCACCGAGCCCGCCGACCTCACCTCGGTCTTCGCGAGGGGGAACACCCTCTACGGCATCGCCGATTCCGACATCCCCAGCTACGAACACATCGACGGCGAGGGCCTGTGGCGGTCAACTGACGGCGGGCACAGCTGGTCCCGCTTCCCCGGCAAGGAAGAGTCCGGCAAGGGAGAGTGAGGCACCTCGCACCCTTCACCGGCCCCAGATCTGGCGGTACGCCTGCCGGTAGCCCTCGGAGTCCCAGGACAGGGCGCCGCCGCTGTTGGCGGCGGTGGTGATGTGGACGGGGGCGACGTATCCGCTGGCGGGGCTGCCCGCGAACGCGCGGTTGAACTCGTCGACGATCTGCCAGCCCTGTTCGGAGAGCGGCTCGGGCACGGTGGCGGCCTGGTACCGCTTGGTGTTGATGCGCTCGAAGGCCGACGGGTCTCCGTCACCGGCGCCGATGGTGTACGGGGCGCCCGCGCCGTCCTTGCCCGCGGCGCGCAGGGCGGGGGCGGTGTGCTGGAAGTACAGGTCGTTGATGGCGGCGGAGTGGGTCCACTTGTCGCCGAAGCGGGAGAGCAGCGAGCGGACGGCCCCGATGGCGCGGCGGTTGACGTCGGGTATCGGGATGTTCTGGTAGCTCAGCAGCTTGACGTCGGAGCAGGTGGCCAGCTCCTTCTTGATCAGATCCGACTTGCGCTTCGCGAACGGCACCGTGGCGTCGGTGAACAGCACGACTCCCGCGTGGCCCTCCGACCGGGCGATCATCCAGTCGGCGCTGATCTTCGCGACGTCCTCGACCTTGGAGGTGATGTTGGTGAAGAGTTCCGGCTTCTCGCTGGGCCCTGGGGCGGGGGCGGCGTGCCAGCCGATCAGCTCAATGCCCGCGGCCCTGGCCTTCTCGGCCTCGTCCGCGACGGTCGCGGGGTCGAAGCCGCCGATGACGATGCCGTCCGGCTTGAGGTCGATGGCCTCCTTGAACGCGGACCGGATGCCGCTCGGCGTGCCCTGGCCGTTGATGGTGCGGGCCTTCCAGCCGAGGAGCTTGGCGGACTCCTGGACGCCCTGGGCGACTCCGGCGGGCCCGGGGTTGGTGATGGTGTGGGGGATGAAGACGATGCTCTTCCCGTGCCGGGCCTTCGGTCCGGTCGTGGGGCCCTTCCACGGGGTGTCCACGTCCTCGGCCTTCGCGACCGCCTGCTTGGCCTTGGCGAGGGTGGCGGGGCAGCCGGGCTTGGCGGGGCGCGGTTTCGTGGCGGCGGTGCCGGATCCGGGTTCGCAGCCGGTGGTGGCCACGGCCAGGAGCGCGGCGGCTGTCAGGACCGACTTGCGGGTGGCGTGCACGGGTCTCCTCGCGGGGGCACAGACGGTTCGGGCCGGGGGTGGGAGCAGACAGGTTACGGGGGGCGTTGCCCCGCGGGGCAGCCCCTGGGGGCGATCGAGAAAGCTACGGGCCAGTGGCCTAAACCTGACAACCATGAAGCTTCGGTAACCGTTGCCGATGGATGTCTTGCATGCGTAGGCGCACACGGTAATGTTCACGGCCGGTTGGACGTGTGGCGTAATTTAGTCGCTCGCATGGGCGCGAACGTCGTCGGCGTCACGCTCCCCGGTCGTCGGCGGTCGGCAACAACGACACCTCGGTCACCGCTCAGGAGCACATCGAAGGAGGCCCGGGTGTCTGTGGACACAGAGGACCCGCCACGCGAACCGGATCCGTCCGGGCGCGCCCCGCGGGAGCCCCGGTTCCGCCGGAAGGCAGACGCCCGGAAAGCCGATTCCCTGCTGCGAGCTGACGCCCTCCTCGACCGGTGGCCGTTCCGGCGGAAGCTCAACGTCCTGGTGGTCGTGCCCCTCGTGGTCGTCGGCGTGCTGCTGGGCGTCGTCGCGTACGGCCAGGTGCAGCAGGCCCGGGACGCCGACCGGACCGCGCAACTGGTGCGCGACAGCGAGCAGGTCACCCAGCTGATCAACGACATCCAGGCCGAGCACCGGCAGGCGCTGCTGCTGGCGGTGGAGCAGGAGTCGGCCCGGCCCGGCGCGAGCCTGCCGTCGACCGTCGACTACCGCCGGATGCAACGGGCTACCGACGAGCAGACGACCGCCGTGCGTTCCGCGTTCGGCGCGGGACTGGCGAAGGACGAGGGCCGGGCCCTCGACTACGTCCACAGCCTCGGCGTACTGCGGGACAAGGTCGAGCGGGGCTCGGTGCCCGCCGCCGGTATCGACCCCGCGTACGCCAACGCGGTCGGCTACCTGATCGACGGCATCGGGCTCGACCGCCTCTCCGGCTCCACGTCGTCCTCCGTGATCGAGCTGCTGGACACCGTGCTGCGCGCCGACGCCGCCCACGCGGCCTTCGAGAGCGGGGTGTTCTCGGCCCAGACCCAGGACGCCAACGCCCTCACCGAGTACACCCGCGCGGCCGGTGCCCACCGGGTCTACCAGGAGCAGACGGAACGATTCGGCCGCATCGCCGACCCGGACCAGGTCCTGCGCCTGCAAGGCATCGAGCGCAGCGCCGAGGAGAACGGCTTCGACGCCAAGTTCGCGGAGCTGCAGATCGACCCGGCCTCCCTCCAGGGCCAGTCACCGCAAGCGCTGCGCAAGGCCATCGCCGCGGGCGCCCGGCAGGCCGGGGACCGCCTCGACATCACCCGCGCGCTGACCGACCAGATCGCCGACCGGGCCGACAGCCTCTCCCAGGACGCCCTGAACAAGGCGGTGGCCCTGCTCGGCCTCGCCATCCTCGGCTTCGCCGCCTGGCTCGGCTTCTCCTTCCTGGTCCGGCGGTCGGTCGTACGCCCCCTGGCGGCCCTGACCGGCGCCGCCCACCAGGTCGTCGAGGTGGCGGGCGAGGAACTGGCCCGCGTCGAGGACGACGAGTCGCCCGACAGCACCCCGCTGCGGCCCCGGCCCATCCCCGTCCCGGTGCGCGACGAGATCGGCGACCTGGCCGAGGCGTTCAACCAGGTCCAGGTCACCGCCGCGGCGCTGCTGGAACGGCAGGTGATCAGCCGCCGCAACGTCGGCGAGATGTTCGGCAACGTCGGACGCCGGGTCAGCAACCTCACCACCCGCCAGCTCACGCTGATCGACGCCGTCGAACGCGAGGAGACCGCCCCCGACGTGCTGGAGCGGCTCTACCGCATCGACCACATCGCCGTACGCCTCCAGCGCAACGCCGACAGCCTGATGCTGCTCGCCGGAATCCGGGAAGCCGAGCTGGACGCCCAGCCGACCACCCTCGCCAACGTCATACGGGCGAGCCTCGGCCGCATCGAGGGGTTCCAGCGGGTCTCCCTGCGCTCCGAGACCGAGGTCACCGTCGCGCCCGACATCATCGGCGACCTGACGCTGATGGTCGCCGAACTGCTGGAGAACGCGGTCGCGTTCTCCCCGTCCGACACCCCCGTCGAGGTCGTCGTCCGGCCCGGCACCGACATCACCGCGGACGGCGGCGCGCTGATCGAGGTCATCGACCACGGCCTCGGCATGGGCGCGGAACGCCTCGAAGAGGAGAACGCCCGGCTCATCCGCCGCGAACGGCTCGACCTCGTCCCCACCAAGGTGCTCGGCCTGTTCGTCGTCGGAAGCCTCGCCCGGCGCTGGGGCATCCGGGTCGCCCTGAGCCGTACGCCCGGCGGCGGTGTGACCGCCACCGTGTGGATCCCCGACACGCTCCTGATGGCGGTGAACGCGAGGGACGCCGCCGCGCCGTCCCCGGTGGTCACGGAGCTGGCCCGGACGCCGGGTTCGTCGTCGGCGTCGCCCGGAGGCGAGTCCGGCGGTGCCGCCGATTCCGTACCCCCTGCCGCGCCTGACTCGCCCGCCCGTGCCACGCCGCTGCCCGTACGGACGCCCGCCACCACGCCCGAGTGGAGCCAGGCGGAACCCGCGCGGCCCGGCGGCCTCCCGCGGCGCATCCCGAACCGCAAGGGCGCGGAGGGCGCGCCGCGGGAGACGACGGCGGAGTCGCTTGCCGAGACCCCGGCCGATGCGCCCGCCGATGCGTCCGTCGAGCAGAAACAATCCGCTGAGCAGGAACCATTCACCACTCAGCACCCGTCCCCCACCGGGGAGAAGCCGTCCGGCGCGTCCACCTCCCGCCCGCTGCGACGGCGGGTCCGGGGCGCGACGCTCGACAAGACCACGCCACCGGCCGACCGGGGCATCGCGGCCGTCCGCGCGCCCGCCGACGCCGACGCGGTCCGGTCGGAACTCGACGAGTTCGAGGCCGCCGTACGCAGGGCACAGCAGGACAGTGCCGCCACCCCGACCGAACCCACGCCATTGCCGCATCAGCAACCCCGGAAGGAGTCGGGCAGTGACCACGCCGACAGGTAAGAGCAGTCCCGCTGGGCAGGAACCCACCGACCTGCGAGCGGCCGCGGCCGACTTCACCTGGCTGCTCGACCGGTTCGCCACCCACACCGCCGGTGTCGTCGACGCCATCGCCGTGTCGTCCGACGGTCTGCTGATCGCCGTATCCGAGCTGCGCGAACAGGCCGACTCCGAGCGGCTCGCCGCGATCGTCTCCGGCGTCACGAGCCTCGCCGCCGGAGCCTCCGGCAACTACGGCCTCGGCGGTCTCAACAAGGTCATCATCGACCTGGAGGGCGGCCACGTACTGGTGTCGGCCATCGGCTGCGGCGCCGTCCTCGGTGTGGTGACGACGAAGGAGGCGAAGCTCGGCAACATCGCCTACGAGATGACCCTCTTCGCCAACCGGGCCGGAGCCGCGCTCACCCCGCAGCTCGTACTGGAGCTGAAGAAGAGCGCCGGCGCTCCGTTCATCTGACGTATGCGGTCATGCAGAAGGGGGCGCGATGGCCACCGGTGAACCAGGTTCGCACGAGACGGCGGACCGCGCTGCCGTGCCGGGCGGGGATACCGACCCGCCGGAGCCGGTCGGCCGCGCCTCCGCGATCCGGCCGTTCCTGCTCACCGCGGGCCGGGTGGCGGGCGGTGGCGGAACCGCGCCCCCGCTCCCGGTCGAGGCCCAGGTCGTGGCGACGGCGGACGGGCTCTCCGCCCTGCGGGCGCTCACCTTCGAACGCCACGACCTCGTCGCCGCCTGCCGACGCCCGCAGTCGGTGGCGGAACTGGCCGCCCGGCTCCGGCTCCACCTCAACGTGGTGCGGGTCCTGGCGGAGGACCTGTGCACCGCCGGACACCTGGCGATCCACGTGCCGGACGCCAGGACAGTCCAGGACATCTCCGTACTGCGAAGGGTTATCGATGGTCTCCGTGCCGTCCCCGACTCACGGGGCACACTCCGCGACAGCAGCTGAAGCCGAAAAACCGCCGCTGCCGGTCAAGCTGGTCATCGCGGGTGGCTTCGGAGTGGGCAAGACCACGGCCGTGGGCGCCATCTCCGAGATCCGCCCGCTGACCACGGAGGCCGCCATCACGGAGGTCGCGGCGGGCGTGGACGACCTCACTCACACCCCCGGCAAGACCACCACCACGGTCGCCATGGACTTCGGCGTCATCACCATCGACCCGACCCTCAAGCTCTACCTGTTCGGCACGCCGGGCCAGGACCGGTTCGGCTTCATGTGGGACGACGTGGTCGAAGGCGCCCTCGGCGGCCTCGTCATCGTGGACACCCGCCGCCTGGACGACTGCTACGCGGCCGTCGACTACTTCGAGCACAAGGACATCCCCTTCGCCGTCGCCGTCAACGCCTTCGACGGCGAGGTCGAGCACGACCTCGACGAGGTGCGGTGGGCGCTCGACGTCTCCGAGCACGTCCCGCTCACCGTCTTCGACGCCCGCGACACGGGATCGGTCCGCGACGCACTGCTGGTCGTCCTCGAAGTGGCCCTGACCCGAGCCAAGTCCGCCGAACCGGCCTGATCCGTCCAGCCGGAAAATCCCTGCTGGTGGCCGAGGAACGCCGCTAGGGTCCAGTGCCATGCGACTGACCGTTCTCGGCGGCTGCGGGGCCTGGCCCACCGCGGACCAGGCATGCAGCGGCTACCTCGTGGAGTACGCGGGATTCCGCCTGCTGATCGACCCCGGCTACGCCACGCTGCCGCGCCTGCTCCGGCACAGCACCGTCGACGCGGTCGACGCCGTGCTGATCAGTCACGGCCACCCCGACCACTGCGCCGACCTCAACCCCCTGTTACGCGCCCGCGGGCTGAGCGACGACCCGCCGCCGCCCCTGCCCGTCCATGCCCCGCACGGTGCGGTCGACGCCGTGCTCGCGCTCGACAAGCCGACCATGCTCGCCGGGGCGTACCGCCTCCACGAGTTCACGCCCGGCGACCGGTTCGACATAGGCCCCTACACCGCCGACACCTGGCTGCTGCCGCACTTCGTCCCCAACGCGGGCATCCGGCTCGCCACTCCCGGCGCCGTACTCGCCTACACCGGTGACACCGGTCCCAGCCCGGACATCCCGCGCCTCGCCCAGGGCGCCGATCTGTTCCTGTCGGAGGCCACGTACGTCCACCAGGTGCCGACCGGCGACGCCCCGTACCTGCTGACCGCGCGCCTGGCCGGTCAATACGCCCACCAGGCAGGCGCCGCCCGCCTCATGCTCACCCACCTCTGGCCGGGGACGAACCCCGAAGCCGCGCAGACCGCGGCGGCGGAGATGTACGAACCGTCCATCGCCATCGCCACCCCCGGCCTCATCACTCGCCTGTGAACGCGCCCCTGTCCACGCCGAGCGCGCCGAGCACATGGTCGAGGAGTTCCCCGGAGGCGAACTCCGAGACCCAGAGCGCGAACCGCCGGGCGTACTCGTCCAGCCCTTCTCCTTCCCCGTCATCCGCCACGAGCCCGAAGTTCTGCTCCAGCCAGGCCAGATACCGCTCCCGCGCGGGGGCGACACGATCACGGTCCTCGGGATCGTCCGCCTCGGCGGCGAGCACCTGGAAGAGCTCGCGCAGATTCCGGGCCTCGACCCAGAGATCGCCCTCGTCCCCGAAGCCGATGACGGGCAGATCGGCGAGGTCGGCCCGGTCGTCACAGCGCCACAGGGCGTAGTACGAGCCGGAGGCCGTCGCGTAGGCGAAGGGGATGAGCCGGTCCAGATACGCGTCGGGTGCGTCACCGCAGAACCAGTCCAGATCGTCGTTGTACTTAAACAACTCGAATCCGGGCGCGAAGAACCGCCCTCCGAGGCTGTCCTCGAACTCCTTGAGCAGGTTCAGCTCGGGGATGGGGGAGTACGCGTCGCTCATGAGCACAGACCCTAACCGCAGCCTCCGACACCGCCCCGGGTAGGGTGCGAGCGAGGGTGTCGAGGGAATAAGTGGGTCCGATGCGGTTCAGGTCATGGAGCAAAAAGGCCCGCCTCATCTCCGGGGTGTGCGTCGCGGCGGGGATCGCGGCCGCGGTCGCCTCGTATTTCCTCTTCTTTTCGAAGGAATCCGTGGAACCCGGCCCCTTTGCCGATAACCCGAAGTGCTCGGACGTCATTTCCCGCGCACCCGAAACCGTTCTGTCGAAGCACCGCGACGACGTCTCCGGCAAGGGCGTCGCCTCCTGGGGCGACGGCTCGGTGGTCCTGCGCTGCGGCGTCACACCGCTGCGGCCGACGACCAACATGTGCGTGGACGTCAACGACGTCGACTGGGTGCTCGACGAGAAGCGGGCGCAGAAGGACGGCGTGAACGCCCTGGCGACGTACGGCCGCGACCCCGCCGTCGAGGTGACCGTCAAGGGCGACGGATCCAAGGCCGGAGACGCCCTGGTCGACGTGAACCGGGCGGTCCGAAGCATCCCCCAGAAGTCCAAATGCCTCGCCTTGGGCGACACGCTCTGAGCAGATTCAGCGACTGACGAGAAGGCCGTCCACCAAGGCGCGGAGCCCGTCCAGGTAGGTGTCTTCGGCGGTCAAAGCCGCCCAGTCGTCCGCGACCTGCGCCAGGCGGGGAAGCCCGTCCGGATCGAGGTCGGCGAAGACCCGCTCCCGGTAGGTCGCGCGGTCGGCGTCGTCGGCGCCGGCACGCCGCCGGGCCGCTGTCGCGCGGACCACGATCTCTCCGGCGGTGTAGTACCAGATCGCGCGGTAGCCGTGCACGGCCCGCTCGGGGGTCAGGCCGCATTCGGCCAGGCCGTCGACGATCTGCTCCACGAACCACAGCGCGGACGCGGACATCAGGTCGTCGGCGGTCAGCACCTCCACGATCCAGGGGCAGGCGGCGAGCGCCTCGTGGATCGCGGTGGCGGCGACGATGACCCGTTCGCGCGGTTGGGCGGGGGGTTGGTGGCGGCTCAGCGTCCGCGCGGCGTGGTCGTCGAGCAGCAGGAGGAGCAGTTCTTCCTTGTTGCGGACATGGTGGTAGAGCGCCATCGGCGTGCTGCCGATCTCCGTGGCGAGCCGCCGCATGGTCAGCCGGTCCACGCCGTCCTCGTCCACGATCCTGCGGGCTGTCGCGACGACCTCCTCGCGTGAGATACGGGGTGGTCGGCCACGGGTCTTGCGCGGTGCGGACGGCTGCGGCATGGCCCCATCATCCCCCAGGTGTCGACAACGGCGATCCGCTCCCGCTATTTTTCTTACACGTACGAAAATTCATCCCGATCGGAAGGACACCGTCATGACGACGGCCACCACCCCCATCGACCTGTTCGCCTCAGCGCTGCGGTTCCACCCCGACGGCGGTGTCCGGGCCGCCGAGCGGCAGATGACGGGCAGCGACTCCGACGGCGCGTGGCAGGTCGCCACCTTCCACGTCGAGACCGACGCCGACGTCCACGCCGACCACTGGGAGATGCACCCGGAGGCCGACGAGGCGGTGTGCTGCCTGACGGGCGGGGTCCGCCTCGCCTTCCGCCCCACCGCGCCCGGCGGCCCCGAGGACGTGGTCCGGTTGGCGGCGGGCACCGCCGTGGTCGTGCCCCGCGGGCGCTGGCACCGCCTGGAACTCGACGCCCCGAGTGACCTGATGTCGATCACCCTGCGCCAGGGCACCCGCCTGGAGAAGCGCGCCTGATCCTGCCGGTCACACCGCGGAGTCCAGGCGTTCGCGCTGCTCCGCGGTCAGCTCCAGTGACGACCCCGCGACCGCCTCGTCCAGCTGCTCGGCCGTGCTGACGCCGACGATCGGCGTGGCGGCCGGGGTGCCTCCGGTCAGCCACGCCAGCACCACCCGGTTGCGGTTGGTGCCGGTCTCCGCGGCGATCTCGTCGAGCGCGGCGAGGCGGCGGGCGGTGCCGGGGTGGTCGTACTCCGCCGGAAGCGGCCGGTCCGGGCGGGTGTAGCGGCCGTTCAGCAGCGGGGTGTACGCCCACAGGGCGATGTCCGGGTGGTGCTCCAGGTAGTGCAGCACCTCGTCGCTCACCACGCCGAACCGGTGCCGTACGAGGGGCTCGGCCACGGGGCGCGGCTGGAGATACGTGTGGTGCTGCTGCACCGCCGTGAAGCCCGCGACGTCGTGCGCCCGCGCGATCTGCCGGGCCCGTTCCAGCTGCCAGACGGGGTAGTTGGAGCAGCCGAGGCGGCCGACTGTCCCCGCGGAGACCAGTTCGCCGAAGGCGCCGACCGTCTCCTCCAGCGGGGTGGCCGCGTCCGGCTTGTGCGCCCAGTACAGCTCGACGTGGTCCGTACCGAGGCGCCGGAGACTGCCCTCGATCCCGTGCTTGATCACCCCGGCCGAGAGGCCCTCGGCCGTCTCCGGGAAGCGCCCGGCCTCGGTCGGCTCGCAGCCCACCTTGGTGCTGATCTTCACGCGGTCGCGGACCCCCGGGCGGCTCGCCAGCCAGCGCCCGAGCAGCGTCTCGCTCTGCCCGCCGAAGCCGGTCGGGTCCGACCAGAACGCGTAGCAGTTGGCGGTGTCGATCCAGACGCCTCCGGCGTCCACGAAACGGTCCAGGATCTCGAACGACCGGCGCTCGTCCTGAACCGTGCCGAACAGCATGGCGCCCAGCGCCAGATTGGTCATCATGCCGATCACGCTAGGCGGATTCGGATCGGCGCTACGCTCCAATCTTGTGGCGGATTCCCAGACCAATTTCGCGTGGGCGACGCTGCTGGAGCTCGCCGCTCCGGACCCCGGCCGACGCCTGCACGACCGCCTCGCCCGCGCGCTGCGCACCGCGATACGGGACGGCAGGCTGACGGAGGGCGCCGCCGTGCCGCCGAGCCGGGCGCTCGCCGAGGAACTGGGCTGCTCCCGCTGGGTGGTGACGGAGGCGTACGGGCAGCTCATCGCGGAGGGCTACCTCGCCGCCCGGGTGGGTTCCGCCACCCGCGTCTCCTGGTCGCCGGACACCGCGCCGCCGCGGCCCCGCGCGCGGTCCGTACCGGCGGCGCCACCGGTCCGGTACGACCTCGCGCCCGGCCTGCCCGACCTGCGGGCGTTCCCGCGCCGCCGCTGGGCGGAGGCCGTCCGGGCGGTCACCGGCTCGGCCGTCCACTACGACCTCGGGCTGCCCGACCCCGCCGGGCACCCGGTGCTGCGGACGACCGTCGCGCAGTACCTGCGGCGCTCGCGCGGCGCGGACGCGCACGCCGCGGCCGTATCCGTATGCGCGGGGGTCACCGACGGCCTGGTCCGCACCTGCCGGGCGCTGCGCGCCGAGGGGATCGCCGACCTGGCCGTGGAACACCCGGGCTGGGGGCGGCTGCGCGCCGCCGCGACCAGCGCCGGTCTGCGCGTACACCCGGTGCCCGTGGACCACGACGGCCTCCGCGTCGACGCCCTCGCCCGTACGCCCGCCCGGGCCGTCGTCGTCGGCCCGGCACACCAGTTCCCCACCGGCGCGGTGCTGTCCCCGGCCCGCCGGGCACGCCTGGTGCGCTGGGCCCGCGAGGTGGGTGGCTTCGTCATCGAGGACGACTACGACGCCGAGTTCCGCTACGACCACCACCCGGTCGCCGTCATGCAGGGGATGGACCCGAGCCGGGTCTTCCTCCTCGGCTCGGTCAGCAAGACGCTCTCCCCGGCCCTCGGCCTGGGCTGGCTGGTCGCGCCCGCCGCGATGACCCCGGCGCTCCGGGCGGCGAACCCCGTCGCCGCCGCGCCCCCGGTGCTGGACCAGCTCGCCCTCGCCGCCTTCATCGACCGCGGCTGGTACGACGCCCACCTCCGCGCGGCCCGCCGCCGGTTCCGTACCCGCCGCGACCTGCTGATCCGCATGCTGGGCACCCAGATGCCCCAGGCCCGCGTCACCGGCACCGCCGCCGGTCTGCACATCCTGCTCCACCTGCCGGACGACACCGACACCCCCGGCACGGTCCGCGCCGCGGCCACCGCCGGGCTGCGCTTGGCGGACCTGGCCGACTACCGCGTACACGATGCGGCCGACCGCGCGCTCGTCCTCGGCTACGGCAACATCAGCGATACGGAGATCCCCCCGGCCGTCGCGCTCCTGCGCGAAGCGCTGGCGGCGCGTACGCCTGGGGCCTGAGGCGGCGGCATGCGGATACGCCCGGCGGCGGCGCGGTGACCGAGCTGTGCTGGTGGCGATCACGTTCTGTGGCAGGTGGCTATGGTGGGCGACGCCAGGGAACCGTGTGATGCCAGGGCAGCGTCTGCCGGGGAGCGAGCTGCAAGGTGGCGACAGAGTTTTGGGGGCGGAGTGCAGCCGGACGCTGGACCAGGTGTCGGTCCCAGCCCGAGGGAGGCAGCCGCCTTCCTGCTGGACAAGATTCGTCAGGGCAACGGCTACGCCCGCGGCAAGAAAAGGCGGTTCGGTCGAAGTGCCTCCGTCACCAAGGTGGCGACGCTCGTACTGTCCGCTGCCTCCACCGTCATCCTGGGCTTGCAGAATCTCAACGCGTGGGCCGGTCTGGCCTTGGCGTGTGTGGCGCTGGTGACGTTGCTAGGAGCCGTCGAGCCGTTCTTCAATTGGCGCTCCCGGTGGGTTCTGATGGAGGAAGCGCAGTATCGGTTCCAGCGGCTTGCCGATGACCTCGAATACCTCATGGCGTCGACTGCCGCCGACGAACTCACCTTCGATCAGCTCGGCGAGATCTTCGGCCAGTATCAGACGATCTGGGATGACCTGAGCCGCACTTGGCTGGAGCATCGACGGGAACCCGCGCCGTCGACCCATGCCTAGAGTAGGTCTTGGCGACGCTGCACGCTGTTGACCGGAGCGGGGCCGGTGAACAGTGCCCTGCGCGATTGCGGTGCCCGCCTCGATGTAGGCCCGATCGACTCGAAGCCCCCCCGGGGACCGTCCACGACGAGCGATGCCCCCTGCCCACGGTGACTCCTCGAACGTCCGGTGATACCCCGACCTCAGTACCGCTCCCGCCCGCCGGGATAGCGAACCGGCCTCCGGCACTCGGGCGCGTCCGCTCGCGAGGGTTCCGGACCGAGGGCGAAGCAGAGGCCCGCGTGGAGCTGTTCCGACTCGTCCAGCGTCAGCATCAGCGGGGCGAGGGCTACGGGCTTACCCAGCCGGACGACCCGAAGCGTCAGCGCGAGCTGATTCCCCTCACGCCGTACGCGCAGCCCCACCGGAGCGGCCTCGACGCGCCACTCGGACTGAACACGACGCTCCGGGCTCATCCGCATGTCCCTTCCGCTTGAGCCGGTCGAGCGTCCTCATCGGCGAGGGGGAGCCGCTTGCCCCGGCTCTCCGCGACCCGGAGCGCGTCGTACAGCGCCTCGACCAGACGATTCGCGAGAAAGCGAAGTTCCCCGGCCTCCGCCCTGGGGTTGCCGAGCAGCGCGCGGGCATGGCCCAGGAGTTCAGCCCCCATGCGGAGTTGCACCGCTTCCATCTCGTCGGCGAGCCGCGACAGGTACCCCTTGCCGTCCTCACTGGGCACCAGGTAGCACGGCTTGCCGGACTCCCCACTCCACGGCAGCAGACGCGGTTGCGCGCTCACCGGACCACCACCATCCCGTGCGGAGCGCACACCAGCACCACCCGAGGGCGATTCTCTGGCAATGACCGCAGCAGCAACCACCCGGTGTGGTGGATATGGTTTGGCACGTTGACGCTCCTTCGCAGCGTTGACCACGCCCCCGGGCCGTTCGCGCGGTCGCGGGGGTCTTGCGTTTGCCAACTGTGCTGTGGAGTAACGGCACTGCCTTCCCGCCCCGGGCTATCCCCATCATGGGTAGGCTGACCGTCAGGAATGCGTGACAGACTGTCACCAGTAGGCGTAACGGGGCACACGATGACCGCTTACCAACCGCCGACGGCACTACCGCGCGAGGTTCTGAACCACCCGGAGATGCGTACCGCGATCGTGGCTCATGACTTCGGCGCGGTCTTCTCTCTTTCCCGAGACTTAGCCAAGATCAGCTATTCGAGGATCGCCGCCGAGTGTGACCTGAAGCCCGAACGGGTCGGCACCTTGGCACGCGGCCAGGGCCGTATCACTTCGTTCGACAAGATCGCGACGATTGCCGATGCCCTGCGCATCCCCGGACATCTGCTCGGCCTCGCTCCCCGTGACTGGGAAACGGCCGCCTCGGCACGCACGACATCCACGACCCGAGAGGGGAGCGAAACAGTGCGGCGCAGGGAATTCTTCCGAGCCTCAGCAGGGGCAGGGCTGGTCCTCGGCCTGCCCGAGTTGGCCCAGCTCAAAGCAGGCCGTCAGATTGGCCGCGATGTGCCGGACCAATTGCGACAGCGCACGGCGCGACTGCGGCGACTCGATGATGTCCTCGGGGGAGGCGACACCTACCGCGTCTACCTCGGCGAGTATCAGGCGACCAAGACGGCGCTCCGGGAGGGCAGCTACACCGAGGAGACCGGCCGCGCGCTTCTTTCGGTCCTCTCCGAGCAGGCGCAACAAGCCGGTTGGGCAGCATTCGACGCGGGCAAGCACGACGACGCCGCCAGCCTTTACGAGGACAGCCACCAAGCCGCCACCGAAGCCGGAGACACAGCCCTCGCCGGAAACGCGCTCGCCTTTCTCGCCTATCAGAGAGTCAGCCACGATCGCACCGTCGGCATAGATATCGCCGTCCAGTCATGCGGCACCGCGGGCCCCGACGCTCCACCCGGCGTACGCGCGCTGCTTTATGGGCGCCTCGCCTGGGCGTACGCAGCAGCCGGGGAGGCGGACGAGACCGAACGTGCTCTCAGCGCCGCTGAATCCGCGCTCAGCGAGGACGACGGAGCGCCACAGCCCGACTGGGCGGCGTGGGATGGCAATGGTCTGCAGATCATGGCGGGCCGATGCTGGACCGAACTGCGCCGCCCCCTCCGTGCCGTTCCCGTGCTGGAGGACTTTCTCTCCCGCTACGGCGACACCCACGCCCGCGACAAAAGCCTCTACCTGTCGTGGCTGGCGGATTCCTATCTGGCCGCCGGAGAAATCGAGGAGGCCGCATCCGTCACCAGTCGCGCACTGGAACTCTCGGCCGGAGTGGCCTCCGTGCGCCCACGCCAACGCCTCACGCCGATCGTCCAACAGCTCAGGTCCCACCAAGAGCTTCCGGCGGTGGCCGAAGTCCTGGAGAAGGCCAGGGCGTAGCTTTGCGCGGCCGGATGATCTGATGGAGGCACCGCCCTATGACTACCGGCCTCCAGCCAGGCAGTGCCGACCTCAATACCGCTCTCAGCCGTCGGGATAGCGAGCGCCGTCACCTTCCAGCTGGACTTGTCGGCATGCAGTGACCATCACTCGAGTAGCGCCCGCCGACGTGAACTCCGTCCCCCGCGCACCGGCAGACGCCATGCCCGCACCCACTCCCTCTGCTCGCGACGAACCGCGCACCGCTCAGACACGCGGCAGCGCGCAGCAGACATCGTCTGGACGGTACCCACGGCCAGACCACTGGCACGAGATGCCTCCGCTCTGATCTAAGTCGCACGCTGACATCACGATCGGCACCGCAAAGGGGCCGAGATCAGGGGAGAGCCAGGCCCCATGTCTGCAGGGCGTAGGGCCGCCCCTTCTCCTCCCCCTTGATCAGCGGCACATCGAGCAGGCTGAAGCCAGCCTTGGCGGCCACGGCGACGCTGGCGGCGTTCTCGGCCTCCAGCTCCAGAATCACGTGTTCCAGGCCGAGCTGCTCGAAGGCATACGCGGCCATCACCCGCACCGCCCGCGCGGCCAGCCCCTGGCCGCGGTGCGCCGGGCCGACCGCGTAGCCCAGCTCCGAGCCCTCGGGGGCACGCCGCAGCATCACCTCGCCCAGCGGTACGCGGCCGTCAACGGTGATGGCGAGCAGGATGGCCGTGCCCTCCGCCCGCAACTGCCGGGCCCGGTCCAGCCGTGCGCGGGCGGCCGCTTGGTCGAAGGGGGAGACGAGCGGCGTCCAGTACGCGATGTCGGGGTGGTCGAACAAGTCCGGCATCGCGGCGAGGTCCGCTTCCGTCCAGTCACGCAGGACGAGACCTTCCCCCGTGAGCTCGATCCGTTCGGGAAAGGCTGACGTGGCGCTGCTCATGGTGAGGGCCTCCCTGGTGCCTGGGCTCAGGCGTCCAGGCCGTGATACATGACGTGCAGCCCGACGGGCCCCAGCGCGGGATGCCGAAACGCACCTGGCACGGTGCCGATGGTGGCGAATCCGAGGCGCTCGTACAGCTTGAGAGCTGGCGTGTTCGAGTCCGCGACCGCGTTGAACTGCACACCGGCGAAGCCAGCGGTCGAGGCCCACTTGAGCAGATACTCGCCCAGCGCTCGACCGACCCCCTGGCCGCGCGCCTCGGACGCCACCATGAAGTTGCCACTGGCGATGTGAGAACCGGGACCGGGTCGGTTGGCGTACATGTTCGACGTGCCGAGCACGCGCCGGTCCTCTACGGCGACCACGACATGCCCCGGGGGCGGTACCACCCACATGTCGTGCGCCTGTGCCTCCGTCTGGAGGGGGTCGTAGCAGAAGGTGTCTCCCTTACGGACAATCTGCTCGACGATCGGCCAGACGTGCGGCCAGTCACGCTCTTCGAACGCCCGGATTTCCATCCGCCAGACGATAGCGACGACGTTCAGCCCTTTCGACCGATTTTCCTCGTGGCGCACTATTGGACCCGTCCGGTGCGACGCCCGGCTCAAGGCACGCCGGATCGGCTCGACGCTCCTCGTCCGGCGAAACCCCGAGCCGACCTCAGTCCCGCTCCCGCCCGCCGGGATGGCGAACCGGCCTCCGGCACTCGGGCGCGTCTGCTCGTGCGGGCTCCGGGCCGAGCGCGAAGCACAGGCCCGCGTGGAGCTGTTCCGACTCGTCCAGTGTCAGAAGCAGCGGGGCGAGGGCTAAGGGCTTCCCCGACCGGACGACCCGAAGCGTCAGCGCGATCTGGTTTCCCTGGCGGTGTACGCGCAGCCCCGCCGGAGCAGCCTCGATGCGCCACTCGGACTGAGCGCGATGGTCCGGATTCATCCGCATGCTCCCTTCGCCTGAGCCTGTCGGGCGTCCTCGTCCTCATCGAGGAGGGGCAGCCGACTGCCGCGGCTCTCCGCGACCCGGAGCGCGTCGTACAGCGCCTCGACCAGACGATTCGCGAGAAAGCGAAGTTCTCCGTCCTCCGCCCTGGGGTCGCCGAGCAGCGCACGGGCATGGCCCAGGAGTTCAGCACCCATGCGGAGCTGCACCGCTTCCATCTCGTCGGCGAGCCGCGACAGATACCCCTTGCCGTCCTCACTGGGCACCAGGTAACACGGCTTGCCGGACTCTCCGTTCCACGGCAGCAGACGCGGTTGCGTGCTCACCGGACCACCACCATCCCGTGCGGAGCGCACAGCAGCTCCACGCGAGGAAGCCGCGGCGTCGGGGCATCCACGATGCTCACTGGGGGATTTGTCCGGACCACGCGTCGGCGCCCCCCGACTTGGGAGCACTGACCGAAGCAGCCACCACACGGTGTGGTGGATATGGTTTCGCACGTTGACGCTCCTCGGCAGCGTTGACCACGCCCCCCGGGCCGTTCGCTTGGTCGCGGGGCTCTTGCGTTTGCCAACTGTGCTGCGGGTTAGCCGTGCTGCCTTCCCACCGCTGGCTATACCCCTCATAGGGAGACCGGTAGTGCCAGCACTAGCTCGGCTCGGGCCGGTTTCCGGCCGTTGCCGAAATCCGAGGTGGACACCAGCAGGTGAGGGTCAGTCGAACGTCAGCCAGGGCCGAGATTGGAGCCATCCGCCGTTCTCACTTCTTGACGATGCCGACGGAGCGTGCAGACGTCAGCCACAGCGGGAACTCCTGGAGCAATCGATCGTAGAGCTTGGCGTCGGAGAGGGCCTTCGGTGACGGCCCAGCGGCAAAGAAACCGGCGTTGTCGACAACACGCCGATTCGGCACCGGCAGATCGTCGAGCTTGTGCAGGAACCGGAATTCGTCGTTGCCGAACCCGATAAACTGCCAGAATATCGGCAGCTTCGCTGCCGTACACAGCACGTGCTCGGCAGCGGCCTTGGACGTGGGGGAACCGTCGGTCTGGAAGACGACGAATGCCGGTTCTTCGGCTCCGCATGACTGGTAGTGGTCAATGACGGCCTGCATGGCCACGTGGTAATTGGTGCGTCCCATGTGCCCCATGGAGTCGTGCAAGGGATTGATCCGGTCGCGGTACGCATCGAGACGTATCTCGGCGGTTCCGTCGATCTCCGTAGAGAAGAAGACGACCGGCACGACCCCGTCGTCGTCCAGATTGGCCGCGAGGGCGAGAGTCTGCTCTGCCAAGTGCTGTACGGAGCCGTCGCGGTAGTACGGGCGCATACTCCCGGATCGGTCCAGGACGAGGTACACGGCGGCGCGCTGCCCGCCGACCTGGTGCTTGGCCAAGGAGACCGCAGCCGTCTTGTAGAGGCTGACCAACCCCGGAGCCTGGGCAGTGACCTTCTCCAGGCTTATCCCCGGACTGGGGGTCTTGGGGCGCTTGCGGTAGTCGACTTTGGGATGTTTGCGATAATCGATGGTCATACCAGTTGATTGTCCATCAACCGGCTTGTTCGCGTCACCACTTCGGTCCTCGCTGTTCAGTGCCCAGTGGCGAGCGGCGGTCGCGGGCATCCCGCCTGGGTACACTCGGTGCGATCTGGTCAACGCTCAGTAAGATCATGGTGCACTGGGGGTGCTCCCTTGGCCGAGTCCGTCGCGCCCCATGCTCTGCCGGAACGACTGCTCGCCCGCGAGGATGTGCGCGCGGCGCTGCTGCGTCATGACTTCGGCGCGTTCTTCGCCCTCGCCCGAAAATGGTCGGGCATCAGCTACATGAGGATCGCCGACGCATGCGATATGAAGCCGGAGCGCGTTGGGAAGCTCGCGCGTGGCGAAGGCCGCGTGACGAGCGTGGAGAAGATGGAGCAGATCTCTGACGGGCTGCGTGTCCCGGGCGGGTTGATGCGCCTGGCTTCCCGCCCCTGGGAAGGCCGTGAGGCGCGACGAGTGCTCGACGCGACTCGGGTTGAGCATGCCCAGGCCGTACCGTGCTCGGAAGCATCTCCGGACCTGGCCGCGGTGAGGTCGTTTCGGGCCGCGGACCGGCAGCTGGGCGGCGGCCATCTGTACGCCTCAGTTCTCCACTACCTCCATCACAAGGTGGGCCCGCGAATCTTCGGTGGCGAGACCGGCCGTGACTCCGCTCGGACATTCCAAGCGGCCGCCGCGCTTACGGAGATGGCCGGATGGATGGCTCATGACACGGGGCATGACCAGCGGGCAAGCGACCATTTCACCAAGGCCCTCTCGCTGGCGAAGGCAGGAGAGGACTGGGCCTTGAACGCGAACATCATGGCCAGCATGAGTCATCTCGCCTTACAGACAGGGCATCCGGATAAGGCCGTTTCCATGGCGAGAGCGGGACGAGACCATGTAACCGGTGGGTCCTGCGTTCCCGCGCTGATCGCAAGACTTCATGCCATGGAGGCACGAGCGCTCGCTCAGCTAGGGGAAGGCGAGCGGGCCCGCCGCGCACTGGCTGTGGCACAGAAGGAGATCGCCAAGATGCCGGACACCCACCCCTCGTCTTGGCTCAGTTCGTTCGACGCGCCCGCATTGGCGAGTGAGACAGCGCTGTCCCTGCACGACGCTGGCCACTTGCCCGCCGCCGTGGAGGCGGCCGAAGAGGCGATCGCTCTCCGCTCCGGCGACCGCGCGAGAAGCCGCGTATTCAGTCAGATCACCTTGGCGCTGATCCGTACCAGGCAGGGCGAGCTGGAGGCCGCATGTGCGGTCGGCCGTGCGCTACTTGGCGATTGCGGAACGCTGGGATCGTTGCGGGTCACTCAGCAACTCAACCTCTTGGCGGGAGCCTTGGCCCGCCACCACGCGGAACCGATCGTGAAGGACTTCCTGGACTGTCTGGTAGCGACGAAGCGGCAACGGGCGCTCATCCTGGCCGGGCTCGGCGCCCCTCCCACTGAGGGAGGCAGTGCCACATGACTACCGACCCCCGGTCAGGCCCCGCAGAATGGGACGCCTACTTGGCGGAGGGGAATGCCAAGCAGGCACGCAAGCGCGTATCAGCCGACGTTCTCCTCCGCGACGCCGCCGGGCGCCTGTTGGTGGTCAAGCCGACGTACAAGGAAGCGTGGGATCTGCCCGGCGGGATGGCCGAGGCGAACGAGGCACCCTCCGACGCGGCGCGGCGCGAGCTGTCCGAGGAGTTGGGCCTCGCCGTCGAGCTGCGAGGACTTCTGTGTGTCGACTGGGTCCCGCCCCACGGCCCTTGGGACGACCAACTCGCGTTCGTGTTCGACGGGGGTACGCTCACGTCCGGCCAGGCCAGCGGGCTGTACCCGCACGATCACGAACTCTCGGCCTGTGAGTTCTTCCCGCCGGACGACGCCTTTCCCCTGCTCCCGCCCCGCACCCGCCGCCGGGCCGCCCAAGCCCTCCGGGCCCTGACCGAGCAGCGCCCCGCGTATCTGGAGAACGGTGAACGCTCCATTCCGTGATGGCGTTTGGCCTTGGGCGCGGCGTCGTCGTCCGCCGGGCCAGTCGGCGCTCACCGGGACGGGAGGCCGAGCGCGGCGTGTGCGTCGTCCAGGATCTTGCCGATCGCGGACGCGGCGCGTCGGACCTGCTTCGCGTCGCCGGTCTCGGCAGTGTCCTCCCAGTGACAGAACTCTTTCGCAACCTTCGGCTGCCGCTGAATGTGGACATAGACGGCCCACTGGGCGATGAACCGCTGGAGCGGGGAAAGGTCGGAAGCCTGGCGGGACTGGTCGGCGGCCTGATCCAGCTCCCGGGTAAAGGCGGGCAAGGCGGCGGGTGCGATCTGCGCGACGGCCTGGCGGAGGGCCGTGACGGTGGCGGGCGGCTGAGGGATGAGTGGTTGCCCGGTGGCGGAGGTGGTCATTGCTGCTCCCATGGGCGAGATTCTGATCCCTGGAAGCAGCGTATCGAGTGCGAGCCCGATCGCACCGCCCGAACGAGTGACGGCGCGCCCCAGCTCAGGCCATGCACCACGTGCTCGGGGCCGTGATGCTGGGGTTCACCCTCTAAGCGGGAGGCCGTCTCAAGCGGCGCGGTTTGGCAGGTGCTCGATGAGAGTCGGGAGCGGTCAGGGGCACCGGTTCGAGGTGTACGTCTCCCTGAGCGAGATAGTGGTCGAGTTCGGGCGGTCGGTAGGACGCGTCCTCGTCGTGGCGCGTGTGAGCGGTTTCCGAGAGGTATTCGCAACCGTCGGCACGGCCCGACTCGTCCGCAGCCTGTCCGATGGGCCGGTGCCACGGTCGGGCCATGAGGTAGGGGCCGGTGCGTGAGTTGTGGACCGGGCCCATGATGTCGGGCCGCACGGGGAAGCGCATGCCGGTGTTCGGGGTCATGGCGCGCGGCCCGGTCTCGCTGAGGACCTCGGGGTCGAACTCCAGCCCGTGACGGCGAGCCTGGTGGACCATCCACAGCAGGGTGATGTCGGAGAGGGCCGTCTCACCGTAGCCACCGCCGACGTCACTGTGTACTCCGGCGAACCACACCTGCTTCAGTTCCTGGCCCTTGTCGTCGGCGCCGGGTTGCTGGTGCCATAGCGTCGGGATGAACGGTGTGCGCTGCTCGTCGATGGCCAGTGCGTGGAAGGCTCCCTCCACCCAGCTGCTCAGGTCGGTGTCGTGGAACGCCCACCGGCGGTTGACGGAGGCCACGACCGGCTTGAGCCACCGGGGCCCCGGAACCGGGATGCCGAGAGTACCGACCGTGTCCCACACTCCGATGAAGCGGATCCCCGTCTCGTGCGCGTACGTCTGGCGGAACAGGGTGGCGGCCGTGCCGGTCGGCTTCTCGATCCGGTCGCGGTACAGGGCCCACGCCTCCTTGATCCGGTGGGCGTGCTCCCGGCGCAGGATGCCGGAGTTGCGCACCAGGCCGACGAGGCTGCGGGCGGTGAAAGCCCCCCGGCTGAATCCGAACAGGTACAGATGGTCACCGGGCTCGTAGGCGTCGACGAGGAAGCGGTAGGCGTCCAGGACGTTGCTGGACAGCCCCTTGCCGAACGCGCCGCCGCGCAGGCGCTCCCAGCGGCGCGTGCCGACACCGCGGCCGTAGTACACGCGCTGCTCCACGCCGTCCGCCCGCGGGCGGACGGCCAGGGCGACCTTGGTGACGTTCGTCTTGTTGGGCTGGTCGGCGAGGTCCCACGTGCCGTCACAGCAGAGGACCAGATTCTTGGCCATGGCAGGCTCCCTCCGGGGAGGAACAGCGACCGCACATCATCGATGCCAGCGCCCCGGCCCGTCCCGCGCCGCGCGGCGGGACTACCGGCCGACAGGACGCGATTCGATGGTCGCACTACTCCGCGGGCCTCGCCATTTCTCGTTCAGCCGTCCGCCGGGGCCACTCCGATGGGGCAGGAGACGCCCGTGCCGCCGATGCCGCAGTAGCCTGCGGGGTTTTTGTCCAGGTACTGCTGGTGGTACGGCTCGGCCGGGTAGAAGGGGCCCGCGGGGAGGACTTCGGTGGCGATCTCGCCGTAGCCGGAGCCGGTCAGGACGGACTGGTAGGCCGTGCGGGAGGACTCGGCTTCGGACTGCTGCTCGGGGGAGTGGGTGTAGATCGCGGAGCGGTACTGGGTGCCGACGTCGTTGCCCTGGCGGAAGTGCTGGGTGGGGTCGTGGGACTCCCAGAAGAGCTTCAGGAGGGCGCCGTACGAGGTGACCGCGGGGTCGAAGACGACGCGGACGGCCTCGGTGTGGGCGGTGAGGCCGCTGCAGACCTCTTCGTAGGTGGGGTTCTCGGTGTGGCCGCCCTGGTAGCCGACGAGGGTGGTCCAGACGCCGGGGGCCTGCCAGAACACGCGCTCCGCGCCCCAGAAGCAGCCGAGGCCGAAGTCGGCGACGACCAGGCCCTGCGGATACGGGCCGGTGAGCGGGTTGCCGAGGACGGTGTGGCGGCCGGGGACGGTGAAGCCCGGTTCGGGGCGGCCCTTCAGCGCCTCCTCGGGGGTCGGGAGGTGGTTCTCGCGGCGGCTGAACAGCATCGGGAGGGCTCCTCGGAGGGCGGAAGAACGGGGTGGCTATCCCTTACAACGGGTGGGGGCGCGCTCGAATTCCGGGGCGCCGTTCACCTGGGCAGGGGCGCCGGGTAGCCGCGGGGCCGCTCACTTGGGCAGGGTCGCCGGGGAGCCGCGGTGACGCTCACTTGGGCAGGGTCGCCGGGGAGCCGCCGCGGCCCTCCCAGCCCGCCACCGCGAGCGCCCGGTAGACGGCGTACTCGGCGGCCGGGTCGGCCCCGTACGACCAGGGCACCGCGCCCACGTGGCCGTCCACGTGGCGCAGCTGCTCCATGGCGTCCGCGTACCGCTCGGAGCGGACCAGGAACCAGACCAGCAGATGGCGGACGTGGGGGAGGACCGGGTGGTCGGAGGGGGCCTGGCGGACGGCGTACAGGGCGCCCTCGACGGCCTTGGTGACCACGTCGCTCTGGTACAGGCTGCGGACGAGGTTGACCTCGGGCAGGTGCTCGAAGACGCCGAACAGCGGCAGGGCGGGGAGGAGGCTCTTGTCGGGGGCCGACGCGGCGGCGGCGTGGGTGAAGCGGTCGGCGCGGTCCTGGGAGCCGTGCCACTTCTCGCACCAGTAGTGGAGGGCGGCGAGGTGGGCGCCCATGTGGTGCGGGGCGCGGTCGGTGACCTTGGTCCACAGCTCCTCGAAGTCGGCCTGCCGGTAGGGGAGACCGCGGGCGACGCCGAGCTCGATGATGTGCGGGACGGGGTCCTCGGGGGCCAGCCGCGCCGCCTCGTGGCAGACGTCCCGGGCCTCCTCGAGGATCATCCGGAAGTCCTGCGAGGACGGGTCGAGCAGCGCCTGCCGGACCAGGAACTCCGCCTGCACGGCGGCCGCGCCCGGGTCCTCGGGGGCCGCGACGCGCCAGGTGCGCAGCCACATCCCGCCCTTGCCCGGGGCCTGGGCGAGCTCGAAGGCGGCGGCTCCGGCGAGGGTCTGGACGCGCTGCCAGCGCAGTTCGGAGGTCGCGTCGGTGAGCGCGAGCAGCCGGGAGGCGGGCTGCCAGTCCTGGCGGGCCTGAACTTCCTCCAGCGCCTCGATGAGCTGGAGGTCCGGGCCGGGCAGCCGCACGTCCAGCTGTTCGCGCGGGACGAAACCGTACTCACCCGGGTCCGTGGCGCGCATCGCGCCCCGCAGGGTCTCGCGGCCGCCGCGCCTCCGCCGCAGCGCGGGCAGCACGATCAGCCCGCCGATCATGACGACGGCGATGAGGAAGATCAGAAGCTCCATGAGGTGTCCCCGTGTGAAGTCCCGTGACGGCTTGTGGTCCAGCCTATGCGCCAGGGCGGACAATGACCGCCGCCGTTGAATCCTGGACGGTTCGCAGCCGAATCCTGGACGGTTCGCAGGGGAACCCCGGACGGGCCCGCCGCCGGATCCTGGAGGTCCTGGACGCGCCCGCCGCGCGTTACGCTCGGGCTCATGACCGACCAGCACCCCCACAGCTTCGAGACGCTCGCCATCCACGCGGGCCAGGAGGCGGACCCGCTCACCGGCGCCGTCGTTCCGCCGATCTACCAGGTCTCCACCTACAAGCAGGACGGCGTGGGTGGCTTGCGCGGCGGCTATGAGTACAGCCGCTCCGCCAACCCCACCCGGACCGCCCTTGAGGAGAACCTGGCGGCTCTGGAGGGAGGCCGCCGCGGGCTCGCCTTCGCCTCCGGCCTCGCCGCCGAGGACTGCCTGCTGCGCACGCTGCTGGTGCCGGGCGACCACGTGGTCATCCCGAACGACGCGTACGGCGGCACGTTCCGCCTCTTCGCCAAGGTCGTCGAGCGCTGGGGCGTGGAGTGGTCGGTCGCCGACACCTCCGACCCGGCGGCGGTACAGGCCGCGCTGCGCCCCCGTACGAAGGTGATCTGGGTCGAGACGCCGAGCAACCCGCTGCTCGGCATCACCGACATCGCGGCCGTCGCCGACATCGCCCGCACCGCGGGCGCCCGGCTGGTGGTGGACAACACCTTCGCCAGCCCCTATCTGCAGCAGCCGCTGGCGCTCGGCGCGGACGTCGTCGTGCACTCCACCACCAAGTACATGGGCGGCCACTCGGACGTCGTCGGCGGCGCGCTGATCGTCTCCGACCCGGGCCTCGGCGACGAACTCGCCTTCCACCAGAACGCGATGGGCGCCGTCGCCGCCCCCTTCGACTCCTGGCTGGTGCTGCGCGGCATCAAGACACTCGGGGTACGGATGGACCGGCACAGCGCGAACGCCACGCGCGTCGCGGAACTGCTCACCGCCCACCCCAAGGTGACCGAGGTCTTCTACCCGGGGCTGCCCGAGCATGCGGGCCACGAGATCGCCGCCAAGCAGATGCGGGCCTTCGGCGGCATGGTGTCGTTCCGGGTCACCGGCGGCGAGGAGGCGGCGGTCGAGGTCTGCAACCGGGCCCGGCTGTTCACGCTCGGCGAGTCGCTGGGCGGCGTCGAATCGCTGATCGAGCACCCGGGGCGGATGACGCACGCCTCGGCGGCCGGTTCGGCGCTGGAGGTACCGGCGGATCTCGTACGGCTGTCGGTGGGCATCGAGTCCATCGACGACCTGCTGGTGGATCTGACCCAGGCGCTGTCCTGACGGTCCCGTCCCGCTGAGGTCACCACCCCTCCAGCGGAGGGGTGGTGTCGGTGGGCGGCCCCGCCCACGGGTGGACGACGGCCGCCCAGACGGTGAACGCGAGGACCGCGCCGAGCAGCACCGCCCAGGCGATGCTCCGCGCCGCCCGGCGGCGGCGCAGCAGCCGCTCCCCGCGCCCGGCCGCCCGCCCGGCCAGATCCGGCGGCAGCACCGGGTGCGGCCCCTCCAGCATCCGCCGGACCTGGTCCTCCTTGCGGTCCGGGAAGCTCCCCGCGCGGTCCGGGAGGCTCATCGCGCCGCTCCCGCCGGGTGACCGGCGACCGGGGGCGGCCCGGGGGCGCCGGCGGGAGGCGGGGCGGCGCGCATCAACGTCACGGCGCGCGCGCAGATGGCCCGTACGCGCTCGACCGGCAGGCCGAGCGTGGCCGCCGTCTGCTCCTCCGCGGCCCCCTCGTACAGCCGCAGCACCAGCACCAGCCGCTCGCGCGGGGTGAGCCGGTCCAGCACGCCGCCGTGCGGGCGGCGGTAGCGGCGGGCGCGGTGGGCGAAGAGGGCGGCCAGCTCCTGGCGGGTGCGGTCGTACGGATCCTCGCCGCGCAGCCGGTCCCAGCGAGCGTAGGTGCGCGCGAGCGCGGCGGTCAGCAGGTGTTGCGCGGCTTCGGTTTCCCCCGTCGGTTCCCCCGTGAGCAGTGTGGCCGCGTGCAACAACCTGCCACCGGCGCCCGCGACGAATGCCTCGAATTCCCGGGCCCGGCGGCTCTCCCGTGCTGCCCGCCGCTCTCGCACCGCGCCCTCCGCCGTTCGTTCCTCAAGGACACGGCAGGCATGGGCGCCCGGTCAAGAGTCCGGTCAAGGGTCCCGTCGGGAGCGCCGGTGGTTCAGGACGCCGGGGCCGCCGCCTGCGGCACCGTGCCGTGCGCGGCGGACAGGGCGACGTTGAAGCGGGTGAGCAGATCGCAGAACATATCGCGCTCCTCCACCGTCCAGCCGTCCGTCACCTGTGCCATCAGCTCGCGCCGCGAGGAGCGCACCTCCTCCAGGCGGGCCTTGCCGCGCGGGGAGAGCTGGAGGACGACGGCACGGCCGTCCTCGGGGTGCGAGGTGCGCTTGACCAGGCCGGAGTCGACGAGCGGGGCGACCTGCCGGGTCACGGTGGAGGAGTCGATGCCCATGCCTCCGGCGAGTGCCTTGACCCCCATGGGGCCTTCCTGGTCGAGTCGGTTGAGCAGCAGGTAGGCGGCGCGGTCCATCGAGTTGCGGGCCTGTCCGACGCCGCCGAGCCGGGTCTGCTCCGCGCGGCGGGCGAAGACCGCGACCTGGTGCTGGAGTGATTCGAGTACGCCGGTGTCGAGTTGAGTCGTCATGTCCGATTGGGTGGGCATGGCCTAGGGCTCACTTCATGCGGTGGTCTGTGGGATGTGGCACAGAGTACGCGGCCGGGGCCCTGCCCGTACGGGGGCTGCAGAAACCTGCCGACAACCGGCCAACCGTTCCTAGTGACTGAGCGGGGGCGAGTCCTGGTTCCAGGGCTCGTGCTCAGCCGGGTGCTCCGAACGGTTGTGGGCTCCCCCAGCTACCGCTGGGAGGTACCCCCTCTGGTCGCCCGCTTTCGCTCCGCGCCCGGCGCCAGCGGATCGTGTCCGTGGTCCGGGGATGCGGGGGCGGGTTTCCTCACGCCCCGGGGTACCCGATGTGGCCTGGACGGTCCGATGCCCCGCACGATCGCTCTGGTCGTGCGGGGGCGGTGCCGTCCGTCGCCGGATCGGGTGCCCCAGGGCGCGCCTGCCGATCGCCACCGCTGCCGCGTGGTGGCGTGTGGTTTTCCTGTTCTTGCTGGTGAGGGGTTTTTGCCAGTGCTGGGCGCCCCAGCGGCTGGTGTAGGCCGGGTCGACGGCGACGACGGTGATGCCGAGCTCGGCGGCCATCGATACCAGCCGTGCCCGTAGCTTGGCGGTGGGCATGCCGGAGATCAGTTTGCGGAAGCGCTTCCTGCGGCCGTGCTTCTCGCGAGTCTTCTCCGCTGCGAAGTCCAGGTCCTCGATCGCGATCGCCAGCCCGTGGCGTTGGGTCCAGTGCAGGAGGCGGATGAGGGCGTGCCGCACCTGCGCGTCCCGGTGCGGTGCACGTCCGGACAGGTCGTAGTCGAACCTGCGCGGTTCACCGAGCGGGTTGCCGTGGGTGTCCAGGCGCCAGGCCGCCAGGTGATCGGCGTTGGTGTCCACTCCGATCAGCCCTCCGGACCGGGCAGCCTCCAAAGGCACCGTCGTGGCCGGTGGGAGCTGCCATGAGGCGGTCAGGTGCCAGCGGTTCCGGTCCACGTCGTAGTGGATGCGGTACGCCACGGCGCGGTTGGCCGCGATGCGGTCCGCCCACTGCTGACCTCGGTGCCGGAAGCCGACCCGGCACGCCAGCACGTACCGGCCGTGAGGCGCGTTCGCCAGCTCGGCCAGCGGCGCCGGAAGCTTGATGCTCACTTCACCGCCGGGACTGACCCGGATCGTCTCGTTCCCCTGCCGCTTGCCAGACTCGCCGTCGGCCCGGAGGAACCAGCGCCCGGCCTCCCACCGCACCCGCCACCCCGCCTCGGTCAGCCGGGCAGCCTGAATATCGTGCCGGTTACGCAGCAGCTTCGCACCGCCCCGAACCACCCGCACGCGTCCGGCCTCACGATCAGCCCGCTCCCGCTCCAGCCGATCTTGAAGCACGTGCAGGCGCCGGGACTTGGCGAACCACTCCTGCTTCGAGCGGTAACCACCCGGCACGCCCCGGGTCCCCTTGGCTCCGACCGGCAGTGACAGTCGGCGAGCGATCGTACGGACAGCGGCCTCAAGGGACTGGATATGCGCGAGTTGACCGCGCCGGGCCAGTGCCCACTGATCATGCGTGGCCTTGGTGATGCTGCCTGCCCAGCGCGAGGAGCACTGGCCGGTCAACTCCCGCTTACGCTGCGCCCACTGGTCACTGTCATGATCCAGCCCGGCCGCGCAGCGGGCCTTCAGGTCCCGGGAGGCCAGGGAGCCCAGCAGGTCGCCGACCAGGCGCAGAACCTTCTCGTCCTGTCCGGTCAGACCCTTGAGGCCGGCCCGGATGGCCACCCCGGACGGGCCGGGCGCCACGAGCGGCGCCGCCACATCACGCAGCCGCCCATTCCCACCCCTTACGCGGCCTGAAGATCTCCCATCACTGCACCCAACGAGCATCCCTCGCAAAGGTCACACATTCGATACAAGAACTCCCGTTCCCTCCCGAGGCCCGCTGTGCGGTCGCCGATACTCACTCGCGCACACCACTATGCGCCCACGTGCTTTGAAGCGACAGCAGCCCCGAACCCCTGGTCGCCCCGGGCCCGCCGTGCTGGGTGGGAGCTGCGAGACTGGGGCCATGGCTCCACGACCCGGCGGAGCGGACGGGTCCGGCCCGGCCGAGCACCCCGCACGCTCCGTACCGTCCGCCCCGCTCGCGATCACTCTGGACGATGTGCGCGAGGCGCAGAAGACGCTCTCGGGGGTCTCCCGGGTGACCGCGCTGGAGGGCAGCCGCTACCTGACCGGTCTGGTCGGCGCCCCGGTGCAGATGAAGTGCGAGAACCTGCAGCGTACGGGCTCTTTCAAGCTGCGCGGCGCCTATGTGCGGATCGCGCGTCTGACGGCCGAGGAGCGGGCCGCGGGGGTGGTCGCGGCGAGCGCCGGGAACCATGCGCAGGGCGTCGCGCTCGCCGCCTCGCTGCTGGGGGTGCGGTCGACCGTCTTCATGCCCGAGGGCGCTCCGCTGCCGAAGATCGCGGCGACGCGGGACTACGGCGCTGAGGTCCGGCTCGAGGGCCAGATCGTGGACGAGACGATGCGGGCGGCGCAGCGGTACGCGGAGCGGACGGGCGCGGTCTTCATTCATCCGTTCGACCACCCGGACATCATCGCGGGGCAGGGCACGGTGGGGCTGGAGATTCTGGAGCAGTGCCCCGAGGTGCGCACGATCGTGGTGGGCATCGGCGGCGGCGGGCTCGCGGCCGGGCTCGCGGTGGCGGTGAAGGCGCTGCGGCCGGACGTACGGGTGGTGGGGGTGCAGGCGGCGGGCGCCGCGGCGTATCCGCCTTCACTCGCGGCCGGTCGGCCGGTGTCGGTCGAGGCGCCGGTGACGATGGCGGACGGCATCAAGGTGGGGCGGCCGGGCGACGTTCCGTTCGGGATCATCAGCGCGCTCGTCGACGAGGTCCGTACGGTCAGTGAGGACGAGCTGTCCAGCGCGCTGCTGCTGTGCCTGGAGCGGGCGAAGCTGGTGGTGGAACCGGCGGGGGCGAGCCCGGTGGCGGCGGTGCTGTCCGATCCGGAGTCCTTCGAGGGGCCGGTGGTGTCGGTGCTCTCGGGCGGCAACGTGGATCCGCTGCTGATGCAGCGCATCCTGCGGCACGGCATGGCCGCCGCGGGCCGCTATCTGTCGCTGCGGCTGCGGCTCACCGACCGGCCGGGGGCGCTGGCGACGCTGCTGGCGGAGCTGTCGGCGGTGGACGCCAATGTGCTCGACATCAGC
This sequence comes from Streptomyces sp. NPDC040405, assembly GCF_055595765.1. Lineage (NCBI taxonomy): Bacteria > Bacillati > Actinomycetota > Actinomycetes > Kitasatosporales > Streptomycetaceae > Streptomyces > Streptomyces sp. NPDC040405. The sequence goes on from NZ_JBVIVI010000002.1 coordinate 651,362, forward strand.
CATGTGCGCATCAATCCGCGGCTGGGGCTCAGTGAGGCGGAGGTCGAGCTTCAGCTGGAGACGAAGGGGCCGGAGCACTGCGCCGAGGTCCGGGAGGCGCTGCACGGTGCCGGGTACACCGTGATGGTCTGACGGTTCGCGGCCTGGTCCGACGGCTCGCGTCGGTCCGTGCCGGCGTTGAGTCGCGTTATCGCGATTACGTATGTCGCGATGTATCGCGTCTGCGCTATGATTCTCTCCACTTGCTGTCGCGACGCTGCCCTTGTGGGCGGACATATGCCTTTATTGAGGGGACGCGTCCCCGCGTGGCGAGAAACATTCGCCGCACGTCACGTCAAACGATCTTTCGTGGACCTGACTCAACCCGGGAACACCCAACTCTGGGAGTGCCACATGCCAGGCGCGATCCATGCCGAGGGCCTGGTGAAGACCTTCGGCGAAGTAAGAGCTCTGGACGGTGTCGATCTCGACGTGCCGGAAGGAACCGTGCTCGGACTGCTCGGCCCCAACGGGGCGGGCAAGACCACCGCGGTGCGCGTACTGACCACGCTGCTGCGCCCGGACAGCGGAACGGCGGTGGTCGCCGGGGTGGATGTGCTCAAGCACCCCAACGAGGTCCGCCGGTCGATCGGCCTGTCCGGTCAGTTCGCCGCCGTGGACGAGTATCTGACGGGCCGGGAAAACCTCCGGATGGTCGGGCAGCTCTACCAGATGGGCGCGCGCGAGGCGAAGACCCGCGCGGACGAGCTGCTGGAGCGGTTCCACCTCGCGGACGCGGCCGACCGCACCGCCAAGACGTACTCCGGCGGCATGCGCCGTCGGCTCGACCTCGCCGCCGCCCTGGTCGTCAGCCCGCCCGTGATGTTCATGGACGAGCCGACCACGGGGCTCGATCCGCGCAACCGGCAGGCGCTGTGGGAGGTCATCCAGGAACTGGTGGCCGGTGGTACGACGCTGCTGCTGACCACCCAGTATCTGGAGGAGGCCGACCATCTGGCCCATGACATCTGTGTGATCGACCGCGGCAAGGTCATCGCCCGCGGCACCTCCGACCAGCTCAAGGCCCGCATCGGCGGGGAGCGGGTGGAGGTCGTGGTGCACGAGCGGGAGCACATCGCGATCACGGAGCATGTGCTGCGGGTGCTGGGCAAGGGCGAGACCACGGTGCGGGAGCACACCCGCAAGGTCACCGTGCCGGTGGTCGGCGGGGCCAAGCTGCTCGCCGAGGTCATCCGCGAACTGGACACCCGTGGAGTGGAGATCGACGACATCGGGCTGCGCCGCCCGACGCTGGACGACGTCTTCATCTCGCTCACCGGCCATGCGGCCGAGGGCGATCCCCAGGAGAACGGCGTTCACGAGGGAGGCAAGTGATGGCTGTTGTCGAGGAGTCCGGCGCCACCGTCGCCACCGCCCCCCGGCCGCGCGGCGGACTGCTCGCGGCCGTCCGGGACTCATTGGTGGTCGCCCAGCGCAACTTGATCCGGATGATGCGGATTCCGGAGGTGGTCATTTTTGGCCTTATTCAGCCCATTATGTTCGTGGTGCTGTTCAGCTATGTGTTCGGCGGCGCGATCATGGTGCCGGGGCAGGCCCATGCGAACGCGGATGTCTATCGCGAGTTCCTCATGGGCGGGATCTTCGCGCAGACCGTCACCTTCGCGACGGCGGGCGCGGGCGCCGGGATCGCCGACGACATGCACAAGGGGCTGATCGACCGGTTCCGCTCGCTGCCGATGGCGCGCGGCGCGGTGCTCACCGGCCGTACGCTCGCGGACCTGGTGCAGACGGCGCTGACGCTGGTCGTGCTGGCGATCGTCGCGCTCATCGTGGGCTGGCGGGTGCACGACGGAATCCTGAGCGCGCTGGGCGCGTTCGGCCTGCTGCTTCTGCTCGGCTACGCCTTCTCCTGGATCGGCGCGCTGATCGGGCTGACGGTACGGACCCCCGAGGCCGCGACGTCCGGCGGGCTGATCTGGCTGTTCCCGCTGACCTTCATCTCGAACGCGTTCGTGCCGTCCAGTCAGATGCCCGAGTTCCTGGGGCACATCGCGGACTGGAACCCGTTCAGTGCCACGGTGCAGGCATGCCGGGGGCTGTTCGGCAATCCGGAGGGCGTGGTCTCGGACGCCTGGCCGATGCAGCATCCGGCGCTGGCTTCGGTGCTGTGGTCGATGGTGATCATCCTGGTGTTCCGGACGCTGTCGGTCCGGAAGTACCGCTCGGCGACCGCGTGACGGGCTCCGCCCTCGTCGTACAGTGAGCCCCCGGCCGTTCTGGCCGGGGGCTCGCCGTGCGTCGTGCGGGCGTTCGGTGGGTGCTCAGCCCTGATAGGGCTTGGCGTCCAGGATGCGCACCGATGCCGTACGGCCGTTCGGCAGTTCGTATTCGGCGTCCTGGCCGACCTTCTTGCCGTTCACGCCCGTGCCCAGCGGGGACTGCGGCGAGTAGGTCTCGATGTCCGAGCTCGCGTATTCACGAGAGGCGAGAAGGAAGGTCATGGTGTCGTCCGTGTCGCCGTCGAAGGCGATGGTGACGACCATGCCGGGGGCGACCACGCCGGTGTCCGCGGGTGCCTCTCCGACCTTCGCGTGCTCCAGGAGCTGCGTCAGCTGACGCACCCGGAGCTCCTGCTTGCCCTGTTCCTCCTTGGCGGCGTGGTAACCGCCGTTCTCCCGGAGGTCACCTTCCTCCCGGGCAGCCTCGATCTTCTTCGCGATCTCGATACGTGCCGGACCCGACAGGTACTCCAGCTCGGCCTTGAGCTGGTCGTACGCCTCCTGGGTCAGCCAGGTGACGTTCTCGCTGGTCTGGGTCACAGGTGCTCCTCGTCGGTGCTGGGAATACAAATGAACGCCCTACTCAGAAGGGTGCGCCTTCAAAGCCGGGCGAAACCACGAGCCTAACAATTCCGACAGGAAACGGGGAGGAGGGAACTCGACTCCATGTGCATGAACCGGGGCAAATCGGGCCAGTTTGGATGTGTTCGACGGAAGCCTCCGGCCGCTGTCCAGCCGCTCTCCGGCCGGTGTCCGGGTGGCATCCGGCCGGTGTCCGAGCGGGGTCGGACGGGCGGCGCGGCGCCCGGCTCAGCGATCCGCGGCGGAGTCGCAGCCGACCAGCTCGGCGCTGGTGGCGCGCGAGGTGGTACGCACCGTCACCACCTTGATCATGTCGTCCTGGCGCTGCCCGAAGGTGAAGCTCTTGCGGCCCACCTCGTCGTGGTAGGTGTCCTGCGCGCGCACCGTGCACTCGGCGGTCGCGCCCTTGTCCTTGGTGATCTCCAGCCGGACCTCGACGGTGTCGTCCGCGGTCACCTTGAAACCGGTCAGCTGACCGCTGACGTCCTCGTCGATGACGTACGCGTATCCGAACCAGGCGATCAGCGCGATCAGACCGGCGCCGAGCACCGAACCGATGATCTTCAGCTTGCGGTCGGCCCGCTCATCCGCGGAGCGGCCGTAGCGCCCCTCGGGAAGGCCCTGGCGCACCGCCGACATGATCGCTTCCTCCTGCTCGGAAGACCCGGAATTATTCGGGCCCGCTGTGGGTCACTATAGAAGCCGTCTTCCGCGACGAATCACTGAGGATCGAACTTGACTGAGCAGCTGCGTTTGATGGCCGTGCACGCGCACCCGGATGACGAGTCGAGCAAGGGCGCGGCCACCATGGCCAAGTACGTGTCCGAGGGGGTGGACGTGCTGGTCGCGACCTGCACAGGCGGTGAGCGCGGGTCCATCCTCAACCCCAAGCTCCAGGGGGATCCGTATATCGAGGAGCACATTCACGAGGTACGCGCCAAGGAGATGGACGAGGCGCGCGAGATCCTCGGGGTGAAGCAGGAGTGGCTGGGCTTCGTGGACTCCGGACTGCCCGAGGGCGACCCGCTGCCCCCGCTGCCCGAGGGCTGCTTCGCGCTCCAGGACGTGGACGAGGCGGCGGGCGAGCTCGTCAAGCTGATCCGCGCCTTCAGGCCGCAGGTCATCACGACCTATGACGAGAACGGCGGCTATCCGCACCCCGACCACATCATGACCCACAAGATCACGATGGTGGCCTTCGAGGCGGCCGGGGACCCCGGGAAGTACCCCGAGGCGGGCCCGGCCTGGCAGCCGCAGAAGCTCTACTACAACCAGGGCTTCAACCGGCCGCGCACCGTCGCCCTGCACGAGGGGCTGCTCGCGCGCGGGCTGGAGTCGCCGTACGCGGAGTGGCTGGAGCGCTGGAAGACGTTCTCCCGGCGCGAGCGCACCCTGACCACCTATGTGCCCTGCGCCGACTTCTTCGAGATCCGCGACAAGGCGCTGATCGCGCACCGCACGCAGATCGACCCCGACGGCGGCTGGTTCCGGGTGCCCATGGACATCCAGAAGGAGATCTGGCCGACGGAAGAATACGAGCTCGCGAAGTCACTCGTGGACACTTCCCTCCCCGAGGACGACCTCTTCGCGGGCATCCGCAACAATTGACCCCATGATGAGCGCGACCAGCACCCTCGCCATGACGCATCTCGTCCCGCTCGCCAAGGATCTGGACGAGAACAAGGTGACCCCCGGCCTGCTCGGGTTCGTCGTCTTCGCACTGATCGGCGGCGCGGTGTGGCTCCTGATGAAGTCCATGAACAAGCACATGAACAAGGTGGACTTCGAGGAGGAGCCGCAGTCCGGGGCGGAGCAGCCCGGCGAAGCCCGGGCCACCGCCTCCCCGAAGGGCACCAAGGGGGAGCGCACGGCGTAGCGGCACCTCCTCACCCTGAGCCCGGGCCGGGCTCAGGGCTCACGCGCGGGGCCGGTCCGGCAGCACTGCCATGACCTGGCGGGAGCGGCGGCTCGGCACCATGCCGAGCTGCCAGGCCTGCCACCCCGTTTCCGGCTCCACCCCGCGCTCCAGCACCAGCGCGAACGCCTGCGCGCACTCCTCCAGCCGGGAATCCCCGCCCGCCGCGGCGCTGCCCGACTCCCGCAGCTCCCGCAGCAGCTCCGCCAGCTCCTCCTGCGCCACCGCCGTGCCGATGACCGAGCCGCCCGCCGAGGCGAACGGCAGCAGCGTGCACCGCAGGAACCGGGCCCAGGACCCGCCGCGCCGGTCCCCGTACCCCGCGAACAGCCGGGCCGCCTCGTCCACCAGCTCCAGCGCCTGCGTCGCCCGGCCGTTTCCCGCGTCGATCACCGCCAGCTCGACGCACGACCACGCCTCGCCATGGGCCACTCCCACCCGGTGGAAGTCCTGCCGGGCGTCCTGCAGCAGCTGCCGCGCGAAGCCGCTGTTGCGCAGCGAGCCGGTCTGCGCCGCCCGCAGATCACGGGTGACCCGCGCCGAGTGATGCCGGGCACACGCCAGCCCGTACACATCCCGCATCCGGCTGAACATCGTGCGGGCCCGCTCCAGCTCGCGCACCGCCGCGTCCCGGTCGCCGCGCTCCTCCAGCGCCTGGCCCAGGTAGTACAGCGTCCAGGCCTCACCGCGCGCGTCCTCGTTGTCCCGGTGCCGGGAGAGGGCCTGGCGCAGCCCGTCCACAGCCGCCGACGGCTCCCCGGCCACCAGCCGGGTACGGGCCAGCTGGGTCAGCGCCCAGGCCTCACCGCGCTGGTCGTGGGTGAGGTGGTACGCGCCCAGCGCCTCCTGCAGCTCGGCCTCCGCGCGCGGCAGATCGCCCATCCGCAGCCGCGCCTGACCGAGCTGGAAGTGCGCCCATGCCTGGCCGTGCAGGCTCTCGGACTCCCGGTGCAGCTCCAGTGCCTGCCGCAGCAGATCCAGCGCCTCGGCGAGCTGCCCGCGGTCCCGCTCCACGGCGGCCAGCGCGTGCATCGTCCACCCCCGGTCGCCGCGCAGCGCCTCGGACGTCTGCAGGGCCAGCGCCTCGCGCAGCTTCGCCGTGGCCTCCACCAGATTTCCCTGGTGGTGCAGGGTGATGCCCAGGCTGCACAGCGCCCGGGCCGCGCCCGCCTCGTGCTGGGCCTCGAAATACAGGTCGACCACCGAGGACAGCGTCGTACGGGCCTGGTCCAGCTCGCCGAGCTGGCGGGCGGCGATACCGGTGCGCCACTGCACGGACCGCACCAGCAGCCCCTGGTCGACCGCCTGGGTCAGCTCGCTGATCTCACCCAGCCGGTACAGGTCGCCGCGCAGCAGGCAGTAGTCGCACAGCGCGCCCAGCAGATGCAGCACCGCGGACTGGTCCACGCCCTCCGCATGGCGCAGCGCTGCCGTGATGAAGCTCGACTCGTCGTCCAGCCAGCCCAGCGCCGCGTCCAGCGAGGTGAAGCCGTGGCCGCCCGCCGCGCCCTTGGCGAACATGTCGGCGCGGGTGGACGTCTTGCCGTCGACCAGCCGGATCACCGAGTCGGCCAGCTCGGCATAGCTGCGGATCAGCCGCTCCTGGGCGGCGGTGCGCTGCTCGGGCTCCTCCTCGTCCGCCAGCCGGGCGGCGGCGAACGCGCGCACCACGTCGTGCAGCCGGTACCGGCTGCCGCGCACATGCTGGATCAGCCCGGCGCGGCCCAGCGCGTCCAGATGGCGGGCCGCCTCCTGCTGATCGGCGCCCAGCAGCGCCGCGGCCGCCGCCGCGCCCAGGCTCGCCCGCCCGGCCAGCGCGAGGCGCCGCAGCAGCCGCCGGGCGCCGTCCTGCTGGTCGGTGTAGCGCAGCCACAGGGTGCGCTCGACCGGCCCGACCGGCCCGTACGCCTCCAGGTCGGCGGCGAGGGCGGCGGGGGTGCGCGGGCCGAGGGAGGAGCCCGCGATCCGCAGCGCCAGCGGCAGCCGCCCGCACAGCTCGGCGATCCGCTCCACGGACTGGCCGTCGTACGGACCGGGCCCGGCCGGGTTCTCGGCGGAGACCCGCAGCAGCTCCTCGGCGCCCGACTGGTCCAGCGGGCCGACCTCCAGCCGGTGCACCCATGCGGCCAGCTCCGGCGGCAGGGCCAGCGGGGTGCGCGAGGTGACCAGGATCAGGCTGTCGGACCGCTCCGGGACCAGCGTGCACACCTGCTCGGCGTCGCTCGCGTCGTCCAGCACGATCGTGACGGGCAGCCCGGTCAGATGCTGGTGATACAGCTCGATGAGCCGCTTGCGGTGCTGGTCCTGGCTCGCCCGCTCCCGGAAGAGCAGCTGGTCGCGGGGTGCCCCGAGCCGGTTCAGCAGATGCAGCAGCGCGTCGCGCGTCGACAGCGGGGCCTGCTCGGCGCTGTCCCCGCGCAGATCCACCAGGCACGCGCCCCGGAACTGGTCGCGCAGCTCATGGGCCGCCCGCACGGCCAGCATGGTGCGGCCCGAGCCCGGCGGGCCCTCCAGCAGCACCACCGTCGGCTTGGTCTCGGTGCTGGCCCGCGCCTGGTGCACCCACTGGGCGATCTGGCTCGTCTGCGCGCGGCGCCCGGCGAACGGGCCGTCCCCCTGGGGGAGATGGCCGAAGGACTGCTCCAGCACGGTGCGCCTGCGGGCCGCCTGGCTGCGGTCCGCGCCCCGCAGCCGCGGCGCCTGCCCGCCGGAAGGGGAGGAGGAGCGCTTGGCCGGGCCGCCGCCCTGGCGGGTGGCGGCCGAGGTCATCCGGTGCTGGTCGATGAACGGCCGGATGCCCCGCACCTCGACCGCCGTCAGCCACTGCAGCCGCAACTGCTCGGGCCCGCCGGGCTGGTTGCGCAGCGCCGCCTGGCGGTGGGCGGCGGGCCAGTGCGCCGCGGTGAGCTTGAGGACGGCCGCTGCCGACCCCGCCACCGCCGCGGTCACGCCCGCGCCCAGCGCCGTGCCCGTCGACGTGCCGAAGGTGAGGTCCGCGCCGAAGGCGGCAGCCGCCGCCACCGTGGCGGCCAGCGCCGGGGTGGCCAGCCGCTCGCGCCCCAGCATCGCCGAAAGCGGTCTGCTACCGGCTTCCGCTTCCTCCAGCGCGCGCACATACGCGCCGTACTCCTCGGCCGCGGTCGCCGCCATCCCGTCCAGCGAGCCCCGCGCGCGGCCGAGCAGCACCCCGCCGTCCGTGCGGCCGCCGGAGCGCCGCACCTCCTCCTCGACGGCCCGCGTCAGCAGCCGCTCGACCTCCGTCCGGTGGCTGTCCCGCAGCACGGCCAGTGAGCCCGGCATGTGATCCCCCTCCTGCACGAGCGCCACGCGTGAATCGCGCGTTGCTCCCCAAGTCTTCCGCTTCTGCCTCATTTCCGGCAGCCCTGTGGATAACTCCCCCTGTGGACAACTCGCCCGCCGACGGCCGGACTCCAGGAAGATCGGCACCCGCCTCGGGGAAGATCGACGCCGGACTCCGGGACGATCGGCACCGGCCTCGGGGAAGATCGACAACTGGCGGCCGGGCGTGCATCCTGCTGGTCGTCGGCCTTGCGCGGGCAAATGGATAAGCCGACCCCTTTCGTCTGCGAATAGCGTCAGGTGTGGCGCTGAGTTACGGAATTCGGGGAATTGGCCCGACACATATGGAATCCCAAGTTCCGGCAAAGACGATCGCGGTGTGACGTCGATCACATGGGTAAAGTATTGATCAAGTGGATCCAATGGTTCATATACTGACGGCAGGTCCGGTGCCGCTGATGGACCGACACTTCGTCGTCGGCCCTCCGGGCGTGGCCGCCGCGCGCTCGTTCGGCGCGGCCGTGTGGTCTTGAGTCATAGGGGGAAGAGCATGCTTTTTGGGCGAGTTGATCAAGGCGTCCCGCTCGGGGGCTTCGTTGCCGAGCCCGGCCCCGCCTTCAGGCGCGGAGTGCACCGGCCATAGCCACTCCGGCTTCCGGCCGGGCTTCTGTGATCGTCGGCGCCGCGGTTGTGGGCGTATGGCCGCCCAGGGCGAGGAGAGCCACGCGTATTCCTGTCATGGTTCGCCATGGCCGCTGCGGTCCATTTGATGAAGCCCTGTCTGCTGCTCCGGGGTTTTCTGTTCATGGTGGCTCTTGCAGTCGAGGTTCAAAGAGTTTGCCTGTCGATCACACGGTGGATTCCGTGGTCGAAGCGTCCGGCAGGTCGCTCCAAAGAGTGGCGCATCGCGTCCGCTCCGCCTCCCCCCACCACCTTGTCCACGGCCTTCAGGGGCGCCCCAGGTCTCACCGTCGGACGGACATAAGGTTGACAGGTGAATTCAGGTACTTCCTTAAGAGATCCCCACGTCACACTAGGAAACGACCACTTGAGAATCCTTCAACTCGTCTCCCAGGGCTGCAGCATGGCGCAGGTGGCCCGCCGCATGGAGATGAGTGACCGCACGCTCCGGCGTAAACTCCGCTCGATATGCGACCGCGTTGACGTGGAAACGCCGATAGAAGCAGTGGTGTGGGCCGTGCGCCGAAGAATCATCTGACCGAAGTCACTCCGGTACACCGCAGCCGTGGCACCGTGCCCCGGTGCGGTGATCAGGCGGTGATCAGGTCGCGATGCGATCGGACCGCGCCGCCACGCGGTCATCCCGCACCACCCCCCAGTGCGTGCCCTGCCGCTGGTGGCCGATGCCGGTCAATTCGTTGTCCGGCGGCATCGGCCCACGATAGAAAGCGTCTGTGGCAGGCGAAAAGATAAAATACCCGCAGGTCCGGTCTTCCGCGTCGGCTGTCGACAGTCCCGTGAGCGCGTCGGTCGAACAGCTTCTGAGTCAGCTTGAGTTAGGTTCACTGAACGCCTCGGAGGTCTACTCCTATCCCGGCCGGAACGAGAACTGGTCCGGGGTCACGGACACCGGAAATTCGGTATTCGTGAAGCAGCTCAGGGGGAGCCCCAAGGAATCCCTGAAGCGCTACCGAAGGATCCTGGCGTTCGAGCACTTGGTGAAGGGCGGTATCCGGCCCGTCCCCCGCCCCGAATTCCTCGGGGGCGACGAGGAACAGCGGCTGCTGGTCTTCCGGATGCTGGACGACATCAGGTCCGGCAGCGAGCTGGCCGCGGACCAGGAGTTCACCGAGTCCATGTCGGCGGAGGCCGGTCGGACGCTGGCGGCGCTGCACCGGCTCCCCTTCCGGGCCGAGGATTTCCCCGAGACGGATCCTCATCCGTTCCCACCGGTCGACGATCTGCGGTCGCTGCCTCTGGAGAACTACGTCAACGCCACCGGCGCCTTCGTGCAGGCATGGGCGCTGCTGCAGCGTGATGCCGCGCTGCTGGACGAGCTGGAGCGGCTGCGCGCGACCGAGACCGAGGTCGCACGGGTACCTGTCCACGGTGATCTGCGGCTGGATCAGTTCCTGCTCACCGACACCGCGTTCTACGTCAACGACTGGGAAGAGTTCAGGCTCGGCGACCCGGCACGCGATGTCGGGGCGTACGTCGGCGAGTGGCTGCACCGCGCGGTGCTGCGGATTCCCGGCCAGGAGACGGACGACGCGTTCTCCCCGGTGCTCACCCACGAGGACGTCGTGGCGCGCGGCAGCGAGGAAGTGGCCCGCGTACTGCCGCTGATCTCGGCGTTCCACCGTGGCTACCGCGAGGGCGGAGCCCCCGACGACGACGGACTCGTGGTGCGGGCCACGTCCTACGCCGGATGGCATCTGATCGACCGGCTGATCGCCTCGACCAGGGAGAGCGGCCGGCTGTCGGCCATCGTCCGGGCGGCGGCGGGCATCGGCAGGACCGCGCTGCTCGACCCGCGGAGCTTCGTCTCCACGGTCGGACTCGGGGAGGCTTCATGAGCACGCACATCGAAGAGACCGCCACGCCCGGTCGCGCGCCATCCGCGCGCAGCGGGCTGCCGGAGCACCCTGCCGCGAACGGGGGTTCCGTATCGGTGCTTTCGGCCGGGCTCCGCCGGGCGCTGGAGGACGTACGGATCGCGCCGGACGGCAGGACGGCCTGGGTACGGGACGACGAGGTGACCGCCGAGTCCGCGTCCGCGATGCGCTTCGTGCTCGCCCGCACCCTGTACGAAGTGCTGCACACCGGGCGCGGGGTCAAGGACCGCGAGCCGCCCAAGACGCTGCGCGCGCCGGACTTCGAGGCACGGCTGGCGAAGGCGACACCGCATCCGGAGACGGTCGCCGCGGTGCTCCTCACCGAGCAGCGGTCGGCCGCCGGGCGCCGGGTCGTGGAGATCGACGGCCTGCGGGTGGGCGTCCCGGACTCGGCGACGCTGCGGGAAACCGGGCGGCTGGCGGGCGATCCCGGACGCCCGGTGGCGATGGCGCATCTCCCCTCCGCCCGCCCGCTCCTGTCTCCCGGCTTCTTCCTCGTGGACAGCGGCGCGGGCCGCACCGGCGGTGGCCATCTGCTGCGGCTCTATCTGCGGGTGGCCGACCCCGACGCGGCGCCGGAGCTGTGGCATGCCGTACTGAGCGCTCTGGAGAGCCGCTCCGCGACCTATCGCGCGAAGATCATCTCGAATCCGGCGAGTCTGCCGCGCAACGACGGCATGGTCGTCTACCTCGGCTCCCGCTCCTGGCACGTGGTCGACACCGTGGCCGAAACCGCGCTCGCCACCGGCCTGCCCGAGGGGCCCGCCCCCGCGTTCGCCCATGTGATCGCGCCCGGGGTGACGGCCGCGTGGGAGCCGAAGGACGACCGTACGGGCATGCGGGGACTGAGTTTCGGCGAACACCGGGCGCATGTGGTCGCGCGGGCCTTCGTGAGCGCGGCGGAGCAGCGCCGCGAGCGTCCGACGGACGCCGAGCTGGCGGCGGCGTGCGCCGCGGCGAACGTGGATCCCGCCGACCCCGCCCGGAATCTCGATTCGAGCGACTGGCCGTGGAACGCGGCCCGGCACGACGGTGACCGGAGGTGACGGCACAGCGCAGGAGGTCCCCCACCATGGCCGGAGAACCACGCCCTGACGGCACCCGCGAACTGCGCGTCTTCACACAGCTCATGGAGGGCCGGAAGGCCACCGTGGCCGCCGCGGTGGTGCTGAGTCTGCTCTCCGCCACCGCCAACCTCGTCCTCCCTCTCCAGGTCCGCGATCTGGTGATGGCTCTCGCCGAGGATGAACGGCCCGTCGGTCCGCTGCTCATGATGGCGGGCCTCGCGGTGGGCGCCGGGCTGGCGGCGGCGCTCTCCTCCTACCTGCTCGCCCGGGCCGGTGAGGGCCTGGTGTCCGAGGCCCGGTTCCGGATCGTCTCGCACATCCTGACCCTGCCGCTGCGGCGGGTGCGGCGGGAGGGAGCGGGCAATCTGGTCGCCCGCGCCAACTCCGACAGCACGCAGCTGCGCTCCGTGGTGGACGTCGGTGTGGCGCAGCTCCCGTCCTCGCTCTTCCTCGCCATCGGCACCCTGGTCGCCATGGGCACGCTGGACTGGGTCCTGCTGATCGTCGTGCTCGCCACCTTCACGATCGCCGGTGTCGGCATCTTCCTGTGCGTACGGTCGATCCGCAGCGGTGTGGAACGCCAGCAGAACGCCATCGGCACCATGTCGCAGCAGATGACGGCGGCCGTGCTGTCGCTGCCCACGGTCAAGGCGTTCCTCGCCGAACGCCAGGTGGCGTCCTCGCTGGGCCGCAGCGTCGAAGACGCGCGCGAGGCCGCCGTATCGGTCGCCCGGATGACCGCCCTGGTCGGACCCACGATGCAGCTCGGCCAACAGCTCTCGATCATCGCGGTGATGGTCACCAGCGGCGCCCGGCTCGCCTCCGGGGACCTGACCATCGGCGAGTTCGCCGCGTTCATCGTCTACCTGCTGCAACTCGTCGCGCCGCTGACTCTGCTGGTCTCGGGCGTGGCCCGGATGCAGAGCGGCCTGGCCGCCCGCGAACGGCTCAACAGTGTGCTCACCCTCGCCCCGGAAGGCTCCGGGGCCGTCGCTCCGGTCGAGCCGTCACCGGCCGCGCCCGCGGTGGACTTCGACGCGGTCACCTATACGGACGGCGGGCGCACCATCATCCACGAGGCGTCCTTCGCCGCCCCCGCACGGGGACTCACCGCCCTTGTCGGGCCGTCCGGGGCGGGAAAGACGACACTGCTCGCGCTCACCGAGCGCTTCCTCCTGCCGGACGCGGGCCGTATCTCCGTCCGCGGGGTGCCGGTCGAGCGGTGGCCCCTGCACCAGCTGCGCGGCGAGATCAGTTACGTCGACCAGAGCTTCACGCTCGTGGAGGGCACGGTGCGGCAGAACCTCCAGCTCGGGCAGGACAGGGATCTGCCGGACGCGGAGCTGTGGCAGGCGCTGGAGACGCTGGCCCTGCGCGGTGCCGTAGCAGCGCTGCCGGACGGGCTGGACACCGAGCTGGGACGGGCCGAGGACCTGTCGGGAGGCCAGCGGCAGCGGCTGGCGGCCGCCCGCGTCCTGCTGCGGGACACGAGCGTCGTCATCTTCGACGAACCGACCTCGCAGCTCGACAGCGAGAACGAGGAACGGCTGCGGGCGCTGATGCGCACGCTCGCCGCCGAGCGCGCGGTGATCGTGGTCGCGCACCGCATCTCCACGGTGCAGGACGCCGATCTGATCGTGGTCGTGGACGAGGGACACATCGTCGACCGGGGTGGGCACGAGGAGCTGCTGACGCGCTCCGCGCTCTATCAGGAGCTGGTGCACGGGCAGTCGCTGCGCGGCGGTCCGGCGAGGCGGGCGGCCGACAGCGCCCCGCTGCCGCCCGCGCCGGTGGCCGGGATGGCGGACCGGTGACCGGTACGGCGGGCGCGGTCGCACCCGTGGGGGTACGGCGCCTGCTGGTGATCGGGACGGGTTCGGTGACCGCCGCCCATCTGCCCTTCTGGGCCAGCTGGCTGAAGGTCGGGCACCCCGGTACGGAGGTGCGGTACGTACTGACCGGGGCGGCCACCAGGTTCGTCACCCGGGAGGCGCTGGTCGCCATCGGCGGCTGCGAGGTGCTGGCGGACCGATGGCCCGACGAGCCGGAGCCGCGAGCCCGGCATGTGGACCTCGCCCAGTGGCCCGACGCGGTGGTGGTGCTGCCCGCGACGCTGAACTACCTGGCCAGGCTGGCCATCGGGCTGGGCGACTCGCCCTCCCTCCTCGCGCTGCAGTGCACGCGGGCGGCGATCGCGCTGGCGCCCGCGCTGCCGCCCGGCGGCGCGGAGAGCGCGGCGTACGAGGAACACGCCGCCAAGCTCGGCGCCCGGCGCAACGTGACCGTCGTCCCGCCCCACCCCGGCCGCAGTACGACCAGCGGGAAGCGCGAGGCGTGGGCACCGGCGTCCTTCCCCGACGTGCTGGCCGCGGCCGACGGGCTGCGGGCGGAGCTGGCGGCACCGGACCCCGGCGGCCCCGCCCGGCCGGGCGGGGACACGCACCCACCTGACACCTCACGGAGGCAACCATGACCGCCGAAGCACCCCGGCAGACCGGGCACGAGGAGACGAAGCCGGGCGGGGCGAGCGCGTACGGGGAGTCGCTGGCGGACATCTACGACTCGCTCTACCCCGCCACAGGTGCCGCCATCGACTCCATGGCCGCCTTCCTCCGGGAGCTGCGCCCCGCGCCCGCCTCGCTGCTCGAACTGGGAGTCGGGACCGGTCGACTGGCGATCCCGCTGGCCGGTCACGGCTACCGGGTGCACGGCGTGGACGCGTCCCCCGCGATGCTGGCGAAGCTCCACGAGAACGACCCCACGGGCGGTGTCACCACGTCGGTGGGCGACTTCGCCGCACTGGCCGTCGAGGAGCGGTACGACCTCGTCCTCACCGCGCTGAACACCTTCTTCATGCTGCCCACTCAGGAGCAGCAGATCAGCTGCCTCCGGGGCATCCACGACGCGCTGGCGGACGGCGGGGTCGCGGTCTTCGAGACGTACAACCCGCAGATCTACCACCGGCTCACCGAGGCGACGACCCGGGTCGGCCATCTGGCGCCGGACGCGCTGCTGCTCGACACGGTCCAGGTGAACCAGTCGCTCCAGTCCGTCCTGGTCGTCCACACGGTCATGAGCCCCGGTGGGCTGCGGAAGGTGCCGGAGGTCAGCCGGTACGCCTGGCCCGCCGAGTTCGACGTGATGGCCCGTCTCGCGGGACTGCGGGTGACCGGCCGATGGGCCGACTGGGACCGCAGTCCGGTGACGGACCAGGCGGAGAAGCATGTCTATGTGGTGGAGCGGCAAAGTGTATGACTAGCTTGACGAGTTGATGTGTTAACACAATACTTCAGTTAGTTAACGCATCACATGGGGAGGTGCGCGGCATGGCCGTGTCGGCGCTGGAGGTCGACGGCGTACGGAAGAGCTACGGCAGGCGTCATGCCGTCGACGGCATGACCTTCGACATCCGCGCCGGTGAGCTGTTCGGCTTCGTGGGAAGCAACGGAGCGGGCAAGACCACCACGATGCGGATCATCCTCGGGGTCCTCACCCCCGACGCGGGAGAGGTCCGGTGGCTCGGCCGTCCGGTCGACTTCGCCGCCCGCAGGCAGTTCGGCTACATGCCCGAGGAGCGCGGTCTCTATCCGCGGATGAAGGTCGGCGAACAGCTGCGGTATCTGGGCGAGTTGCACGGCCTGTCCCCGGCCGCCGCGCGGACGGCGGCGGGCCGGTGGATCGAGCGGCTGGAGCTCTCCTCCTACGCCTCCGAGGAGGTCCAGAACCTCAGCCTCGGCAACCAGCAGCGGGTCCAGCTGGCCGCGGCCCTGGTCCACGGACCGAAAGCGCTGGTGCTCGACGAACCCTTCTCCGGTCTCGACCCGGTGGCGGTCGACGTCATGCGCGACGTGCTCGCCGAACGGGCCGCCGACGGGGTGCCCGTCATGTTCTCCAGCCATCAGCTGTCGCTCGTCGAGCGCGTCTGCGACCGGGTCGGCATCGTCGGTGGCGGGCGGCTCATCGCCTGCGGGACGGTCGAGGAGCTGAGCGAGGACGCCGATCGCCGACTGCTGGTCGACGCCCCGAAGGCGGGGGAGGACTGGGCCGCGGGGCTGGCGGGCGTGGAGGTCGTGGGCCGCGAGGGCACCCGTACCCGGCTCCGTCTGGCGAAGGGCGCGGACGACCAGCGGGTGCTCCACGCGGCGCTGGCCACCGGCCCGGTCTCCGCCTTCGTATCCGAACACCCGTCGCTGACCGAGCTGTACCGCGACCTGATCACCAGAACGGACGCGCCCGGGGAGGACACCGGGGAGGACACCGGGGAGGACGACGGAGGATCGGCGGACGCCGGAGAGCTGGCGGACGCGGGTGCGTCGGCGGGCGCCGGAGGGACAGCGGACAGCCGGACCGAGGGCGGCGAGCGATGAGCCCCGGCACCCTGTCGGCCCGCCGCGCCGTCGGCCTGGTCGCCCGGCGGGAGATCAACAGCAGGATGCGGACGAAGTCCTTCGTACTGAGCACCCTGGGGCTGTTGCTCGGACTCGGCGTCTACGCCCTGATCATCCTCCTCTCCGAGGACGGGCCGGCCAAGGTCGGCGTCGAGCGGGACGCCTCGGCGCTGCGCCCGGTGCTCGCCGCGGTGGCCGAGGGGGCGGGCGACTTCGAGTTCGTCACCGCCGACGGCGACCGTCATGACCGGCTCCTGCGCGACGGGGAGCTCTCCGCCGTGATCGGCCGCACCGACGGGCAGCTCACGCTGGCCGTGGAACGTGAGGCGGACGAGAACCTGCTCGCCGTGGTGCGCGCCGTGGCCACCGAAGAGCGCACCACCGCCGAACTGGAGCGCTCGGGTGTGGACCCCGTGGAATTCAGGGAGCGCGTGGCATCGTCCACCGTGAAGGTCGACGCACTGGATCCGTCGGAGACCAGCGCGGCCGAGCAGTTCGCGCTGATCCTCTCCTCCACCGGGCTGCTGTACTTCTTCTTCGTCTTCTACGGGATCATGCTGGCCCAGGGCGTGGTGGAGGAGAAGACCAGCCGCGTGGTGGAACTGCTCCTGTCCACCATCCGCCCCTGGCAGCTTCTCGCCGGGAAGCTGATCGGCGTGGCCGTGGCCGGGCTGACCCAGCTCGTGCTGCTCGGCGGAGCCGTGGTGGCGCTCGCCCAGGGCACCGACGCCCTCACCCTGCCGACCGCCGTGGGCGGGACGCTGGTGACGCTGGGCGTCTGGTTCCTGCTCGGCTTCTTCCTCTTCGCCGCCATGCTGGCCGCGGCGGCCGCGCGCGTCTCACGGCAGGAGGACCTCCAGGGGGTGGTGCAACCGGTGATGCTGCTCATCACCACGCCGTTCGTGCTGGGCATCGCCCTGTTGAGCAAGAACGCACACGACCCGGTGATCGAGTGGCTGTCGCTCGTACCACCGCTCAGCCCGATCCTGATGCCTGCCCGCATGCTGCTCGGCATCGCCCCGGTCTGGCAGATCGCGCTCTCCCTGGTGCTGGCGGTCGCCGCCCTGGCCGGGATGACGCGTATCGCCGGACGGATGTACGCCAACAGCGTGCTGCGCAGCGGCTCCCGCGTGCCGCTCGCCGAGGCGCTGCGGCTGCGCTAGGCGGGCCACCGCCGTCCCTTCTATGTCCCCTACCTGTGTTGTCCCTACCCGATGTATGTCCCTACCTGTGTATGTCCCTACCTGACACCTTAGGAGCACCTCATGAGCACCGCCCTCTGGATCGCCGTCGGTATCGCAGTACTCGTCGCGGTTGTCGCGGGGATCAAGAAGAGCCGGAACTGACCTGCCCGAAGCCGGTCAGAGCCCTGAAAGCCGTCAGAAGTCGAGTTCGTCGGTGGCGCCCCGGCGCAGGGGTGCCACCGACGCCTCGTCGGCGACGATCACACCCGTGAAATCGGCGGGCCGGAAGAACCGGCGGGCCGCTTCGCCGACCGCGTCGTACGGCACGCCTTCCAGCAGCGGCCCCCAGTTGTGCAGCCAGTCGGAACCGACCCCGATGTACAGCAGGTTCGCCAGACCGGATGCCAGGGCGCCCGGTGACGACATCGCTGTCGCGGTGGACCCGGCCGCGTAGCTCCTGGCGGCATCGGTCTCCCGCACCGACGGCGGCTCGGCAGCCATGCGCTCCAGCTCTTCCTTGATCACCGCGAGGGCGGGCACGGTGTGCTCGGCGGCGGTGTCGGCCTCGACCATCAGCGTCGAGGCCCCCGGTACCGACTCCATGCCCGAACCGAGCTGATAGGCGTACCCCTCCTCCTCGCGCAGCCGCGTGACCAGCCGGGAGGCGAAGGATCCGCCGAAGACCAACTGGGCCAGGTGCAGGGCCGGGTAGCCCGGATCCGTTCGGGGCAGCGCGGGGGCGGCCAGCCGGATCACGCTCTGGACGGACCCGGGCCGGTCCACCCGGAGCAGCGGTCCGCCCGCGAACCACGGCGGCACCTCGGGCAGGTCACCGTCCGGCCCCGCCTCCCACGACCCGAACGCCTTCCACGACCCGAACGTCTCCGTCACCGCGGCGACGGCTTCCTCCGGCCTCAGGTCTCCGACCAGCACGAGCACCGCGCCGCTGGCTCCCAGGTGTCGCGCGTGCAGCTCCGCCAGGCCGTCCGGTGTGCAGGCGGCGACCAGTTCGGGCGTCGGCTGCCAGCGGGCTGCGCGCTCCTTGCCGTACCGCCGTCGCAGCAGCGCGTGCTGGGCGAGGGCCGCGGGCTGGCGGGTGGCCAGCCGGATACGGCGTGCCAGCCGTTCGCGCCCGGGGATGACGACGTCCTCCGTCAGCCGCGGCTCGCGGACGGACTCGGCCAGCAGGGCGAGTACGGGCGGCAGGGCGTCGGCCATGGTGTGCCCGGTGACGGTGAGCTTGCGGGCATCCGCCGCGGAGTCCAGGGTGGCGCCGTGCGCGGCGAGCGCCGCGTCGTAGCCGTCCGCGTCCCGGTGTGCGGTGCCGTGCGGCAGGACCCCGGCCAGCAGCTGGCACGCCGCCACCTCGCCGGGGCCCGCGGCGGCGTACGGGACGGTCAGCCGGATCTCGACGAGGGGGACGACGGGGGCCGAACAGACCACCACCCGCAGTCCGTTGCCGAGGGTGAGGTCGACATCGGGCAGCGGCAGCCGTCCGGGCGCGAGGCTCGTGCCCGCGCCGCTTGTGTCCGTGTCGTCTCCGGTCATGCCGCCTGCTCTCGTGCGGCGCCCCGCGGCGCGGCTTCTCCCGGTACGAAGCGCACCACCGCCCGGTGCGAGGACATGAGCCGGGCGGCGGCCCGGCTCACCTGCTCACCGGTCACCCCGGTCCCTATCAGCTCGGGCAGCGCCTGCGTCAGCTCGGCCTCGCCGAACAGGATCTCGCGCAGCCCGAGCAGCTGTGCCCGGGTGCCAGGGTCGCCCAGCCCGCGCAGGGCCCCGGCGGCCCAGCGGGCGGTCGTGGCACGCAGCAGGCCGGGGTCGACCTCGTCCCTCGCCAGCGCCTCCAGGGTGCCGTCCAGTGCGGACAGGACGTCCTCGGCGCCGTGCTCGTGCTCGTGCACGGCGAACAGCGTCAGCAGATCGGGTCCCGCCGTGTCCAGCGGCAGCCCGAACAGACCGCAGCCCACCGAGAGGCTCGACACCTCCGCGTCGGCTGTCGTCCCTCGGCGCGGCCCTGGGGGCCGCCCTCTCTGCAGCCCTCGGCGCAGCAGGGCTTGTCTGCCCTGTCCGAGCAGCGCGGCCAGGACGAGGTGCGCGAGATAGTCGGTGCGCTCGGTGACGGGGTCCGGCATCCGGTAGCCCACCGCCACCGCGGGCGCCCCGGCGTGCGGGTCGGCGACTGATCGCCGCCGCTCCTCGTGCGGCAGCGGCTCGTGCGCGTCGGGCGCGACCACCGGCGGACGCGCCGCCAGGGTCCCGAAGTGCCTGCGTACGAGACGCTCCGCCGTCCCCGGGTCGAACGCGCCGGTCAGCGTCACCACAGCATTTCCGGGTCCGTAGTGGTCGGCGAAAAACCTCTCGCACAGCGGAATGTCGAATGATTCCAGGTCGACGGTTTCGCCGTACCCGTCCCTGGTGTTCTCGGCACGACTGTGCAGGGCGCGCGGAAGCACCCAGGGGAAAGCGCCGTACGGGCGATTGCGCACCATGAGGCGGATCTCCTCGTCGATCACCGCGGTCTGCGTGCGCAGGCTTTGCGCGGAAATGCGAGGCGAGCGCATTCGGTCCACTTCGAGCGCGAGCAGCATTTCCAATGCGGAGGCAGGGGCGGCGGCGTAGTAAACCGTCACATCCTGGCGGGTCCTGGCGTCGCCGAATCCGCCTGCGCGCTGCACCTGGGGCAGGTACCCCTCGGGCGCGGCACGGCGGCCGCCTTGGAACACAAGGTGCTCGAAGAGATGTGCGAGGCCCGTATGTCCCCTGGGTTCGGTCCGGAAACCGACGCCGTAGTGCACCGCGACGCCGATGGAGGCGCCCACGGGATTCGGTGCCATCAACACCCGCAGACCATTGTCCAATACCAGGCGGCGCAGCTGATTTCCGATCATCCCGGCGAGTATAGAACGAGTCAAGTACCCGCTCAACGGGGAACGTTGACCGATAGCGGCCAGTGTCCGCATGCGGCCAACCCCATTGCCAGCACGGCGCCGGTCAGGGAATCGTTCTGTCGCGGCCGGTGAACGCGATTGCTGAAATCGCCGATCCGGTCACCCATCAATTCCATATCACCGGGAGTCATTATGAACACCCAGTCCCTCATCAGTGGCTACTCCGCCTACGCCGACGCCGACGAGATCGTTCCGGCGACGGAGGCCCCGGGCGCCACCATCACCATCACCACCTCGTCGCAGGCCTGTATCTCCGCCGCGTCCGCCGTCTCGGCTGTGTCGGTCGACAACACCTTCGACCACTCCTGCTGAACCGCGTGACCCGCTGAGCAGCAGGGCGGGTGCCCACCGCCGCAATCGGTGGGCACCCGCCCTGTCGCACGAGAGCCGGGTCACCGGTCTCCGCCTCTCGGCTCGCTCGTCGTTCTGCGCCTCTCGGCTCACTCGTCGTGATCCGCCTCGGCGTCCTCGACGCCCGCACCGGAGAACCCCAGGATGATGGAGGGCAGCGCCGATGAAGTCAGCATCAGCGTCGTCAGTAGTGCGGGCATGCGCTCGATCATCTCGGGCTCGTTCTGGAAGACGACCATGAGCAGGACCACGGCCATACCGGCGCCGACCGCGCACTGGTATCCGATGAAGGAGACCCGGTCGCGCAGCCCGCGTTCGCGTTCGTCCAGTCCCTTCAGCGGCCGTTCGGCCACGCCCCGGGTCATCGAGCGCAGTACGCCCCACACCAGTAGCCAGACGGCGAAGGCCACGAGCCACCACGAGTCGGAGAACGCGTTGCCCTCGGAGATGAGCGACAGCACCAGCATGACCGCGCTCAGCGCGGAGAGCGAGAGCGCCACGGGGGACGCGGGGCTGCGGACCAGGCCCGTCGTCCCGTCGGAACCGTGCTGACTCACGAGCGTTCCTCCTTGTTGTACAGCTGGGCGGACAGCGGGACGAAGGGCTTGCGACTGAAGATCGCTTCGATCGGAAGCTCGAACACGTCGCTGAACCGGAACGCCAGATCGAGGCTCGGGAAGTAGTCGCCCCGTTCGATGGCACCGATGGTCTGCGGGTGCACCTCCACCGACTTGGCCAGCGCGACCCGGCTGAGGCCGCGCTCCGCACGGAGCACTCTCAGCTGGTTGTAGATCGGCATTCCCTCGCGATGGCTCACTGGGCTCATGCAAGGAATGTAGTGGAAACACAACAGTTCGTCAAGGAAAAGCAACGGCTCTGGTAGGGGTCACCGCACCAGAGACAAGGGAAGGTGTGCTAGATGCTCCCGAGCGTGCTCGTGCCGAACATGCCGGACACCCCGGACGCCCTGCGGCCCCACGCCGAGCTGGTACGCGACACCGGGGCCCGCCGCCTGTGGACGGGGCAGTCGCTCAAGGTGGAGACCCACCAGGCGTTCGCCCATCTCGCCGGTGCGGGAGTACGCGTCCCCATCGGCACCAGCGTGACCCTGATGCCGCTGCGCCATCCGTACGAGGCCGCCCTCCAGGCGCGCTCACTCGCCCTGATGACCGGCCAGCCAGTGGTGGCCGGATACGGCGTCGGCGCACCCGCGTTCGTACGCAGCCTCAACGGAAGCCCCTATCCCAGCCCGCGCACGATGGCCGCGGACTACCTGCGCACCGTCCGTTCCCTGCTCGACGGGGAGGTGGTCGACCACGCGGGTGACTACCACGCGCTGCGCGGGCGGCTGATCCCCATGGAGCACCCGGCCGTGGAGGTCGGCGTGGGCGTGCTGCGCCCCAACATGGCGCGTACCGCCGGTGGCGTCGCCGATGTCGCCATCACCTGGATGACCCCGCCCGGATACATCGCCGAGACCCTGCTGCCCGCACTGGAGGAAGGGGCCAAGGACCGGGACGCCCGCTGCCGCGTCGCGACCGTCGTCCATGTCGCGGTGGAGCGCGGCGGCCGGGACCCGTACACGCTCGCCCACACCGCCGCCGCCGGGCACCTCTCGGCCGACCACTACACGGACATGCTGCGCCGGGCCGGTGTGGCCGCCGAATCGTCCGACCCGAGGGCCGGTGCCGTCTCCCTGGTGGACAGCGGTACGTACGTGTTCGGCTCGGCGGACCACATCGCCGCCCGGCTCGACGAATACCGGGACGCCGGGGTGGACGAGGTGATTCTCAACTGCGCCGGGGTGCTCTTCACCGAGGGCCGGGAGGCAGCGTTCCAGGATGCCCGGGAGATCATCGAGGCTGTCCGGCGGCGGCACGGTGGCTGAGCCCGTCACCGTACGCGAGTACGGCACCCGCTATCTGCGGATCACCGTGCGCTACCACGGGGACGCCGGGTTCAGCTGGCTGCGCGCCCCCGGTCCGGCCCACACCCGTCCGCAGCGCCTGCCCCCGGCGGCGGTCGGCGCGGCACTGCGCCGCGTGGACACCGCCGTCAACACCGCCGTCGACACCGCCGTCGGCGGTGCCCGGCTCGCCCTGGGGGAGTGGGCCGTGGACCCGGCGGCGCCGGGTGTGCTGTACCGCGTGCCGGGCGCCGTCTCGGTGGCCCGGCTGCTGCCCTCCGGCGACGACACCGCCTTCCGGCTCTCCGTCAGCGCCCTGTCGGACGTGGGCAGGACGCTGCGGCGGCTGCACCGGGAGCCGTGGGAGCTGGCCCAGCGGCCACCGCACCACGGCATGCGACGGCTTCTCGCCTGGGTCTCCGGCGAGGAGAACACTCCTGACGCGACGCGGCTGCGCGCGCTGGCCCGCACCCGGCTCGGCCCCTCGCTGTGGGCGCGGCTGACGGACTGGTCCCAGGCCGCGAACGAACCACCCGGCGGCGCAGGCGCCGTTCTGCTGCACGGTGCGCCCAGCACCGGCTGGCTGGTCCCCTCCGCTGCCGGTGGTCACCCCGCCCTGCTCACCGGAGAGGAGGTCACCGGGGGCGATCCCGCCCTCGATCTCGGCTGGCTCCTCGGCGAATTGCACGAACTGCGCGCCGCCGCCGCGCGCGGCCTCGGCGCCGCCGGACAGGGCCCGCCGGTCGACTACGCGACCGCGGCCCACGCCCTGCTCTCCGGTTACACCGGCGGCGACGGCACCGCCGCCGTCCCGCCCGGCACCGAGCGCGCGGCCACCCTGCGACTGGCCGTCCACATGCGGGACTTCGCCTCGTTCGTCGGCTGGCACGAGGACCTGCGCCACTACTGCGACCTGCTCGCTGAAACGCTCACCGAGGACGGCGCTCCCACCCTTCAGTGGGCCACGCCCACGAGGACCCCATCACCTCGATGAGGTCCCCCGCGGTCCCTGTCCTGCCGTCAGCTGCCCGCGATGGCCGTCGTCGTCGCCGTCACCACGATGATCGCCGTCAGCGCGTCCTCCGCGGCCTTCACGACATGGCGAACCGCCGCCGCGGCCCACTGGCCGTCAGCGATCGACTCCATGGCCGCCGCGACCCGGCGCGCGTCGCCGTCCGGGAAGGCCAGCCGGTGCAGCTTCGCCCCGTGCAACACGGCCACCAGGCTCGCCGTACGGACGTCCGGCGTCGCGCCCTGAAGGACGACCGCGTCGAGGCGCTGCCGTACCGCCGCCTCCACCGAACCGTCCGCCTCCGGATAGCGGCGCACCGGGAAGAGGCCGAGCACCTTCTTCTTCTCCTCCCGGACCAACCCCTTCTCGATCAGCCCCGCGTTCGCCCGGGCCACCGCGTCCGTCTTCAAGTGGTCGATCCAGTACTTGGTCCTGGCCGGATCGTCCTTGCCTGTGATGGCGGCGAGCGCGGCATCGAGGGCGGGCTCACCCGGCGGCGTCGCGTCGACGACGGTGACCTTGTCGTCGGTGACGTCGATCCGGTCGGCCAGGGCGAGCTCCACCAGCGAGGCCGCGGCGATCGCCGGAGCCACCTTCGCCGACTCCTTCGCGGTGCCGGACTCGTCGTCCAGCGAGAGGAGCAGAAGCTGCTCGCCCAGTGTGGTGGGGGTTTCCGTGGGCGGTTCCATCGCTGTGTCCATTCCTCAGGCGTTCGGGTGGGGCCGGTCGTCGTTGAAGAGGAGTTCCGTACCGCGATTCTCCGTCACGTGCCGTGCGCCACTCCATACCGGTCAACTCGCAGTCGCCGTACCTGCTTCAGCACGCCTCCAATCCGGTGGAACGGTGGCCCTGGGGCCAGGCGCCGGGCTTCCTCCGGGACGCCGCACTGCTGGCCGAGAGCCCGAGGCGTACCGGCCGCTGTTGGCAACCTAGAGTCATTGATATGGAACTGCACGCAACCCTGCCCGCTGAGCGCCCGGACGCCGACCCTCGTGAGCTGACAGACCTTGCTCAACTGGCCGAGGAACTCGGCTACGGTGGTCTCACACTGCCCGACCACCTCTTCACTCCCCGGCCACCGGAAGAGGGCTATGGCGGCTCGTTCGACGCTTTCGTGACCCTCAGCTATCTCGCCGCAGTCACTGAACACATCGAGCTGGCTCTTTCCGTGCTCGTCCTGCCGCTGCGCAACCCGTACGTGGTGGCCAAGCAGGCCGCGACGCTTGCCCGCCTGAGCGGCGACCGCTTTGTCCTCGGCGTCGGCGTCGGCTGGGAGCGCTTCGAATTCGACGCCACCGGAGCCGACTTCACCAGCCGCGGTGCTCGCACCGACAGCGCCTTGCGTCTGATCCGTCATCTGCACACCACCGGTGGCGCCGCCTTCGACGACCCCCGCTACGGCCACCCGGACGGCTACTTCACCCCCGTGCCCCACCGCCCGGTGCCCATAATGGTCGGCGGCGTGAGCGACGCTGCCCTACGCCGTGCCGCCCGGCACGGCGACCGGTGGCAGTCCCATGGCATCGGCCCCGAGGACTTCGTCGAACGAGCCACCTACCTGCGGTCGCTTGCCGACCGCCCCGTCGCCACCGACGCCCGCATCTCGATTGCGCGAGGCACCGCAGCAGAGGCGGCAGGCACCACCGCGGCCGAACTCGACACCTGGGCGGCAACAGGTGCGGAACGGTTGACTGTCTGGTTCGGCCCAGATGTAAACACCGCGGCAGAGCGTATGCGGACCCTCGCGACACATCCGCAGGCACGCCCCTACCTGGTCCGGTAACGCCGCCCTGGCCCCGGTCGAGGTGGAGCGCATCGGGCGAGCGTGAACCAAGCCAGGGAGCCCCAGCTTCTTGTGCCCCAGAGGCAGCTTGAGGCATGGATCTATAGTTGATCGGTCACAGCTCAGCGTTGCATCGTGAGCCGTGAGCTGATCCGGTTCGACGAGGGGGGGTAGATGTTCAGCATGCCGTTCCGTCGCGGCGTGAGACGTTCCTCGGCCGTGAGGAACGACAGACGGCGAGACGCCGAGTTGAGGTCGTACGGCCGCTGGTTGATGCGCGAGCTCGCACCTCCACTGCCGCTCAGCGTTACCACGCTGTGTGAGTTGCTGGCCGAGCAACGCGGCACGCCGATCAAGCTGTTGGAGTGGCAGCTGTCGGCCGACGGCCCGTTCGGAATCCTGCTCTCGCGCCAGGATGAAGACGTCATCGTCTACCAGGCAAATACGACCAAGGCCCACCAGGAGCACATCATCCTGCATGAAGTCGGCCACATCATCGCCTACGACTTGGCTGGAGAGCGGCCCGCGCTGCCGCAGCTGCGTAGCTGTTACTCCGACCGTGATGAGCGGGACGCGGAGATCGTCGCGTCCACGCTCATGCAGCAGGCGTTGTCGGTGCAGCGGCAGGCTCAGCGCTACGGACTCGACGATCCGTGGCGCCCCTCAGTCTTCGGCAGCCTGGTCTTCGAGGACGAACCGATGTGACAGCCGCGGCTGAGCGTCAGCTCTTCCCACGGTCTGAGGTGTCATCGTCGTTGCGTGACTTCGCGGAGGTCCTCGGATCGTCCAACACGTCCATGATCGACAAGAGTTGCTCGCGCAGGTCCGGGGTGAGCTGGCCGGCGCGCAGCGCGATCGAGCGCACCTGTCGGTCGGAAAGCATCTCGGCCCACTCGTCCTTCTCTTCTCCGGCGGCGTTCGGCGGATCCGCTTCGGAGGTGAGGGCGCTCACTGACACTGGCAGTGTCATCTCTCGGGACTGGAAGTAACGAACGATCGCCGAGAGCACGCTGATCGTCGGATTGGCCTGTGACCCGTTGCGCAGCGACGTCAGATAACTGCGGGAGAGCGTGACGTCGTGGCTCGGATCCTGCGAGATGGCCTTGGCGACTTCGGAGGTTGTCGGTTCGCGCAGGCGGCCCACGGTGTCAGGGGTAGCGGCATCAGCGAACCAGGCGTTCAGGCGTTCTGCCAGCGTGGCCATGCGATCGACCTTCCCTGGGGTCCAGTGACTCAGTGGCGGTGGCGCTCAGACGTGGAGCGGCACCGCATGACAGGGCGCTGCCCATCTCGCAAGGGGGCAGCACCGCCTCCGTCAACACGAGCTTAACACCAGTGACACCTCACGGGCGGCGGTGCTGTTATAGTGAACACGACGCCGATAGAGACTCCATCGTGTCCACTATCATGGCGCCTACACTCGGAGGGGGATATGCACAGCGGTACTCAGTTCACCCAGGGTCTCCGTTTGGCCATGGACGACGGTCCGGCCTGGACGGTCGAGGCCGTTCGCCAGGCCCGCTACCACGTCATCAGCTCCGACCATCTCTTCTCGCAGGACAACCTCACGCTGCTGACCGGTTGCCCGGATGCTCCACTGCGAGCCGGGGAGCGACGACTCCTTGTCATCGACAAGAATGTGGACGCGCTCTTTGGTGCACAGATCCGTGAGTTCTTCACCTTCCACGGCGTCGAGATCACGGTGCTCTCGCTACGTGCCGATGAGGCTGTGAAGCATTGGGACGCCGTGTCCCAGGTCGTCGACGCGATGAACGACTTCGGGATCGACCGTCGCCGCGAGCCGGTCCTTGCCGTCGGCGGTGGCGTGCTCACCGACATCGTGGGGTTCGCGGCAAGCATCTACCGGCGCGGGACGCCGTACATCCGCATACCCACAACGCTGATTGGCCTGGTCGACGCTGGTGTCGGGGTCAAGACCGGAGTCAACTACGCCAGTGGCAAAAATCGTCTGGGCACGTACGCGCCCGCCACGGCCACGTTCCTCGATCGGTCGTTCTTGCGCAGCCTGGATCTGCGGCACATCAGCAACGGCCTGGCCGAGATCCTGAAGATGGCCCTCATCCGGTCCGAGGAACTGTTCACCCTCCTGGAGACGCATGGCTCTGCCGTGCGCGCTGACCGCTTCCAGGGCACGACCGGCGATCTTGCCGACGCCGCTGACAGGGTCATCGCCGAGTCCATCCATCTCATGCTGGAGGAACTGCAGCCCAACCTGTGGGAGTCGTCCCTGGAGCGCTGTGTGGACTATGGGCACACCTTCAGCCCGACTATCGAGATGCACGCCCTGCCCGAGCTGTTGCACGGCGAGGCCGTCGTGATCGACATGGCCCTCACGACTGCACTGGCGACCCTGCGCGGCGACGTCAGCGAGGAGCAGGCCGACCGAGTCTTCGCTGTGATCCAGGCGCTCGGTCTCCCGCTGTGGAACGACGCGCTGGACGACACATCCCTGCTCGAGCACGCGTTGCGGGACACCGTGCGCCACCGTGACGGTCTGCAGCGGCTGCCGCTGCCTCTCGGCATCGGGCGGCACCGCTTCGTCAACGATGTTGCCCCATCGGAGCTGCGCAAGGCGGCGTGGCTGCTGCGCAGCTGCGCCCAAGAGCTGCCGCGCGCCAACTCGGCCGAGTCGCTGGTGAGCGCATGAGCGCGTCGGACCGCAAGCCGGCCACCGCCGTCGTGATCGGTGGATCGACCGGGATCGGGCGGGCTGTCGCCGATGCCTGGGCCGCGTATGGGATCGAGACCCATGTCTTCAGCCGAAGCAGCCCGACCGGGCCTGGCAGCGACCAGCTGGTTTGGCACCAGCTCGACCTCCGCGACGCCGAGCAGGCCAAAGATGCTCTGGACGCCGGCATGCCGGCACAAATCGACCTGGTGTGTTACTCGGCCGTCTACTTCACCTCCCGGCGCGAGTCGTTCACGCAGACGAGCGAGTCCGACTGGCTCGACCAGTTTTCCGTCAACGTTCACGGCCTGTCGTGGGTCCTGCGGGCCGCGCTGCCGGTATTGCGCGCGGCAGACCCCGGACTGTTCCTGCACGTTTCCTCCGAGGTCGTCTACAACGCAGGCCCGCACCGTTCCGGCTACGCGGCCACCAAGGCCGCTGCCGACTCGCTGATCCGGTCGGTCTCGCAGGAGATTGATCCGTCCGATGTGACGTTCGTGCAGACGCTGCCGGCAGGCATGGTCGACACCCCCGGCATTCGCGCACGGCGGCCGGCGGACTTCGACTGGAGCGGTTACATGGCACCGGCTGCCTTCGCGCCTCTGGCTGTGGAGCTCGCCCGTACACGGGGCGGCCCGTACGGCGGTGACACGCTCGTCGTGCACGAGGACACCACATGGTCGTCCGTCACGGAGGGCCTGCCTGTATCCCAGTCGCGTCCGCTCACGAGTGCCCGCGCGTAGCTGCCTTTCCCTGGAGCGACTCTTGCCTCAACTGCACGCGAAATCACTGCTGTTCGACATGGACGGCACCCTCGTGGACTCGACCGCACTCGTCGAGTCCACCTGGGCCGGCTTCTGCGAACGGCACCAGATCGATCTCGGGGAGGTACTGGCCTTCGCCCATGGGCGTCCCACCCGGGAGACCGTGCGCCATTTCCTTCCCGATCCCCGCCTGGCGGCGGAGGAAACCCGGCGTCTCGTCGCGTACGAGGAGTCGGAGACCACCGGTATCACGGAGGTCCCCGGCGCTCTGGCGCTGCTCACCGCGCTGCCTGGGTACACCTGGGCTGTGGTCACCTCTGCCAGCCGACGGCTGGCAGAGGTGCGGATGGCTGCGGCAGGACTTCCGCTGCCCGGGACTCTGGTGAGTGCGGATGACGTGATAAATGGCAAGCCGGATCCCGAGGGCTATCTGCGGGCAGCCAGCGCGCTCGGTTGCTCTCCTGAGGACTCCGTCGTTTTCGAGGACTCCAGCGCCGGAGTGCAGGCCGGACTCGCCGGCTGCGGACGCACCGTAGTGATCGGCGACTCCGACGCGTACGACGACGTGGCTTCCCGCTGGATCGACTTCCGCGGATTCCGGGTCGCTGAGTCCCGGCCGGGTCGGTCCGGTGTGACCTTGGAGGTGCCTGAGCCGGTCTCCGCAGGGCTGGTGACTCGGTTGTGACGCGTTCTGTGACCCCTCTTCAGGACACTCCGGAAGCCCCTCAGGGCGCTCCGGAAGCGCTCCGGGGCGCCTCTGGGGCGCTCTTCACGGCGGATATCGGCGGTACTTGGGTACGGATGCGCACGGGTACGCAGGACGAGCCGGTGGAACGGTTGCCCTCACCCAGCCGTCTCCGGTACCCGGACCGCTCCACCGCTCGGCTACGTGAGGACATGGTCGAGTTGCTGTGCGACCGGGCCCCGGCCGGCGCTTGCGCCTCGCTTTCCTTCGGCGCGGCCATCGATCACCTGACCGGCACCGTCTACGGATCGGCTCCGCTCTGGGGGGACGAGTCTGCCCCTTACGACCTGGGTGCCGACCTGCGACGGCGGAGGCCCGATGTCAACTGGTGCCTCGTCAATGACGTCACCGCGGCACTGCTGGACTTCGCCACCATGCATGCCCGGCCCGGTACACGGCGGGTTGCCTATCTGACTGTCAGCAGCGGCATCGCGTTGCGCATCGCGGACCTGGAACAGGCCAGAATCCCGGTCGATGACCGGGGGCTGCAGGGTGAGGTCGGCCATCTGCCGGTCACACTTACCAATCCCGGGGCCGACGTACTCGCAGGCTTGCCCTGCGAGTGCGGAGCAACGGACCACCTTGCTTCTGTCGCCTCCGGACCGGGCCTCAACCGTACGGCTGAGCGGCTCAGGCTCTCCGGGGCTCCGCAGGTTGCCAGCTGGCTTCCCGACGCACTCGCCACGGGCGAGCCAGGTGCACGGCGCCTGCTGGAACTGTGCGTCGCTCCCATCGCACAGCTGCTGCGCACCCTGTGGTGCGTTGACCCGCACCTCGACCTGATCGGGATCGGCGGCGGAGTGGCCGAGGGGCTCGGTAGCCACTACGCGGCCGAGGTGCGCGGCCAGCTCGCCGCCGCCACCTCCTATGCCGACCGGGGGCGCGACGACGCCTGGCTCGACGACCGGCTCGTGTTCTGCGTGCCGGGGCAGGTGGATGCGCTGCGCGGGGCGCAGCGCGTGGGCGACTGGCTTCCGAGGATCACCCGATGAGCGCCACGACCCACCGTGCCCTGGTACGTCGGAGGGCCGACAGCTCCGGCCGCACACTGGTCAAGGTGGCCGAGGTGCCCACGCCAAGGCTCGATCCGGGCGACGCCCTGCTCGCGCCGGCGGTGGCGGGCATCTGCGGCACCGATTGGCAGATCTTGGGCGGCATGCGCGACGACCCCAGCCCCGTCCTCGGGCACGAGGGGGTCGCGACCGTGGTCGAGCCCGGGAAGTCCGGCCTGCCTGTCGGCACCGCGGTCACCGTGAACCCGACGCACCCGCATGACCCGTCCTTTTTGCTTGGCCACAACCTCCCCGGACTGTGGGCGGAACGCATCCGCATCCCTGCCACAGCCGTTCAGGCCGGCTTGGTCATCCCGGTGCCGGCCGATGCTGGGCGGCCACGGGTGGCCGCGCTCGCAGAACCACTCGCATCGGCACTGTACGG
The DNA here is from genome assembly GCF_055595765.1 of Streptomyces sp. NPDC040405. Lineage (NCBI taxonomy): Bacteria > Bacillati > Actinomycetota > Actinomycetes > Kitasatosporales > Streptomycetaceae > Streptomyces > Streptomyces sp. NPDC040405. Next base: position 682,291 of record NZ_JBVIVI010000002.1, read on the forward strand.
CCTGCGGATCGCGCGCCACACGCTGCGACCGGCGGCCTTGGTCGTGTGGGGCGACGGCATCGTGGGGCGTCTTGCCCGTGACCTTTGGCACGCTGAACTGCCCGGGCTGCACTCCGTTCTGGTGGGGCACGGCCCTGACGCTATTGACCCGCACGCGGCGGAGCTTCCTCGGCTGCTCGTCGGTCTGCCTTCGCCGGTCGTAGCCGTGATCGCCACACCGCGCACCGGTACGCGGGAGGCATTGACGTCCTTGGACCGGCATGTACCAGGCACGCTCTTGGTCGATGTCCACGCCGGTGTGCCCTCCGGGCCGATCCGGTTGACCGCCGGCGACATCGACGTCGCCACGATCCGCGCGGCCAACTGCGGAGGTGGTCCCTGGCCCCCGCGGATAGAGGAGTTCACGCGCTCGCACGGCAGACTCCTGCTCTGCGGTCACCGCGGCGTCTCCGAAGGGCATTTGAGGGAGGCGATCGACCTTCTGCACACCGATCCGGACATCGGCAAGCGTGTGTTGACTCACCGGGTCGGGCTGGAAGAGGCGGCTGACCTCATCAACACCGTGCTGACTTCGTCCATGCGTAGCGTCGACGGACGCCGGGTGCTCAAGGCTGCGATCCGCATCGGGAGCCGGCCATGACCACAGTCATCAGCACGGCCACGCCCGCATCCGCAGTCGCGGCGCCGCAGTGGCGGATAGACACTGACTGCCGGGCCGCGGCTCGCGCCGCTCTCGCGGCGGGCGCCGATCAGCTGCACTTGGACTACGGCGGAGCCCACCGCGGTCCGCCGCTGAGCGACCCCGTCGTGCTGCGGGCTGCCGAGGCGGTCACCGGGGAAATCCCGGTGCCTGTGCTTACCGTCAATCACCTCAACGACATCGGCCTGGCGCTCGGGCAGGGCACCCCGAACCCGGCAGCCATGGATCTCCTGATGCGGGCCCTGGAGTGTGCCCGGCGGCTTGGAGTCGCCGTGCTCCATGTGCCCGGATTCCGGAGGAGCCTGCCAACCACCGCGGACATGTGTGCCGGAACGGTCGAGGTGCTGCGCAGCGTGTGCGCGCACCTGGAGGGGGTGGACCTGCTGGTCGCTTACGAGTCGCCGCTCGGCCCGCATGACTCCCTCGCGCTGGCTCATGCGGTGGACCATCCGGCACTCCGCCTGGTCCTGGACACTGGCAATCTGCTCGACGCGGGTCTGCAGCCACTCGCCTTTGCCGAGGTAGTCGGGAGGGCCGGGCTTCTGCTGCCAGACGTGCACGTCAAGGACGGTGCCGGAACGACGGCACCCTCCGCCGATGGTCTCCCAACCCTGCTGCGGGCGTCCCGTGCCCGCTCAGTACTCGTGGAGAACGACTACCGGGAGCGCCCGGACCGTCTGCGCGAGGACATCGCGCTCTGCCGCCACGCGGCCGAAACCTGCCACCTCAAGGACGCACCGTGAAAGCCATCCAACTCACCGCCCCCCGTACATTGTCAGTAACCGATATCGCTCCGCCCGAACCGGGCCCTGGCGAAGTCCTTGTCCGAGTGGACCTGCTCGGTCTGTGCGGTACCGACCTTGGCTTCTTCGACGGCAGCAGCAACTATCTGCGGGACGGCCTGAAGAGCTACCCCTTCGTCCTCGGCCACGAATGGGTCGGCACCGTCGTCGAGACCGGGCCCGGAGTCGGCTCGGAGATGCTCGGCCGACGGGTGTCGGGCCACAACTTCCGCGTCTGCGGTCGGTGCGTGCACTGCCGTGCTGGACGCATCCGCTCTTGCCCGAACCGCAGCGAGATCGGAGTGCTGGGCCCTCAACCGGGTGCGGGCGCGCAGTTGATCACCGCACCGGCGGATACCCTCACCCACATTCCCGACGCGCTCTCCGACGTAGCTGGTGCACTGTTGGAGCCGACCGCTGCCGCGGTGCACGCCGTGGATCGGCTCACAGTGACAGCGTCCGACCGCGTCGCGGTGCTGGGCGCCGGCACGCTCGGACTTGCGGCGGCGCAGACCGTCCGTGCGCTGGGCGCTGACGTCGTAGTTCTCGACCCGAACCCCAGCGCTCGGAAGCTGGCCGCCGAGCTAGGTCTGCGCGTCCAGGCCGCCCCTGTCGCGGCCGATGAGGAAGCGTACGACGCCGTGATCGAGGCCTCCGGCAGCGAGGCGGCCGTACGCTCTGCTGTCTGCCTGGTCGCAGCGGGCGGGCGCATTGCCCAACTGGGCACTCCTCACCACGCCGTGGATGGCTTCGACGCGGCGGCTCTGGTGATCCGGGACGTGACGCTGCACGGTGTGCTGTCCGGCATTGGCTACTGGGGCCGGCTCGTCGACCTTGTCGAGTCGGGCGCGGTGAATCTTGACGCCCTCGTCGACCGGGTCTTCCCACTGGACGAGCTGGACGCCGCCTTCGTCCACCTCGCTGAGGGAAACAGGAACCGCCCCAAGGTCCTCGTCCGTATCGCCCCGGCGCTCGCCACCTCCGACCCGGCATGAGGAGCACGGCAATGGCACGCGAACGAATCGATGCACAGGCTGCCGCCCGGCTGGCCATCTTGGCGAGCGCCACGTTCGTCTACGTCACCTTCGAAGTCTTCCCGGTCGGGCTCATTCAGGACATCGCCCACAGCCTCGACGTCTCGGCCGGCAGAGTGGGTCTTCTGATCAGCGGGTACGCCGTTGTCGCCGCTGTAGTCACCATGCCGACGGTGGCGTTGGCCTCGCGCGTCTCCCGCGGCACGGCCCTGGTGATCTCTCTGCTTGTCCTGGTCGCTGCCGAGGTGCTCGCCGCGGCAGCGACAAGTTTCCCGATGATGGTGGTCAGCCGGGTCGCCGCGGCCCTGACGCACGGAGTGCTCTGGTCGCTGATCGCACCGGCCGCGTCAACGCTGGTACCGCGGGAGCGTGTGGGCACCGCCACCGCGGCGGTGTTCGGCGGATCCACGCTGGCCGCGATCGTGGGCAGTCCGGGAACGACACTCATCGGCGAGCTGATCGGCTGGCGCGCCACGGCCCTGGTTCTCGCGGCCGTCACCGTGGCTGTAACCCTCGGACTGGTATGGGCCCTGGATCTGCGCACTCGCGCTCCGCGGGCGGCGGCTGGAGAACCTGAGAGGCCGACCGTGGCCGAAGCCGCGCAGCGGGGGGCGGACTGGCCGCGAGTGCTGTTCTTGTGTGCCGTAGCGGTGGTACTCATCACCGCGCACTTCCTGAGCTACACATACTTTGCCGTTCTCGTCACCGACATCACCGGCTTCCCTGGCGCGGTGGTGGTGCTGCTGGCGGTCTTCGGGCTCGCCGGCGCTGTGGGGACCTGGCAAGTAGGCCGGTACAACGACACGACTCCGCAGCGGGCTGTGGTGGTGACCATCGTGGTGTTCGCCGCGGGAATCGGACTGCTGGCGCTCGCACCGGCTTTGGGCGGTTCCGCGGCGCGCAGCACTGTTGCCGGAGTCGCAGTCGCCCTGTGGGGCTGTGCGTTCGCCGCGGCAGGACCCGTCTTCCAGACGGGCGTGATGCGCCTGGCTGGTAAGGACGCTGACCGCGCCTCCTCGATCTACGTCACTGGCTTCCAGATCGGGATCGCGGGCGGCTCAGCACTGGGGGCCGCCCTGCTCGCCCACTCGCCGCTGTGGCTACCGGCCACCTCGACCTCGCTCGTGGCGGTGGTGTTGCTAGCCGCCCTGGTGCGACGCCCGGTGCCCGCGGCCGAGGAGGAGCCGGACGAGCAGCGCGTCGAGCTGTGTCAGCAGCTCTGACGCTCCTTTAAAGTCTGCTTGCTTATATAGTGGCATCTATGCTTTTATGAGAGCCATCTACTTCTATGGCGGTTGGCCTGTTGGTGCACCTGCGGTGTTGCACCGCCCGTATCCCGTGCCCAGGGCTGGCCGGCCCGATCGCTCCATTCATGAAAGGCAGTGAGATGCCCCATACATCCGTCGACAGTGCGACCGTGCACTACTACATCGAGGGTCAGGGTCCCGGTCTGCTCTTGGTGCACGGCACGGGTGCGACCGGTGACGTCAACTACGGTCACCTGCTGAAGGAGTTCACCGACCAGCACACCGTGATCCTGCCCGACTACGCAGGCAGCGGCGACACCGTCGATGATGGCCAGCCACTGGCGCTGGAGCAGCTCGCTGACCAAGTGCTCGGCGCCGCCGACGAAGCGACTGATGAGCCCGTCGACGTCGTGGGGTTCTCACTCGGCGCACTCATCGCCGTGATGGCCGCGGCCCGGCGCCCCGAGCGGGTTCGCCGACTGGTGTTGGTGGCCGGATGGGCGCGCAACGACGACCTGCGTAAGCGTCTGGGATTCAACCTCTGGCGCCGGTTGGCCGATGTCAGCCCGGAGCTGTATTCGCACTACATCAGTCTGCTGCTCTTTACCCCGGGCTTCCTGGCGAACCTGGACGCGGAGGCGTTCGACGAGGCCGTGGGCGGCGCGGCGGTCAATGAGGGCACGCTGCGGCAAATCGAGCTCGGCCTCGAGGCCGACATCCGGCACCTTCTGCCGCGCATCGATGTCCCCACGCTGGTCGTTGGCTGCCGCCACGACCAACTCGTGCCTGTCGAACACTCGCGGGAACTGCATGAGGGTATCCCTGGCAGCGCCTACCTGGAGATCGAGAGCGGCCACCTGGTTCCGGCTGAGGCGCCGGACGAGCTGGTGGCCGCCATCCGGAACTTCTTGGACTGAATCCGCCGACGTAGGTCTCGGGGCGGACGGCTGTCTTCCAGCCGGTCGCCCGTCCGCCCCGTCGTCCACCGCTTCCTGCTGGCTCGGTGCGGCTTGTGCGCCCAGGCCGGTCCGACCCCATCATGCTCGACCTCTTCCGTCGAGCCCGTCGAGTGAGAGGGATGAAGCCTGCTCATGACCGCGCAACAGAGCATACCGATCCAGCTCATACCACCATCAGATACGCCGTCCGGCTCCGCGTCCGTCGGCGCTGCCGCGGACGCCACTGGCACACCACGTGTCGGAGGTGTGGCTGCCCGGCTGCCCTCCCTCACCGGGATGCGGTTTCCGGCAGCGCTGATGGTCTTCCTGTTCCATCTCTCACTGCCTGCCCACTGGCTCATGGCCGGTAACGCGAACACCACCCTCTTCGCCCGTCTGGTCGAGCAGGCCGGCGGTGTGGGCGTCACCTTCTTCTTCGTTCTCAGTGGCTTCGTTCTCACCTGGTCTGCCCGTGAAGGGGACCCGAAGAAGTCATTCTGGCGCCGGCGGTACGTCAAGATCGTTCCGAACTATCTCGTCGCCTGGGCGCTCGCAATGCTGCTGATCGCGGCTGGCACGGCTCCGTGGAGATCGGTTGTCACCTTCTTCATGCTCCAATCGTGGGTGCCGGACTACGACACCAACTTCAGCGTGAACTCGCCAGGGTGGTCGCTCTCCACTGAAGTCTTCTTCTATTTGTGCTTTCCGATGTTGCTCGCCGGGGTTCGGCGGATCGCCCCGCGGCAGCTGAAGTTCTGGATCACGGGTGTGATCGGGGCGGTGTGCGTTACGCCTTGGCTGGCAACCACCTTTATCCCCGCGGGCGATGTGTATATGTCGAACGAACCGGGGATCTCCGGACTCCACCTGTGGTTCGCCTATGTCTTCCCGCCCGCCCGGCTACTCGACTTCTTGCTCGGCATTCTGGTCGCCCGGGCCGTCATGTTGGGCCGCTGGCGCGATATCGGCCTCATCTGGTCGGGCTCGTCGTTGGCAGCGAGCTATGTGATCGCCGAACTCCCGGGCATGCCATACCTGTTCGCTCAACGAGCAGTGTGTCTCGTGCCGTGCGCCTTGATGATCGCGGCCGGAGCGCAGGCGGACGCGTCGAGTCGTCCGACGCTCTTCCGGCGTCGAGCGATGGTCTGGCTGGGCGAAGTCTCCTTCGCGTTCTACCTGCTGCACTTCATCGTGCTCTCCGAGGCGCGCAACCTCTTCGGTATTCGCCTGGAGTCCGGTTGGGCGACGGTCGCATTCACCATCGCCGAGTGCGCGGTGTCGGTCCTGATCTCTTGGGCGATGTATGCCTGGGTCGAGAAGCCGCTGGTACGCCTCTTGTCCCGTAAGCGGGCCAAGGCCCCCGCTATCGCTACCACGGCCTGATGCGTCGAGGGTCCGGCAGCAGTTCCCCCCTACCAGGCGGTTACCCCGTCGGGCAGCACTCAGGAGTGGACGACGTGAGATGCGTCCACCGTGTCGGACCGCAGTTTCCTCAGTCCATGAGAGAGCTCGATCAGACTGCTGAGGTCGCTTTCGTAGTCGGCGTCGTAGTGACCCCCCGGAGCCACGAAAACGGATGGCGCCGGCCCTGCGGCACCGGTGAGATCCGCCTCGCCGCGCAGGCGGAGAGCCCGGTCGACCAGATTGACGAGATCCGGCCCGATCGGCACGCCGGACGTCGGCAGGTGCCCTTCCGACACGCGCTGTAGATAGGGGCTGAGCCGGGTAAGCCCGTCCCGGCACTCTACGTATCTGCGGTACACGGCCGAGGCGTAGTCCAGGGGTGGCCACCGGCGACTGGGGGGCTGGTGCAGGACCAGCTCCGGATAGAAGTCCACGAGCCGTTGCCACAGCTCTTCCAGTCCTCGGAGCCGGGCCCGGTGGATGGCGCGCTCGCGTACGAATTGAGCTGCACTTGCAAAGAACGGCAGACTCAACCCGGCGCAGATCAGGATATTGGCCATCTGACCGAGGAGGAAGGCGTTCTTGTAGGTGATGTGATGACCGAATTCGCGGAACGTGTCGCTGCTGACCCACAGGATCCGGAAAGCGCAGCTGAAGGAAAGCCCGAGGAGCCCGACGGAGACGGCGCTCAAGGAAGCCCGGCGCAATATCTGGCCGTGCCGACCATGGCGAGCGGCGAGAACGGCGCACTCGGCGTATCCGAGTACCAAATAGGAATCGCCGACGATGTAGAAATCGCGCACACGCCAGTCATTTAGATATGGCAGTACAAAGTCGTGGTTGCGCAGGTGCGGTGGCAGTAAGACAGTCAAGGCAGTCATCACTGTCAGGCAGCCCAGGCAGAGAAGCACATCCCACCTGTTGCCCAGCGTCCGGCGCTGCAGCGGGCGCTCACGCAGGAAACTGACCATCAGGCACAGGCCGGTCAATATCGCAAAATTGTATACAAGTTTAGTGAATCCGGTGAAGGTGAGGTCGTCCAGCGGTGCTCGATTGCACAGCTGGCCCAGTAAGTTCCCCGCGCCCAGCAGAAATAGCGACAGGCATAGGTGCAGTCGCAGAGGGGCGCGGAAACGCTGTCGAATGAGCAGGCCGAGCATCCACGCCGCGCCGCAGAGCAATGTGATGATCGTGACCAGATTTACACCGAACACGACAGTCCGCCCCTCAATGCCTGATCACGGCACAAGCGAGGCCATTCGCGCTCCATTGCGGTGACTCCGGCGCCGGGGTCTCGCGTGAAGCGATGCGCGCGAGAAGCCCGAGCAGCATCCCCTGCGCGCCGTATCCCAAGGCTGAGCACACGTCCCCCTAACCGTTAGCTCACGCTCACCACGGCAACCTATGGTGCTTGAGCAAATGCTGCAAGTAACCAAGGCTGGGCTCACCGGCGACGGACGGTACCGAATTCCTGCAGCGGATCCGGGGCTTCTGTCGCTTGGTTGGCGGGGGCCCCGGGGCGTTCCTGGTCCTCGTCGTTGTGACGGTATTGGTCCGCCACGCCCTTGCCGGCCGCCCACGGGGATGGATCGCGTCTGCGACGATGTGGATATGAACCGCCTGGCCAACTCGCAGTCGCCGTACCTGCTTCAGCACGCCTCCAATCCGGTCGACTGGTGGCCCTGGGGGGCGGAGGCTTTCGAGGAGGCGCGGCGGCGCGATGTGCCCGTGCTGCTGTCGGTCGGCTACTCCGCGTGTCACTGGTGCCACGTCATGGCGCACGAGTCCTTCGAGGATGTCGAGACGGCCGGGTATCTGAACGCCCACTTCGTCTCCGTCAAGGTCGACCGCGAGGAGCGGCCCGATGTGGACGCCGTGTACATGGAGGCGGTGCAGGCGGCGACCGGGCAGGGTGGGTGGCCCATGACGGTGTTTCTGACGCCTGACGCGCAGCCCTTTTACTTCGGCACCTACTTCCCGCCCGCGCCCCGGCACGGCATGCCGTCCTTCCGGCAGGTGCTGGAGGGGGTTCGCGCCGCGTGGGCCGATCGGCGGGACGAGGTGCGGGATGTGGCCGGGAAGATCGTGCGGGATCTGGCCGAGCGCACCGGCATCGCGCTGGGGTCCGGTGCGCCGCAGCCGCCCGGGGCCGAGGAGATGGCGGCCGCGCTGATGGGGCTGACCCGTGAATTCGACGCGGTGCGGGGCGGGTTCGGCGGGGCGCCGAAGTTTCCGCCGTCCATGGCGCTGGAGTTCCTGCTGCGCCACCACGCCCGGACCGGCGCCGAGGGCGCGTTGCAGATGGTGCAGGCCACGTGTGAGGCGATGGCCCGTGGCGGCATCTACGACCAGCTCGGCGGCGGGTTCGCGCGCTACTCCGTCGATGCGGAATGGGTCGTTCCGCACTTCGAGAAGATGCTGTACGACAATGCGCTGCTGTGCCGCGTGTACGCCCACCTCTGGCGGGCCACCGGCTCGGATCTCGCGCGCCGTGTGGCCCTGGAGACCGCCGACTTCCTGGTCCGTGAGCTGCGCACCGAGCAGGGCGGATTCGCCTCCGCGCTGGATGCCGACAGCGACGACGGGACCGGACGGCACGTCGAGGGCGCGTACTACGTGTGGACGCCGGAGCAGCTGCGCGAGGTGCTGGGCGAGGCGGATGCCGAGCAGGCCGCGGAGTACTTCGGGGTGACCGAGGAGGGCACCTTCGAGGCGGGCGCGTCCGTCCTCCAGCTGCCCGACGGGGCGCGCCCGGCCGACGCCGCGCGGCTCGCCTCCGTACGGGAGCGGCTGCTGACCGCGCGGGAGCGGCGGGAGCGGCCCGGGCGCGACGACAAGATCGTGGCCGCCTGGAACGGGCTGGCCATCGCCGCGCTCGCCGAGACCGGCGCCTACTTCGACCGCCCCGACCTGGTCGAGGCCGCGACCGAGGCCGCCGACCTGCTCGTACGCCTCCACATGGACACCGAAGGACGGCTCGCCCGCACCTCGCTGGGCGGCACCGTGGGCGGTCACGCGGGCGTGCTGGAGGACTACGCGGATGTGGCCGAGGGCTTCCTCGCGCTGGCCGCGGTCTCCGGTGAGGGCGTATGGGTCGACTTCGCGGGGCTGCTGCTGGACACCGTGCTGCACCACTTCGCCGCCGAGGACGGCACGCTGTACGACACGGCCGACGACGCCGAGGCGCTCATCCGCCGTCCCCAGGACCCGACCGACAACGCCGCCCCCTCGGGGTGGACGGCGGCCGCCGGGGCGCTGCTGTCCTACGCCGCCGTCTCGGGGAGCAGCCGTCACCGGGAGGCGGCCGAGCGGGCGCTTGCCGTGGTGCGGGCGCTGGGCGCGCGGGTGCCGCGGTTCATCGGCTGGGGGCTGGCCGTCGCCGAGGCGCTGTTGGACGGGCCGCGCGAGGTGGCCGTCGTCGGGCCGGACGGCGACTCCGCGACCCGCGCCCTGCACCGGGCCGCGCTGCTGGGCACCGCGCCGGGCGCGGTCGTGGCGGTGGGCGCGCCGGGCTCCGACGAGGTGCCGCTGCTGGAGGGGCGGGTGTTGCTGGAGGGGCGCCCGGCGGCGTATGTCTGCCGCCACTTCACCTGTGACGCCCCGACAGCGGATGTGGCGGCGCTGACGGCCAGGCTCGGGGGCTGACAGCCAGGCTCGGGTGACGGCCAGGCTCGGGGGCTGACGGAAGGCGCGTTACAGCGGCAGGCCGCGGGCGAGCATGCCCAGCGCGCGGTCGACGCTGTCCTCCATGGCCTCCACCCCGTGGTGGTCGAAGCAGTGGAAGACCGCTTCCTGGAGGGCGCCGAGGACGGCTCCGACGAGCACCCGCACCTCGAAGTCCTCCGCCGACCGGCCGCTGCGCTCGGCCAGGACCTGTCCCAGCATGGTCCCGGTTTCGGCCATGCCCTCGCCCATGCGGGCGCGCAGCGCGGGGACCTGGCGGATCAGGGTGAGCCGGGTCAGCATCTCCGCGCGCTCGTCGGCGGTGAGCCGGCTCGCCATGTCGATCAGGACGCGGCGGAGGGAGGAGATCGGCGGCTCGTCCAGCGGCCGGTCCCGGATCCCGGCGGCCATGGCCTCGTCGTACTCGTCCGTGAGGACGATGTCCTCCTTGGCGGGGAAGTAGCGGAAGACGGTGCTGGGGGAGACGTCGGCGGCCGCCGCGATCCGGTCCACCGGGGTGGCGTCGTAGCCCTGCTCCGCGAACAGCCGGTAGGCGGCCCGCCGGATCGCCTGCCGGGTCTGGATCTTCTTGCGTTCGCGCAGTCCGGGCCGGGGCCCGGTGGAAGTCGTGTGTGCGGAGGCCATGCCGATCATTGTCGGGCACCGGCACGCTCAGGAGTGCTGATAGGCGACCAGGGAGATCCCGACGTAGTGCACGACGAAGGCGGCGAGCGTGAAGGAGTGGAACACCTCGTGGAAGCCGAACCAGCGGGGTGAGGGGTTGGGGCGCTTGGTCCCGTAGATCACCGCGCCCGCGCTGTAGAGCAGGCCGCCGACGACGATCAGCGTCATGACGGCGATGCCGCCGGTGCGCAGGAAGTCCGGCAGGAAGAACACCGCGGCCCAGCCCAGGGCGATGTAGCACGGGGTGTAGAGCCAGCGCGGGGCGCCGACCCAGAACACCCGGAAGGCGATCCCGGCGAGCGCTCCGACCCACACCAGCCAGAGCATCAGCTGCTGTTTGCCCTGGGGGAGCAGCAGCAGCGTGAAGGGCGTGTAGGTGCCCGCGATGATCAGGAAGATGTTGGCGTGATCCAGGCGGCGCAGCACCGCCGTGGCGCGCGGGCCCCAATTGCCCCGGTGGTACAGGGCGCTCGTGCCGAAGAGTGCGCAGGCGGTGAGCGTGAAGATGGCGCACGCGATGCGTCCGCGTGGGCTGTCGGCGAGCGCGGTGAGCACCACTCCGGCGATGAGCGCGGCCGGGAACATGCCGGCGTGCAGCCAGCCGCGCAGCATGGGTTTGAGAGGAAGCGGAGCTGCCTCGGGCCCTGGAGGTTGGTCAACGGCGGCATCGGGCGCGGCTGCAGTCATGGTGCTCATGCTACCCAGCCACCGTCAGTTACCGGTCGTATCGAGTGGTGATGGTCACCAAGGTGCCCACTGGACAGATCGCCCGTACCGTCGGATGATCAAATGAGCGCGGTCGGCACCGGATGAGCTGAGCATCCGGGTCGCAGCCCCCAAGGGGTAGCTGTCTCCATATGCGGATATGCGTGCACATATCCGCCCAAACCCTCAAACCAAGACGCCGGAGCAGTGCGGTTCCGGCGGGATGGAGCGATCGTGGCGCCCAGCAATGTGGCTTCCTCCCTCATCACGGCCCCGACCAGTCACCAGGAACTGATCTCCTGGGTCGGCGAGATCGCCGAGCTCACCCAGCCCGATGAAGTGGTGTGGTGTGACGGTTCGGAGTCGGAGTACGACCGTCTGTGTGCGCAGCTCGTCGAGAAGGGCACGTTCAAACGCCTCGACCCGATCAAGCGCCCCAACTCGTACTACGCGGCCTCCGATCCCAGCGATGTGGCGCGCGTCGAGGACCGCACCTTCATCTGCTCCGAGAAGGAGGCGGACGCGGGTCCGACGAACCACTGGAAAGACCCGTCCGAGATGCGCGAGATGTTCTCGGGCGACCAGGGCATATTCCGGGGCTCGATGCGCGGCCGCACCATGTACGTCGTCCCGTTCTGCATGGGCCCGCTCGGCTCGCCGCTGTCCGCGATCGGCGTCGAGATCACCGACTCCGCGTACGTGGCCGTCGCGATGCGCACCATGACCCGCATGGGACAGGACGTCCTCGACGTCCTGGGTGACGAGGGCTTCTTCGTCAAGGCCGTCCACACCCTGGGCGCCCCGCTGGAGCCGGGCCAGGCCGACGTGCCGTGGCCGTGCAACAGCACCAAGTACATCTCGCACTTCCCCGAGGCGCGGGAGATCTGGTCGTACGGCTCCGGCTACGGCGGCAACGCGCTGCTCGGCAAGAAGTGCTACGCCCTGCGCATCGCCTCCGTCATGGCCCGGGACGAGGGCTGGCTCGCCGAGCACATGCTGATCCTCAAGCTCACGCCGCCGCGCGGGGAGTCGAAGTACGTCGCCGCGGCCTTCCCGAGCGCGTGCGGCAAGACCAACCTCGCGATGCTGGAGCCGACCGTCCCCGGCTGGACGGTCGAGACGATCGGCGACGACATCGCCTGGATGCGGTTCGGCGAGGACGGGCGGCTGTACGCGATCAACCCCGAGGCGGGCTTCTTCGGCGTCGCGCCCGGCACCGGTGAGCACACCAACGCCAACGCGATGAAGACCCTGTGGGGCAATTCCGTCTTCACCAACGTCGCGCTCACCGACGACGGCGACGTGTGGTGGGAGGGCATGACCGAGGAGTCGCCCGCCCACCTCACGGACTGGAAGGGCAACGACTGGACCCCGGCGAGCGAGACGCCCGCGGCCCACCCCAACGCCCGCTTCACCGTGCCCGCCGGACAGTGCCCGATCATCGCGCCCGAGTGGGAGGACCCCAAGGGCGTGCCGATCTCGGCGATCCTCTTCGGCGGCCGCCGCGCCAGCGCGGTCCCGCTCGTCACCGAGTCCTTCGACTGGCAGCACGGCGTCTTCCTCGGCGCCAACGTGGCGAGCGAGAAGACCGCGGCCGCCGAGGGCAAGGTCGGTGAGCTGCGCCGCGACCCGTTCGCGATGCTGCCCTTCTGCGGCTACAACATGGGCGACTACATGGGCCACTGGGTCGACGTCGCCAAGGGCAAGGACCAGGCGAAGCTCCCGAAGATCTACTACGTCAACTGGTTCCGCAAGAACGACGCGGGCAAGTTCGTGTGGCCCGGCTTCGGCGAGAACAGCCGCGTCCTGAAGTGGATCGTGGACCGCCTCGACGGCCGCGCCGAGGGCGTCGAGACCCCCATCGGCATCCTGCCGACCAAGGAGTCCCTGGACACCGACGGCCTCGGACTGGGCGACGAGGAGCTGGACTTCCTCCTCACCGTCGACAAGGAGGTGTGGCGCGAGGAGGCCGCCCTGGTCCCCGAGCACCTCAACACCTTCGGTGACCACACGCCCAAGGAGCTGTGGGACGAGTACCGGGCGCTGGTGCAGCGCCTGGGCTGAACACCACGTGTATGAACAGGCCGGGGCCCGCACCGCACGGTGCGGGCCCCGGCCTGTTCATGGATGTGATCAAGGGGAGTTCCTACACCTCGGGTCTGGACGGTTTTCGGTGCGGCGACGGATGGTAGGGCTTCGGCCCCAGCACGATGTCGAGGAGAGCACTTCATGAGTGTCGCGCCCAGTGATTCCGTCGCCTTCAAACCCTTTGCCTCCGCGCCCGGCGAGGCGAGCACCGACCGGGTCTCGGCGATCCGGCTCTCCCTGGTGTACCTGCCGCTGCACGCGCCCATCAGCGACGCCAAGGTGCTGACCGGCAGGCAGAAGCCGCTCACCGAAGTGGCTTTCCTCTTCGCCGAGATCAGCACGGAGGGCGGCCACCAGGGCCTGGGCTTCAGCTACTCCAAGCGGGCCGGTGGGCCCGCGCTGTACGCCCACGCCCAGGAGATCGCGCCCGAGCTGATCGGCGAGGACCCCAGCGACATCGCCCGGCTGTGGAACAAGCTGGTGTGGGCGGGCGCGTCCATGGGCCGCAGCGGAGCCGCCGTGCAGGCGGTCGCCGCGTTCGACATCGCGCTGTGGGATCTCAAGGCCCGGCGTGCGCGGCTGCCGCTGGCCAAGCTGCTGGGCGCGCACCGCGACGCGGTCAGCGTCTACAACACCTCCGGCGGCTTTCTCTCCACGCCCATCGAACAGGTGCTGGAGAACATCGACCTGGCCCGCTCCCGGGGCGTCGCCGGGATCAAGCTCAAGGTGGGCTCGCCGGACTGGCGCGTGGATCTCGCCCGGGTGGAGACCGTACGGGAACATCTGGGCGACGGCGTTCCGCTGATGGTGGACGCCAACCAGCAGTGGGACCGGATCACCGCCACCCGGGTCGGCCGGGTGCTGGAGAAGTTCGACCTGACCTGGATCGAGGAGCCGCTCGACGCGTACGACGCCGAGGGCCACGCGGCCCTCGCCGCCACCCTGGACACCCCCATAGCCACCGGCGAGATGCTGACCAGTTCGCATGAGCACGCGGCGCTGATCGAGGCGGGCTCCGCCGACTTCGTCCAGCCCGACGCCCCACGGGTCGGCGGCATCACCCCGTTCCTCCAGATCATGACGCTCGCCGACTACAAGGGCCTGAGCCTCGCCCCGCACTTCGCGATGGAGATCCACGTCCATCTCTCGGCGGCCTACCCGCGCACCGCGTGGGTCGAGCACTTCGAGTGGCTGGAGCCGCTGTTCAACGAGCGGCTGGAGCTGCGCGACGGCCGCATGGTCATCCCCGACCGCGCAGGTCTCGGCCTCTCGCTCAGCGACCAGGCGGCGGCCTGGACGAAGGAGGCGGCCCGCTTCGGCGAAGGCGCCTGAGACCCGGCGGGCGTCGAGCCGTCCCGGCAGCGTCAGGCGGTGACGCTCAGCCCCGCCGCCTGATCCGCCGCCGCCTGATCCGCCGCCGTAACCGCCGCATGTGCCGCATGCGCCTCCAGGCGCTCGGCGCTGAGCGCCGTGGCCGCCGCGTCCTCGCGCGAGGTGGCGATGACCAGGGCCCAGCCCGCCAGGGTGTGGGCGCGCTGGTGGAGGGCGGCGACGTGAGCCGGGTCGGCGGCGACCGTCGTGGGGGCGGCGCGCAGTGGGGCGCGGCCGTCGCGCAGCCGTATGACCTGGTCGGCCAGGCGCTCGGCGGCCTCGTCCAGAGCCGGGTCCGGGGTGAGGGCGCGCAGCTCGTCGGTCACGGTCAGCAGTGCGGTCAGATGTCCGGCGAGCCGAATGTCCAGCTCCTCCTCGCGGGAGCGGTGCGGGAAGTCAGGCTCGGGCGCGGCCATGGTGTGGACCGACTTGGTGCGGATCGGCTCGTACATGGATGGCCTCCAAACGTTCAGGAGGCCATCCTAACTTAGACACGATCTAAAGTTGAGCCTTCTACAGAGATTCGGTCACAATCTGCCGCTCAGGGCTGGCCGTAGCCGTCGAGGAAGTTCCCGATCCGGGTCACCGCGTCGGCCAGGTCCTTCTTGGCCGGGAGCGTGACGAGGCGGAAGTGGTCCGGCTCCGGCCAGTTGAAGCCCGTGCCGTGCACGATCATGATCTTCTCGGCCCGCAGCAGGTCGAGGACCATCTGCCGGTCGTCCTTGATCTTGTAGACCTTGGGGTCCAGCTTCGGGAACGCGTACAGCGCGCCCTTCGGCTTGACGCAGCTCACTCCCGGGATCTGGGTCAGCAGCTCGTACGCCGTGTCGCGCTGCTCCAGCAGCCGTCCGCCTGGCAGGACCAGGTCGTTGATCGACTGACGGCCGCCGAGGGCGGTGGCCACCGCGTGCTGTGCGGGCATGTTGGCGCACAGCCGCATGTTGGCGAGGATCGTCAGCCCCTCCAGATAGCTGGCGGCGTGGGCCTTGGGGCCGGAGACCGCGAGCCAGCCGCTGCGGTAGCCCGCGACGCGGTACGCCTTGGAGAGCCCGTTGAACGTCAGCGTCAGCAGGTCCGGGGCGATGACGGCGGTCGGGGTGTGGGTGACGCCGTCGTAGAGGATCTTGTCGTAGATCTCGTCGGAGCAGACGATCAGCCGGTGGCGGCGGGCGATGTCGGTGATGCCGCGCAGCACCTCTTCGCTGTAGACGGCGCCCGTCGGGTTGTTCGGGTTGATGATGACGATCGCCTTGGTGCGGTCGGTCACCTTGCGCTCGATGTCGGCGAGGTCCGGCAGCCAGTCCGACTGCTCGTCGCAGCGGTAGTGGACGGCGGTGCCCCCGGCGAGCGAGACCGAGGCGGTCCACAGCGGATAGTCGGGGGAGGGGACGAGGACCTCGTCGCCGTCGTCCAGCAGTCCCTGCATCGACATCTGGATCAGCTCGGAGACGCCGTTGCCGAGGAAGATGTCCTCGACGTCGAGGTGGATGCCCTGGGTCTGGTAGTGCTGCATCACCGCGCGCCGGGCGGACAGCAGTCCCTTGGCGTCGCCGTAGCCGTGTGCGTCGCCGAGGTTGCGCAGCATGTCCTCGAGGATCTCCGGCGGGCAGTCGAACCCGAAGATCGCCGGGTTGCCGGTGTTGAGCTTGAGGATGCGGTGACCCGCTGCCTCCAGCCGCATCGCCTCCTCAAGAACCGGGCCACGGATTTCGTAGCAGACGTTGGCGAGCTTCGTGGACTGGATCACCTGCATGTCGGCCACCTTACGGCGGAGTATCCGGCCACGCTCGGTGTTTTTCGCCACGTGGACGGTGTACGGGAGCGCTCCCGGGTGGCACCGAGCGCATCGCGCCCCCTCCGCGCCGGTCGGTAACAAGTGGGTTAACCCCGTTAATTTCCGCGAACGAAGGGTTGGCCGGGGCGGAACCGGTGGCTATCGTTCACGCACCTCACCCAATCGTTCAGCTGAACGAAACGAGCGAAGGGCCGCCCCGTCCATGTCCGAGACCTCCCTCCGAACAGAGCCCGGGGTGGCCGGGATACCGCGGCGGTCGATGCTCGCCGCGGCGGCCGCGGGCGGCGGCGCACTCGCCGGGTCCGCCCTGCTGACCGGCTGCTCGGGCGCCGCGTCCGCCTCCCCCTCCGAGGCCGTGCCCACCAGCGGCCCGGCCGGACGCCCCGACCGCGGCGGCACCCTGCGCATGGCCCGGCCGCCCGCCTCCGACGCCGAGACCCTGGACCCGGCGAGCGCGCTGTCCGCGTACGAATACCTCGGCGCCCTCTACAACCGGCTCGTCCGCGTCGACAGGGACGGCAAGACCGTCCCCGACCTCGCCGAGTCCTGGGAGCCCGACGCCAAGGCCAGCACGTGGACCTTCCGGCTGCGCCGCGGCGTCACCTTCCACGACGGCTCCGCCTTCACCTCCGCCGACGCCGCCTACACCCTGCGGCACATCCTCGACACCGCGACCGCCTCGCCGCAGGGGCCGGTGCTGGCCCCGCTGGTCGACCCCAAGCGGCTGCGCACCCCCGATCCGCACACCCTCGTGATCCCGCTGAAGAGCCCGCACGCCGAGTTCCCCAGCCTGCTCACGCACTACAACTGCTACGTCGTCCCCGACGGCAGCGCCAAGTCCATCGGCCGCACCGGCATCGGCACCGGCCCGTTCAAACTGGTCTCCTTCACCTCCGCCGGGCCCGGCCGGGTCGTGGCGTACGAGGACCACTGGGCCGGGCGCCCGGTGCTGGACGCCATCGACTTCTTCTCCGTCGCCGACATGCAGGCCCGGGCCAACGCGCTGCTCGCCGGGCAGGTCGACCTGCTGTCCCAGACCAACCTCGATTTCGCCACCGCCCGCGTCATCGCCGCCTCCAGCCGCGCCACCATCGCCCGGTCGAAGAACGCCCAGTGGTACGTGCTGCCGATGCTCACCACCGAGAAGCCCTTCACCGACGTGCGGGTCCGGCAGGCCATGAAGCTCGCGTACGACCCCGAGCACATCCGGAAGGTCGCCCTCCAGGGCGCGGGCACGCTCGGCTGGGACAACCCCGTACCGCCGAACGACCCCGCCCACATCGCCGCCCACCCCGCCCACGACCCCGAGCGGGCGCGCCAGCTGCTGAAGCGGGCCGGGCACGAGCGGCTCGCGGTGGACCTCTACACGTCCTCGTACGACCCGATCTTCACGCCCATGGCCCTCGCCTACCAGGAGTCCGCGGCCCGCGCCGGGATCCGGATCCGGGTCAAGACCGCGGCCGCCGACTCG
The DNA here is from genome assembly GCF_055595765.1 of Streptomyces sp. NPDC040405. NCBI lineage: Bacteria > Bacillati > Actinomycetota > Actinomycetes > Kitasatosporales > Streptomycetaceae > Streptomyces > Streptomyces sp. NPDC040405. The sequence goes on from NZ_JBVIVI010000002.1 coordinate 700,173, forward strand.
TACTACACCCAGATCTGGATGAAGAAGCCGCTCATGGCCACCTACTGGTACACCGGGCGCCCCATCGACCAGCTCCTCAACCAGGTCTTCCGCAGCGGCTCCTCCTACAACGAGACCGCCTGGTCGGACAAGGAGTTCGACGCGCTGCTCGACCGGGCTCGCCGGGAGACCGACGGAGGCCGCCGCCGCGAGCTGTACGGGCAGGCGCAGACCCTGATCGTCGAGCGGGGCGGGGCGATCACCCCGATGTTCGCCGACCGGCTCACCGGCATCTCCCGGAAGGTGCGCGGCTACGCCGAGCACGGCTTCGAGTTCGACTACCTCGGCATCGGCCTGAAGGGGGCGTGAGCAGCGTGTTCACCTTCATCGTCCGCCGCGTCGCCGCCGCCCTCGGCACCCTGCTGCTCTCCTCCGTCATGGTCTTCCTGGCCGTGCAGGCGCTGCCCGGCGACGTCGCCACCCAGGTGCTCGGCAAGGACGCCACCCCCGACGCGGTCTCCGCGCTGCGCAAGCAGATGGGGCTCGACCAGCCCGCCTGGGAGCGCTACTTCGACTGGATCAAGGGCGCGCTGCACGGCGACTTCGGCACCTCGCTGGTCACCACCAAGCCGGTCGGGAGCGAGGTCGCCCAGTACCTCGGCAACTCCGCCCTGATCGCGATCGTCACCGTCCTCTTCGCGGTCACCGGCTCGCTCGTCCTCGGCATCCTCGCCGGGCTCTACCGCGACCGCTGGCCCGACCATGTGATCTCCACGGTCAGCCTGGTCGGGATGTCCATCCCCGAGTTCGTCGTGGCCACCCTGCTGGTGCTCGCCTTCTCCGTCACCGTCCCCGTGCTGCCCGCCGTGGTGCTGTACGGGCCAGGGGCCTCCACGGGTGAACTGCTCCCCGCCGTCTGGCTGCCCGCCGCGTCGCTCGCGATCGTGATGGCCGCGTACATCGTGCGGATGGCCCGTACGTCGGTCATCGACGTCATGGCGAGTGAATACGTCACCACCGCGCGGCTGAAGGGCCTGTCCACCTGGCGCGTGGTCACCCGGCACGCGCTGCCCGGCGCCCTGCTGCCCACGCTGCACGTGATCGCGCTCAACGTGGCCTGGCTGATCGGCGGCGTCGCCGTCGTCGAGAACGTCTTCAACTACCCCGGCATCGGCAAGCTGCTGCTCACCTCCGTGCAGAACCGCGATCTGCCCGTCATCCAGGCCATCGCCCTCATCAGCGCGGTCGTCTACGTGGTCTGCAACCTCGCCGCCGACCTCGGCTCCATGGCCCTCAATCCCAAGCTCCGCACCCGAGGAGGGAGGATCCGATGAGCGCGCTGAAGACGCCTGCCGCGGCCCCCGTTCCCCCGCCGTCCGCCCGGTCAGGGGCCTCCGGCTCCGCCGCCGCGCGTGTCTGGCGCACCGTACGCACCTCCCGTCCCGCCGCCATCGGGCTCGCGATCGTCGCCTTCCACGTCGTGATCGCGCTGCTCGCCCCGCTGCTCACCCCGTACCACCCCACCGTCGGCGACGCCTCGCACGCGCTGCTCGGGCCCAGCGCCGACCACTGGGCGGGCACCGACCAGTACGGGCGCGACGTGCTCACGCGGGTGCTGTACGGCGGGCGGTACGCGCTCGGCGTCTCCGTCACCGCGACCGTCCTCACCCTCGCGCTGGGCACCGTCCTCGGCTGCGCGGCCGCGCTGCGCGGCGGCTGGCTGGACGATGTGCTGATGCGGATCCTGGACGCGGTGCTGTCCATCCCGGCGATCCTCGTCCTGCTGGTCATCGTCACCGCGCTGGGCACCGGCTCCGGGGTCATCGTGCTGGCCATCGGCGTCATCTGCGTCCCCCAGGTGGTACGCGTCGTACGCGGCGCCGCGCTCGCCGTCGTCCCCCAGGACTACGTCACCGCGGCGCACGCCCGGGGGGAGGGGACCTGGGCGATCCTGCGGCGCGAAGTGCTGCCCAACATCATCGACGTGGTGTGCGTCGAATTCGCCATGCGCGCCTCGTGGGTCGTGCTGCTGATCTCGTCGCTGTCCTTCCTCGGCTTCGGCGCCGACCCGCCCACCCCCGACTGGGGGCTCATGGTCTCCGAGAACCGCACCGCCATCACCGTCGTCCCCATGGCCAGCCTCGCGCCCATCATCGCCCTGGCCACCCTCGTCGTCGGGCTCAACCTCGCCGCCGACGGGCTGTCCAAGGCGTGGGGCGTCGACCGCATCCGGGAGGGCTCCTGATGAGCGCGATTGTCTCTGTGGCGGGGCTGGGTGTCGCCTACCGGTCGGGCAGTGGGGAGATCCCCGTCGTCCACGATGTCTCGTTCGACCTCGCGCCCGGCGAAACCCTCGCCCTCGTCGGCGAGTCCGGCAGCGGCAAGTCGACCGTCGCCGCGACGCTGCTGGGCCATCTGCGGTACGGCTCGCGGCTCACGGGGGGCACGGTGCGGGTCGACGGGCGCGATGTCTTCGCGCTCTCCGCGCGGGAGTTGCGGCGGCTGCGCGGCGGTACGGTCGCGATGATCGCCCAGAACGCGGGCCAGGCCCTCACTCCGTCCATGCGCATCGGGCGGCAGATCGCCGAGGCGGGCGGCGACGTGCCCGTCACCGACCTCCTCGAACAGGTCCGGCTGCCGCGCCCCGCCGAACTCGCCCGCCGCTACCCGCACGAACTCTCCGGCGGGCAGCAGCAGCGTGTGGCCATCGCGATGGCCATCGCCACCCGGCCCAAGGTGCTGGTGTTGGACGAGCCCACGACCGGGCTCGACGTCCTCACCCAGCGCTCCGTCCTGGACCTGGTCGGCTCCCTGCGCGACGAACTCGGCCTCGCGGCGGTTCTTGTCAGCCACGACCTGGGCGTCGTGGCGCGGATGGCCGACGAGGTGTGCGTGCTGCGCGCGGGCCGGGTCGTCGAGGCCGCCCCGACGCGGCGGCTGTTCGCCGCCCCCGCCGATCCGTATACGCGTCGTCTGCTCGCCAGCGTGCCTCGGCTCACCGACACCGGGCTCGCCCTCGTCGGCGAGGACGGCACCCGAGAGGTGCGGCCCAAGCGGGTGGTGCCGTCCGGTGCGGGTCAGGCCGTCGACGTACGGGACGTGACCATCGACTACGGCTCGTCCAGGGCCGTCGATGGCGTCTCCTTCCACGTGCGGCGGGGTGAGGTGCTGGCCCTGGTCGGCGAGTCCGGCAGCGGCAAGTCCACGCTGGCGTGGGCGCTGGCCGGGCTGCGGGCCCCGTCGGGCGGGACCATGACCCACGAGGCCGGTGACCTGGGCGCCTCCGCGCGGCGGCGGCCGCTCGCGCTCCGGCGCAAGATTCAGCTCGTCTTCCAGAACGCCGATACGTCGCTGAATCCTCGGCGGTCGGTGGGCGACGCGATACGGCGTCCCCTGCGCTTCTTCGGCGCGGCGGGTTCGCGGGACGATGCGGCCGCGCGGGCCCGCGGCCTCATCACCGACGTCCGCCTCGACCCGTCCTTCGCCGACCGGCTCCCCGCGCAGCTCTCCGGCGGCCAGCGGCAGCGGATCGGCATCGCGCGGGCGCTGGCCGGTGAGCCGGATGTGCTGATCGCGGATGAGATCACCACGGCGCTGGATGTGTCGGTGCAGGCCGATGTGCTGCGCCTGCTCGATGATCTGCGTCGGGAGCGGGACTTGGCCTGCCTCTTCATCAGCCATGACCTGGCGGTGGTGCGGGGTATCGCCGACCGGGTGGTGGTGCTGCGGCACGGGGTGGTGGTGGAGGAGGGCCCGACGGACGCGGTTTTCGCGGCCCCGGGCCATCCGTACACCCGCCAGCTGATGGCTGCGGCCCTCGAACCCGACCCGGATGCGGAGGCCCCTGCCGGGGTGGCCGACGACTGGGCGGACGCCGCGGAGCCGGACGCGGTCTGGGACGCCGTGGGCGAAGCCCACCGGGTGCGGCGCTGGCGGCACGTGGGTGCGCCTTGAGGTTTCGCCGCCGGGTGCGGGCCGGTGGCCGGGTTGTGCCCACCCGTCCCTCCCCCAGCTACCGCTGGGAGGTGCCCCCTCCGCGGAACGATTGCCCACAACCGGGTCACATTCCAGCCCCTCCGGCGATTGAGGAGCGGGGTCCGGTGCGGAGCCCCGGGTTCGGGAAGGGGCGGGGTGGGGTGAGCCCCGGCTCGTCGCCGCAACCATCAATTGAGGAACCCCGACGGTGAGAACCCGGTCCGCGAGAGCGGCGCCGGTTTAGGCGCAAAAAGGGAGCAGCGTGAGGTACAGGGAAACGTTCGAGCGTGAGGTGCGGGTCGAGGATGTGTGGATTCCGACCCGCGACGGCACGCGGCTGCACGCCCGCGTCTGGCGGCCGACGGACGCGGACGCCGCCCCCGTACCGGCGCTGCTGGAATACCTCCCGTACCGCAAGAGCGACTGGACCGCCCCGCGCGACGCGCAGCGTCACCCCTGGTACGCCGGGCACGGCTACGCCTCCGTACGGGTCGATGTGCGCGGCAGCGGCGACTCCGAGGGCGTGATGCGCGACGAGTACGACGAGACCGAGCTGGCGGACGGCGTGGACGTCGTCAACTGGCTGGCCGCGCAGCCCTGGTGCACCGGCAAGGTGGGGATGTTCGGGATCTCGTGGGGCGGGTTCAACTCGCTGCAGATCGCGGCCCTGCGCCCCGAGCCGCTGAAGGCGATCGTCACGGTGTGCTCGGCCGACGACCGTTACGACAACGACGTCCACTACATCGGCGGCGCCGTCCTCGGCATCGACATGCTCGCCTGGGCTGGCACCATGCTGGCGTTCACGGCCCGCCCCCCGCACCCCACCTCCGTCGGCGAGGACCGCTGGCTGCCGATGTGGCGGGAGCGGCTGGACGCGCTGGAGCCGTATCTGCACACCTGGCTCGCCCACCAGGAGCGGGACGCGTACTGGCGGCACGGCAGCGTGTGCGAGGACTACGCGGCGGTCGACGCCGCCGTGCTCGCGGTCGGCGGCTGGGCCGATCCGTACCGGGACACCGTGCTGCGCCTGGTGGAGCACCTCGACGCGCCGGTACGCGGGCTGATCGGCCCCTGGTCGCACCAGTACCCGGACCGGGGGCTGCCGCCGGGCCCGGCGATCGGGTTCCTGCAGGAGACGCTGCGCTGGTGGGACCACTGGCTCAAGGACGCCGACACGGGCGTCATGGACGAGCCGCTGCTCCGGGCGTGGATCAACGATCCGGTGCCGCCCGCCACCTCGTACGAGACGATGCCCGGCCGCTGGGTCGGCGACGACGCCTGGCCCGCCCCATCCGTGACCTGGGACGAACGCCCGCTGGGCAGCGGCGGAGAACCGGTGATCGTACGGTCGCCGCTGCACACCGGGCTCGACGCGGGCCGCTACTTCCCCTTCGGCAACGCCACCGATCTGCCGCCGGACCAGCGCGAGGAGGACGGCCGCTCGGTCTGCTTCGACTCGGCGCCGCTCACCGAGCGGGTCGAGATCCTGGGCCGCCCCCGCGTACGGCTGCGGCTGGACAGCGCGACCCGGCGCGCCCATGTCATCGCGCGCGTCTGCGACGTGGCGCCTGACGGCTCGTCCACGCTGGTCACCCGCGGTGTGCTCAACCTGATGTCCCGGCACGGCCGGGACCGGGCCGTGGAGTGGGAGCCGGGGACCTACGAGGACGTCGAGTTCGAGCTGAACGGGACCGGCTACGCCTTCCCGCCCGGGCACCGCGTCCGGGTCGCGGTCTCCGACGCGTACTGGCCGTGGGTCTGGCCGCACGGCGAGCGGGGACAGCTCACGGTACGGCCCGCCGAGAGCGCGCTGCTGCTTCCCGTACGGGACCCCGGCGCGGACGCCGCGCGGGAACCGATCACCTTCGAGGAGCCCGAGCAGGCCCCGCCGCTCGCGATCACCGTCGACCCGCCCGCCGAGGCCCGCCCCGAACGCACCGTCACCCATGACGTCGCCACGGGGGAGTGGGTGCTCGACGTGGACCCCAACTACGGCGGTTCGCGCACGTATCCGGACGGGCTCCGCTACGAGGAGAGCGCCCGCGAGACGTACCGGATCCGCTCCGGCGATCCGCTGTCGGCCGTGGCAAGCTCGCAGTGGACCATCCGGCTGCGGCGCGATGGCTGGGACGCGGAGATCCGTACCGCGACCGAACTGCGTGCCACGGCGGAGGAATTCATCATGGACAGCAGCGTCGAGGCACGGGCGAACGGAGAGACAGTGGCCAACCGCGCATGGCAGCACACCATCCCGAGGACGTCCGCGTGACCTCCTCGGCCGAGCGCCCGCCCGAACGCCGCCCCCCGCGGCGCGCCGTCGCCGCCTCGGCCCGCACCCGGCAGCCGACCGAGGTGCGGCGCCGACTGATCGTGGAGGCCGCCGTTCCGCTCATCGCGGAGCGGGGCACCGCGGGGGTCGGGGTGCGCGAGGTCGCGGCCGCCGCGGAGGTCTCGGTCGGCACCGTCACGTACCACTTCGAGAGCGTGCAGGAAGTCCTCTCCGAGGCGATGGTCCTGCACATAGAGCGCTATTACGCCGCCCTCACCGAGGCCGCCGACCACGCCACCAGCGGCGCCGAGGGGCTGTGGCTGCTCATCGACGCGCTCTTCACGGACGACACCGACCAGCACTGGCGGATGTGGTTCGACTACTGGAACGCGGGCGAGCGCGACCAGGCGTTCGCCCGCGGGCAGGCCGAGCGGTACGAGAGCTGGCACGGCGAGATCCGTTCGCTGGTGGAGCGGGGCTGCGCCGAGGGCGACTTCCGCTGCGAGGACCCGGCGGACTTCACCTTGCGCTTCTCCGCGCTGGCGGATGGCCTCGCCCTGCGGCGGCTGCGGCAGGTCCCGGCCCTGAGCGTCGAGGACGCGCGGCGGCATCTGCGGCGCTTCGCGGAGGCTGAGCTGGAGGGCTGAGAGTGGGGTGCTGTCGCCGGGGGCGTCGCCCCCGCCCCTCCCGGCACCGGTACCGGGAGGAACGGGGAGGGCCGTGTCAGCTCAGGAGGCGGGCTCCAGCGTGATGTCCTGCCGCAGGTCCCGCCTGGGCGGATCCTCCACCACCAGGAATCGCGCGCCGGGGGCGTGCGCCGGGCCGGAGGCGATCAAGGTGTAGCCGCCGGGTGTCAGACCGGGGATCCGGTAGCCGCCGTCGACCGCCCTGACCAGGGCCTGGCGCTTGCCGCGGTCGGTCACCACGGTGATCCACGCCTCGCAGCCGTCCGGGTGGACCGGGCAGCGCAGCGTGCCGCTCACGGTCGCCGTGGCGGCGTTGTCCGCCGCCGTGTTGGCGTGCAGGACCGTGCCCCGCGGTGCTGGCGCGGCCTTCGGGGCGTCGGCCCTGGTGGGCGCGGGGCCTCCGCCGCCCCCATGCGTCGTGTGCGTCGTGGCGCCGCGGCGCGTGGTGGCGGCCCAGGCGCTGAGGGCGAGGTGTGTACGGCGGTCCTCGCGGCTGGCCGGGGTGGCCTGGGAGGCGGGGGCAGCCGGGGGCGCGTCCACCGAGGACGTGGCGGGGAGCGTGGTGGCGGTGAGACCGCGGCGTTCCGCGAGGGTGGCCAGGACCTCGTCCAGGGCGGCCAGTTCGCGCAGCGCGGTGTGCAGCCGCTCCGCACGGGGACCGGCGGGGGCACGCAGTACGGACTCCAGTTCGCGGATCATCGGGCTGACCCGGACCCAGGTGCCGCCCCGCTCGCCCGTCTCGACCTGGCGCCCGAGGGCGCGCAGGGAGGTGGCGAGGACCTCGGTGACGCGCTCCACGCGGGCGCGCAGCGGCGGGGCGAGATCGATGTCGATGTCCGCGGCCACGGCCAGCGCGTGGGCGTGCCGGGTGGCGGTGCCGAGCAGCGCGAGCCTGTTCTCGCCGTAGCGGTCCCCGGCGCCGAGCGGCATCCGGACCAGCGGCCGGTCCACGTTCTGCACCTGGAGCAGGGCGGCGTCCAGGCCGCGTGCGGCACCCCGGAGCCGGACCGGGGCCTCGGGGTCCTTCCAGCGCTCCGCGACCTGGGCGACCAGGTGTTCCAGTGCGGCGAGGTAGCCCCGCTGGGTCTCGCGCGCGACCTTGCGGGTCGACACCGGGAAGATCACCGCCGCGCAGGCCGTGGCCACGACGATGCCCAGCGCGTTGTCCAGCAGACGTTCCGTCAGCAGCCATTCCATGTCGCCGTACGGGGTGGTCAGACCGTAGAGCTGGACGAGCGCGGCGACGAGACCGGTGACCCAGTAGGCGTACTGGCGCTGCATGCCCCAGGAGCCGAAGGTGAGCCCGGCCAGGATGACCAGCAGGGTCCAATGGATGTGGCCGGGTCCGATGAGGCCGAGCAGGGCGAGCCCGATCACCGCGCCGAGGACCGTGCCCACCACGCGGTGCCCGAGCTTGCGCAGCCGCTCATGGGTGGTGTTGGTCCCGAACAGGGTGATCATCACGCCGATGAGGCCCCAGTAGAAGCGCTGGCCGTCCAGGGCATCCGCTACGGGGACGACGATGGCGGCGGCGATCCCGGCCTGCAGCGGGGCGCGTACGTACGGGACGGCGCGCCGCCAGCCCCGGTCCGCCTGGGCGGCGGACACCCGCTGGGCGGCGGGCCCTGCCCCGCTCGGACGGTTGCGCTCCAGCGCCACGGTGGGCTGGAACGGCACCTTGGCGCGTACGGCGGACGCGTCGCGGCCCAGGTTCAGCCAGCAGGCGAGGGCGTCGGCGAGCGCGTCCAGCAGGTCGGCGGTGCGCCGGGCCAGGGCGCGGACCTCGGCCTCCTCGGCGCTCTCCGTCTCCTGTGCGTCTTCCTGCGCGCTGGCGGCCTGCTGCCGGATCAGCTCGGCGGCCGGGCGCAGCGCGTCGGCGCGGCCCAGATGCGTGTCCCGGGCGATGACCAGTCCGATGACCATCGCCTCGCGCAGCCGGGCCGGGAGCTGGCGGGAGGTCATCTGCTGGACCGACTGGCCGATTCCCTGGAGGGCGAGTTCGGCGTCGAAGAGGTACTGGTGGAGCAGCTCGGCCGCGTCCGGGTCGGCGGCGACCTCGGGCCGGGCGAGGCATCCGTCGATGATGACCGTGGTGACGTTCAGCCTGCGCAGCGCGCGGCGCATCCGCTTGACGGCGGTGGCCTGGTCGGCGTCCGGGTCCAGGGCGGTCGCGGCGGCGTCCGCGACCCGGCGCGCCTCGACCAGGAAGGCCCGCTGGGTCCGCAGCAGGTCCTCGCGCGGCATGGGGTAGCACAGCAGCAGCCGGGCGGCGAGCACGGCAACCGAGGTCACGACGGCGACGGCGAAGAGCTTGCCGCACTCGCCCAGCGGGATGCTGACGATGGAGCCGACCACGAAGGCGTTGAACATCATCATGCCGGTCAGCAGCCCGAGCGGCCCGAACCGGACCAGGAAGAACGCGAACGCCAGGGCCACCACCATGACGCACAGTTCGAGCATGCGGTGCGGGGCGAGCCAGGCGGCGACCGGCAGGGCGGCGGAGTACGGGAACGCCATCCACAGGCTGGCCCGGGCGAGCCGCAGCGGAGTGTTCTCGGCGATCACGAACGAGCTCATCAGCCCCATCATGCCGCCGACCATCATGCCCAGCATGGCCGGAATGTCCAAGGCCCGCGCCATCCCGTAGCCCACCGCGAGGGCGGTGGTCATGGCCACCAGTGCGCGCCAGCCCGCCTGGAGCTGGCCGAGCCCGGGATCGGCCGCGAGCACCCAGTCCCACCAGCGTCTCGGCCCGCCGACGCGGTGGGGTGCGTACCCGGTGGAGGGGGCTGAGGTGGTGGTCAAGTGACCTCCGGTTCGCATGCGTTCAGAAGTGTCCGGACCGCATCGCGGGCGACCGTCACGGCGTGTTCCGCATCGTCGGCGTTCTCCCGGAGCGCGGCGAGCAGTGCCGATGCCACCGAGCAGACCTCGGGTGGCCGCCTCGACCCGCTGTTCGTCAGGCGTACGCGGTCGATGCATCACGCAACTATATAACCGGCCTCTGGAGCCCCGGAGGGGCGGGTCCGCGTTCGCCCCGCCGTTCGTCCGGGTTCTCCCGCCAGGGGCGCGCTGCGGCCTGCACCCCGAAAGCAACCGGGACTTCGCCGCCCTCGCCCGCCGGGACGGGATCCTCATCGGCTTCCAGCGGGTCGACGACTACCAGCCCCCGAGGCGGCCGTCGACCAGGACGTGCGCGTCGCACGGATTGAACGGGGCGAACGGGCGCCTGCGCGGCGTGGGCTCACTTCTTCTGGACGGGCGGGCAGGTGCCGGTGTCGGAGCCGATGCTGTTGATGGTGGCGTTGTCGCGGGAGTCCTGGCCGTAGTTGATCTGGTCGGTGCACTTGACGCCGTCGATGTTGGGCGTGCCCTCGGTCTGGTCGCCCTGGACGGGCGGGCAGGTGCCGGTGTCGGAGCCGATGCTGTTGATCGTGGCGTTGTCGCGGGAGTCACCGCCGTAGTTGATCTGGTCGGTGCACTTCACGCCCTCCAGGTTGGGCGTGCCCTCGGAATCGTCACTCTGCACGGGCGGGCAGGTGCCGGTGTCGGAGCCGATGCTGTTGATCGTGGCGTTGTCCCGGGGGTCGCCCGCGTAGTTGATCTGGTCGGTGCACTTCACGTCGGGCTTGTTCGGGACCCCCTTCGAGGTCTTGGCGCCATCGGCCTGGTCCGACTTGTCCGAGGAACCGGGGGACTGGGTGGCGCTCGCCGAGGTGCGGTCCTGCGAGGACGAGGCGTCCTTCTCATTGCCCTGGCAGGCCGTGAGTCCCAGCGCGGCAATGGTGATCGCCACGGCGGCTGCGGCCTTGCGGGCACGGAGGGTGGAAAAGTGCGACATGGTTTCCCCGTCTTGTCGAAGCGGTGGTTCGGGCTCGTGACAACAAGACTGTCGGCCGCCGCTGTTGAACCACCGCCGTCCCGCTAACGTCCGGCTAACGCGCCCGGACGCATGGCATGAGTGCCTGCCCGGGAGAGTCGGCCCGCACCTCCCCGGCCGAGGGGTGGGCGGCGCAACGGATGTCCGTTCGGGCGAGGCGGGGGCTATGAGTCACGGAGTGGACAACGGATTTTGTGGGGCAGCGGACACCCGCTTGGTGTCTTCGCCCGTCCGGTCGGCATCGCTATCGTCATCGTCATCGTGTGTGGGCAAGCGTTCGCCCCGGCTCTCCGCGTCGCGCAGTGCGTCGCGCAGCGCTTCGCACAGTCGTTCTGCGAGGAAGCGGACTTCCCGGACGTCGGCCTTCCGTTCATTGAGCAGCGCGTGGGCGTGGCCGAGGAGTTCAGCGCCCATGGACAGGTGAAGGTCCTCGACCTCATCCGCCCTGCGGCTCAAGCCGCTACTGCCGCTGTCCGTTGACAGGAAGCACGGCTTGCCTTCGGGGCTGGACCACGGCAGTAGCCGTAGACCGTTCGTCTCGGTCACCGTGTCGCCTCCCCGAGCGCGTTGGACCACACACCTTGATCACCAAGGCGGAAGTGGGGGATGTACGGAGGCGCCGGGTCCGTATCCCAGAGGATCGGCACACGCTCTTCGACCGGGATGCGGGGGAGGTGAAGAGTGGGCGTATCGCCGCACCGGAAAGGATGCGGTCGGCGGCCCGGGGCCACGAGGGCGGGACGAGTGGCGAGAAACGCCGCGCTATGTCGGCCCGGACGAGGGGTGATCAGTGCGCGCAGTCTCCGCAGCACCGATCGGGCGGTAGTCTTCCGCACGTTGACGCTCCTCTTCAGCGTTGGCCATGCCCCGGGCCGTGTGCAGCGGAATGCCGCCTCAAGAGCTTCGAGCGTGGGGGCATGCTCTCAACCACAAATGGGGAACCCCGCTGGCTGATTTGGGGAACCCCGCTCCCGGGTGGGGGCTACTCTGAGAAGAGATCACTGCCGTCCCTGCTAGGTGGCCCATGGACGAACGCGAGACACGTCGCAGCGGTTATCCACTGACGATTCCTGACGTGCTGTTACAGAGCGAGGCCATGCAGCGAGCATGCGCCGTCCGGGACTTCCGGGAGATCTTCCGACTCGTGAACCGGCGTACCGGTACAAGCCATGCCGCCATGGCAGCGGCCATCGGGAAGATGACCAGCGCTCGGGTCAGCGACATCATGCGAGGCGTTCGCGGCATCCGAGGGCAAGAGGTCATCGAACGCGTGGCCGATGGATTCGGCATCCCGGGTGAAATGCTGGGCCTCCCGAGGCGGGTGCGGGAGGGTTCCCCAGAGAATATTTACGCCTCTGATAATCCCGATCTTAGCCTTGAGTCTGTGGCAGATTCTGAGCCCAGAGTGCGATCGCAATCTGCGAACGGTAATTAAAAGGGTCTTGACCTAGTGGCCGTGGCCGGGCTCCGGCAGCAGGTGCAAGACCTGGATGCGCGATATGTGAGCGAGCCGTCCACGGCCCTTATTGCTGAAACAGGGCAATGTTTGGGCCAGTTGGCTCACTGGCAGAGCTGCACCACCACGTACAATTGGGAAAGGGGCGGGCTACTCGGACATTGAGGTAGCCCTACTTCAAGAGGCAGGTCTCTTGGGTCCGCATACTCTCATTGCAACCACAGTCCACTCCCTGCAAGTTCTCGATGAGGACATACCAGAGACCGAGCACGATTTTCGGGTAGATCTTGTTATAACCCCAGATGAGATCTTTGAATGTGCGGCCGGTGGGCGTCGCCCGGGAATTATCTGGGATCACCTTGATCCGGAATTGATTGCCGCGATCCCTGTACTGGCGAGCCGCAAGAAAGCTGCCGGGTAGTCCTCATCTGACGGTACGAGGACCCGGCTGGTCCGGGGCAGGGGCTGATCACGGACCGTCGTGGGCGCCGGTGTCGATGACGCAGAAGCGGTTGCCGTCCGGGTCCGCGAGCACGACGAAGTCGGCGTCGTCCGGATAGAGGTCCCAGTCGACGCGCTGGGCGCCCAGGGATACCAGGCGCTCGACCTCCGCGGCCTGGTCGGCGGCGTCACCGGCGTACAGGTCCAGATGGATCCGGGGATGGTCCTGGACCGGGGTCTCGCTGCGGCCGAGCGACAGCTGGACCCCGGCGCCCGCCGCCGGGATCAGCACGACCCAGTCGGGTTCCATCTCCTCGCGGGGGACGTATCCCAGGGCCTCCCTCCAGAAGGCGGCCGCGCGCGGCACGTCCGCGACGCCCAGGACAACGGATCCGATGCTCAGCATGCGTCAATCCTTCCCGGAAGCGACGCGGCGTACGGCGCGGCCCGCCAGGGTGTCCGTGCGGCGGCCGTCCTCGATGACGAAGCGGCCGTCGATGAGGACGTGCGGGATGCCGGTGGGGAGGGTGCGCGGGTTCTCGAAGGTGGAGCCCGCCGCGACCGTGTCCGGGTCGAAGAGGACGAGGTCGGCGCGGTAGCCCTCGCGGATCAGGCCCCGGTCGGGGAGGCGGAGCCGGGCCGCCGGGCGGCCGGTGAGGTGGGCCACGCACTCCTCCAGGGACAGGATGCCCAGTTCGCGGACGTAGCGGCCCAGGTACTGGGGGAACGTGCCGTACGCCCGGGGGTGGGGCTTCGCGCCGTGCAGGATGCCGTCGCTGCCGCCCGTGTGGACGGGGTGCCGCATGATCGCCTGGACGTTCTCCTCGTGGCCCACGTGCTGGAGGATCGTGGGCCCGAGCCGGTCGTCGAGGAGCAGACGGCGGGCGGTGGTCCACGGCTCCTCGCCGCGTTCGCGGGCGCTCGCGGCGACCGTCTTGCCGACGTATGCGGAGAGGGACGGGTCGTTCACGCCGGAGATCTCGATCCGGTCCCATTCGATGGGCACGCCGTGGCAGCCGTCCGCCCCCTCGACCTCCACGACGTGGCGGATGCGCTCGGCCGTCGCGTCGTCGCGCAGCCGCGTGAGGATCGCCTCGGGGCCGCCCTCGGCTGCCCAGCTGGGCAGCATCGCGGCGAGGGTGGTGCAGCCGGGGAGGTAGGGGTAGGTGTCGAGGGTGATGTCGGCGCCGTCGGCGAGCGCGGTGTCGAGCAGGGTGAGGAGTTCGGGGGCGCGGCCCTTGTTGACGCCGAAGTTCATGGTGGCGTGGGCGAGGTGGAGGGCGCAGCCCGCCTCGCGGGAGAGGGTGACCATCTCCTCGTACGCGCGCAGGGCGCCCGCGCCGTAGGAGCGGTGGTGCGGGCAGTAGTAGCCGCCGTACGCCGCCACGACCCGGCACAGCTCGGTGAGTTCGGAGTCGGTGGCGTACATGCCGGGGGTGTAGGTGAGGCCGGAGGACAGGCCGACGGCGCCTTCCGCCAGGCCCTCCGCCACCAGCTGCTTCATGCGGGCGACCTCGGCGGGCGTCGCGTCGCGGTCCTCCCAGCCGAGGGCGAGCATGCGGACGGTGCCCTGCGGGATGAGGTACGCGGCGTTGACGGCGATGCCCTGGCCGTCGAAGCCGTGGTCGAGCCGGTCCAGGTATTCGCCGACGGTGCGCCAGGTGAAGTCGATGTCGGAGCCGTCGCCGTTCCAGCCGGTGATGGCCGTACGGATCTGGGCGAGCGTGCGGTCGTCGACGGGGGCGTACGACAGGCCGTCCTGGCCGATGACTTCGAGGGTGACGCCCTGGGCGGCCTTCGCGGAGTGGTCGGGGTCGCGGAGCAGCGCGAGGTCGCTGTGCGCGTGCATGTCGATGAAGCCGGGGGAGAGGGCGAGGCCGTCGGCGTCCACGACCCGCCGAGCGCTGGGCCGGTCCCCGCCGCCCTCACGCACGACGGCGGCGATCCGTCCCCCGTCCACGGCCACGTCGGCCCGGCAGGCGGCACCGCCGGTGCCGTCGATGACCCGCGCGTCGCGGATGACGAGGTCCATCGTCCCCCTGCCTCTCTTTCGTCGTCGCCGGTGGGTCAGAAGAAGGTGCGGATGTAGTCCGTGACCGTGCCGTCCGCCTCTGCCAGGGGGATCATCTGCCACTTGTCGAAGCTGGTGCAGGGGTGGGAGAGGCCGAGGGCTACCCAGTCGCCGACCTCCAGCTGGGCGCCCTCCGCGACCGTGACCCAGGCGTGCTGGTCGGAGAGGCCGGTGACGACGAGGCCGTGGGCGGGGCGGAGGGATCCGTCGCGGGCGGAGCGGACGAGCTGGGGTTCGGGCAGGTGGAGGTCGTACGCGGCGTCCCGCTTGCCCGCGTTGAGGAACGCCTGGCCGGGTTCGGGGGCGGAGACGACCTGGGCCCAGAGGCGGAAGGCGGGCTGGAGGTCGCCCTCCTCCGGGATGCGGTTGAAGGGGGTGATGTGCCGGTAGTGGCCGTCGTCGTGGGAGACGTACGCGCCGGAGCGCAGCAGCTTCAGGACGGGCCGGGAGAGCGCGGGCAGCTCGGCGAAGACATCGGCGACCGCGTCGAACCAGGCGCTGCCGCCCGCGCTGACGACGACCTCCTCCACGCCCTCGAAGCGGCCCGCCGCGTCGAACGCGGAGGCCAGGGCGGTGAGGCGGCGCAGCCAGGCCCGTACCCGGTCGCCGTCGGCCTTGGGCACCTCGCCCTCGTAGCCCGCGACGCCGACCAGCCGCAGCGTCCCGGCGGCGGCCACCGCGTCGGCGACCGTGGCGCACTCGGCCTCGTCACGGACCCCGGTGCGCGCGCCCTCACCCGCGCCCAGCTCGACCACGACGTCGACGGGGCGCCCGGCCCCGGCCTCGCGGAGGGCGGCGTCCATCAGCTCGACGCCGCGTACGGAGTCGACGTAACAGACGAAGCGGAAGTCGGGGTCGGCGTCGAGTTCGGCGGCGAGCCAGCGCAGGCCGGCGGGGTCGACGGCCTCGTTGGCGAGGAAGATCCGCTGGATGCCGAAGGCCCGGTAGATCCGCACATGGGAGGGGACGGCGGCGGTGATGCCCCAGGCGCCGTGGGCGAGCTGGCGCTCGAAGAGCTGCGGGGCCATGGAGGTCTTGCCGTGCGGGGCGAAGGCCAGGCCGTGGGCGGCGGAGTAGCGCTCCATGGCGAGCAGGTTGTGCTCCAGGGCCTCGGCCGACAGCGCGAGTACGGGAGTGGTGAAGCCGCCGGTGAACAGGTTGCGGCGCTCGGCGGCCAGCTCGCCCACGGTGCGGCCGTCGGCGTCCGGCGGAAGCCCCTTGAAGCGGTGGTCGACACGCTCCTGTGCGAGCTGGGCGACGGCGGGGTGCGCGGCGGCGCGCTCGCGTCGGTCGGTGGCCATGGAGGAGCCTCCCGTACATTTCTGGTTGCATTCTCTGCAACGTCCATTGCGTATAACGCTTAGCGCTGTTTAACATCCCGCCAAGCACCGGGTCAACGGTGTGTGCCATACCCCCACGCGCAAGGAGCGAGACCGATCGTGCGTCCAGCCCCGAGTGTCGACGTCGTGTGCCTCGGCGAGTCGATGGTGACCTTCGTGCCGTCCCGGCCGGGCCGCCTCGCGGAGGTGCCCGCCTTCGCGCGGGGCATCGGCGGCGCCGAGTCCAACGTGGCGTGCGGGCTGGCGGGCGCCGGGCACAGCGTGCGCTGGATCAGCCGGGTCGGCACGGACGGCTTCGGGGACCATCTGCTGACGGAGATCGCGGCGACCGGCGTGGACGTCGGCCGCGTCCAGCGCGATCCGCGCCGCCCCACCGGCATCTACTTCCGTACGGCGGGCGAACGGGCCGTGGAGTCGGACCAGAGCAGCACGGAGCCGCTCGCCGAGGTCGTCTACTACCGCGCCGGATCCGCCGCCGCGGCCATGTCCCCCGCGCTCATGCCGCGGACACAGACCTGGTCCGGCCGGGTCCTCCACCTCACCGGCATCACCCCGGCCCTCTCGCCCGACTGCCTCGCCCTGATGCGCGAGCTGACCACCCGGGCCCCCGGCCGTCCGCTGGTCTCGTTCGACCTCAACTACCGCGTCTCGCTGTGGGAGGACCCCGATCGCGCCCCGGACGAGGGTCCTGGCGTGCTGCTCGGCCTCGCCCGCGGCTGCGACCTGGTCTTCGTCGGCGAGGACGAGGCGGAGGCCGCCTGGGGCATCCGCGGCGGCGCGGACGCGATCCGCGAGGCCCTGCCCGAACCGGACGTGCTGGTGGTCAAGCAGGGCGCCGCCGGGGCCACCGCGTACGCCCGCGGGGCGGACGGAGCCGACACCGTCACCTTCGCGCCCGCCCTGCGCGTGGACGTTGTGGCGCCGGTCGGCGCGGGCGACGCCTTCGCCGCGGGCTTCCTGTCCGGCACCCTGCGCGGGCTGCCCGTCGCGCAGCGGCTGCGGCACGGCCATCTGATGGCGGCCGCCGTCCTCACCGTCCCCGGCGACCTCGGCACCCCGCCGTCCCGCGCGTACGCCGACCGGCTGGTGACACTGGACGCCGCCGAGTGGGGCACACTGCGATTCGGCCCCGGCTGGGCAAACCCGGAGCGATCGGGGTCCGATACCGCGGTGGTGGAGGTTACCGACCTATGAGCCAGACCGTCGACCGAGCGCTGAGCATCCTGCCCCTGCTGGCGGAGGGACCCGCCAACCTGGAGCAGGTCGCCTCCCGGCTCGGCGTGCACAAGTCGACCGCGCTGCGGCTGCTGCGCACGCTGCACGAGCACGGCATGGTCTACCGCCAGCAGGACCAGCGCTACCGGCTCGGTGCCCGCCTCTTCGCGCTCGCGCAGGAGGCGGTGGAGAACCTGGACGTACGGGAGATCGCCCACCCCCATCTGGTCGCGCTCAACGAGCGGTGCGGACACACCGTGCACCTCGCGGTGTACGAGGAGAACGAGGTCCTCTACATCGACAAGGTGGAGAGCCGCTACCCGGTCCGGATGTACTCGCGGATCGGCAAGCCCGTCGCGATCACGGTCGCCGCGGTCGCCAAGCTGCTGCTCGCGGACCTGCCGGAGGCCGAGCGGCGGGCGCTGGCCGAACGGCTCCCGTACCCGGCGTACACGGCCCGCTCCACCCCGAACGCCACCGCGTTCCTGAGGGAGCTGGAGACCGTACGGGAACAGGGCTGGGCCACCGACCTCGGCGGCCACGAGGAGTCGATCAACTGCGTCGGGGCGCCCATCCGGGGCGCGGACGGCCGGGTCGTCGCCGCGTGCTCGGTGTCGGCGCCGAACGTCGTCGTCACCGCGGAAGAACTCCTCACCCTGCTGCCCATGGTGCGCCGCACCGCCGACGACATCAGCCGGGAGTACTCGGGCGGCGCCCCCGCCCGGCCGTCCGACGGACCAGGAACCCCCGGAGCACCGCCTGAAGTTACCCCCGAAGCACCACCCGCAGTAACACCCTCCGTAACACCCGAGAAGAGAGCCGAGGATTCCTCCTCATGACCGAGAAGCCGCAGAAGACCGCGATCACTCCGGCCACCCACACCGCCCCGCCCGCCAAGTTCTCGCACGGCGTCAAGAAGGGGAACATCCTCCAGGTCGCCGGTCAGGTCGGCTTCGGCCCCGCGGTCCCCGGCCAGGCCCCCGCCCCGGTCGGGCCGACCCTGCGCGAGCAGACCCTGCAGACGCTGCGCAACGTGCAGTCCGTGCTGGAAGAGGGCGGGGCGAGCTACGAGGACGTGGTGATGATCCGCGTGTACCTCACCGACACCGCCCACTTCGCCGAGTTCAACGAGATCTACAACGAGTTCTTCGCGGACCTCAAGGAGGCCCCGTCGGCCCGTACGACGATCTACGTCGGCCTCCCCGCCGGGCTGCTCGTCGAGATCGACGCGCTCGCCGTCCTCGGCTGAAGCACGCCTGAAGAACTTCCGGGCGCGGGGGGGGGGGGGGGGGGGACCCCCCCCCCCCCCCCCCCCCCCCCGGAACCCCCCCACACCCACCGTCGTCGTCGCCGGGACCAGACCCCTGATCACCTGCACCAAGACCGCATCCCCAGCGCGCGGCCCCCCGCCGTGCGGCGATACCGCCTACCCAGTTTCCGGAGTCCTCCATGCTGCTCGCGGCCGCTCCCGCTGCCGAGACCCCACCCCATACCGGTGGTCTGCTCGCGATCATTCCCGGCACCGCCGGTCTGCTGACCGTCGCCGTCCTCGGCATCGCCCTTCTGCTCTACCTGATCATCAAGGTCCGGCTGCAGCCCTTCATCGCGCTGCTCGGCGTCTCCATAGCCGTCGGCCTGGCCGCCGGGCTCTCGGTCACCGAACTCTTCGGCACCGTCCAGAAGTCCGACGCCGTCTCGCTCATCGAAACCGGCATGGGCGGCATCCTCGGCCACGTCGCCATCATCATGGGCCTGGGCACCATGCTCGGCGCGATCCTGGAGGTCTCCGGCGGCGCCGAGGCGCTCAGCTCGCGCCTGCTCGGCCTCTTCGGGGAGAAGCGCGCCCCGCTCGCCATGGGCCTCACCGGCCTCATATTCGGCATACCCGTCTTCTTCGACGTCGGCATCTTCGTTCTCGCGCCGATCGTCTACGCGGCCACCAAGCGCAGCGGCAAGTCGATCGTCCTCTACGCGATGCCGCTGCTGGCCGGTCTCTCCATGACCCACGCCTTCCTGCCGCCGCACCCCGGCCCGGTCGCCGCCGCCGGACTGCTCCATGTCGACCTGGGCTGGGTCATCCTGATGGGCATCCTCGTCGGCATCCCGTCCGTCCTCGCCGCCTGGGCGTACGCCGCCTGGATCGGCAACCGCATATTCGTGCCCGTACCGCAGGACATGCTGGAGGCGGCGGAGGAGGCCCGGGAGGCGGTCGCGGCCGAGCAGCGCGCCGCCGGCAGGCAGCCCACGGAGCAGCCGGTGTCGGTGGGCACGGTCCTCGCCATCATCGGCACGCCGCTGATCCTCATCCTCTTCGCGACCTTCTCCTCCATCGCGCTGGACCCGAGCACCGGCCGCTCGGTCATCGAGTTCTTCGGCCACCCCTTCGTGGCGCTGACCATCGCCCTGCTGCTGGCGTACTACCTGCTGGGCATCCGGCGCGGCTGGTCCCGCAAGTCGCTGGAGACCGTCTCCACCACCTCCCTCAAGCCCGTCGGCAACCTCCTGCTGATCGTCGGCGCGGGCGGCGTCTTCGGCGCCGTCCTCAAGGGCAGCGGTGTCGCCCAGGCCCTCGCGGACGCCTTCGACAGCGCGGGCCTGCCGGTCATCCTGCTGTCCTACCTGATCTCCGTGGTGCTGCGGGTCGCCCAGGGCTCGGCGACCGTCGCCATCGTCACCACCACGGGGATCGTCTCCCCGATGCTCGCGTCGGGCGACTACTCGCAGGCCCATCTGGCGCTGGTCATCATGGCGATCTCGGCGGGCTCGATCTTCGCCTCGCACCTCAACGACGGCGGCTTCTGGATGGTCGCGAAGTACTTCGGGATCTCCGAGCGGGACACGCTGAAGTCGTGGACGGTGCTGGAGTCGGTGCTGTCGGTGGCGGGCTTCGCGGTGGCGGGGCTGCTGAGCCTGGTGATCTAGCCGTACGTGCGCCCCGGGGCCCGCCATGGACCCCGGGGCGCACGCGGGTCAGGTCGTCGCGCAGTACTGCGCTTCCTTGCCGATCGACCGGTACATGCAGTCCGCGTTCTCCAGCAGCTGGAGCACCGCGTCCTTGTTACGGCTCGTCTCGCGGTCGATCACCTCGTCGGGCGGGTAGAAGCCGCCCGCCCCGCTCGACGACGGATACATCTCGAACGTGTAGGCGAACACCTTCTGGCTGCCCCACAGCCAGTCGTCGATCGTGCCGTCCGTGATGTAGAGGTCGCTCGACTGCTCGGGGGTGTAGCCGTTGCTCGTGGCCATCTTTTTGCCGATCGCGGCGAACGCGTCCCGGTCGTCCTGCGTCATCCCGGTGGCGGTGTCGCTGTACGTCCAGCCGAACGGCCACAGCACCAGCTCGCTGTAGGTGTGGAAGTCGATGGCGGCCTTGAGCTGCTGCTTGCCGCCGACGACCCGGCTGCGCGCGAAGTCCGCGACGACCTTTACCTCGGGTGCCGACTCGGCCTTGGCGCCGCGGTAGGTCTCGGATCCGGCGGAGCCGGAGGAGCCGCCGCAGCAGCCCCACTTGTAGTCCCAGTTGCGGTTGAGGTCGGTGCCGACGGAGGAGGAGCCGGAGTTGGGCTGCCGGTTCTTGCGCCAGCTGCGGTAGCGGCCGGTGGCGATGTCGTACTCGCCGCCGTCCGGGTTGAGGTCCGGGACGATCCAGATCTCGCGGCCGTTGACGATGTCGGTGATGCGGGAGTCGGTGCCGTATCCGTCGGTCAGCTGGTGCAGCAGATACAGCGCCATCTCCACGGTGAGGTGCTCGCGCGCGTGCTGGTGGTGGGTGAACAGCACCTCGGGCTCGGCCTCGTCCGTGGCCACGTTGTCGCTGATCTTCAGCGCGACGATGTTCCGACCCTCGTACGACTTTCCGATGACGCGCTTGCTGAGAATGGCGGGGTACTTGGCTACGGCCGCGTCGATCTCGGCACTCATCTCGGCGTAGTTGTGGTACTTCGCGTCCGCCGAGGGGAAGTCGAACGGCTCGGCGGCCCGGCCCGCGTCGCGGTCGGCCGGACCGGGCAGCCCGGTGACCCGGTAGCCGAGCGCGCGCAACCGCCTGACCTGGGCGGAGTCGGCGGTGACGACGACGGAGCGGGCGTCCGTCTCGTCGATGGAGACGCCGGTGGCGGCGACGGCGGAGCGCTCGGCCGGGGAGGCGGGGCCCGCGACTTCGTACTGGCGCACGTGCTCATCGGCGGCCCGGTGAGGCGCCGCGTCGGCCGCCGCATCGGCCGAGGTGGCACGCCCTGGGGCCGGATCGTCGGCCTGGGCCGCGATCGGGGCGGCGAGGGCGAGGGACAACAGGGCGGCGAGGGCGGTGACCCGTCTGCCGCGAGTGCGAAGTCGCATACATGCTCCTGTGGGGTGAGAGGCGAGCGACTGCTGCGCCAGTGTTCGGCCATGCGCATGACACGGTCAAGGGAGGGAAATGGTCGAAGCCGAAGGAACTTCTCATCGAGGGAAGGAACCCCCCTGTGAACAGACCTCTCGTCGGCGCGCTCTCGGCCCTCTTATTGGGCGGCGCGACCCTCGCGGGCGTCGGCGCCGCCCCGGCGGCCGCCTCCTCCTCCCACCCGCAGGCCGCGCAGGCGGTCGACTTCGCCGGAACGGTCGCGCTCAGCAACTGCTCCGGCTCGGTCGTACGGACCGCGAAGTCCGCCGACACCGATCCCGCGCTCGTCCTCTCCAACGGGCACTGCCTGGAGAGCGGCTTTCCGAGCGCGGGCGAGGTGATCGTCGACAAGGCGTCGAGCCGCAGCTTCACCCTGCTGAACAGCTCCGGCGGGAGCGCGGGCACGGTACGGGCGAGCAAGGTCGCGTACGCGACCATGACCGACACCGACGTCTCGCTGTACCAGCTGACCTCGACGTACGCGCAAATACAGCAGCGGTACGGCATCAAGGCCCTGCAACTGTCCGACAGCCGCCCGGCCCAGGGCACCAGCATCAAGGTGGTCTCCGGCTACTGGAAGAAGATCTACTCCTGCAATATCGACGGATTCGCATATCGTCTTAAGGAAGGCGACTGGACCTGGAAGGACTCGGTCCGCTACACCTCCGCCTGTAACACGATTGGCGGAACGTCCGGTTCGCCCGTGGTCGACGCCTCGACCGGCACGGTCCTGGCCGTGAACAACACGGGCAACGAGGACGGGGCGCAGTGCACGCTCAACAACCCGTGCGAGGTCGACGAGAGCGGGAAGGTGACGGTCCGCAAGGGCATCAACTACGCCCAGCAGACGTACGGGATCACCAAGTGCGTGACCACCGGGAACAAGATCGACCTCACCCTCTCCGGGTGCGCGCTGCCCAAGCCGTGACCTGAGCCCTCCGCACGCGGCGGCGCCCCGGCCGCTCATGGCCGGGGCGCGCTGGTGTGCGTCGAACAACTGTCCCCTATCGGGGGTCCGGTTACGACAGGCCGTGGACGTGCGGGCCGACCGCCTTGGACCAGGCGTTGCCGCTCGCCGCGTCCCAGTTGGTGGACCAGGTCATCGCGCCGCGCAGGCCCGGGTAGGTCTTGCCGGGCTTGAAGCTGCCGCAGCCGGTGCCCTTGGTGAGGCAGTCGAGGGCCGCGTTGACCACGGCCGGTTCGACATAGCCGGAGCCCGCGCCCTTGGCCGAGGCGGGGACGCCGAGGCCGACCTGGGACGGGTCGAGGCCGTTCTCCAGCTGGACGCAGGCCAGCGAGGTGAGGAAGTCGACCGAGCCCTGGGCGTACGTCTTGCCGTCGCAGCCGTTCATGGAGCCGCTGTTGTAGTACTGCATGTTGACGACGGTCAGGAAGTCCTTGATGCCCAGGGCGGTCTTGAAGTACTCGGTGGACGGCGACTGCATGTCGATCGTCTGCGGCGCCATCGTCACCACGACATCGCTCTTCTTGTCGTGGACGGCCTTCAGCGCCTTGGTCATATAGGTCGCGTTGAGACCGTTTTCGAGGTCGATGTCGACGCCGTTGAAGCCGTATTCGTCCATCAGACCGGTGATGGAGCTGGCGAAGGCGTTCGCCGAGGCGTCGTCGCTGACCGAGACCGTGCCGTTCTGGCCGCCGACGGAGACGATGACGGACTTGCCCGCGGCCTGCTTGGCCTTGATGTCGTCCTTGAACTGCTGCTCGCTGCCGTAGCCGAGGGCCGGGTCGAGGCGGAAGTCGACGGCGCCCGGGGTTCCGGCCGCGTCCGCGAAGGCGACCGCGATGATGTCGTAGTCGTCCGGAACGTCACGCAGCTTCTGGACGGTCGCGCCGTTGTCGAAGTTCTGCCAGTAGCCGGTGACGGCGTGCGCCGGGACCGCGGCGGCGGTCCCGTGGGCGGGCTCCTCGGCCGCGTATCCGGTGCCGGTGGATATCAGCCCACCGGCGGCGAGCGCGGCGACCGCCGCGGCTCCGAGCAGCTTCATCCTCATCTGTGCGCGTATCACGACAGCCTCCGTGTGTGGGGGGAAGGGGAGGTGGTGCCTGTGCGCGTCCAGGGGCCCCTGAGGCGTGCGACCAAGGTGGTCCAGACCAATGCGGTTGTCAAGTGCATGGCGCAGATGGCCGCGTAGATCACCGCGCGGATCACCGCCCGGATGGCCGCGCCGACAGTCGCCCAGATGGCCGAGCGGGGGCCGCGCCGTTACCAGGAGGGTGTAACTCAGAGGAACTGTTCTCTCACGCGGCTTTCGTGGATAAAGTGACGATGCACCAGCCAGGGGCAGTTCACGACCCAAGGGCCGCCGCCGCTCGGCGACGACGTGAGACGGGGTAGCCGACGTGCCCACCGCGATAGCAGTCACCAGCCGCGAGCTGGTGCTTCCACCGCCCGACGGGCAGACCCCGTCGGCCGTAGTGCTCCGGCCACCGGAGGAGCAGTCGCTCGACGACGCGCTCGCCGAGGCCGGGGCGCTCCTCGACGCGCAGGGCTATCTGGTGGCGCTCTATCCGGCCGCCACCCCGCCGCCCTTCGTCCGCAGACTGCACACCGTGCGCTCCGTCCTGGAGAGCGACCGGATGGCGCTGTGCCCGCTCGAACTGCCGCCCCTGGCCGTCGCCGTCATCGCCCGTCAGCTGCGCCAGCTGTCCGTATCCGACTTCAGCCCGGGCGTGCTGGCCTGTTCCGCCCGGCTGCTGGCGCACTACGTGCACGCGGGCGCGCTGCTCGGCAGCGTCGCCCGGCTCGACCGGGTGCCGGTCAGCCTCACCTCGCACGTCAAGTCCTGGATGCCGGGCGCCCAGTTCGGGGTGCTCGCCCACCCCGAACCGCAGCTGGTGAAGGTGGGCGGGGACGGCGCGCTGCCCGGGCCCGCGTACGCCACCCACATGACCGTCGCGCGCGGCCAGCTCACCAGCCATGGCCATGGGACGGCCCCGCGCGACGACTGGGTCAGCGGGGCGCTGGCGCCCTCCTGGGGCGTCGGGGACGTCCACGAGGTGCCGCTGCCCGCCGAGTCGGCGCGCTGGTGGGGCACTCCGAAGCTGATCGAGTTCGCGGCGGCCATCCCGGACCTCTCCGTGCTCTACCAGCTCGTGGCGTCCGTACGGAGGGAGGAGTGCCACTGGTGCGGCTTCG
Source organism: Streptomyces sp. NPDC040405 (assembly GCF_055595765.1). NCBI lineage: Bacteria > Bacillati > Actinomycetota > Actinomycetes > Kitasatosporales > Streptomycetaceae > Streptomyces > Streptomyces sp. NPDC040405. The sequence continues at coordinate 725,023 of NZ_JBVIVI010000002.1, forward strand.
AACTCATCGGCGACCGCTGCGCCTTCTGCTCCTGTCCGGTACCGCGCGGCGATGAGATTCCCGCCCTGACCCAGTCCGCCGAGCGTCCCGCCCTGACCAGCCGGTAAACGTCCCACTTACGAGGTTGTCCGTCCATGAATTCTCGCCAGCGCCGCGGAGTCATCCTGCTGGTCCTGTCGGTCCTGTGCGCCGGTGGCGCGTTCGCCGGGGTGCTCTCCGTCGTCAACGACGTGGAATCGAAGGTCGGTCCCGAGACGACCGCGTACAAGCTGAAGGGGAACATCGACGCGTACGAGGCCCTGGACGCCGGGGACTTCGAGAAGGTGTCGATGCCCGAGCGCTGGGTGCCCTCCACCGCCGTCACCGATCTCTCCGAGGTGCGCGGCAGAATAGCCGCGACCAAGCTCAGCCAGGGATCGCTGCTCCAGACGGACATGGTCGCCAACCGGCCCGCGCTGAAGGCCGGGCAGCAGGAGATCGCCATCATGATCGACGCCGCGACCGGCGTCGCGGGCAAGATCACCCCCGGTGCGAAGGTCAACATCTACGCCACCTTCGAGGGCAAGGCGCAGGGCGAGGCGTCGGTCTCCAAGCTGATCGTCGACGACGCGGAGGTCATCGACGTCGGCAAGCTGTCCGCGCTGAAGCCGGACGAGGACGACGAACGGCGCGTCGACCAGGCCGTGCCGATCACCTTCGCGCTCGACACCAAGGACGCGCAGCGCGTCGCGTACGCCGAGTCCTTCGCCTCGCACGTACGGCTCGCGCTGATCGGCCCCGGCGGCGACCCTGCCGTGTCGCAGCGCGACCGCACCTACACCCTCGACGGCGACAAATGACCGCCGTGACCCCCGTGATCCCTGTGATCCCTGTGATCCCCGTGAGTGAGGAGGTGCCGCGGTGACGATCAGAATCCTCCCGGCCGTCGGCGACCCCGACGCGGCCCGCGCCATCGGCGGGCTGCTCGGCCAGCTGCCCGGCGTCGAACCGTCGGCGCCGGTGGGCGACTCGACCCGGCTGCTGGACACCCTCGCCGCGCTGGCCGCCGCCTCGCTGGAGGAGCTGCCGGAGGTCGTCCTGGTCCATGAGCGGATCGGCCCGTCCCCCGCCCTGGAGCTGATCCGCGAGGTCGCGCTGCGCTTCCCGGCGGTGGGCGTGGTGCTGATCACCGGCGACGCGGGACCGGCCCTGTTCTCGGCCGCCATGGACGCGGGCGCGCGCGGCATCGCCGGGATACCGCTGGGGTACGACGAGCTGGCGGCCCGCGTCCAGGCCGCCGCCCAGTGGGCCACCGGCGTACGGCGCCACCTCGGGGGCGGCGGCGACGTGGCCGCCACCGGGCCGGGCGGCACGCTGGTCGCCGTCGCGGGCGCCAAGGGCGGGGTCGGTACGACCGTCACCGCCGTGCAGCTCGCGCTGGCGGCGCGCGCGGCGGGCCGTACGGTCGCCCTGGTCGACCTCGATCTCCAGTCCGGCGACGTGGCCTCCTACCTCGACGTCCAGTTCCGGCGCTCCATCGCCGACCTGGCCCAGATCACCGACATCTCGCCGCGGGTCCTGCAGGACGCGGTCTTCACCCACCACACCGGGCTCGGGCTGCTGCTCGCGCCGGGGGAGGGCGAACGCGGCGAGGAGGTCACCGACCGGGCGGCCCGGCAGGTCGTCGGCGCCCTGCGGACCCGGTTCGAGCTGGTCGTCGTCGACTGCGGTACGCAGATGACCTCGGCGGGCGCGGCCATCGTCGAACAGGCCGACACCGCGCTGCTGGTGACCACCCCGGACGTGGTCGCGGTGCGGGCCGCCAAGCGGATGGTGCGGCTGTGGGACCGGCTCCAGGTCCGCAAGGCGGAGGAGACCGTGACCGTCGTCAACCGGCACACCCGCAGCGCCGAGATCCAGCCGCAGCTGGTCGCGCGCGCCACGGGTACGACGGTGGCGCGGACGGCGATCCCGGCCGGGTTCAAGGAGCTCCAGCCCGCCGTCGACTCGGGGCGGATGCAGGATCTGGACGCCAAGTCGGCCGTCAAGCAGGCGCTGTGGGGGCTCGCCGGGGAACTGGGCCTGGCGGGCGGCACCCCCGGCACGCCCCCGCCCGGCCGCCGCACCCCCCACCGGAGCGGCGGCGGCCACGCCCAGGGCGTCGACCGCTCGCTGCCCGGGACGCGGCGGCGCCGTGCCATAGGGGCGGGGCCGTACGACGACGGTGACGGCGGGGGCGACACGGGCCCGGGGACGGACGCGCTCAACGAGATCCCCCCGTCCGCCACCGGCCGCTTCCTGCGCAAGCGGGGCGGCGACCGCGGCCAGGTCACGGTCGAGTTCATCGGCGTCCTGCCGCTGGCGCTCATCGTGCTCGCGGTCGTCTGGCAGGTCGTGCTCGTCGGCTACACGTACTCGCTCGCGGGCAACGCGGCCGACAAGGGAGCCCGGGCGGGCGCGGCCGGGGGCCCGGCCGCCTGCCAGTCCGCCGCGCAGGACGACATCCCCGGCTCGTGGAGCGCCGACATCGACTGCCCCGGCGCGGGCGACGGCACGGTGTACCGGTCGACGGTGAAGCTGACCGTCCCGATCCTGTTCCCGGGCGCCGCCGACTTCCCCTGGACGGTGACCGGTTCGGCGGGCGCCGCCGACGAGGGCGACTTGGCGGGCGCGGGGCAGTGAGGGGACGTACAGCGATGACGCACCGGACCGGCCCCGCCGCGGATGCCATGCGCACGCCGGGCCCCCCGGTCGGACCGGCGGCTCCGCGCGACCGGGGCTCGGCGTCGATCGAGTTCCTCGGCTTTCTGCCGATCCTGATCCTCGTCGCGCTGGCCGCCGTCCAGCTGGGGATCGCCGCGTACGCCGTCCAGCAGGCGGGCACGGCGGCGCGGGCGGCGGCGCGTACGGGCTCGCTGGATGAACCGGGCACCCCGGACGCCGCCGGGAAGGCGGCGATCAGCGGCTGGCTGGCGGACGGGACGAACATCAGCGACGGCAGCTGTGGCGGCGGCGAGGCGCGGGCGACCGCGACCGTGGAGATCCCCTCGGTCATCCCCGGCTTCGACTTCGGCAGCGCGGAGAGGAGCGCCACCATGCCGTGCGACGACGGAGACCTTCAGGCGGGAGGGCAGCCATGAGCCTGCGGGCCCGTATCAACGCGCCCGAGGTGCCCGCGGAGGGCCGCCAGGACGGGCATCTCGTCGCCGTCTACCGCGCCAAGCTGCTGGAGGAGATCGACCTCGCCGAGATGTCCTCGCTGGCCGCCGCCGAGCGCCGGACCCGGCTGGAGCGCGTCCTCGGCCACATCATCAGCCGCGAGGGCCCGGTGCTGTCCACCGGGGAGCGGTCCCAGCTCATCCGTCGGGTGGTGGACGAGGCGCTGGGCCTCGGCGTGCTCGAACCGCTGCTGGAGGACGCCTCCATCACCGAGATCATGGTCAACGGACCGGACCAGATCTTCGTGGAGCGGGCGGGCCGGGTCGAGCTGGTGCCCGTCCGGTTCGCGTCCGAGGAGCAGCTGATGCAGACCATCGAGCGCATCGTCTCCACCGTCAACCGGCGGGTGGACGAGTCGAATCCGATGGTCGACGCCCGCCTGCCGTCCGGTGAGCGGGTCAACGTGATCATCCCGCCGCTGGCGCTGACCGGCGCCACCCTCACCATCCGCCGCTTCCCGCGCGCCTACACGCTCAGCGAGCTGATCGGCATGGGCACGCTGGACGAGCAGATGCTGCTGCTCCTGGCGGCGCTGGTGCGGGGCAAGTTCAACGTCGTCGTCTCCGGACCCACCGGCTCCGGAAAGACCACGCTGCTCAACGCCCTCTCCGGGCTGATCCCGGACGGCGAGCGGATCATCACCGTCGAGGACGCCGCCGAACTCCAGCTCCAGCAGACCCATGTGATCCGGCTGGAGTCCCGGCCGCCCAACGTCGAGGGCAAGGGCCGGATCACCATCCGCGACCTGGTCCGCAACTCGCTGCGGATGCGCCCCGACCGCATCATCGTCGGCGAGGTGCGCGGCGGCGAGACCCTCGACATGCTGCAGGCCATGTCCACCGGCCACGACGGTTCGCTCGCCACCGTCCACGCCAACAGCGCCGAGGACGCGCTGATGCGGCTCCAGACGCTCGCCTCGATGTCCGACGTGGCGATCCCGTACGAGGCGCTGCGCGACCAGATCAACAGCGCCGTGGACTGCATCGTCCAGCTCGTCCGGCACGCCGACGGATCCCGCCGGATCAACGAGATCGCGCTCCTCGACAGCCACGGCCACGAGGAGTACCGCATCGCCACCGTCTGCCGTTTCGACGCCCAGCCCATGGGCGCGGACCGGATCGTGCACGGGCGGTTCTCGTACTTCCCGCTCCCGGAGCGGGTCGCGGAGCGGCTGCGGATGGCCGGTGAGGCGGTGCCGCCCGCGTTCGGGGTGGCCGCCTTCCCGGCGCAGCTGACCACGCGGGGCGCCGCGTACGGCAGGGACGACAAGGGCGACATGGGCGCGTACGGCGCGCGGGACGGGAGGTAAGCGCCATGGACCGGCTCGCGATGCTGACGCTCGGCACGACGCTGGTGTGCGGCGCGCTGGGCGTCGCCGGGGTGCACGCCTACGCCCGGGGCACGGACCGGCAGCGCGCGCTGATCGACCGGCTGTCGGAGTCGGGGGCGGCGGAGGCGTCCGGGCGCTCCCGCCGCTTCGCCCGCGTGGACCGGCGGCTGCGCACCACCTCGCTGGGGCACCGGCTGGAGCTGCGGCTGGCGGCGACGGGCCTGGACGTGACCCCCGGCGAGTTCTTCGTCTACACGGCCGCCGCGGCGGCCGGGCTGTGGCTGGTGGCGGCGTCGCTGCTGGCGTCGTTCTTCGGCCCGATCGCGGCCGTCATCGCCGTCTGGTCGGCGTTCGGGTACCTGGGCTGGCAGCGGCAGAAGCGGATCGAACGGTTCATCAACCAGCTGCCCGAGCTGTCCCGGATCCTGGCCAACGCCACCCAGGCCGGGCTGGCGCTGCGTACCGCGCTGAGCATGGCGGCGGACGAGATGGAGGCACCGGCGGGCGAGGAGCTGTCCAAGGTCTCCGCCAAGCTGGCGGTGGGCCACTCGGTCGACGACGCGCTCGGTGAGCTGGCGGAGCGGCTGCCGTCCCGGGAGCTGGTGGTGCTGGTCACCACGCTGGTGCTGTCGAACCGCGCGGGCGGGACCGTGGTCAGCTCGCTGCGCAACCTCACCCACACGCTGGAGGAGCGGAAGGAGACCCGCCGCGAGGTCCGCACCCAGCTCTCCCAGGTGACCGTCACCGCGTATGTGGTGCCACTGATGGGCATCGGAACGCTGCTGCTGATGAACCGGATCGCGCCGGGCTCGCTGGACCGCATGACCGCGTCCATCTGGGGGCAGGCCGCGGTGATCGGGGCGTTCGCCCTGTACGGGATCGGTTTCTTCCTCATCCGCCGCATGTCGAAGATCGACGTCTAGGGGTACCTCGCATGGGTTTCGGACTGCTGCTGGCGCTGGCGGCCGGGCTCGCGGTGGCGGGCATCGCGTACGGCATCGCGCTGTACCGCAGCGAGGCCAGGCTGCCGAGCGACCTCGCGGTCGCGCTGGAGGTCGGGGCGACCCGTACGAACGCGGTCGGCTCGGCCGTCGACCGGCTCGGCATGCGCTACGCCCCGCTGGTGCTGCGGCTGATGGGCGACAAGCGGGTGGCCCGGGTGCGCCGCCGGATCGATCTGGCGGGCCATCCGGGCGGGCTGACGGTCGACCGGTACGCGGCCCGCCGGGCGGTGTACGGGGCGCTCGGCTTCGGCGGCGCGCTGGTGATGCTTCTGAAGGGTCAGCTGCTGCTGGCCCTGCTGCTCGTCGCCTTCGGCCTGTTCTGGATCGAGGTCGGCATCTGGGCGGCGGTACGGGAGCGGAAGGACGCGATCGACCGGACCCTGCCCGACTTCCTGGACGTGCTGGCGGTCGTGGTGAGCGCGGGACTGGGCTTCCGGCAGGCGCTGGACCGGGTGTCGGAGAAGTACGAGGGTCCGTGGGCGGATGAACTTCGCATCACACTTCGGCAAATGGACATGGGGGTCAGCCGACGGCAGGCGTTCGAAGAACTGCGGAAGCGGAACGACTCGGAACAGGTCGCCCAGTTCGTCACGGCGCTTCAGCAGGGCGAGGAACTGGGCGCTCCGATCGTCGAGACGCTGATCGCCATCGCGAACGACATGCGCCGCACGGACGCTCAGAACGCCCGCCGCCGCGCCGCCCGCGCCGTCCCCAAGGCGACCATGGTCATCACGACCTTCATGGTGCCGGGGACGATGGTGCTGCTCATCGCGGGCTTCTTCATCGGCTCCGGCACGGACTTCGGTTCGATCACGGGAGATTGACGGTCATTTGGGCGAATATGCTTCGCGATCGCAATCGGGTGTGGGACAGTCGTCGACGGTGAACTCCTCGGCGGCGGGAGGGGGTGAGACGGATGAGCCGCGGCGGCGGACGTCCGCGCACAGGGTTCGAACACCGTGTATCGGGAAGGCAATGCCCCCTGGGACACTGTTCCGTGGCGGCTGTTTCGGCGTACTTTGCTCGTGTCGCGAGCGACACCACGGGGGTTGAGTCGCCGGACCAGAGTGGGACGGCCACCCATGGAGGGGAACACGATGGGGAAGCGCGTTATGGGGAACGACCGGGGGCAGACCTCGATCGAGTACCTGGGGATCATTGCCGTGGTGGTCGCCATCGTCCTGGTGCTGTCGACGACGGACTTCGGAAGCATGATCGCAAATGCGATCTCCGACAAGATCTCTCAGGTCGTCGGCATCTGACCGACCCCGTGACGGTCCGCAGAGACCTGAGAAGTGACACCGGGCAGGCCTTCCCGATCTACATCACCGCGGTAGCGGCCCTGCTTTTCCTCGCCCTCGTCTTCTTCGCGGTGGGCCAGGCCGGGGCCACCCGCAACGGCGGACAGACCGCCGCCGACGCGGCCGCCCTCGCCGCCGCCCAGGACTACCGCGACCAGTTGGGCACGGCGCTGCTGGAGGCCCTGACGGACGGCAGCGCGCTGGAGGACCTGCTGAACGGGCGGGGGATCGGTGGTACGGGCGCGTGTGACGAGGCGCAGTGGTTCGCGGGCGAGAACGGGGCCGATGTGACGGACTGCCAGGGTCCGGACTATCTGCCCACCTCCTTCACCGTGCGGGTCAAGACGCAGAAGCCGGTGGGCAAGACCGTCATCCCCGGTACGGAGAGCAAGTACGCCACGGCGGAGGCCAAGGCGGTCATAGGTCCGCGCTGTACGCTCCAGCCGCCCGCCGAGCCGACGCCCACCCCGAGGCCGACGCCGACGGGCGATGACGACGGCGACGACGGCGGCGAGGAAGGCGGAGACGGCAAGGACGAGAAGCCCGCCATCGACCTGATGTGCGACGGCAGGGCCGTGACCATCGACCCGGCCCACCCGGAGCTCTTCCCGGACGTCAAGGACCTGTTCTCCGTGCACCTTGCCGACTGAGCGACCTGAGCGACCGACGAGTAGACGAGCAAAGGACAGCGAGCGATGAGCATTCGGCACACGACGAAGGCCCGGAGGGGGGCTGCCGCAGCGGCGCTCGGAGCGGCCCTGGCCCTCGCCGTGGCCGGGTGCGGCAGCGGCGACGACGGCGGGAAGGAGGACGGCTCCCCGCAGAAGTCCACCGCGGCCAAGACCGACGACGAGCAAGGCGAGACGGAGTCCGCGGCGGACTCCAAGAAGGTCATCGGCGAGATGAAGGGGCCGAAGAACATCGTCGTCACCCTCCACTCCGCGGAGCGTGACAGCGGCGGATTCGTCACCGTCAACGGGACGGTGACCAACCGCGGCAGCATGCTGTTCAACCCGGTCGACTGGCGCTCCACGGAGGTGGAGCTGGCCAAGTCCCGTTCGTCCGTGTCGGGTGCGTCCCTCGTCGACGGGAAGGGCAAGAAGCGGTATCTCGTGCTCCGGGACACCGATGGCCAGTGTCTGTGCACCACGGGGCTCTCCGGGATCAAGCAGAACGAGAGCCGCCCGTTCTTCGCGCAGTTCCCGGCCCCGCCCAAGAGCGTCACAGAGGTCGACTTCCAGCTCCCGACGATGCCGTCCGTCAGCATCAAGCTCTCCGGGTGAGCCCCGCCATGACGACACGTGTGACAGCCCGCCGCGGCGTACGGTACGGCCCGGTCCTGGCCGCCCTCGCGCTCGTTCTCACCACTCCGGCGCACGCGGACAGCGGTCCCGGCGCCCCTGCCGACACCAGGCCGCCCCTCAAGATCGACGCGAAAGACCCCGATCTGCGGATGCCCGAAGGCGCAAAGCTCGCGGCCGGGCGGGTCCTGGACATCAAGTCGGTCGTCGAGACGGACGACGGCGACGAGCGGCGCGAGGACACCAACACCAAGGTGAGCTTCGCCCTGCAGGCCGAGGTGCTGTTCGGCAAGGACAGCGCGAAGCTCGGCAGCGACGCGAACGCCCGCATCCAGCAGATCGCGGACGAGGCGGAGCGGCAGGACGCGAAGAGCGTCCGGGTCTTCGGCTTCACCGACAACCTGGGCTCCGCCGCCCACGGCCTCACCTTGTCCCGCGAGCGGGCCAATGCCGTGCAGCAGCGTCTCGCCGAGCACCTGGACCCGTCCGTCTCGTACCAGATCCGCGGCTACGGCGAGCAGTACCCGATCGCGGACAACGGCACGGAGGACGGCCGCAAGAAGAACCGCCGAGTGGAAGTCAGCTTCCCCCGTGGCGGCTAGCGGCTCTTCCCCCACCCCGCCCCTTCCCGAACCAGGGGCTCCGCCCCCGGACCCCGCCCAAGGGGCGGCCCCGCCGCGCCCCGTCCACCGCTGGGCCTGCGCTCCCGGACCAAACCGGGCTGTGCCCCGGACCCAATCGGGTTGCGCCCCAGCCCCCGCCGGGGCTGTCGCGCCCGTGCGCTGAGGCGCGCCCCAGCCCTCGTTGCTGCGCCCGCTCCTAGGCCCCCTCCCATGAGCCGATGCCCGACCCCCAGCCCCTCTGGGCGGTACCACTCAGCCCCTCCGGCGTTTGAGGAGCGGGGGTGTGGGGCGGAGCCCCCACCGGGGTGCGGGGCGGAGACCCGGGTCGGGGAGGGGCGGGGTGGGGGAAAGGCCTCGGCGGAGCCGTGCCGCATCATGGAGCACGTTGCCCCACCCCGCGCGGGAGTTCCCCTGAATACCACCGTCGCCGAGATCCTCGCCGTCACCCTCCTCCTCGCCGTGCTGGCGTTCGCCGTCGCGCGGCCCCGCGGCTGGCCCGAGGCCGTCGCGGCGGTGCCCGCGGCCGCGGTCGTGGTGGGGGCCGGGGCCGTGACACCGGCGGCGGCGTGGGCGGAGACGCGGAGCCTGCTGCCCGTCGTCGGGTTTCTGGCGGCCGTGCTGCTGCTGGCGCAGATGTGCGCGGACGAGGGGGTGTTCGAGGCCGCGGGGCAGGCCGTGGCCCGGGCCTGCCGGGGGCGTACGGACCGGCTGCTGGGCGGGGTGTTCGCGGTGGCGGCGCTGGTCACCGCCGTACTGAGCCTGGACGCGACGGTCGTCCTGCTGACCCCCGTGGTGTTCGCGACCGCGACCCGCCTCGGCGCCCGCTCCCGGCCGCATGTCTACGCCTGCACCCATCTGGCGAATTCCGCGTCGCTGCTGCTGCCGGTCTCCAACCTCACCAACCTCCTCGCGCTGGAGGCGAGCGGGCTCTCGTTCACCCGGTTCGCCCTGGTCATGGCCCCGGCCTGGCTGGTGTCCATCGCCATCGAATTCCTGGTCTTCCGCCGCTTCTTCGCCGCGGACCTGGCCGCCGGGACGACGAAGCCGCCGCCCGCCGAGTGGCCGCGGGTGCCGGTGTTCGCGCTGGCCGTGCTGGGGCTGACCCTGGCCGGGTTCGTCGTGACGTCGCTGCTCGGGCTGGAGCCCGCGTGGGCCGCGGGGGCGGGGGCGCTGGTGCTCGCGGTGCGGGCGGTGCGGCGGCGGACGACGACCGTACGGGGCGTGATCGGCGCGGCGGGCCCGCTGTTCTGCCTGTTCGTGCTCGCCCTGGGCGTCGTGGTGCAGGCGGTCCTGGACAACGGCCTGGAGGCGGCGCTGTCCCAGGTGCTGCCCGTCGGCACCGGACTGCCCACCCTGCTCGCCATCGCGGCCGTCGCGGCGGTGCTGGCGAACCTCGTCAACAACCTGCCCGCCACGCTGGCGCTGCTGCCGATCGCCGCCGAGGGCGGCCCGGGACCGGTCCTGGCCGTGCTGATCGGGGTCAACCTGGGCCCGAATCTGACCTACGTCGGCTCCTTGGCCACGCTGCTGTGGCGGCGTATCGTCCGCCACCACGGGGCGGACGCCGACTCCGGGCTGGGCGAGTTCACCCGCCTCGGGCTGCTCACCGTGCCGACCACGCTGGTGGCGGCGACGGTGGCGCTATGGGCCATGCTGGCGACGCTATGAGGAACTCATGATCGTGCTCATCTGGATCGCCGAGGGCACCTGGCAGTCCGCCGTGGACGCCGCCCGCGACCATCTGTTCGCCGACGCCGACGCCGAGATCCGCCTGCTGTACGTCACCGACGACCACGTGGCGGGCGCCGCGCACGGCGCGTTCGCCGGGCTGCTGGGCCGGGGCCGCCCCGGACGGGACCCGGGGGATCAGCTGGAGGAGCTGGCCGAGACCGCCGCGTCCGAGCTGCTGGACGCCGCCGCCGAGCGGCTGCACCGGCCCGTGACGCGGCTGCACCGGCACGGCCGGGTCGAACACGAGGTGGTGCGCGAGGCGGACGGGGTGGACCTGCTCGTCTGCGCCCGCGACGGGGACCGCGACCGGCTGGGGCCGCACAGCCTGGGGCCCGCCGCGCGGTTCGTCGTGGATCACGCGCCCTGCGCGGTCCTGCTGGTGTGGCCCGCGGCCGCGCCCGGCATCGAGTCGCTGCCGCCACCGCCGCCTTGAGCGGACGGGTGGCTCAGGACTCGATCCAGTTGTGCGCCTGGGCCAGCTCGATGACGCGCCGCCGCACCTGCTTGATCTGGTCGGCGGTCAGACTGCCGCCCATGTCGACCAGCGTCTCGGTCAGCTCCTGCCGGAACTCGGCCACCGAGAGCACGTCGCACATCGTGTCGTCGCCCGAGTCGGGCGCGGGGGAGGACCGGACGATCGGGGCCGCGGAGCGCTCCAGGATGCGGACCTCGGACGCCTTGGGGCCCTTGTCGCCGTACTCGGGGACGAACCGCACCTTCGAACCGGGCTGGAACAGGTGCTTCTCGTCCAGAAGGTCGTTCGCGTGCATGAACACGTCCTCGCCACCGTCGTCCGGGGCGATGAAGCCGTAACCGCGAAACTCGTCGAACCGCAGAATCTTGCCCGTCGTCGTCAACGTGCCACCCCTACCCCTGTACCTCTACCTCATGTACACCATCGAAAGCCGAGCTCAGCGTACATAAGGCGGTTGAGCCGAAGAAGGGCCGGGGTCAACCGCGACCCGGGCGCCCCGCCGCAGGCCCCAGCGCTCCATCGCCCCCGCCTCGGCCTCCAGAACGTGGCGCGCACGCGGCCGCGGCAGCCCGAGCCGCCCGGGGCGCAGGGTGGTGACGGCCAGCACGGTCAGGCGGCGGTCGAGATAGGCGACATCGATGGCGAAGCGCATCCGGAAGGTGTGCACCCCGCTCGCGGGGGTCAGCAGGATCGCGCCGGTCAGCCCGTCCCGGCCGAGCAGCCCGCGGGCCCGGGCGCGGTAGGAGGCGGCGATCTCCAAGGGCACGTCGACACCGTCCGGTCCGCGGAGCGTTCCGGTGCCGTCCCGCCAGCGGCCCATGCCCGTCCCCTTCCCCACCCGTCGTCCACCCTTGGGATGAGTGTTCCACCGAGGGGTTCTCCGAGGCCGCCACTTCCGTAGGCTCGGGCCGTGCAACCGCTGCTGATCGCCCTCGCCGCCGCCTACGGCGCCGCCGCCGGGCTGCTGGTGCCGCGTCCGCTGTACCGGCTGGCCGTCGACACCGGGCAGCCGTGGCGCGCGGACTGCCCGGGCGGGCACGCGCTCACCGGCCCGGCCCGCGGCTGGCTGGGCCGCGCCCGCTGTCCGCGCTGCGGCGGGGGAGAAGGCGGGTTCGGGAGAGAAGGCGGGTACGGAGGAGAAGGCGGGTACGGGGGAGAAGGCTCGTACGGGCCCGGCCCGCTGCTCCCCGCCCTGCTCACCGCGCTGGTGTGCGCGGCCCTGGCGGCGGCCGCCGGGGCACGTCCCGAGCTGGCGGTGTGGCTGCTGCTCGCCCCGCCCGCGGTGCTGCTGGCCGGGGTGGACCGGGCGGTGAACCGGCTGCCGGACGTGCTGACCCTGCCGATGGCGGGCGCCACAGCGGTGCTGCTCGGCGGCGCCGCGCTGCTGCCGCACAGCGCCGGGTCCTGGCCGCGGGCGCTGCTGGGCGGGGTGGTCCTGGGCGGGGCGTATCTGCTGCTGTTCCTGATCAGCCCGCGCGGCATGGGCTTCGGCGACGTCAAGCTGGCGCTGACGCTGGGCGTGGCCCTCGGCTGGTACGGCTGGGCGGTGCTCTTCTGGGGCGGATTCGCCGGGGTGCTGCTGGGGTCGCTGTACGCGATGGCCCTGGTCCTGGCGCGGCGCGCGGGCCGCGGGACACCACTCGCGTTCGGCCCGTTCATGATCCTCGGGGCGGGCGCGGGGCTGGTACTGGGGGCGCTCGGCACCGGGTGACGCCCCACGATGTCCGCGCCGCGCACATCCTCACCCCGCCGATGCATGGACAACCGCTCACGAAGGGTTATGGTGGAAACCCCCCCTCGGGCCGGTCCGTACTCCCCCCCACGGACCGGCCCGCTCTATTACGGGGTCATCGCGTCGCCGCGGCGGAACCCAGCCCGCACAGGCCGTCACGCACCGTGACAGCGCAGGGGGTCGCATGAGTCGTACGGACGTCTGTGCGATGCTCCGATACCCCGTCCGACCGGCTCGGTTAGCCACCCCCGCCGCCCCGCAGTAGGGTGCTGCCCTTGGGGCGGACAGCCATGGCGAGCCATGCAAAGCACTGAGGGGCTGGAAGACGTGAAACTGCGCGACCTGGTGTACGGGCTCTACGCACGCCGGGTGGAGGGCCGCCTCGACCACGACCAGGTGCCCAAGCACATCGGGGTCATCCTCGACGGCAACCGCCGCTGGGCCCGCGCCTCGGGCGGCACCACCGAGCAGGGTCACAAGGCGGGCGCCAGCAAGATCCGGGAGATGCTGGGCTGGTGCAGTGAGACCGACGTCGAGGTCGTCACGCTGTGGATGCTCTCCACCGACAACCTGGACCGCCCCGAGGAGGAGCTGAAGCCGCTCCTGAACATCATCGAGGGCGCCGTGCGCGACCTGGCCTCCGACGGCCGCTGGCGCGTGCACCACGTCGGGAACCGGGATCTGCTGCCCTCCCACACCCAGTCGGTCCTCAAGGAGGCCGAGCGGGACACGGAGCACATCGACGGAATACTGGTCAACGTCGCCGTCGGCTACGGCGGCCGCCAGGAGATCGCCGACGCGGTGCGCTCGCTGCTCCTGGACCACGCCACCAAGGGCACGTCCTTCGAGGAGCTGGCCGAGGTCGTCGACATCGACCTCATCGCCGAGCACCTGTACACCCGCGGCCAGCCCGATCCGGACCTGGTGATCCGCACCAGTGGCGAGCAGCGGCTGTCGGGCTTCATGCTCTGGCAGAGTGCCCATTCGGAGTACTACTTCTGCGAAGTTTTCTGGCCGGCCTTCCGCAAGGTCGACTTCCTCCGCGCCCTGCGTGACTACGCGGCGCGGGGCCGCCGCTACGGCAGCTAATCGCCTTATCGCATAAGACAGTTCACCGGCCGGGGGGGGGGGGGGGAAACACGCCGCGCGCCGACACCCGTGAGAACGAACCGCCTCCCAACCGCCTGCCTGGTCGGGTCCACATCGCGTTCTCGGCGGCTCTCTCCCCAGGAG
>NZ_JBVIVI010000002.1:738960-774805 GCF_055595765.1 Streptomyces sp. NPDC040405
GGGGGGTGGGCCTGAAGCGAGGGAAGTGAGCTCTGTGAGGAAAGAAGGTGCCCCGCCGGCGGGGGCGGAACGCCCCCCCCCCCCCCCCCCCGGCCGCCGTGTAGCACGCCCGTTCCTCAACGTTCATGCGCGGGCCGTCATATGCCGTTGCATGGCTGCGCACCTTCGAGGGAATATCCCTTCCAGGTCGACGCCCTGTTCCACTGTCCAGTGGGTGTCGAACTGCCTAGCGGACGGCATCGGGTCGTCCGCCCGGGAGGCCCTTTGCACACGGACGACTGTGCGGATCGTGCGTATGACGCGGAGGGCCGGCGCTCGGCCCGCTCCGTGGGGCCTGAGCCCGGTCCGCTCCCCGTCTACGGCGGGGACACCTCACTCCCGCGACGCCGTCGCACCCCAACCTCTCCCGAGGGGGTTCGTCCACCCGTGGTGACCAGCAAGAAACGCCGCGAGCAAGACCGGCGCACCTATGTCCTCGACACCAGCGTCCTGCTGGCCGATCCAGGAGCCATGGCCCGCTTCGACGAGCACGAAGTCGTGCTGCCGGTCGTCGTGGTCACGGAACTGGAGGCCAAGCGGCACCATCCCGAGCTGGGGTATTTCGCCCGGCAGGCGCTGCGCCTGCTGGACGAGTACCGCGTCCGGTTCGGCCGTCTGGATGCTCCGATTCCGATCGGCGACCTGGGGGGCACCCTGCGCGTCGAGCTCAACCACTCCGACCCGGGAATCCTTCCCGCGGCCTTCCTGACCCACGGGGGCCGAGTGGGGGACAACGACGCGCGGATCCTCGCCGTCGCCCGGAACCTGCAGGCCGAGGGGTACGACGTCACCGTCGTCTCGAAGGATCTGCCGCTGCGCATCAAGGCATCCTCGGTGGGGCTGCTCGCCGAGGAGTACCGCGCGGAACTGGCGATCACCGACTCGGGCTGGACGGGGATGGCGGAGCTCGCCGTCTCCGCCGAGCAGGTGGACGACCTGTTCGCCGCCGAGACCGCGTACATCCCCGAGGCGGCCGAACTGCCCGTGCATACCGGGCTGGTCCTCCAGTCCGAGCGCGGCAAGGCGCTGGGCCGGGTCACCCCGGACGGGCAGGTACGGGTGGTGCGCGGCGACCGCGAGGCGTTCGGCATCCACGGCCGCAGCGCGGAGCAGCGCATCGCGCTGGACCTGCTGCTGGACCCCGAGATCGGGATCCTGTCGATGGGCGGCCGGGCCGGTACGGGCAAGTCGGCGCTCGCGCTGTGCGCGGGCCTGGAGGCGGTCCTGGAGCGGCGGCAGCACCGCAAGGTGATGATCTTCCGCCCGCTCTACGCGGTGGGCGGCCAGGAGTTGGGCTATCTGCCCGGCAGCGAAGCGGAGAAGATGAGCCCCTGGGCTCAGGCGGTCTTCGACACGCTGTCCGCGGTGACCAGCTCCGAGGTCATCGAGGAGGTGGTGGAGCGCGGCATGCTGGAAGTGCTTCCGCTCACCCACATCCGCGGCCGGTCGCTGCACGACGCCTTCGTGATCGTGGACGAGGCGCAGTCGCTCGAACGGAACGTCCTGCTGACCGTTCTGTCCCGGATCGGCGCCAACTCCCGCGTGGTGCTCACCCACGACGTCGGCCAGCGCGACAACCTCCGCGTCGGGCGGTACGACGGTGTGGTGGCGGTGGTCGAGAAGCTGAAGGGGCATCCGCTCTTCGCGCATGTCACCCTCAACCGCTCGGAGCGGTCGCCGATCGCGGCACTGGTGACCGAAATGCTGGAGGACGGCCGCATCTGAGCCGTTGAGTCCGGTACGTCGTTAACGCGCCGCACGGAAAGGCCAATGAGCCTAGCTGTGCGGCGCGTTCTCGCGCGTGAATTTCCAGAAACCCTAGGGCGTAAACGGCGTGTGAGCTTTCACACCTGCCGGGGAATTGCCTCCGGGTATCCGTGTCCGGCAGTCTGTGGGTTCTGTCAGGCCTCGCATACGGCACACCAGTACCGCCAGCGGTACAGAACCACAGCAGTACCAGAACTGAAGAGAGTTCGCCGTATGCCGCCCGAGCACCTCGCGATTCTCCTGCGGGAGGACGCACCGGGCCAGTGCCTCCCGTGACCAGCCACACCCACTGAGCAGCACCGGGGACGGAACAAGGGGGGGCCAGCGCACAGGGGCACGATTGCGCCCGCGAGGTCACCTAAGCGGGCGACGCTGGAAGGAAAACCGAGTGAGCCGGATTTCGGTCCGGGGATTCGCAGTGGCCTCGGCCACCGCGGTCACCACTGTGGGCGCCGTTGTCGGTGTCGCCGCGGGTGGCGAGCAGCAGAGCTCGTCCGACCCGATCGAGGCGACCGCCGCCGACTCGACGCTCCTCGCGGACATACCCGCCGGCCAGCAGGCCGTGGCGCAGACAGCATCCCTGACGCAGCAGGCGGACGTTCAGTCCACCGCCGCCGACGCGGAGGCGAAGAAGTCCGCTGAGGAGGCGGCCCGCAAGCAGGCAGCTTCGGACGCGAAGGCCAAGAAGGCCGCCGCGGACAAGGCGGCCGCCGAGAAGCTGGCCAAGGAGCGCGAGGCCAAGAAGGAGAAGCAGGAGATCGCGAGCCGTTCGGCGACGCGTGACGCCGGCGACTTCGTACAGAAGGCCTCGTACTCCATCTCCGAGGTCCAGGCCATGGCCCGGCAGATGATCCCGGGCGACCAGTTCCAGTGCTTCAGCAACATCGTGGACCACGAGAGCGGCTGGAACTACCAGGCGACCAACCCGTCGTCGGGTTCGTACGGTCTGGTGCAGGCGCTGCCCGCGTCCAAGATGTCCTCGGCCGGTGCCGACTGGAAGACCAACCCGGCCACGCAGATCAAGTGGGGCCTGGGCTACATGAACGACCGCTACGGCAGCCCGTGTGAGGCATGGTCGTTCTGGCAGGCCAACAACTACTACTGATCGGCCCGGGCCACCCGGCCGCTCAGCCCAGAGCTTCGCGAAACCCCCGTCCGCCAGGTCGGGGGTTTCGCGCGTCCACAGCCGGTAACGTCATCCCGACGACTACGGGGGAACCGGGGGTAGGGAAAGCTGAATGTCCAGATTGCCAGAGTGGGTCGGCAGGTTGGGGGCCGGTCTGACCCGGCTCGCCGCTCGGCTCGAACACGAAGAGGCCGCGGCACGCGGTGACGAGGGTGGCGGCGGAGGAGCCGGCCGGCCGGCCGAGCCTGCCGGAGGCCCGGAGCCGTCACCGCCGCACCGGCCGGAGACGCCGCGGGAGCCGTACGAGGCGCGGGAGCCGTACGAGGCGCGCGAGCCGCATCAGCGGCCACCGGTACCGGACGAGCCGCAGGAGCCGTCCGAGGCGCCCAGTGTGCCCGCCCCGCCGGCCTACGCCCCCGCCGTCGCACCCCGGCCCGAACCGGCCGAGGCCGTCCCCTGGGGCGTGCGCGTCGCGGCCGAGGCCGGATGGCGGCTGCTGGTGCTGGCCGGAACGCTCTATGTGCTGATGCAGGTCATCAGCTCCATCCAGCTGGTGGTGTTCTCCTTCACCATCGCCCTGCTCATCACGGCCCTGCTGGAGCCCACCGTCACCCGGTTGCGCAACCGGGGCGTCCCGCGCGGGCTCGCCACGACCATCACCTTCATCGGCGGCTTCATCGTCATGGGGCTGGTCGTGTGGTTCGTGGTGTGGCAGGTCATGGAGAACGTCGACGAGCTGTCCGACAAGCTCCAGGCGGGCATCGACGATCTGCGGCGCTGGCTGCTGCACAGCCCGTTCCATGTGACGGAGAAGCAGATCAACCATGTCGCCACGAGCCTGCGCGAGGCCGTCGGCGCCAACACCGAGGAGATCACCTCGGCCGGGCTCGAAGGCGTCACGGTCGTCGTGGAGGTGCTGACCGGCATCCTGCTGACCATGTTCAGCACGCTGTTCCTGCTGTACGACGGGCCGCGGATCTGGCGCTGGATGCTGGGCCTCGTCCCCGCCGCGGCCCGGGAGGGCGTGGCGGGCGCGGGGCCGCGCGCCTGGGCCACGCTGACCGCCTATGTGCGGGGCACGGTGATAGTGGCCCTCATCGACGCGATCTTCATCGGCGTCGGGCTCTTCTTCCTCGACGTCCCGATGGCCGTGCCGCTGGCCGTCTTCATCTTCCTCTTCGCCTTCATCCCGCTGGTCGGCGCGGTGGTCTCCGGCGCGCTCGCGGTCATGGTGGCGCTCGTCACCCAGGGCGTGTTCACGGGGGCGATGGTGCTGGTGGTGGTGCTGGCGGTGCAGCAGATCGAGGGCCATGTGCTGCAGCCGTTCATCCTCGGCCGCGCGGTGCGGGTCCATCCGCTGGCCGTGGTGCTCTCGGTCGCGGGCGGCTCGCTGATCGGCGGCATCGGCGGCGCGGTGGTGGCCGTACCGCTGGTGGCGGTCGTCAACACGGTGGTCGGCTATCTGCGCTCGCACAGCCGCGAGAGCGCCGCGCGCGCCCACCCGGGCCCGCACGGCGCGACCGTCGTGTCCACCGCGCCGGTGCGACGGCCGCCGGAGCCGCCCGGCGAGGGCGGTACGTAACTCCCGTGGCCACCACGCGAAGGGGCGCCCCACCGGATCGGTGGGGCGCCCCTTCGCATGATGGCGTATGCGTCAGCCGTTCTCGGCCAGGACGCTCTCGGCGTCCAGCGTGGCGCCGACCGCCTGCAGCACCGAGGCGATCTTGAAGGCTTCCTGGACCGTCTCGCGGTCCACGCCCGCCTTGCGCAGCACCTGCTCGTGCGAGTCGAGGCACATGCCGCAGCCGTTGATCGCGGAGACCGCGAGCGACCACAGCTCGAAGTCGGTCTTGTCCACGCCCGGGTTGCCGATGACGTTCATCCGCAGGCCCGCGCGCAGGTTGCCGTACTCCGGGTCGGACAGCAGATGCCGGGTCCGGTAGTACACGTTGTTCATCGCCATGACGGCGGCCGCCGACTTGGCGGCGGTGTACGCCTCGGCCGACAGGTTGGCCTTGGCCTCCGGCTCCAGCTCGCGGAGCACCTGCGGGGAGCGCGAGGCGATCGCGCAGGCCAGCACGGTGCCCCACAGCTGCTGCTGCGGAAGCTCGGAGTTGCCGATCACCGAACCGAGGTTCAGCTTCAGGTCCTTGGCGTAGTCCGGAAGGGCGGACTTCAGGGTGTCGAGTGCCATTGTCAGTTCACCTCACTCGCCGGAAAGGAGCGCGACCGGGTCGAGGGTGTCCTCGCCCTGCGTCCAGTTGCACGGGCACAGCTCGTCGGTCTGCAGGGCGTCCAGCACCCGCAGGACCTCCTTGGGGTTACGGCCCACGGAACCGGCCGTCACCATGGTGAACTGGATCTCGTTGTTCTGGTCCACGATGAAGACGGCGCGCTGGGCGAAGCCGTCCTCGCCCTCGACGCCGCAGTCGCGCATCAGCTCGTGCTTGGAGTCGGCCAGCATCGGGAAGGGCAGGTCACGCAGGTCGGCGTGGTCCTTGCGCCAGGCGTGGTGGACGAACTCGGAGTCGCCGGAGACACCGAGGATCTGGGTGTCGCGGTCGGCGAACTCGTCGTTCAGCTTGCCGAAGGCCGCGATCTCGGTCGGGCACACGAAGGTGAAGTCCTTCGGCCAGAAGAAGACGACCAACCAACCCTTCTCGTCCCGGTTCCGCTTGATCCAGTCGGTGTCGATGCGCTCGAACTCCTGGCCCTTCTCCAGTGACACGCATGCCTGGAGGTCAAAGGTAGGGAACTGATCACCGACGTTAAGCATATGCGCTGCTCCTGGGGGGTTTGCGGGTTGGACAGGGCCCACCGTGCCACACCCCAGATTGATCAGTGAAATAACTCGCTGATGCTTGTTTGATCGAAGTTAGCTATCAACCTCCGGTCCGGTATGTCTGACTCGCTAGCCGCACGCAGAGGTGTGAGGTGATGTAAATCACATACACGATTGGGTGGTGCGGGATCGTCGCGGCAAGGTGAAGCCCCGTTCGGCTGCTGGCCGAACGGGGCTGGGTCGGTGTCTGTGCTCAGCACGCCTGAGTGGGCGTATGTGGCTCTCGTTGCTGCTTGGCTTCGATTACCTGCCTGCGTTCGTGCTCGACCACGTAGGGGCGCACCAGGGGGCCGGACTGCATCAGCGGTTCGGACTCGGTGACCACGACGCGAGGCAGGGACAGTGTGTCCCATGTGGCAGGGGACGTATGCGTGGTGGGCGACGGCGGATGGGCTGTCTGCTTGAGGGCTGCATGCCGTCCCTGGGGGCGAGGTGATCGAGGTATGACCGCAGTGAGGACCAGGGCGAGCACGCCGACCCAAACACTAGGTTCACGCATTTCTCAACTCCATTGGGCGGGAGGCTACTTGATTGAGCAGGGGGCCTCGCAGAATTCGTCACAGACATGAGACTGCCTCACAAAGCGGTCAGCGATGTGGCTTTGTTGGGTGACCTGTTCCTGCTTGCGCTTTGGAGCCCTGGCTGTCTCATTCTTGGCCGCATTGACCGTGAACCTTTTGTTGCTGCCCAATTATCTATCCTTTTATCTGTGAAGCCCGCTCCCGCCGGGAATCGAATACGGAAATTGGGGAATCCCGAATTCGGCGCATCCGGCAGGGGGCGGAACTTAGTCTGCGAGGCAACCGGGGCAGTTGACTATGCGTGCCCATCGCCCTATTTTTCCGGTCTCCCCGCATCTTGTTTTCCCGGCGCGCATCTTGTGCACGATCGTGTCGTTTTCTCCGATCGTCACCGGAACCCAAATGGGAAGTGTCTGCGACGGAGAGGTGCCCGCGCGCCTTTTAGTCATCCTCTGATCCCGCTGCCTGCCGCGACTCGCTGATGCGATGATATCCGCGAAGGGCGTGGTGATAGACGCGGAGCAAACCGTTTCCGATTTCGCATCTGTCGGTACCCTTGCAGTCGAGACACTCGGTCCCGTGCGAACTGTATGCGTGCCACGACTGCTCTACTAAGGCCCGTCGTTCCTCGTCGCTCAATGAGGGTTCTATCGGGTGGCAGTGGGGGCATCCGCGCATGCAAGGGCGGCTCTCCGGCCCGTGGGGAATGTACACGACTCCTGAGCGCTTATCCTGCGCACCGCCGTGCGATGTCCACCAACCCTCTGGCGAGATCTCGTAAGGGGAATCGGCGAAAGGGATGGAATCGGTGGGGCCCATTTCCGTGCTCACGGCTTACCCGCCACGGAAAGGAAGATAATTCCCGCCATGGCTGCAAACCACGCTACGATCGCGATCAGAGTGGGCAGAAATTCTCGGGGGATGTGTGATCGGTTGAGGTGCCGCTTCATTTCACACCCCCGATTTGGTGCGCTGCGATCTCGCGGTTGCGGGAATCAACCTTCGAGTTTTGACCTAACGCGCGCGCCGCTTCCCGTTGATTTACCAGTGCCCAGCAGACAGTGCATCCCTCTACAGGGACTGGCTCAAGAACGGAATTGTTTTGCAGTGCGACCGTTGGCGCCGTGCGCTGGCTCGCCACTGCTGCTCACCCCCTAGGGTTTCGTCTGAGGAACGAAACCCTAGGGAATGGTCTACGCGGTGTCTGTGGCACTTTGACTATGTGTCAGCTCGAAGTGCCACAAGAGATCGTTTACAGCTGAAGGTGGATGGCGGTTGCCATCTCTCGCATCTCCGCTGTCAGGGTCCGGCGGCCCTCAGCGATGCGCTTCATTACCGTACGTGCGTACGATTGATTGGGAAGCCATTCCGGGGATGAGCGCCGGATGTGCGACAGCTTGTCGAACGCCTCTGTGTAGTCGCCGGTCTTTGCGTGCGCGTCGGCGACGTCTAGGAGGTGTCGGTTGCGGTTGTTGCTTGTCGGCTTGAGGGCAGACATAGATACGCGGTGTGCTAGTCGGAGCACTACGTCGGGGCGGTCGGTGACGCTCGCGTTTTCAGCGGCTTTGAGCTTGACCGTGGTTGGTCCAAAGGTCCGCAGAAAGTCGTTCTCGGGTGCGTACTCGCGTCCGAGCATAACGGCGGCCCCCTTGGCCAGTCGCAACGCGTCGGCGGCTTGCCCCTGCTGCTCGTTTCGCACTGCTGCCGCAGACACGCGAAGGAGCATCCAGCCCCAAGTACTCAACTCGGCTGGCGTTGCACGGCTGATTCGGGGTTCGGTCTCGTCGGCCCATTGCACGGCAAGCGACAACGCGCCTTCCAGATCACCTTGTCGAAGTAGGAGCCAGCATTGAGTGTTGACGGTTGCCGCTCCTTCGAGCCTGTCAGCGGCATCGTCCTGAGCGCGCTGGAGGGCTAGTTCAGCGGTTCCGAATTGGCGTGTCTGGACCATGAGCCATCCGGCAAGCTGCAAGATCCGCACCCGGACAGCACGCCCTTCTGGCCCCAACGCATCAGCGTCACGGAGCATGGCGGGCAGCACTGTTGAGAGGTCTTCGAATCGATCTTGTGTGAAGAGCGGCAGGGAGTCGTCTAGCGCCTTCTTGACTCCGGCAACGGTTGGCGGCTCGCCGTCCAGTTCTGAGGGCACTGGAGGGCGACCCAAGGTACGCCTGACGGCTTCCCAGCGTTCTTCCGTTCCAGCGGTCGGCCCCTCGGCTTTCGGTCCGTTCACGAGTCGCATGGTCGTTACTCGCAGTGCAGCAGCCAGCGCGCGGAACGTCTCCAGTCGCGCGGTCGACCGGTCTCCCTGCTCCAACTTGCGAATGGTTGAGACTGACACGCCTGAGGCGGACGCCAGTTCGCTTTGGGTCAGACCTCGTTGCTTCCTCACGTTTTTCAGGTTCTTGCCCGCATCGTTCATATCGGCAGGGTACGGCCATAGCCCTTCATGTGCGATGGGTCAAGGGAGCTTTCATTCTGCGAGCCCTGTAATTACTGGTGATGGGGTATCACCCTTCTTGGTATGTGGTTGACGCACCTGCCTTGTGGGTCGCATGATCAATGACTCATTGGTACGAGTGACGACCGCATGTCTGGTTGTCGCGTGTAGGTGGGTGGTCATGTCTTATCTGCGGTTCAGGGTCAAGCTGGCGCTAATTGTCATCGCGCTCGCTGTCCTCATGTCTCTGTGTTCGGGGCCTCGTGAGACGCGCGGGGCTCCGCCTGGTGGCGTTGAGTGGACGTTTATCGGCTCGGCGTAAACAGGCGGGTCCGATGTGGCGGAGGCGGATGTCTGAGCTGAGTGTTTCCCTGGTGCGGTTACCGTGTGCCCTCCCTTGGTTACGGCGGGGGCGCAAAACGAGCTGATGAGGGAGGTGGGCGACCGTGACGTACGGGCCGGATGGCCTAGGCGGGGAGGCTGATCAACCTGATGAGCCAGAAGAGGTTGTATGGGTCTCGGAGGCTAGATACCTGGACGCGTGGCGGGAAGCGCGCGATGCGGCGGATGAGCTGGAGGCAGCTTTGGCCGTTGCGGGAGTGCATCACTCGGTGGTGACCGAGCCGTCGACTGATGCGGACGGGGGGCCTGTCCTGCGGTTCCGTGGGCGCGCGGACATCACGGCGGCGCGTCGTGTGGCCACTCTGCTGAGGCGCGCTGCGGGGGCCTCGCCTGAGTGGTCGGCCGGTGGTGATGAGTTAGGCGCGGTGCCGTGACGGTGCAGGTGGGCACGCCGATGGCCTGCGAGGCTTTGGGCGGGAGCTGCCATGGGGCGAGAGAACAGGGGGCCTTACGCTGGTGCGGCGGATCGGGCGGGTTTGTGGACCTGCCCGCGTTTGCGACCGATTGGCCCCCTGTTCTTAGAGGCTCGCCCCATGGTGGCTGCCTAAAGCCTCGTAGGTCGTCGGCCCCAGCCACAACGCACCAGCCACGATGTCGGGGGCTCTTGTCACCGGCAGTTGGTGACGCGGAGTATGGCCAGTGTCACGACGAGAGGGGAAGAGCTATGAGGTGGGGTCGGGCAAAGCCAGAGAAGCCAGGGTTCCGGACGCGGGGGCGCGGCACGGTGCGTGTGGAGCGTGACCGGCGCGGCGGCGAATGGGTCAAGTGCTCGGGGTGCGGCTACAAGAAGTTCAACCCCGGTGTCGGCCCGTCGAAGTTCGCAGCGCAGGACCACGCGCGTACCTGTACGTGCTGAGCGCGGGGGCGATGCGCCCTCGGGGCAACGGGCAGCGGCCGTGAGTCGTGGTCCGCGGGAGTCTCGTCGGCCTCCTCGTCCCCTCACAACGAAGCCCCCGCGGCTGGCGGGGGCTTCGTGCTGCTCGGGGCCGCTGGTGGTCGTCGGGCGGCTCGTCGTCCGACCGGACCGGCCGTCAGGCCGCAGCCGGTCGAGGCGGCGTGGCCGCCCGGCGCGCCGCAGGCGCGCCCTTGAGCAAGTAAAGAAGATCTAGACGCATTCAGCCGCGCTTGGGCGTGGTCGGGGTGATGCGGTAGGCGAGGCGGGCCCGGGCGGGGCTCGTCCGCATCTCCTCAACTAGGAGTGCACGGCCGTCCTGGTCCTCGGTGACGCGGTGGGTGATCAAGATGGTGTCGGCGTCGTCGGACATGTGCAGTGCCGCGCGCTCGTCGGGTCGGGCGGTGCGGGCATCGACGGTTTCCCACCAGGTGAGTGTGAGCCCGGCTTCGGCGAGTGCCCCGTACAACTCGGTTGGGCTGGCGCTCGGCTGATCAACAAGTGCTGGCACCTCGTCGGCGACGTCGAACGGGATCACGGTGCGGTGGGTGACGCGAACCCCTGTCTCAGGGTCTGCCAACAGGCGGTCAACCGTGAGCGCGTGGACCGGGCCTCGGTCGAACAGTGCCTCAATGTCCCCACTGACGTGATCTCGGGTGACGGTGGGTTCTTCGGCCTCGTCCAGATGGTGTCCCATGACCAGGTGCTTGCCTCGTCGGATCAGCGTGCGCTTGATCATGACGACGGGGGTGGCCTGTTCGCGTACGTACGTGCCCTTGCCGTGTTTGCTCACGGCTAGCCCCATCCGGCGCAGCTCGGCGACGGCTTGGCGGACGGTGCTGCGGGAGACGTCGTATCGGGTCTCTAGTTCTGATTCGCTTGGCAGTCGACTGCCCGGCGGGTACTCCTCGCCTGTGGCGATGGCTGAGGCCAGGATGCCCGCTAGCTGCCTGTACAGGGGCTCATGGGGCTGGAGTTGAGCGGTCGTGCTGTTGCTGGGACCGGGCATCGTAGGTAGCTCCTAGGCGGTCTCAGGGCCCTGCTGGGCCTGGGGGTGTCGATGGGGGTCCTGCACTCATCAGGATAAGAGCTTGCCTCTCTTGGTCAATATGACGCATGCTCGTCTTCCCGCCACTCGTTGGTACGAGTGACGACCGAACGACATATGAGGGAGAGGTGATCTTGAATGCGAAGCATTCCCGTAGATGTGGCCCGACTCGGCACGCTGATGTGCGTGGTGCCTCCCGAGCCGCGAGTGAATCTGGAGACTGGCCAGGTCAGGACCGATCGGGACGGTCGGGCTACCTACGCCGTGGGTGTCTCGGTACGTCAGCCGGACAACCGCCGTGCTGACGTGATCGAGGTGGTTGTGTCGGGTGCTGAGCCCCCGGTGATCGCTGAGGGTGCCCGGGTGCGCGTGGTGGACCTCGTGGCCATCTCGTGGGAGATGGGCGATCGGCACGGGACGTCGTACCGCGCCGCCGCGATCACGTCGGAGGGCGAACCGGGCAAGGCGCCGCCGCCCGTGCCGGGGCGGTCGAAGTCGGCTGGGGGTGGTGACGATGCAGCTCGGTGAATCTTCGGGGTTGCCCCAGCGGGTTGTGGGCTGGGCTGATCTTCGGCGGCATGTCCATGAGCTGAGCCGTCAGCTCGATGCCGCAGAGGTCGAAGAGATGGACGCGGGGGAGCGGGAGCGGCTGGCCCGGGTGGCCATGGCCACCGCTCACCTCGCTCAGACCATGATCGCGCGTGCTGGATCGGGAGGTCGCTGGTGGGACACACCGACGCAGCAGTAGCACGACTCATGCGCAATCTCCGGATTCTGGCTGGCTGTGACGCTCTGCTGACGGCCATGTCCGGCGGCCCTCTGGTTGATCAGATCCTGGCCCTGACTGCACGGACGGCTGAGGACGTGGCGCGCGATGCCCGGCATGTGCGTGGGGCGCGTGGGTCGGTGCGCCGGGACCCCCGAAAGACAGACGGAGGTGATCACTGATGTCGTGGCAATGGATGGTCTGGCTGGCCTTGCTGCTGGCCGTGCTGACACAGCCGCGCTGGGAGCACCGGGTTCCGCCCATGC
Organism: Streptomyces sp. NPDC040405; assembly: GCF_055595765.1. Lineage (NCBI taxonomy): Bacteria > Bacillati > Actinomycetota > Actinomycetes > Kitasatosporales > Streptomycetaceae > Streptomyces > Streptomyces sp. NPDC040405. The sequence goes on from NZ_JBVIVI010000002.1 coordinate 751,070, forward strand.
CTCGCAGGCTGCGGCGGCTGGGGGCACTGCCCTGGCGCTGGTACCTGGGAGCCTTTCCCGCCGTCGTGCTGCGGATGCGGTTCACCTGGCGCAAGCTCGCCCGGAATGCCGACTTGGCGGTGCAACGCCAGCCACCCCGGGCCCTGGTCGGCCGCGACATGATCGTGACCGGTCGCGCAGTTCGGATGATCCCGCCCCGGCTGGGCCTGCCCATACCCACCCGTGACGGCCTGGTGGTGCGAGTGCAACTGCATCCGGGACAGACACCCGCTCCGTTCGTGGAGGCGGCCCACGCGATGGCACATGCGTGGCGACTCCATGCGGTCCGCGTTGCCTCCTCACGACGTGGTGAGGTCATCATCACGGCGACCTGGCGAGACCCCCTGACCGACGCGGGTGCGACGGTGGCACGGGAGCCGACTCGGGTCCTCGCTGCGCATGTGGGCCGTACGGAAACCGGCTCCGGGTGGAGCATCGACCTGCGACAGGTGCCGCATTGGCTGGTCGTCGGTGCGACCCAATCGGGGAAGAGCACGCTCCTCGCTGCGATGGTCCGTCAGTTCGCACCGCAGCCGGTCGCGCTGGTCGGGATCGACTGCAAGGGCGGTATGGAGCTGTCGCTGTTCGAACGGCGTCTGTCCGCGCTGGCTTGTAGCAGGTCAGAGGCTTTGGCCGTCCTGGTGGCGCTCCTCGATGAGGCGGCGGATCGCATGGCGATCTGTCGTGCGGCGGGGGTGCGGTCCATCTGGGAGCTACCGGAGAAGGCGCGGCCGGTGCCGGTCGTGGTCGTGGTGGACGAGCTTGCCGAGCTGTACCTAGTCGACGGGTCGCGGGTCAGTCGGCAGGAGAGTGCCGAGTGTTCCACTGCTCTGCATCGGTTGGGGCAACTTGGGGCGGCCCTCGCCATCCACCTGATCGTCGCGGGTCAGCGTATCGGGTCTGAGCTGGGCGTCGGTGTCACGGCGCTGCGGGCTCAGCTCGGTGGCCGTATCTGCCATCGCGTCCATGATCAGCAGACGGCGGAAATGGCGCTCGGTGATCTCGCCGATGACGCGGTAGTGGCGGCTCAGATGATCACGGAGCGAGAACAAGGCGTGGCCATCACGACAGTCGGCGGTACCTGGTCGCGTGTGCGCTCCCGCCTGACTACCACTGCTGATGCTCGGGAAATCTCGGACGCGCATTCTGACAGGACCCCGGCAATGCCCGCACTGGTGCGGGCTATGAACGCAGCGAAAGGAGGGAGAGAGTAATGCTGAGCGAATCAGAGGCAATCCCGCTCGCTGTCGTCCTGGGAATTCTCTGCGTCATGGTCGTGCGATCCCGGGAAGTCGTCTGGTGGGTCGGCTCTCTCTTCTTCCTCTGGGGGTTCACCATGGCCAGCACCACACCGGGACTCACCATCGCTAATTTCCTGGAATGGCTGCGGACTTACGTCCTTCCCGGGTAGCGGCTCAAGAAAGGAAACCATGCCTCACCTATATGTGAGGTGCCGGGGATGCGGGCGGCTGCGCCTTCGCACTCGGGGCGGCCGTCTCCGGCGGTGTCGCTGCTGTCGGCGTCGGCCGCCCCGGCGGTAACCGATCCGCGGTACAGCCACAGGGCAATCATCCCAGGTCACACACCCCAAAGGAGCACGCAACATGCCTCGCCCAGTCCACCAACCCCCTATGGCCGTACGTGTGACGGCCCGTCAAGAAAGGGCACCACCGTGAACGTCTGGAATGAAGACCGTGCACGGCGCTCCGCTCTCCAGCACGCGGAGCGCCTGCGCGCGCTCACTAGCACTGAACGCGACATGATCCGGCTGGTTCAGGACTCCGGATTCCGGCGCTGGCTCGACCAGATGCACGCCATCGGCGGCTGCGCGCACCCGATCTACCTCTCAGGCCAAACCACTACCCGTGATGCGGCCACGGGCGAAGTGCTGAGGGTCTACAGCACTGCCGATGAGCCTCACGGGGTTCTGGCCGTCCGCTGCGGAAACCGCCGTGAAAGCCGCTGCGAGCCGTGTTCGCGCCTTCATGGAGGCGACACCTATCACCTGGTTCGGGCCGGACTCCTGGGCGGCAAAACGGTGCCTGCGGCCGTCGTTGACCACCCCAGGCTGTTCGTCACCCTGACTGCTCCGGGTTTTGGGCCAGTTCATCGTGCTACCACTGATCAGCCGTGCCGTCCTCGTCGCTCCGGCGGCCAGTGTCCCCATGGCGGCAACCTCGGCTGTGGCGCCATTCATGACGAATTCGACACCGTTGTTGGTCAGCCGATTTGTCCAGCCTGCTATGACTACTCGGCACATGTCATCTGGCACGCGAAAGCAGGCGAACTATGGAATCGGACCTGTATTCTGATTCGGCGCCATCTGGCGATGGCGACTTCCATAAAGCAGCGTGATTTGAATAATCACCTGCGGGTGTCATTTGCGAAAGTCGCTGAATATCAGAAGCGCGGTGCGGTACATGTGCACGCAGTGATCCGGGTGGACGGACCAGATGGCCCGTCAACGCCACCGCCAGCGCGGGTTGCGCCTCAGATATTGGCTGATGCGGTCCGGAGCGCAATAGGGGCGGCGGGGGTTCGTGCGCCATACGCTCCGCAAACAGGGGAGCACGTTGTCCAGTGGGGCAGCGAATTTGACGTGCATTCAATCCATGCGGAAAGCGCTGACGCCACGGTCACAGATAGCGCGGTGGCTGCGTACGTGGCGAAGTACGTCAGTAAGAGCGTGGGCGATGTCGGGGGAATTGATCGACCGATTACGTCGGCTGGAGAGATCAGTCTTCTGCCCGTCACGTCTCACGTACGCGCCCTCATGTGGGCCTGCTGGCGTCTCGGTGGAATTCCTGCCCTAGAACCTCTACGCCTGCGTCTCTGGGCTCACACGCTCGGGTACAGGGGGCATGTCCTCACCAAGTCGCGGCGGTACTCCACTACCTATGCCGCCCTTCAAGCTCTACGCGCCGACTACCGGTCGGGGAGCAGGGGGGAGAGTGAGAAAGGGCTATCGATCGAAGCGGCCTGGCGGTACGTCCGGTCGGGGCATTCGCTGGCTGAGGCAGAGGTGGCTTCGGGAATCGCTGCGGATATTTCGATGACGCGAGATATCGCAAAAGAGGAAAACGGGAAGTCGTGGGGTGGTGGCGTTGGCTGAGCGCGCGAGAAGGGCTCACCGCCCCATGACGAAAGAAGAGTGGATCGAGCGCGAGCTAGCAAAAGCGCCTAAGCGTGATGAGGCTTGGCGTAGGCGAATGATGAAAATTTGGGGCCTGAGGCCGCCGGATGAATAGTAATGCCCCCTCTCGCGTTTGAGGGGGCATCGCTATTTTCCTCTACTCGCGCCAGAGGATTTCTATAAAGTCAGGGTCAAAACGCTTCCCCCTGCCTATTGGGTGGATGATAATCGCGCGAATTTCTTCCTTCATTCGCGCCCTCTTCTCGCTGACCGTAAGGCTATCCCATTCTTTCAGTAGATCTAGCCCGGTGCTCTTGGTGTCATCTTGTGCTTGAAGGGCTGCGGACTTTCGCTGTTTGCGCTTGAGTATTGCCCTCTCGGCTTCTAGGTCCTCGATTGCGTCGAGTGCGGCTGACATGCTGATTCGCTTTTCTCGGCGCCGTTCATTCGTGAGGTCGATTTCGGCTGCGATTTCCACAAGTCGTTCATTGTTGCGCGCCGTCTGCTCGTCGGCCGCTGCTGGTTTCTCATCCTCGATTGGCACGGCGTTGCCTACGGTTCGCCGGACGTGCTCAAAATAGAGATCCCTCACGTGTTCATCGCACGGCGGGCCCACGCGTGTCACTCCTCCGCACCCACCCTGATTTGATAGGCATGCGTACCGGAAGCCGTATTTCTCATATGCTGGCTTATCTTTACTGTACGGATTAATCCAAACCGCGGAGGTGCATTTGCCGCAGCGAGCCCACCCCGAAAGGAGGTATTTCACGGCCGTGGAATGCGGCTCGATCAGTCCTGCTTGGTATTCCTCCTTCCGCTCTTCGAGAGTTCCGACGCACGCGCGCCATTCCTCTGGAGTGCAAACAGTTTCCCAGTCCCCCAGTACCGGTTTCCCGTCGACTTCTACTATGTGGTCAGGGAGCCATAAGCGGCCGCTATCACGCCTTTCGGCCTTGGAAACGTAAGTCACGTATCCGCAATTTCGTGGGTTCGTGAGACGCGCTTCTACGGTGCTGTGTGCCAGTGGTAGGTGCAGTTTTCCTTTCTTTGTGCGCCTGGGGACATAGCCTTTCTCTATCCATTCCTTGCGAACTTCACCTACGAGCTTTCCTTTGGGAATCGCACGGATGGCGGCCAAAAGATCATTCGCCTCAACTTCGCGGAGTGTCTTGTCGTCTTCGTTCCATCCGAAAGCGCGATGCGATTTCCCCTTTTTGCCGCGCTGGGCTCGGGACTTGTTTGTGCCGCTCACTCGGCGCTTGGTGTTGTCCACCTCCAGCCCGCCGACTGTCGCTTTCATCATGAACATTGCCCGGCCCTCGGCGGTCGCGAGATCCACACCCCCGTCAAGTTCCCGACCGATGTAGCTGGGGTTCATCATGAAAATGCGGTTGACCCTGGCTGCGTCGAACTCCTGTCGCGCCAGCCGGTCTGAATGGGTGAAGAGAATTCCGCGAATCACCCCACTCCCAAGGTCCACAAGCATCCGTTCAAAGTCTTCGCGGACGATGAACGGGTCTGAGGCGGGGGTGTTGTTGTCGTTGTACTCGTGGGTGATCACACCGCCGAAGCGGGCTGCGGCGGCGCGGCACCGCTTGAGCTGGTCGGCTACCTGCTCGCCCTCCTCGCGCTCTGGGTCCGCGTTGGACCGCAGCGCCTTGTCTTCGCTGAGGCGGGCGTAGGCGCCTAGGGGGATCAGGCTGCCGGTGGCCATGGCGGCTACGTCGGTGCTGGTCTGACGGCTGTTGCGTTGTGGTGTGGGCATGACAACACGCTAAGAAAAAAAGAGGGTTCCACGCTAGTCCTTTGCCAGAAGAACACCACGCGCCACTTGCCCTCGTAGGACTTGTGGTTGATCTGCTCGAACTCCTTGCCGCTCTCCAGCGACACGCAGGCCGTCAGGTCGTATGCGGGGAACTTGTCACCGACAGTGAGCACGTTTCTCCTTGCAGCTTTCGCGTGGGAGGGACCCTTTGTGGGGGTTTCCCGGGGTTGGACGATCTCCACCCTGGCACATGCCACATTGATCAGTGAAATAGCTACACTCGCTGTGGTTGATTGGAGGTGGCTATCAGTGGCCGCGACAGCTACACCGGCCGGAAAGCCGCGGCAGCCGAGCTTGTCCCAGCTCAAGGCGTTCGCCGCGGTCGCCGAGCATCTGCACTTCCGGGATGCGGCGTCCGCCATCGGGATGAGCCAGCCCGCCCTTTCGGGGGCCGTGGCGGCCCTGGAGGACACGCTCGGAGTTCAGCTTCTCGAGCGTACGACCCGCAAGGTGCTGCTCAGTCCGGCGGGTGAGCGGCTGGCCGGACGAGCACGCTCCGTACTCGCGGAGGTCGGTGCGCTGTTGGAGGAGGCCGAGGCGGCGCGGGCGCCGTTCACTGGTGTGCTGCGGCTCGGGGTGATCCCGACCGTGGCCCCGTATCTGCTGCCGACCGTGCTGCGGCTGGCGCGGGAGCACTATCCGCGCCTCGACCTCCAGGTGCACGAGGAGCAGACCGCCTCGCTGCTGGACGGGCTCGCCCACGGGCGGCTCGACCTGCTGCTGCTCGCGGTCCCGCTCGGCGCCCCGGGGGTGGTGGAACTGCCGCTCTTCGACGAGGACTTCGTGCTGGTCACGCCGCGGGACCACTGGCTGGGCGGGCGTACGGACATACCCCGCGAGGCGCTGAACGAACTGGATCTGCTGCTGCTGGACGAGGGCCACTGCCTGCGCGACCAGGCCCTGGACATCTGCCGCGAGGCGGGCCGCACCGAGGGCGCCGCGGTGACGACCACCGCCGCCGGGCTCTCCACGCTGGTGCAACTCGTCGGGGGCGGGCTCGGGGTGACGTTGCTGCCGCGTACCGCGCTACGGGTCGAGACCGGCCGCAACGACGAGCTGGCCACCGGCGACTTCGCCGACCCGGCCCCCGCCCGCCGCATCGCCCTGGCCATGCGCGCCGGGGCCGCGCGGGCGGAGGAGTTCGAGGCCCTGGCCGCCACGCTCCGCGAGGCGGTGCGGCCGCTGCCGGTGCGGGTCGCACGCTGACGCGCCGCCGCAGCCGGGATTCCTCCCCGCCGCGACGGCGCGTTCTCCCGCGTAAGGGGCTACTCGGTCCGCAGCCCCTCCGGGCGCATCATGCGCCACAGCGGAGGCAGGCTGGCCAGGGTCACCAGGACGATGACGCCCGCGCCGATGCCGGTCATCATGGCGAGTCCGGCCCAGTCCACGGCCAGCTTCTCGCCGACCATCTTCAGCAGCAGCGCGCCCAGCGCCAGCCCGCCCGCGACCGACAGCGCGAGACCCAGCACCACCGGGATCGCGGTCTGCCACAGGATGGACCAGCTCAGCGTGGAGCGCCGGGTGCCGAAGGCGACCAGGACGGACAGCAGCCGCTTGCGGTCCCGCAGTTGCTCCAGAGTGGTCACGATCATGCTGGCCCCGATGAGCAGCAGCGTCGCGGTGGCACCGATGTACAGCACGTTGCGGATCGTCTGGAACTGGTCCGACTGCGATACGCCGCTGAGCTGTATCACGTCCATCGCCGGGTCGATCGCCACGCTGGTGTTGCGCACGTACTCGTTGGCGTCCGGAACCTTCGAGTCCATACGCATCATCGCCAACGCCTGCGGGTCGGCCAGCTCCGCGACGTCGATGGCGCCGGGGGTGGCGAAGACGCCGGAGCGGTAGATCCCCGTCGGGTCCATCCTGGGCTTCGCCGTCGTGGCCGAACTGGGGATCGTCCACAGCTTCTGCTTGCCGACTGTGGGCAGGTCCTCGTCGTCGAAGCTCAGGTTGACCTGCGTGCCGGGCTTCGCGAAGGGCTTTTCGGGGGGCGGGTAGGCCACTGCCCCTTCGGCCTCCGCGCCGGCCGGTGGTGCGTCGACGAGGAAGACATCGCCGTCCCGGCAGCTCTTCAGGTGCGCCAGCTCGCGCAGCGCGGGGCAGTCGGCGACGGTGAGGGAGTCGGTCGGGATCTCGGCCGGGTCCTTCGCCTTGCTGCGCGGGTCGGAGACGGAGTCCTGGGTGACCCCGAGCACGCTGCGCACGCCCTTGGTCGCGCCGAGCCGGGCGAAGACGTCGCGGGCCTCGGCGCCGTCACCCACCTGCATGCCCATCGACAGCTGGGCGCGGTTCGGGTCCTGGTTCGTCTCCTCGGTGCTGTGGGACTCCACGCTCGCGAAGAGCATCTGGAGCGCGATGGCCCCGGCGACCGCCACCGTGATGCCGCTGACCGCGCGCGCCGCGGTGCCGCTGCTGAGCTGGAGCCGCCGGGTCGCGAGCTGCCAGGGCACCGGGCCCTTGCCGAAGCGCTCCACGACGGACTCGACCAGCCACGGCAGCAGCGCGGTGGTGCCGATGAGGACCAATACGGCACCGGCCGCGGCCTGGAAGGCCTGGAGGTCGCCGCCGCCCGAACTGGTCGCCCCGAAGCCGCCGGCGAGCGGGGCCAGCATCCCGACGCCGAGGAGCGGGAGCACCAGCCGCCACCACAGCCGCCGCCGCCTGGGGGCGGCGTTCCTGACGACGCCCAGCGGCTCGATGGCGATGGCGCGCAGGGCGAGAAGCGTGACGGCGACGGCCGAGGCGGGCACGATCAGCGCGATCGCCAGGGCGAGCGGGAGGGTGGGCGTGATGTCGGACGTGAAGAAGCTGAGGTTCAGCATCGAGGCGCCGCCGACGGCCTCCCGCAGCAGCAGGAAGAGCGCGGCGCCGACCGCGAGCCCGAGGAGCGAGCCGAAGAGCGACTCGCCCGCGGCGATCCGCCGGGTCATCTGGATGTCGGCGCCGACCAGCCGCAGCGCGGCCAGTCTCCGGTCCCGGCGCTCGCCGCCGAAGCGGGCGGCGGTGGCGATGAAGATGAGCACCGGCAGCAGCAGCACCACGCAGCCCATGATGACCAGCAGCACCAGCGCGGGGTCCAGCCCGTCCCCGCTGGTGTCCGTGGCACCCCAGGAGTCGAGGTGGTAGCTGGCGGGGACGCTGTCGAACTGCTTCGGGGTGATCCCCGCGTAGTAGCGCAGCTCGCCGGGGCCGGTCACTCCGCTGTCGCCGATCACTCCGGCGACGCGGTACGGGAAGCGGTCCCGGAGCAGCTTGCCCTCGTCGGAGGCGAGCAGCTTCTTCAGCGCGGGGGAGACGTACATCTCCCCGGCGGCCGGAACGCCGCTCACGCCCGGGGGGTGGGGCGCACCGTCGCCGTCGGGCGCCATCACCATGCCCGAGATGTCCAGGTCGCGGAAGTCGGTGTCCGCCTGGGAGACGTGGATCGTGCCGGGGCCCGGCTTCGGCTCCTCCCCGAAGCCGTTGGCGGCGATGGCGTTGGACCGCTCGGTGCGCGCGGCGTCCATGGTGGGGACGGACGCGGCGAACAGCAGCAGCGTGACGCCGAGGCCCACCCCGACCGCCGTCATGATCGTCCTGGCCCAGCTCTCCCGTCCGCCGGAGACCGCGAACCGTCCGCCCATGGCGAGGTCCGCGGCCCAGCGGGCGATGCCGGGGCGCCGCGGGGGCTGCTCGGGGGCCGGGGGCGGGGGCGGTGCGGACCTCAGGGTCAGCGTCGCCTGGCCGCCGCGGCCGCCCGGGCCGGTGTGGCCGTCGTCCGGGCCGCTCATCGGGCACCCGCCATGTCCCGCGCCTTGCCGTCGCGCACGACGACCTCGCGGTCGGAGTACGCCGCGACCCGCGCCTCATGGGTGACCAGGACGACGGCCGTACGGGTCTCCCGGGCCGCCTCGGTCAGCAGCTCCATCACCCGCTCGCCGTTGAGGGAGTCCAGCGCGCCGGTCGGCTCGTCGGCGAACAGCACCCGCGGCGCGGTGACCAGCGAGCGGGCGACCGCGACGCGCTGCCCCTGACCGCCGGAGACCTCGCCGGGCCGCTTGGCCGCCACGACGTCGACCTCCAGTCGCTCCATCCAGGACAGCGCCCGGGCCTCGGCCTCCTTGCGCTTGGTCCCGCTCAGCCGCAGCGGCAGCGCGACGTTCTCCACGCAGGTCAGCTCGGGGACGAGCTGGCCGAACTGGAAGACGAAGCCGAACTCGCCGCGGCGCAGGCTGCTGCGCTCGGCGTCCGACATGGCGGACAGCTCGCGCCCGCTGTAGTGCACCGAACCGGAGTCGGGCCGGACGATCCCGGCCAGGCAGTGCAGCAGGGTCGACTTGCCGGAGCCGGAGGGGCCCATGACGGCGACGACCTCGCCGGGGTGGATGGAGAAGTGCGCGCCGTCCAGCGCGGGGGTGGGGCCGTACGACTTGTGCAGGCCGTCGGCTATCAGCAGGGATCCCGCCGGAGTCATGAACGCACCGCCTTGGCGAGTGGGCTGAGGCGGGCCGCGGTGAGCTCAAGCCAGCGCAGGTCGGCCTCGAGGTGGAAGAGGGCGTGGTCGCAGATGAGTTGGTCGCTGAGGTCGCCGCCGCGCTTGCGCTGGGTCAGCTCGCGCATCAGCCGCAGATGCTCCGAGCGCTGCACGTCGAGCAGATCGGCGGCGTCGCGCCCGGTGAGCAGGGCGAGGACGACCTTGGTGTAGAGGACCGACTGGAGGTAGGGCTCGGGCTTCTCGGGCTGCGCGAGCCACTGCTCCACATCGGTGATGCCCGCGTCGGTGATCGCGTAGCGCTTGCGCTCGGGACCGCCCGCGTGCTCGATGCCGTCGACCTCGACGAGGCCGTTCTTCAGGAGCCGGGACATGGTCGAGTAGACCTGTCCGTAGTGCAGCGGGCGGTCGTGCCCGAACTTCTCGTCGAAGGCGCGCTTGAGGTCGTAGCCGTGTCGTGGACCGGACTCCAGAAGCCCGAGCAGGGTGTGGCCGATTGACATGCACGGCACTCTACACGATGCGTATACCTCGTGTGTATAGCTGCGGTGTGGAGTGTGTCTACGCAGGTCAAGGGCCTACTGCTGGCTCTGGCCCCCGGATTCGCCGTCCTCGGTCTCGTCCCCGCCCGTCCCGCTCGCCGCCCCGCCCGCCCCCCGCGGCGGGCGGCCGCGGCGGGGGATGGGACGGGCGGTGCCGGGCAGTCGGCCCGTGTCCGCGAGGGCCTTCCGCAGCAGGAACTCGATCTGCGCGTTGGTGCTGCGCAGCTCCTCGCCCGCCCACCGGGCGAGGGCGTCGTAGACCGCCGGGTCGAGCCGCAGCAGCGTCTGCTTGCGCTGCCGCCGCGGCTGCCGACCGGCCGTTCCCTCTTCTTCTTGCTCCGTCACTGGTAGAGCGTGCCGGTGTTGAGGACGGGCTGCGGTGCGCGGTCCCCGCACAGCACCACCATCAGATTGCTGACCATCGCGGCCTTGCGCTCCTCGTCCAGCTCCACGATCTCCTCGTCGGTGATACGGGCCAGCGCCGCCTCGACCATGCCGACCGCGCCGTCCACGATCTGCCGCCGGGCGGCGACCACCGCGCCCGCCTGCTGTCGCTGGAGCATCGCGGAGGCGATCTCCGGGGCGTACGCGAGGTGGGTGAAGCGCGACTCGATGATGTGGACCCCGGCCGCCTCGACCCGGGCGTGCAGCTCGGCCGCGAGCTTCTCGGTGATCTCCTCGGCGTTGCCGCGCAGCGACAGGCCGTTCTCGTCATGGGCGTCGTACGGGTACTCGATGGCGATGTGGCGCACGGCCGCCTCGGTCTGGGTGGCGACGAACTCCAGGAAGTCATCCACCTCGAACATCGCCTGCGCGGTGTCCTCGACCTTCCAGACCACGACGGCGGCCAGCTCGATCGGGTTGCCGTACGCGTCGTTGACCTTGAGCACCGCCGTCTCGTGGTTGCGCACCCGGGTCGAGATCTTCTCCCGGCTGGTCAGCGGGTTCACCCAGCGCAGCCCGTCGGTGCGGATGGTGCCGCGGTAGCGGCCGAAGAGCTGGACGACCCGGGCCTCGCCCGGCGCGACCATGTTCAGCCCGGCCATGGTGATGAGCGCGGTGAGGATCACCACGATCCCGGCGACGATCAGCGCGGCGGATCCGGCGCCCTTGTGGTCGGCGGCGACGGCCGCCCCGGCGAGGATCAGGCCCACCCCGGCGAGGAGTCCGACCAGGCCCAGCAGCAGGGCGAGGCCGCCGCTGATGTTCTTGGCGGGCCGCTCCCGTACCTGTGGCTCATGGCGGGCCGGTATGCCGTTGGTGGAGGCGATGGTGTCGGTCATGGAGTCCCCGCTTCTGTGGAAGGTGTCAACAAAGTGATAACACATTTCCCTTCCTGTGCAACCCCCGGCGGCCCCGGGGTGTCAGTTCCCGTGAGAGACGTGCTCTTTGTCACGTACGGAAAAAGCTTGATCGATGAGTATTTGCCGGTTGATGCGGTGCTAGCTTCATGAGCTGGCTTGGGTGCGGGGGGCGGATGGACTGGAGCGGCGGGAGAGATGGGTAGAGCGGACGATCGGCGGGCGCGGCAGAAGGGCGCACGCAGGGCCAAGAAGGCCGCCAAACAGGGGGGTATACGCCGGTTCTTCACCTGGAAGATGGTGTTGGGCTACTTCGTCGGACTGGGCGCCCTGGGGGTCGCGGCGTTCGCCATCCTGTACTTCAGCGTGAAGGTTCCCCCGGCCAACGCCGCGGCGAAGGCGGAAGCCAACATCTACAAGTACAGCGACGGCTCGATCATGGCGAAGGAGGGCTCGGTCAACCGCGAGTCGGTGCCGCTCTCCAAGATCCCCAAGAAGGTGCAGCACACCTTCGTCGCCGCCGAGAACAAGGACTTCTACACCGATTCCGGTGTGTCCTTCTCCGGTACCGCGCGCGGCCTGATCAACACCGCCCTCGGCCGGGGCAAGCAGGGTGGCTCGACCATCACCCAGCAGTTCGTCAAGAACTACTACCTGAGCCAGGAGCAGACGGTCAGCCGTAAGCTCAAGGAGCTGGTGATCTCCCTCAAGGTGGACCAGGACCAGTCCAAGGACTACATCCTCCAGGGCTACATCAACACCAGCTACTACGGCCGCGGCGCCTACGGCATCCAGGCCGCCGCCCGCGCGTACTACAACAAGGACGCGGAGGACCTGAGCGTCCGGCAGGGCGCCTACCTCGCGGCACTGCTCCAGGCCCCCAGCCAGTACGACTATTCAACGGCGGGCCCCAACGGCAAGAAGCTGGTCGTGGCCCGCTGGAACTACATCCTCAACAACATGGTCGAGAAGGACTGGCTGTCCAAGAGCGAGCGCGACGGGCTGAAGTTCGAAAAGCCCATCGACCCCCGCCCGATCCCCGGGCTCGACGGCCAGACCGGCTATGTGATCGAGGCCGCCAAGAAAGAGCTGTACAAGACGGGGATCAGCGAGAACGAGGTCGAGGCCGGCGGCTGGACGGTCACCCTCAACATCGACAAGAAGAAGCAGAAGGCGCTGGAGAAGGCGGTCCGCACCGAGCTGACCGACAAGCTGGACCCGAAGAACCGCAAGGTCGACAAGGACGCCCAGGTCGGCGCGGTCTCGGTGAATCCCAAGACCGGCGGCATCGTGGCGATGTACGGCGGCGCGGGCTACACGGAGCACTACACCAACAACGCGACCCGCTCGGACTACCAGCCCGCCTCCACCTTCAAGCCGCTCATCCTGGCCTCGGCCTACGAGAACGGCTCGACGACCCAGAGCGGCACGCCGATCAGCGCCAAGACCCTCTACGACGGCACCAGTAAGCGGCCGGTCAAGGGCAGCGACACCGCCTTCGCCCCGCCGAACGAGGACGACAAGTCCTACGGCGAGATCAACGTCCAGAAGGCGATGAACAAGTCGGTCAACTCCGTCTTCGCACAGATGGCGGTGGACGTGGGCCTGAGCAAGGTCAAGAACACCGCCATGGACCTCGGCATGACCGGTGAGGTGAAGAACGGCTTCGACGTGCGGCCCGCGATGTCGCTGGGTGTGATGGGCGCCAGCCCCAGGGAGATGGCCGGGGTCTACGCGACCCTCGACAACCACGGCAAGAAGGTCACCCCGGCGTTCGTGAAGTCGGCCCAGAAGGGCGAGGACCAGCAGGCAGACCTGCCGGACCCGACCAACGGCCAGGCGATCAGCCGTGGCGCGGCCGACTCCGTCACCCAGGTGCTGACCGGTGTGGTGGACGACGGCACCGGCCAGGCCGTGCGCACCAAGGGCCAGGAGATGGCGGGCAAGACCGGCACCTCGGACGACAACAAGTCCGCCTGGTTCACCGGTTACACCCCCGACCTGGTCACCTCGGTCGGCATGTTCGGCGAGGCGAAGGGCGGCAAGCAGGTCTCGCTCAAGGGCACGGCCGGTGGCGGCCGGGTCAACGGTGGTGACTTCCCGGCCAAGATCTGGGGCGCGTACATGGGCAGCACCCTGAACGGCTCGTCCACCACGAAGTTCGATCTGGACACCGAGCTGGACAACCAGCCGCAGGCGCCCCCGCCGACGACGGAGACCGAGGAGCCCCCGACCACGTCCGCGCCTCCCACGGAGAGCAAGGACCCGACCCCGACCAAGAGCCCGACCGCGGACGACACGCCCACCGCGCCGACCACGTCCGCGGCCCCGCCGACGTCTCCGACCACGCCCCCGACCTCACCAACGTTCAGCGCGCCGGTCACCCCGCCGGGCAATGAGGACGGCGGCGGCGACGAGGGCCAGGGCGGCGGCTGACGCTGCTGACCAAAAGACGGCCGCCCGGCACCTTCCGTGCCGGGCGGCCGTTCTCGTACTCGCTCGCTGTTACGGCATGGCCAGTTCGAACCAGACGACCTTGCCCGTGGACAGCCGGGTCGCGCCCCAGCGCCGGGCCATCCGGTTGACCAGGTACAGCCCGCGGCCGCCCTCGTCGGAGGGCCGGGCCTGGCGCAGCCGCGGCAGCTGCGGCACGTCGTCGCCGACCTCGCAGCGGAGCACGTCGGTGCGGAGCAGCCGTAGCGTGATGGGCCGTTCCGCGTACCGTACGGCGTTGGTGACCACCTCGCTGACCAGCAGTTCCACCGCGTCCGTCAGATCCTCCAGGTCCCAGCGGGCCAGCGCCCGGCGGGCCAGGCGGCGGGCCTGTCCGGCGGTCTGGGCCTTCGGGTCCAGGAACCAGTACGCGACGTCGCTGGGCGCGATGCCCTCGAAGCGGGCCGCGAGCAGCGCCACGTCGTCGTCGCGGTCGCCGGGCCCGAGCATGTCCAGCACCTCGTCGCACAGCGGCTCCAGCGGCGGCGGGTTGGGGCCGGTGAGCCGGGCGGTGGCGGTCAGCCGCTCGCGCAGCTGCTCGATGCCGGTCCACACGTCGCGCATCCGCGACTCGACCAGGCCGTCCGTGTAGAGCATGAGGGTGGCCCCGGCGGGCGCGTCCAGCTCGACCGCCTCGAAGTCGACGCCGCCGACCCCGATCGGCGCCCCCGGCGGCACCCGCAGCACCTCGGCGCGGCCGCCGCGGTGCAGCAGCAGGGGCGGCGGATGGCCCGCGTTGGCGACCACGATGCGGTGCGCGACCGGGTCGTAGACCGCGTACAGGCAGGTGGCCATGCGGTCGGTGCCGAGCCGCTGGGCCTGCTCGTCGAGGTGGTGCAGCACCTCCTGCGGCGGCAGGTCGAGTCCGGCCAGGGTCTGCGCGGTCGTGCGCAGCTGGCCCATGATCGCGGCCGAGGTCATGGAGTGGCCCATCACATCGCCGACCACCAGCGCCACCCGGTTGCCGGGCAGCGGGATCGCGTCGTACCAGTCGCCGCCGACCCGCGCGGTCTCGGCCGCGGGCAGATAGCGGCTGGCCAGCCGGACGCCGGTGGGCTGCGGCAGCGAGTCGGGCAGCATGGTGCGCTGCAGCTCGTCCGCGATGTAGACCTCGCGCCCGTACAGCACCGCCTTGTCGACGCCGAGCGCGGTGTGGGTGGCCAGCTGGGCGGCGACCAGCAGATCGTCCGGTTCGAACGGCGGCCGGTCCGGGCGGCGTACGAAGACGGCCGCCCCGATCACCCGGCGGCGGCCGCGCAGCGGGGCCAGCACGGTGCGCTGGCCGGTCGCCACCGACGGCCCGTCGCCCAGGAGTTCGGGCAGCGCGGCGCGGGCGGCCTGCGAGTCGCCGAACACCGGCCGCACCCCGCGCAGCACCTCGGCCAGCGGTCCGCCCGCCTCCACCTCGCACAGTTCGGCCGCGGGCCCGCCGCCCACGGCGGGCGCCAGGTCGGACTGCGAGGACATCAGCGGCAGCCGTCCGCTCTCGGTGTCCGCGTCCATCGGGATCCGGTCGGTGCGGCGCAGCCGCAGCACCACCGGGCCGACCGGGCGCTCGTCGCCGACCGGCAGCGGATCGCGCAGATACACCAGGATCGCGTCGGCGAAGGTGGGCACGGTGGCCCGGCACAGGCCGAGCACGATCTCGTCGAGGTCGATGCCGCGCGCGATGCGCCGCGTCGCCGCCCCGACGAACCGCAGCCGGTCCCCGCTCCGGTCCCGCATCGCGGCGGTCCCGTCGGCGCCGGGCGCGTTCGCGGGCGGCACGGCGGGCATCCCGCCCTCCGGGGTGGTGTACGCGACCTCACCGGCCGCCGCGACATCGCCCGCCGAGGCGGCCGTGCCGGGCCGCGCCGGGGCCGGGTGTTCGCCCGGCGTGGTGCCGGGGGCGTCGTCCCGGGTCCCGGGTCGGCGCGCCGCGCCTCTGGCCGCATTGCGGTCCGCGTCCCACACAGGCTCGCCCTCCGGTGTGCCGTGCTCCGGCTGTGCCGGGTGCTCGCTCTCCGCCGAGTTCCGGCGCTGCGTCCCGCCGCCGGGCTGTGTTCCTCCGCCGCCGCGTGGCGCGGCCTTGGCCGCCCCGCGGCCGCGGCGCCGTGGCCGGGCTTCCTCGCCGCTCTGCTCCGTGGCCGGGGCCGGGGCGTCGCCGGAGCCCGGGGCGGCCGCCGGGCCGTCCGCGGGGAAGGCGGGACGCGGTCGGCCGCCGCCCGGCTCCTGGCCGGGGGCGGCCGTCTGCCGCACGGCGGTCCGCGGGTCCGGGACCGCGCCGTGCGCGTCCTCGGGCGCGCCCGAGGCGGCGGCAGGGGTGGCAGCCTGTCGCCTGTTGTGGGAGGTGGGGTGCTCCGTCACGCGTGGGTTTCCATCCGTCCGGGGCCGTGCGCCCCCGTCTCGTCGGGGGCGCACCGAGTGTCAGGCACGTCGTCGGCAGTTCAGATAGAGCTGGATCTCGGGTGGTACGTCCGTGCTGGCCGGGGCGTACGCGTGCGAGTCCTCCCCGGCGATCTCGAAGCCCGCATCCGTCACGACCTGTCGAAGTTCGTCCCGCAGATAACCGGATACCCGGACCGAGTTGCCGAGGAACGGAATGGCGAAGTCGTCGACGTCCGCCTCCACCATGCCCAGGCTCAGCAGCCCGCCGGGTCTCAGTACGCCGTGGAGGGCGCGCAGCGCGTACGGGATCTCCGGGCGGGGCAGCAGCAGCAGCGAGAAGTAGACGGCGATGCCGTCGAACGGGCCCAGCTCCCGGGAGCCCCCGGGGCCGTACCGGCCGCCGACCCTCAGGTCGACGATGTCCACTTGGTGGAATTCGGCGTCCGGCACATTGTCCCGGGCCAGCTTCAGCATCCCGGGGGAGATGTCGATGCCCGCCACCCGGTGTCCGGCGTCGGTCAGCTGACGGGCGGTGGGCAGCCCCGTACCGCAGCCGACGTCGAGCACGCGGGAGCCGGGCGGCAGCGTGCCGGCCAGCCACTGACCGGCCGCGACCTGGCCTTCCTTATGAGGGAAAGCCTCGTCGTAGCGGTCTCCTATGGTGTCGAACGCCTCTGCCTGACCGCTGCGGTCGAGTGCCAGGCGGTCGAAGTCCTCGTAGCCCGCATAGCCGTCGCCGTAGTCGTCCTCACCGCTCACGACTCCCGCCCCTCCTGTGACATTGCGTCAGATCATGCGCATCGTCCGTGAGTTGCGCCTTTGTCTTGTTTCCCGCATGTGCAGTGTTCCGGACGACGATCCTACGTTTGAAACACGGGGACACAGCAAGAGGTTCAGGACCTCGAGTGCGCCGACGTACGCCCCCTGTCGATACGGTCCCAGTCCGCCGGGAGGACGGGGACCGTCCACGACGGGTCCGGACGCCACTCCTCCCACCCCTCCCGGAACGGCGCGTCCCAGGAGTCGATGAGCCGCACGGCGGCCCGGCCCGCCGCTCGTACGCGCTCGGCCTGCTCACCGTCCATCAGACCGGCCCGCTGCGCCTGCGCGAACTCGTCCTCGTCCTTCCATTCCCAGCTGCGGTCCGGGTAGACCGCGATGTCGAGGAAGTGGTCCTCGGAGTCCACTCCGCCGCTCCAGCGGGCCAGCGGCTCCTCCAGGTTCACGTACCAGTTCTTGAACTGCCAGCCCTGATCCCAGAACAGCCACACCGACCAGGGCTCGCCGGGCCGGGCCAGCTTGAGCACTCCGGTGCCGAACCACTGCGACAGCGCGGTGGTACGCGGCTTGGTGTAGCGCGTGGACAGCGGCTCGCGGTGCACCTGCGTACCGTCGGCGAGCTGCGGTTTGACGCATGCCGTGCCGGGCGCCAGCCAGACGGCCAGCACGTCCGGGGTGTCCCGGACGACCGTCACCGGACGGCAGATGTGGATGGCGTCGGAGGCGTTGGCGCGATAACGCCAGAGGATATGGTCCCCCGGCGCCCATCGGGCACCGCCCGCCCTGTCCGTCGTCTCCACGATGTCCGCTGTCATGAGCAGATCTTAGGTGCGACGGGGCCGCCGTGCCGTGACCTATGCCGCACGCACAGTACAACAGGGGCTTACGGATGCGTCATGCGCAGCACGTCCAGCGCCTCGTCCAGCTGCTCCCGGGTCAGCAGACCGCGCTCCACATAGCCGGACTCCAGCACCACCTCGCGGATGGTCTTCCGCTCGGCTAGGGACTTCTTCGCGACCTTCGCCGCCTCCTCGTACCCGAGGTAGCGGTTGAGCGGGGTGACGACGGACGGCGAGGACTCCGCGTACTCCCGGGCCCGCTCAGCGTCGGCGGTGATCCCGTCGATGGTGCGGTCCGCCAGCAGCCGGGAGGCGCTGGTCAGCAGGCGGATCGACTCCAGCAGATTCTTGGCGATCACCGGGAGCATCACGTTCAGCTCGAAGTTCCCGGCGGCCCCGGCCGTGGCGACGGTCGTGTCGTTGCCGGTGACCTGGGCCGCGACCATCAGAACGGCCTCGGGGATCACCGGGTTGACCTTCCCCGGCATGATCGACGAACCGGGCTGGAGATCGGGCAGCGCGATCTCGGCGAGACCGGTGCGCGGGCCGGACGCCATCCAGCGCAGATCGTTGGAGATCTTGGTGAGGCCGACCGCGATGGTCCGCAGCTGACCGGACGTCTCCACCAGCCCGTCCCGCGCGCCCTGCGCCTCGAAGTGGTTCCGGGCCTCGGTCAGCGGCAGCCCGGTGGCCCGGGCCAGCTCGGCGATGACGGCGGCCGGGAAGCCGGGCGGGGTGTTGATGCCGGTGCCCACGGCGGTGCCGCCCAGCGGCAGTTCCGCCAGCCGGGGCAGCGCGGCGCGCAGCCGCTCCACGCCGTACCGCACCTGCGCCGCGTAGCCGCCGAACTCCTGGCCCAGCGTCACAGGGGTGGCGTCCATCAGATGGGTCCGCCCCGCCTTGACCACCTCGGCGAACTCGGCCGCCTTGCGCTCCAGCGCCTCGGCCAGGTGGTCCAGCGCCGGGATGAGGTCGGCGGTGACGGCGGCGGTGGCGGCGACGTGGATGGAGGACGGGAAGACGTCGTTGGACGACTGGCTGGCGTTCACATGGTCGTTGGGGTGGACCGGGCGGCCCAGCCGTTCGCTCGCGAGCGTGGCCAGCACCTCGTTGGTGTTCATGTTGGACGAGGTGCCGGAGCCGGTCTGGAACACGTCCACCGGGAAGTGGTCGTCCCAGCGGCCCTCGGCGACCTCAGCGGCCGCCTCCGCGATCGCCGCCGCCAGGTCCTTCTCCACCACGCCCAGCTCGGCGTTGACCGCGGCCGCCGCGGCCTTGATCCGGGCCAGCGCCTCGATGTGCGCCCGCTCCAGGCGCTGTCCGCTGACGGGGAAGTTCTCCACGGCGCGCTGGGTCTGCGCGCGCCACTTGGCGTGGGCGGGCACCCGCACCTCACCCATGGAGTCGTGCTCGGTCCGGTAGCTCTCTTCGGTCATGACGACACCTCCGTCCAGCACAGCGTTGTCCCGCCGTGCCGTCTTCCCGGCCCGCCGGGGGCGCAGCGGTGAGGTGGGTCACCGTACGGCCTCGGGGGCGCGCGGGGCCTCCACCTCACCGGTGCGCTTGAGCTTCTGCCAGGGCAGCAGGGCGCCGGTGGCCGCCGTCACGCACGAATGCAGCAGGACCAGATACATCAGCTGGCGGTAGACGATCTGCTGGAGCGGCAGTACGGCCAGCGCCCGGTACCGCTCGCGGTCCAGCCGGAAGGCGTACGCCGCCCCCAGCAGCTGCACCAGCAGCAGCGCGCCCCACGCGGCGAGCGACCGCACCGGGTCCACGAAGATCACCCCGTACAGCGTGAACAGGTCGATCAGCGGCGCGAACAGCGGCGTGATGATCTGGAAGAGCACCACCAGCGGCATCCCCACCCGGCCGAACCGCCCCGAGGGCCCCCGGTCGATCAGCGAGCGGCGGTGCTTCCACAGCGCCTGCATGGTGCCGTAGCTCCACCGGTAGCGCTGCTTCCACAGCTGCCCCAGGGTGCCCGGCGCCTCGGTCCAGGCGCGGGCGTGCTCCTGGTAGACCACGCCCCAGCCCGCCCGGTGCAGCGCGATGGTGATGTCGGTGTCCTCGGCCAGGGTGTCGGCGCTCATGCCCCCGGCGTCCAGCAGCGCGCGGCGGCGGAAGGCGCCGATCGCCCCGGGGATGGTCGGCATGCAGCGCAGCAGGTCGTACATGCGCCGGTCGAGGTTGAAGCCCATCACGTACTCGATGTGCTGCCAGGCGCCGATCAGCCGGCGCCGGTTGCCGACCTTGGCGTTGCCCGCGACCGCGCCGACCCGGGAGTCGGCGAAGGGGCGGACCAGCTCGCGGATGGTGGTGGGCTCGAAGACGGTGTCGCCGTCCATCATCACGATCAGCTCGTGGCGGGCGTTCGCGATGCCGTTGTTCAGCGCGGCGGGCTTGCCCGCGTTCGGCTGGCGCAGCACGCGCACGTTGGGCAGGCCCATCGCCGCCACGATGTCCGCCGTGCCGTCGGTCGAACCGTCGTCCACCACCAGGATCTCGATCGGATGGGTGGAGGCGGCCAGCGAGTTGAGGGTGTGGGCGATGCACTCCTTCTCGTTGTACGCGGGCACCACGACGCTCACCGGATCGTTCACCTCCTGCACCAGGGTGTAGCGGCGCCGGTCCCGGGAGCGGCGGTGCCACCAGGCCAGCCCCAGCATCAGCAGCAGCCGCCCGAACACCGCGAAGCCGACGACCCCCAGCATCCCGATGAGCACCGGCAGCGCGTACTGGGTGGCCAGCGCCGCCCACACCAGCGTCCGGCCCTCCCACACCCGGACGGCGGGGGCGGAGTGGTTGGCGCTCTTGGCGCCGAGCGCGCCGGTGATGGTGGTGAACGAGTAGCCGCGCGCCGCCATCCGGTCGATGTAGCGCTCCAGGGCCTTCACGGTCCGCGAGCGGTTGCCGCCCGCGTCGTGGAAGAGCACGGACGCGCCCTTCGTGCCACGGGGGGTGGCGTTCTGGACGATCTCCTTGACCGGAGGCCGCCGCCAGTCCTCGCTGTCGGTGTCCACGAACGCGCTGACGTAGCCCTTGGCGCCCACATGCTGCTGCACCGGCCAGGTGCGGTCGTCGAGCGCGGAGACCTCCGAGGCGTACGGCGCCCGGAACAGCGAGCTGGTGACACCCGCCGCGCCCGCCAGCGCCAGCTGCGACTGGGCCAGTTCGCGGTTCATCCGCTGCTTGTCCTGGTAGGACAGGTCGACATGGGAGAAGGTGTGCACGCCGATCTCATGTCCGGCGGCCACCATCCGGCGCACCAGCCCGGGGTGGCGGACCACCATCTGGCCCAGCACGAAGAACGTCCCCGGCACGCGGTGCTCGCGCAGCACGGCGAGGATTTCCGGGGTCCAGCGCGGGTCCGGGCCGTCGTCGAAGGTCAGCGCGATCGTCTTGTCGGGGATGGAGTGCTCGGTCGCCCTCCCCTTCCGGTCGAAGGTGATGACCGGTCCGCCGTTGCGCAGCCGCTCGGGGACGCCGCGGTACGAATGCGCGGCGTGCACCCGGGCGTCGTTGCCGATCTCGGCGTACAGATAGCCGTCCAGCAGCAGGGCGCAGATCAGCGCGAGCAGGGTGGCCAGCGCGAAGGCCATCCGGGTGCGGGAGCGCAGCCGCAGGCGCCCCCGGACGCGGGGCGTCCGGGGCCCGGTCGTCCCGTTGCCGGGGGGCTTCCTGAGCGGGGGGAGTCTGCGGCCGCGCGGCCGGGGCAGCTTCAGCGGTCTGCCGCCGCTCATGACACCCCGCCACGGAACGGCGTGAGCGACTGCCAGTCGATGCCGCCCGGCGTGGCCGATCCCCACACCGGGATGTCGGGCTCGTTCGCCGGGGGCCTGGTCTGGCCCTTGCCGGGGTTCTGGGGGCGGTCGGGCCCGGGCTCTGCGGGCTTCGCGGGCTTGGCGGCCGGGGGCTTGTTCACCGGACCGGGCGCCGGGTCCACCGGCTTCCGGGGCGGCTTGTGGGGCGCGGGACGCGCGGGCGGCGAGGCGGGCTTGTGGGGCCGCGCCTGATGCGGCGCGTGGCCCGGCCGGTGGGCCTCGGACCGCTCATGCCGCGGGGCGTGGTGCGCGCCCGGACGGCGGCCCCGGCGTGTGTCGTGCGCCGCGCGCCTCGGCCGTGCGTCGCGCGCCGAGGACGCGCGGTGCGGCTGCGGCGGCGCGGGGCGCGCGAGCGCGGTGGGCCTGCGGGCGTCCGCGGGGCGTACGTCCGTGGGGGAGCCCGGCCGGGCGCGGTCCGTGCCGTCCGGGCGGTACCGGTATTCCGACGGGTGCTCATATCCGCCGGAGTCTCCGGCGGAATGCCCCTCCGGGGCGCTCTTCGGCGCCCGGCTCAACGCCTCGGTGGTGACGGGGTGACCAGGGATCAGCGTCTCGGGAGCGATGGCCGTGCCGCCCGCGAACCCCATCCCGAGGACCGCCGAATAGCCGAAGCAGACAGCCCCCGCGAGCGCGCCCGCGTGCCGTACCAGTCGGCCGCGGCGCCCGGAGAGGTCCACGAACACGGGGCCCTTCCCGGCCACGTCGGAGCGGACGGGACGCGAGGACGCACGCTCGGCCACATCTGACTGAGGATCCATGCGTCAGAGGCTAGTCCAGAAAATACGACATACAACCTATGTGTCAAACATGCGGTGTGTCATAGTTCGTTACTTTTCATCGGATGTGCGAGGTTGGCGGAGAGGCCGGGCCAGGGGCCCAGTCCCCGGCCCTCACATCCCCACCTCTCACCCCGGAGCGGAAGGAAGAGCGCGTGCGATTGAGGGCCAGCCCCCGCATGAGCGGAATCGCCATGGCCGGAGCCGTGCTCTGCGCCACCATCGCCGTCTGGGCGGGCAGCGAGAGGTCGCCCGAGTCGCACCACGCGGCCTCGCACGCCGCCGCCCCTCGCCCGGCGCCGCCCCCGGCCGACTTCGTGCCGTACGTCAGCGCCTGGGCCAGCTCGCGCTACGACATGCCCGCGGCGGCGGCGCGCGGCGTCAAGGAATTCACCCTGGGCTTCGTTGTATCGGCTGAGGGCTGCACCCCGGCGTGGGACAGCGGCATCCCGTTCGACGACCCGGCGCTGACGACCCGTATCGAGGCCACCCGGCGGGCCGGGGGCGACGTACGGATCTCCTTCGGCGGCGCCGACGGCACGGAGCTGGCGACGGCCTGCGAGGACCCCGCGCAACTCGCCGCCGCGTACACCGAGGTGATCGAGCGTTACGGGATCATCCGCGCCGACTTCGACATCGAGGGCGACGCCCTCGCCGACGCCGAGGCCACCGCCCGCCGGGCCCAGGCCATCGCCCTGGTCCAGCGCACCCACGAGGGGCTGAACGTCTCCTTCACGCTGCCCGCCATGCCGGACGGGCTGACGCCCGGGGCCCTCGCCCAGCTGACCGCGGCCCGGCAGGAGGGCGTCACCGTCTCGTCCGTGAACGTCATGGCCATGAACTACAGCGGCGACCACACGGGCAGCATGGGCCGCTACGCCATCCAGGCGGCCACCGCCGCCCAGGAAAAGGTCCGCCAGGTACTCGGGCTGTCCGACGCCGCCGCGTGGAAGACCCTCGCCGTGACGCCGATGATCGGGGTCAACGACGTCACCGGCGAGGTCTTCACGCTCCAGGACGCGGCCGGACTCGCCCGCTTCGCGGCCCGCAAGGGCATCGGGCGGCTGTCGATGTGGTCGGCGGAACGCGACCGCCCGTGCGCGAACGGCGGCGCCGCGGCCCCGGAGCCGGCCGCCACGCCCCCCAGCACCTCCTGCAGCGGCGTCCCCCAGCGCCCGGGCGCCTTCGAGGCGACCCTGTCCGGCTGACGGCCCGGCAGCCCGACGGCCCCGGGGGGGGGGGGGGGGGGAGGGGGGGGGGGGGGGGGGGGGGGGGGGGTGGTGGGGGGGGGGGTGGGGGGGGAGGGGGGGGGTGGGGCGTGGCCACAGGCCCCGCTGCCGGTC
>NZ_JBVIVI010000002.1:774815-1422085 GCF_055595765.1 Streptomyces sp. NPDC040405
ATCCCCCCCTTCCCCCCCCCCTCCTCTTTCCTCTCCCCTCTCCCCCCCTCCCCCCCCCCCCCCCCTCCCCCCCCGACCCCCCCGTGAGGAAAACACCCCCCGGGGCCGTCGGAGGCGGTGCCCGCGGATCAGGCTCCCGGGCGGACCGGGATGGTGCTCACGAACGGCTGGGCGGGGCCGGGGTCGGTGAAGAAGTCGTTGCCCTTGTCGTCCACCACGATGAACGCCGGGAAGTCCTCCACCTCGATCCTCCAGACCGCCTCCATGCCCAGCTCCTCGTACTCCAGGACCTCGACCTTCTTGATGCAGTCCTGCGCCAGCCGGGCCGCCGGGCCGCCGATCGAGCCCAGGTAGAAGCCGCCGTGCGCGGCACACGCGTCCGTGACCTGCTGGGAGCGGTTGCCCTTGGCCAGCATGACCTTCGAGCCACCGGCCGCCTGGAACTGCTCGACGTACGCGTCCATCCGGCCCGCCGTGGTCGGGCCGAACGAGCCCGACGCGTACCCCTCGGGCGTCTTGGCCGGGCCCGCGTAGTAGACCGGGTGGTTCTTCAGGTACTCGGGCATCTCCTCGCCCGCGTCCAGCCGCTCCTTGATCTTCGCGTGCGCGATGTCACGGGCGACGACCAGCGTGCCGGTCAGCGAGAGCCGGGTCTTGACCGGGTGCTTGGTCAGCTCGGCCAGGACGTCGTCCATGGGCCGGTCGAGGTCGATGGCGACCGCGTCCAGGTCCGGGCCCGCGCCCTTGGTCAGCTCCTCGGCGGTGGTGTCCGGGAGGAAGCGCGCCGGGTCGGTCTCCAGCTGCTCCAGGAAGACGCCCTCCGGCGTGATCTTCGCGAGCGCCTGGCGGTCGGCCGAGCAGGAGACGGCGATCGCGACCGGGCAGGACGCGCCGTGCCGCGGCAGCCGGACGACCCGTACGTCGTGGCAGAAGTACTTGCCGCCGAACTGCGCGCCGATCCCGATCTTCTGCGTCAGCTCGAAGACCTTCTCCTCCAGCTCCTGGTCACGGAAGCCATGGCCGGTTGGGGAGCCTTCGGCGGGCAGCTCGTCCAGGTAGTGCGCGGAGGCGTACTTCGCGGTCTTCAGCGCGTACTCGGCGCTGGTGCCGCCGACCACGATCGCCAGGTGGTACGGCGGGCAGGCGGAGGTGCCCAGGGAGCGGATCTTCTGCTCCAGGAACTTCATCATCGACGCCTCGTTCAGCACCGCCTTCGTCTCCTGGTAGAGGAAGGACTTGTTCGCCGAGCCGCCGCCCTTGGCCATGAAGAGGAACTTGTAGGCGCCCCCGTCGGTCGCGTACAGCTCGATCTGCGCGGGCAGGTTGGAGCCGGTGTTCTTCTCGTCCCACATGGTCAGCGGGGCCATCTGGGAGTAGCGCAGGTTGAGCTTGGTGTACGCGTCGTAGACGCCGCGCGACAGGGCCTCCTCGTCGGCGCCCGCCGTCAGCACGTTCTGGCCGCGCTTGCCCATGACGATCGCGGTGCCGGTGTCCTGGCACATCGGCAGCACCCCGGCCGCCGCGATGTTGGCGTTCTTCAGCAGGTCCAGCGCCACGAAGCGGTCGTTCGCGCTGGCCTCGGGGTCGTCGAGGATGCGGCGCAGCTGGGCGAGGTGATCGGGGCGCAGGTAGTGCGAAATGTCGTGCATCGCCTCGGCCGCGAGCGTGCGCAGCGCCTCCGGCTCGACCTTGAGGAAGGTGCGCCCGTCGGCCTCGAAGGTGCTCACGCCCTCGGAGGTCACCAGACGGTACTTCGTCCGGTCTTCTCCCAGGGGCAGCAGGTCCGAATAGGCAAACTCTGGCATCGCGGCCATTCCTTACTCGACGGGGGCTACGGCTGACTTCGTCGACAGCGCGTGCATAAGCGTAGAACGCGGCGGGGGAGCGGGGGCTTGTGAGGTAAGGCTCACTAGAGGCCGCTCGCCGGAGGCCCGCCGCATATTGTGTCGCGACCTACCCCTAGTCGCGATCTATCGCGTCTGGGTAGTCTGGTCGCGTGGATGAGCAGCAGTCGCAGCAGCCGGTCCCCCTGACCAAGTCCGCCCCCGCCCCGGCGTCGGCCCCGATGTCGGCCCCGGCGCCGGTCGCGGTGCCTGACGCGGGGCGCGTCGCCGAGGCGGAGATCCGCGCGTCCGACGCGGATCGCGACCGGATCGCGGACATCCTGCGGGAGGCCCTCGCCGAGGGGCGGCTCGAACCCGAGGAGCACGCCGAGCGGATCGACGCGGTCTACCGTGCCAAAACCCTCGGCGAGCTGGAGCCCCTGGTCCGGGACGTGCCCGCGGGCCCGGTCCGCGCCGCGGCGGGTCTGCCCTCCGATGCGGCGTCCGGTCCCGCCGCCGGTCCCGAGAACCTGATCGCGGTCTTCGGTGGCTCCGTACGCAAGGGCCGCTGGCGGCCCCGTCGCCGTACGCACGCCTTCGCGGTCTTCGGCGGCGTCGAGATCGACCTCACCGAGGCGGTCTTCGAGCAGCGGGAGATCGTCATCCAGGCGTGGGCCGTGTTCGGCGGGGTGGAGATCAGGGTTCCGGAGAACGTCTCGCTGCACGGTTCGGGCTCCGGCGTATTCGGCGGCGTGGACGTCGCGGAATGCGAGGCTCCGGACCCCGACGCGCCGGTGATCCGGGTCAGCGGATTCGCGCTCTTCGGCGGGATCGAGGCCAAGCCGAAGCGCGGGAAACGTGTGAAGAACCTCAGGTCATAAGGGCTGAACAGCCGCTGTGCATACGTAATTTCTGGGTGGGGCAACCGTGTGCATAAGCGTGCGCACAGCGGGTAAGGCTTGGTGCATCGTCTCCCGCACGGCTGATGGGGGTGCACAGGGGGCCGCATCGCGGGAGACGGGCAAGGGTGAACACCGGAGCCGTCGTCAGGAGTAGACCGTGCTGCAACCGCATCAGCCCCTGCTGGACGCCGCCGTGCCCCCGCAGCGCACCCCCGCTCGGGAACAGGCCGGCCCCTGGCACTCGGAGGCGGTGTGCCGCCGGGACGAGGCCGGGCTGTTCTTCGCTCCGTCCAAGGAGCCCACGGCTGCCAGGCTGTCGCGGGAAGAGGCCGCCAAGCGCGTCTGTGCGCGCTGCCCGGTCATGGTCGAGTGCCAGGAGCACGCGCTGCTCCAGCCCGAGCCGTACGGTGTGTGGGGCGGGCTGACCGCGGCCGAGCGCCGGGTGGTGCTGGCCCGCCGTCGCCGTCGCGAGGCGGAACTGCAGCGCGCCGTGCGCGTCGCCGCCGCCGGGTGAATTCTTCGGGTCACGGGCCGGGCCCCGCCGAGCGGCGGAGTCCGGCCCGTGTCGTATCCGGCGTACGACGCGGCTGTGTGACGTACGACGCGTCTCCGGCGTAGGACGCGTGCTAGCGCGGGCGCTCGAAGTCGACCGAGGCGTAGGCGCGCAGCTTGGACAGCTTGTGGGTGGAGTCGATCTGCCGGATCGTCCCGGACTTCGACCGCATGACCAGCGACTGCGTGGTGGCGGTGTCCGCGCGGTACCGCACCCCGCGCAGCAGATCGCCGTCGGTGATGCCGGTGGCGACGAAGAACACGTTGTCGCCGCTGACCAGGTCGTCGGTCTGGAGGACCTGGTCGAGGTCGTGGCCCGCGTCGATGGCGCGCTGGCGCTCCTCGTCGTCCTTCGGCCACAGCTTGGTCTGGATCGTGCCGCCGAGGCACTTGATCGCGCAGGCCGCGATGATGCCCTCCGGAGTGCCGCCGACGCCCAGCAGCAGATCCGCGCCGGTGCCCTCGCGCACCGCCATGATCGCGCCGGCCACGTCGCCGTCGGAGATGAACTTGATCCGGGCGCCCGCCTCCCGGATCTCCTTGACCAGGCCCTCGTGGCGGGGACGGTCCAGCACCACCACGGTGACGTCCTCGGGGCTGGACTTCTTCGCCTTGGCGATCCGCCGGATGTTCACCCCGGGCGGCGCGGTGATGTCGACGAACTCGGCCGCCTCGGGGCCGGTGACCAGCTTGTCCATGTAGAAGACGGCCGACGGGTCGAACATGGTGCCCCGCTCGGCGACGGCGAGCACGGAGACCGCGTTGGCCATGCCCTTGGCGGTCAGCGTGGTGCCGTCCACCGGGTCCACGGCCACGTCGCACTCCGGGCCGGTCCCGTCGCCGACGCGCTCTCCGTTGAAGAGCATCGGCGCTTCGTCCTTCTCGCCCTCGCCGATGACCACGACGCCGTTCATCGACACGGTGTGGACGAGGGAGCGCATGGCCTTCACGGCGGCGCCGTCCGCGCCGTTCTTGTCGCCGCGGCCCACCCAGCGGCCGGATGCCATGGCGCCCGCCTCGGTGACCCTGACCAGCTCAAGGGCGAGGTTGCGGTCGGGAGCCGCGGGACTGACCTCGAGCTGGGACGGAAGATGATGCTCGGTCATCGGAGCGCACCTTTCTGTACGGCGACGAACCGCAGAATGTGAGGGTGCTCATGACCTTATCCGTTCATTGTGAAAGTGAGCAGAGGACCCCACGCATGAGCACGGCCCTGTCACGGCCCTGTTGCCGGGTGCCGCGAGGCGATGAGGGACGATAGGGGGCGTGGCAGGTATGCGTGGCAAAGAGACGGTGCGGGACATGGTCCTGTCGCTGACGGTGATTGGTGTCGTCGCGGCGGCCATCTACGTCTTCGGCATTCCGCACGACGACAGTGACAAGGGCAAGGGCGTCCGGACGGTCGACTACCGGGTGGAGGTGGACACCGCCCGGCGCGCGGCGCCGTACCCGGTCGCCGCCCCCGAGAAGAGCAGCCTGCCCAAGGGGTGGCGGGCGACCTCGGTGACGTACCAGCCCGGCACCACCGAGGACAAGGGCGCGGCCTGGCATCTGGGCTTCCTCGACCAGGACGAGGAGTACATCGCGATCGAGCAGAGCGATGGCAAGCCGGTCCCCTTCATCGAGGACGTCACCCAGCAGGCGCGGGAGACGAAGGCCAAGCAGAAGATCGGCGGCCATGAGTGGGTCCGCTACGAGGGCGACAAGTACGACGCCCTGGTGCGCCGCGAACCGGGTGTGACCACGGTCGTCACTGGCACCGCGTCGTACGGGCAGCTCGCGAAGATGGCCGCCGCGCTCAAGGCCGAGAAGGCCGAGAAGGCCGAGGGCGCGGAGAAGACCGCGAAGGGCTGACCGGACAGCGGCGCGCCCCTTCGGCGAGCTCGCCGAAGGGGCGCGAAGGCGTCTCCGTCCCGGAGCGCATCAAACGGTCGTGACGACCTGGTCGTAGTCCAGGCGCGGGCTGCGCGGCTTCCAGGCGTCCTCGCTCGGCTTACCGATGTTGACGACCATCAGCGGGGTGTGGTCGTCGTCCAGGAACTCCTTCTGGATCCCGGCCGGGTCGAACCCGGTCATCGGACCGGCGGCCAGACCGGCGGCGCGGACGCCCACGATGAAGTAACCGGCCTGCAGCGAGGCGTTGAACCCGGCGGCGTGCTCACGGGTGCCGCGCTCGCTGAAGAAGACGTCCTTGATCTGCGGGGCGTGCGGGAAGAGCGCGGGCAGCTCCTCGTGGAACTCGTTGTCCGCGGCGAGGATCGCGACCAGCGGCGCGGACGCCGTCTTGGGCTGGTTACCCTCGGCCATGTGCGGCACCAGACGCTCACGCGCCTCGGCGGAGCGGACCAGGACGATGCGCAGCGGCGACTGGTTGAACGCGGTGGGGGCGTACTTCACCAGGTCGTAGATGGCCTGCACCTGCTCCTCGGAGACCGGCTCGTCGGTGAAGGCGTTGGCGGTGTGGGCCTCACGGAAGAGCAGGTCCTGAGCGGCCGGGTCGAGTGCGAGCGTCATGGTAAACCTCCTGGTCACGGTGGTGATATCAGCGTTGCCTGACTCCACTGTACGAGATTTACATTAATCTTCAACTAAAACCGGGGCACCGTGCCCCGAATCACAGCGACCCGGTCCGGGCCACCAGCCCTCCGGCACTTGAGGAACGGGGCCCACTGTCCAGCCCCTCCGGCGTTTGAGGAGCGGGGTCCGGGGCGGAGCCCCGGGAACAACCCCTCGCCGGTCAGCCCTCGCCGCCCCCGTCGGCGTCGCCGTCGCCATCCGGCGACTGCGCCAGCGCCGCGTCGAGCCGCGCCCGCGCGCCCTCCAGCCAGCGCCGGCACACCGTGGCCAGCTCCTCGCCCCGCTCCCACAGGGCCAGCGACTCCTCCAGGCTGGTGCCGCCCGCCTCCAGCCGCCGCACGACCTCGACCAGCTCGTCCCGCGCCTGCTCGTAGCCGAGCGTCGCCTCCGCCGTCCCGGCCTGCTCGCCAGTCTTCTCGTCCGTCTTCGCCATGCCCCTCAGCCTATTCAGTGGGTCCGACAGCGGCCCGCACCGTGAACTCGCCTTCCGCGACCCGCGCCCGCAGCTCCTCGTCCGCCGACACCTCGGCCGCCGCCCGCACCACCGACCCGTCGGCGTGCTGGAGCACCGCATAGCCGCGGCGCAGCGTCGCGGCGGGGGAGAGGGCCACCACCCGGGCCTGGGTGTGCGCCAGCTCCGAGTCCGCCCGGTCGAGCAGATGCCCCAGACAGCGGCGGGCCCGGTCGAGCACCGAGGCGATCTGCTCCTCGCGCTCCTCCACCATCCGGTGCGGCTGCCGCAGAGACGGCCGGGCGAGCGCCGCCTCCAGCCCCCGCTCCTCGCGGTCCAGCAGCCCGTTCACACTGCGCAGCGCGCGCTCGCGCAGATGCTGGATGCGCACCAGCTCCTCGCCCACGTCCGGCACGGTCTTCTTCGCCGCGTCCGTGGGCGTGGAGGCGCGCAGATCGGCGACCAGGTCGAGCAGCGGGGAGTCCGGCTCGTGGCCGATCGCGGAGACCACCGGCGTACGGCACGCCGCGACGGTCCGTACCAGCTGCTCGTCCGAGAACGGCAGCAGGTCCTCCACGCTGCCGCCGCCGCGCGCGACCACGATCACGTCGACCTCGGGCCGCGCGTCCAGCTCCTTGACCGCCTCGATCACCTGCGGCACCGCGTGCGTGCCCTGCACCGCGACGTTGCGCACCTCGAAGCGGACGGCGGGCCAGCGCAGCCGGGCGTTCTCCAGTACGTCGCGCTCGGCGGCCGAGGCGCGGCCGCAGACCAGCCCTATCAGCTGCGGCAGGAACGGCAGCGGCTTCTTGCGCTCGGCGGCGAACAGCCCCTCGGCCGCCAGCGCCTTCTTCAACTGCTCCAGCCGCGCCAGCAGTTCCCCGACGCCCACCGGCCGGATCTCGGCGGCCCGCAGGGACAGCTGGCCGCGTGGCGCATACCACTCCGGCTTGGCGTGCACGACGACCCGGGCGCCCTCCGAGACCGTGTCCGCGATCTTGTCGAAGACGGCGCGGAAGCAGGTGACGGTCAGCGAGATGTCGTAACTGGGGTCGCGCAGCGTCAGGAAGACCACACCGGCGCCCGGCCGCCGGGACAGCTGGGTGATCTGCCCCTCGACCCACACCGCCCCGAGCCGGTCGATCCACCCCCCGATCAGCCGGGACACCTCGCCGACCGGGATCGGCGCTTCCACGGACGTGTTGACAGCCATGCCCGCGAGGGTATCGGCCACCACCGACAGAGCCCGTCGTCATCGCCCCTACGATGGGGGACATGACTGCAACCTCCGCCCGCCGGGTCCTGCTCGCTGCCCCGCGTGGCTACTGCGCGGGCGTCGACCGTGCCGTGATCGCCGTCGAAAAGGCCCTGGAGCAGTACGGCGCGCCGATCTACGTGCGCAAGGAGATCGTCCACAACAAGTACGTCGTCCAGACCCTGGAGAAAAAGGGCGCGATCTTCGTCGACGAGACGGAGGAGGTGCCCGAGGGGTCCATCGTGATCTTCTCGGCGCACGGCGTCGCCCCGGTCGTCCACGAGGAGGCCGCGGAGCGCAAGCTGGCCACCATCGACGCGACCTGCCCGCTGGTCACCAAGGTCCACAAGGAGGCCGTCCGGTTCGCCAAGGAGGACTACGACATCCTCCTGATCGGTCACGAGGGCCATGAGGAGGTCATCGGCACCAGCGGCGAGGCGCCGGACCACGTCACCCTGGTCGACGGCCCGGGCGATGTGAAGAACGTCGAGGTCCGCGACGAGTCCAAGGTCGTCTGGCTGTCCCAGACCACCCTCTCGGTCGACGAGACCATGGAGACCGTGGACGCGCTCCAGGACCGCTTCCCGCAGCTCATCAGCCCGCCCAGCGACGACATCTGCTACGCCACCCAGAACCGCCAGATCGCGATCAAGCAGGTCGCGGCCGAATCCGACCTGGTCATCGTCGTCGGCTCCAAGAACTCCTCCAACTCGGTGCGGCTGGTCGAGGTCGCGATCGGCGCCGGTGCCAAGGACGGGCACCTGGTCGACTACGCGAGCGAGATCGACGAGGCGTGGCTGGAGGGCGTGAGCACGGTCGGCGTGACCTCGGGCGCCTCCGTACCGGACGTGCTGGTCGAGGGCGTCCTGGAGTGGCTGGCGGAGCGCGGCTACGGGGACGTGGAGGTCGTGCAGCCCATGCAGGAGACCATGACCTTCTCGCTGCCCAAGGAACTGCGCCGGGACCTGCGGTCCGAGGCCGCCCAGGCTGCCGGAACCGCCGCCGCGGCCACCGGGACGGACGGCGCGGAGCGGTGACCCACAGCAGCGGCAGCGGCCCGGCCGCGCGGGTGTTCGGCGTGGACATCGGCGGGTCCGGGATCAAGGGCGCACCGGTGGACCTGGACCGCGGTGACCTGGCCGAGGAGCGCCACAAGGTGCTCACCCCGCACCCGTCCACGCCCGAGGCGGTCGTGGACGGTGTGGTGGAGGTCGCCGGGCACTTCGGCTGGTCCGGGCGGCCCGTCGGGGTGACCTTCCCGGGCGTGGTGACGGACGGGACGACCCGTACCGCCGCGAACGTCGACAAGAGCTGGATCGGCACCGACCTGGCGGGCGTGCTCGGCGAGCGGCTGGGCGCACCGGTCACCGTGCTGAACGACGCGGACGCGGCCGGGGTCGCCGAGATGACCTTCGGCGCGGGCCGCGGCCGCCGGGGCACCGTGATCGTGCTCACCCTCGGCACCGGCATCGGCAGCGCGGTCTTCACCGGCGGCCGGCTGGTGCCCAACACCGAGCTGGGCCATCTGGAGCTGGACGGCCACGAGGCGGAGAAGCGCGCCTCCACCAAGGTGCGGGAGGATCACGACCTGAGCTGGCCGGACTGGGCGCACCGGGTGCAGAAGTACCTGGCGCACCTGGAGATGCTGTTCTCGCCCGAGCTGTTCGTGATCGGCGGCGGGGTGAGCCGCAAGGCGCACAAGTTCCTGCCGCTGATCGAGGACATCAGGGCCGAGATCGTCCCGGCGCAGTTGCAGAACAACGCGGGGATCGTGGGTGCCGCGATGGCCGCGGCTGACGCTGCTGACGGCGCCGCCGCTGCCGCGCCATGAGGGCGACCCTGCGGACGAGGACGATCACGGCGGTCAGCAGCGTACCGGCGTAGAGCCAGCCCGCGTTCAGCGAGAGCGCGGTGAACACGCCCAGCGCCTGGCCCGCGAACCCCTCGCTGCCGTCGTTGATCGGCAGCAGCCCGGCCGTGAAGGCGATCGGCACCCCGATCGCCCCCGGGAACAGGTCGGCGGGCCGTACCCACATCCCGCAGCCCGCGCACGCCAGCAGGAAGAACACCCCGTACGCGGTGGGCGACCCGGACAGCAATAACGCGTCCAGGCAGCCGAAGGCGAACATCGCGAGCGCGGTCAGCAGCCCCGCGCCCAGGGCGGTGAGCCGGGCGCTGGGCAGGGTGAACGGACGGTCGCGCAGCGCGGCGGCCGCGCCCAGCAGCCCGCCGCGTGCGCCCGGGCGTGCCACCGGCCGCGCGCCGCGCCCCGCGCCGCCCGCGCCCGGCCCCCGGCTTCTGCCCTGTCCCCCGCTCCTGCCCGGGTACGTGTCGTCCGCCGCCGGTCGGGGCGAGGGGGCTGCCGCCCGGCGGGGCGTACGTGTCCTGTAGTGCTCCACCAGACCAACGTAGGTGGGCGGAGGGCTGGAATCCGGACTGGGACACGCCTTTCGCGGGACCTTGGCAGTCTGTTCGACTGATTGTCAGCCCGGGAGGGTGACGATCCGCCCGGGCGGGTGACGCGAGGCGGCCCCGTAGACTGGTGGACCGGCCCCGCGGGGCCGCGCCTCTGTCCTTGCATTCGATCCCGCTACGGGAAGCTACGGGAAGTCGCCAACGTGTCGCTCACGATCGGAATCGTCGGTCTGCCGAATGTCGGCAAGTCGACCCTGTTCAACGCCCTGACCAAGAACGACGTGCTGGCGGCCAACTACCCGTTCGCCACCATCGAGCCCAACGTCGGTGTCGTCGGCGTCCCCGACCCCCGCCTCGACAAGCTCGCCGAGCTGTTCGGCTCGGCCCGCAAGCTGCCCGCCACCGTCGACTTCGTCGACATCGCCGGGATCGTCAAGGGCGCCTCGGAGGGCGAGGGCCTGGGCAACAAGTTCCTGGCGAACATCCGCGAGTCCGACGCCATCTGCCAGGTCATCCGCGCCTTCAAGGACGAGAACGTCGTCCACGTCGACGGCAAGATCTCGCCCAAGAGCGACATCGAGACGATCAACACCGAGCTGATCCTGGCCGACCTCCAGACCGTCGAGAAGGTGCTGCCGCGCCTGGTCAAGGAGTCCCGGATCCAGAAGGACAAGCAGGCCCAGGTCAAGGCCGTCGAAGAGGCCAAGGCCATCCTCGAAGAGGGCCGCACCCTCTTCTCCGCCGGAATCGTCCAGGGCAGCGAGCGCGCCGCCGTCCTCCACGACCTGCACCTGCTCACCACCAAGCCGTTCCTCTACGTCTTCAACGTCGACGAGGACGAGCTGACCGACGACGCCTTCAAGGCCGAGCAGCGCGCCCTCGTCGCCCCCGCCGAGGCGATCTTCCTCAACGCCAAGCTCGAAGCCGACCTCGCCGAGCTGGACGACGAGGAGGCCCTCGAACTCCTCCAGTCCGTAGGCCAGACCGAACCCGGCCTCGCCACCCTCGCCCACGTCGGCTTCAACACCCTCGGCCTCCAGACCTACCTCACGGCAGGCCCCAAGGAGTCCCGCGCCTGGACCATCTCCAAGGGCGCCACGGCCCCCGAGGCGGCCGGTGTCATCCACACCGACTTCCAGAAGGGCTTCATCAAGGCCGAGGTCATCTCCTTCGACGACCTGGTCGAGACGGGCTCCGTCGCCGACGCCCGCTCGGCGGGCAAGGCGCGCATGGAGGGCAAGGACTATGTGATGCGCGACGGCGACGTGGTGGAGTTCCGCTTCAACGTTTAGCCAAATTCCGGTCCAACCTATGGTGTGAAGAAGTAGGGGGTCGCTGAATGGCTGATGTCACCTTTCTGAGTCAGGCTGAACCAGTTGATGAGTACGGTCGTGCTCTTTACGCGGTGTCGCGATCAATTCTGAGGGCTCACTTCGATGAGTTGTCGCAAGCGGACCTCGAAGACCTCAATTGCGATCGGGCGGACGTCACGTTTCGGCAGCTCGCCAAACTCGCTCGCCTCCACCGCGACAAGGGATCGCGCGGAGATGGGTTTGAGTGGGCCGTTCACGAGGCGATTGTCGGCGGCGAACCACGCGTTGTCGATCTAGTCAGCGAAGCGCTCAGGAAGGTGAGTCCTAGGTCATTCGCCGACTTGGACAGGCCGACGTCCCTGATGTTCGGTCACGAGCGTGCACACAACCTCGGATTCACTGACGCTATTGTCAACAATGCGAGTGGTGACGCGGTGTTGCTGCCTGACGGCTCAGGTCGGCCATTCGCATTTGGTTCCTGGGTGCCGATCGCTGCTCGCGGTGTCGCCGCCGAGCCTCAGCTTCGGGAACGGATCAAGAAGGTGTGGAAGACTGATCTGTTCCTAAGTAGTGCCGAGAAGGCGCGGTTTGCCGCCACGACTGTCAAGAGTAATTGGCATCAACTCGAAGACGGTAACGGGCTCCGGGTGGCGATTGTTCCCCAGGCGCTAGACCTTTCGGCGGGATATCAGAGGTGGAAGAGTCTCCACCTGGTCGCGCTCCCAGACCCGGACGGCTTCATGGGCTTGTTCAATGATGCGTATGAGGCAGTTGCCGAAGCGGTTCTGACGGTTGGCAGGCACGATCGTGCGCCCTATTACTACAAGCCGAGTGCCAAGGCCCAGAAGATCCAGGCGCAACTGGAGAAGTATGGGAAGGTGAGGGTGGTCGACATACTTGACGCCCTGAATGAAGCGGCGCAGCAGAACCTAATTACTGTCGATCGAAAGCTCATGTCGGTGGAAGCGCCTACGTGGCTGAATATCAACGAAAAACGCACGCCCATCATCGCGCCGAGACCGTCCTTCGAGAAGCTCGACTGATCTCGCAGGTGTGTCAACAGCTGTGAAAGCGTCACCTACCGGACACTCGCAGCCGACGACCTCTACTGTCACGGTCCCTCGACGCGAGACACTCCCAGCTCCCAGCGGCCTCGAAAATGAGGCAGTGAGTAAGCGAACGGGCTGGTGGTGGGAGGTCATCGGTTGCTAGACGGTGCGGATGACAGGGGCGGGTTTGATGTCCTGGGCGTCGATGAGGGTGCGGATGTCGTTCGGGTCCGTGGTCCAGATGATGGCGCCGAGGCTGGCTGCCATGGTCACGACGGTGGCATCGACGATGTCGGAGGTGCCGGCCTTGCCGCAGAGGATGCCTGCGGCTTTGGCCGTTTCGAGGCCGACGGGTACGACGAGGCACCCGGCGAGGAACTTGCCGAGTCTGACCTGGCGGCGGGAGTCCCGCCAGGCCTGGCTGACGACGATGGACGGGACGTGGATGTCTCTGCCGTCTTCGAGGGCCAGGCTGTGGCGGGCCCACATGCGTCGGTCGTCGTTGTCGATGGCGATGAGTACCCCGGCGTCGTACAGGTAGGGGATGTTCACGCGGCTGAGGCTCCCGAGCTGCTGAGGTACTCGGCGTCGGCGGCGGCCAGGTCCGCGCGGGCGGCGGCGAGCTCTTCCGGGGTGAAGGCGCCGTGTTCCGCCTGCCACTCCTGGATGACGGCCCGGCCGGCCCGCAAGCGCAGCTCGCGTTCGGCAGCTCCGGCGACGAGGCGGGAGAGCGGGATGCCTTCTTCCTCGGCGGCTCCGGCCAGGGCTTCGACCAGAGATTCGTCGAGAGTGATAGTCACCTTCTTGGTAGCCATACATCAACCATAGCGCGGTATGGCCCTCGGCGCTGATGTCGCCTTCACATCCGGTGTTCGCGCGCAGGCCCGTGCGGACACCGGACGTCCGAAGACTGCGCACGCACGGCCCTCGGAGACCGGTTCCTGCATCGCGGGCCCTTCTTCCGCCCCCTCGTCCACGGTGATAGCCGCAATCACCGCCGACGGAGGAGGAGCCAGATGAAGACCGGCCTCACTGATGCAACCGATGCGGAACACGGTGCGGCAAGCCCCTGCCCCAGCCGTCGGCAGGGGCTGCGCACCATCGTCGGCACCGGGGCGGGCAACGCGCTCGAGTGGTATGACTGGAACGTCTACGCGCTCTTCGCGCTCTTCGTCGCCGAGCAGTTCTTCAACCCGGAGGACGCGTTCTCCGGGCTGCTCGCGACGCTCGCGGTGTTCGCCGTGGGGTTCGTGATGCGTCCGCTCGGCGGCCTCCTGTTCGGCTGGATCGGCGACCGGTTCGGACGACGGGCGGCGCTGATGCTGTCGATCGTCCTCGGTGCCGTCGGCTGTCTGCTGATCGGTGTCGCTCCCTCGTACGCGAGCGTGGGGGCGACGGCATCGGTGGTGCTCCTGATCGCCCGGCTGCTGCAGGGGCTGGCGTACGGGGGTAAGGCGGGAGCTTCGTACACCTACATCTCCGAGTCGGCTCCCGCACACCGCCGGGGTCTGTGGTCGAGCGCGATCTATGTCTCCGGCGTCGCGGCCATCCTCCTGGGGACGCTGCTCGGCGCCACGCTGACCAGCGTGCTCACCGAGCAGCAGATGTCGGCCTGGGGCTGGCGGGTGCCGTTCCTCGTCGGCGGGGTGCTCGGCGTCGTCACCCTCTTCCTGCGCCGCACGCTCAGCGAGACACCGCAGTACGAGCGGGAGCGGGCCAGGGCCCGGGTCTCGATCGCCCGGGGCCTGTGGGAGAACCGCTTCGCGGCCCTCCGGGTCATCGGGCTCGTCGTCGGCGTCACCACGTTCTTCTACGCGTGGGTGACCGACGCACCGGCGTACGCGATCACTGTGAAGCACATGGAGTCCTCCGCCGCGCTGTGGTCCGGTGTCATCTCGTCCGCCGTCACGATCGCGGCGTTGCCGTTCGCCGGGGCGCTGTCCGACCGGTTCGGGCGACGGCCGAACTTCCTCGTCTTCACGCTCGGCGCCGCGGCCCTGTCGTTCCCCCTGAACCGCCTCATCCAGGGCGAGATGTGGCAGCTGACCCTGGCCATGTCGATCGCGGGCGTGCTGCTGGCCATCGTCACGTCGATCCTGCCGGCCTTCCTCGCCGAGCTGTTCCCCCACACACGTGCGTGCGTCGGGGATCGGGCTGCCCTACTCGGTCGCGGTGGGGCTCTGCGGCGGCACCGCGCCGTACCTCCAGACCTGGCTGGGCAGTACGGGGCACGGCGATCTCTTCATCGGCCACACCGTCGTCCTGCTGCTGATCGCCTCCGACGCCATGCCGCTCCAGGGCACCGACGGGAAGCCGCTGACGGGAACGGAATGGCCGCCGCCGTCCGACGCGGTCACCCATCCCCGCAGCACGGGTACCTTCGCCCGGACCCTGCGCGTCTACGTCCGGGAAACCGGCCTGCTCCCCCTCCCGGAAGCCATCCGCCGCGCCACGCTGCTGCCCGCGCGGGTGCTGGAGCGCGCGTGCCCCTATGCCCGCCGCAAGGGGAGGCTCCAGCCCGGCGCCGACGCGGACCTCGTCGTCTTCGACCCGCTCACCGTCCACGACCGGTCCACCTACGAACACCCGACGCGCCCTTCTCAGGGGTTCCGGCACGTGCTGGTGGGCGGGGAGTTCGTGGTGCGCGACGGGGAGATCGACCTCGACGCGATGCCCGGCCGCCCGCTGCGCGGGGCCCGCGGATGACTGCTGGGGGAGACTCGGCCGACGCCGGTCGTCCGCCGCGCTCTGCCCGATGTTCCATGCCACAGCTGAGAGGAACGCCATGTCACTGACCGGCCGGAAGGTCGTCGTCTTCGCCCTCGGCGGCACCATCGCCACCACCGCGGACCCACTGACCGGCGAGTTGACGCCCGCCCTGTCGGCGGAGCAGCTCCTGCACTCCGTGAGGGGAATCGACGCCTTGGGCGTCGAGCTGCGTGTCCATGATTTCCGCCGTCTGCCCAGCGCCTCGCTGTCGCCGGCGGACCTCGACGAGCTCCACGCCGCCATCAGGGCGGAGCTGGACTCCGGGCGGGTGGACGGCGTGGTGGTCGTCCAGGGAACGGACACCATGGAGGAGACGGCCTTCTACCTCGACCTGCTGCACCGAGGCGAGGAGCCGGTCGTCTTCACCGGGGCGATGCGCGACACGACCAAGGCAGGCCCCGACGGACCGGCCAACCTGTACGCCGCCGTCGTCGCGGCAGCCGGACCGTGGCTGCGGGGGGCGGGCTGCGTCGTTGTCCTCGGCGACGAAGTGCACGCCGCGCGAACGGTCCAGAAGAGCCACACGACCAGCACCGCCGCCTTCACCTCCCCCGGCTCCGGCCCGCTCGGGCTGGTGGCCGAGGCACGGGTGCGGCTCCACCAGCGACTGCCCCACAGGACCAGCCTCCCGGCCGACGCCGCCGCCGACAACGCCGCCGCCGACGGAACGGCGGGCCCGCGCCCGGCGCGGGTCGCGCTGCACACCGTGGCCTTCGGGGACGACGGCACCCAACTCGACCTGCTGGACGGCCAGTGCGACGGGCTCGTCATCGCGGCCCTCGGTGCCGGGCACGTACCCGAATGGCTGGTCCCCCGGCTCCGCCGCCTCGCGGACCGGATCCCCATCATCCTCAGCTCCCGCATCGCCAACAGCCCCGTACTCACCCGCACCTACGGCTACCCCGGCTCCGAGCAGGACCTCCTCGCCGCCGGGCTGATCCCCGGCGGCGACCTCAGCCCCTACAAGGCCCGCCTGCTCCTCCTCCGCCTCCTCACCACCGGCTGCCACGACCGCACCCGCATCGCCCAAGCCTTCGCGGCCATCGCCGAGCGCGACGGGTAGGGCTTATCGCGTACCGCGGCCGATTTTCACCACCTTGGACGCCCTCAGGACCTTGCCCGCCGCGTCCAGGGCCTTCACCTGGAAGTAGGGCCCCGGGGTGGGCGTCGTGACGGCCGTCTCGAAGCCGGTGCGCCGGGCGTGCCCGACGACCACCGACAGGGACCGGGGGTTCGGTCCCGCGAGCACCCGCCACGCTCTCGTCTGCGTCGATCCGTTCCAGGAGGCGTAGACGGTGCGGTGCCTTCCGGCGGTCCGCGCCGCCACGCTCGGCCGGTAGTAGGGGGTGCCGACCCAGGCGTTGCGGAAGGCGCGGTACGAGATGTTCGAGCCCGGCATCTGGGCGTCGTAGAGCAGGCCGCGCGAGGGGTTGTGCTCGGAGTTCCCCGCCCCCGCGTACTCGGAATAGTAGGAAGTCTGGCCCCACCCGATGAATTCGTTTCCGTTGGGCAGCGCCTGGGTGTTGCCCTGCGATGCCGCGAACAACGGTGGCTGATGGTAGTAGGCTCGGGCGACCTTCGCCTTGTGGTGGCGGAAGTCGAGGTCGAGGATCAGGCCGTGCGACTTCTGTTCGGGCGTGCCGTCCGGTTGGTTGCAGCATCCGTCGTCGAACATGCTGATCCGGTTCCCCGGCCGGAACCTCGCATCGTGTTGCCAGTAGAAGTGCGCGTTCCGGCCGAAGGTGAAATCACTCTTCTTGCCGCCGAGCTGCCAGCGGATCTTCCCCGTACTTCTGGAGATGTCGTAGACCGCCCACATATTGCGCGAGGAAACCAGCAGGCGGCCGTCCGGACCCTCGTCGATCGAGTTCAGATGGTAGGCGTCCCACACTCCGCCGGACGATGACGTATCGGAGGCCGACACGTGGGAATCGGCGGGGTCGATATGTTGCAGCGCGTCCCAGGAGAAGACGAGTCTTCCCGTGGCGAGGTCGACCTCCTGGATCTGGCTGTCCAGGATCGTTCCGTTTTTGGGTCCCCCGTAGGGGGTGAGGTCCAAGGGAACCGGCTTGGAGGCGAGGAACAGCGCGGTCCCCCTGCGGGTCAGCAGGAATTCATGCTCGTCCGGAGAGAATCCGTGATGCGCGAAAACCGTCCTGAGCAGGCGGTAGTGGGAGTCATAGATGTAGTAGCATCCGCCCGGTTCCGGCGCACCGGACGGCAGATTCGTATAGGTGGGCGGAATGGCGATGGACCCCTGCCACCAGGTCAGCACCGGCTGCGTCTTCCCGGTTCGCGGATTGTGATAGCTCTGAACCTTGAAGTCGGCGTTCTGGAGATGTGCGGAGGAGAGTGGCCGGAACCAGACCGGGTTTCCCGGGTTGTCGACCATCAGCGCCCCCGTCTGGCCGACGACCGTGCCCGTGCTGTAGGGCGCGACAAAGATTTTCCCCGGTGCCGTTCCCGGCTTGTGCCGGGTCACGGTGACCCGCATGGGATGGAGGCGCGGCGCCGATACGAAGTTCCACACATCCCTTCCCGAGGTGATCGGTGCCGGGGTGGTCGCACCGCGCGCCCTGCTGGAACTCTCCGTCGGCGGGGCGGGTTCCGTCGCGCATTCGTGAGGAGTGGTCACCCGTGAACCCGCCGCGGGCGCCGGAGGGCAACTCGCGCCGAGGAATGCCAGGGCCACCGCACCCACCGACACGGCGCGAGTGACCTCCTTTCCCATGCCGAGAGCCCACATCGTCTGCGCTGCCATTGCCGATCTCCCTTGTCCCGGGCGCCCCTGCCGGAATGAGGCGCGATCGTCCGACGTGAGCTTCCGCTCTC
This sequence comes from Streptomyces sp. NPDC040405, assembly GCF_055595765.1. NCBI lineage: Bacteria > Bacillati > Actinomycetota > Actinomycetes > Kitasatosporales > Streptomycetaceae > Streptomyces > Streptomyces sp. NPDC040405. The sequence goes on from NZ_JBVIVI010000002.1 coordinate 792,754, forward strand.
TGGCGACGGTAGGTATCGCGGCCGGACCGGATCCGCTGGACGCCACGCCGATGGGCCGTTCGGACGCCCACCACACCCGGGCGGACGCGGTGCAGCCGCCCGAATGGCCCAGAGGGCGGACTCCGGCGCGCGTGGCCCGGACCCGCTGCCTACCTCTCCAGAAAGTGCTGATGAGGCGGAGAAGGGATATGACCGAACCAGCCGGACGCACTCGGGGAATCCGTCGGATAGCGCGCCTGCGAAACCAGTGCAAATCTGTGGCAGGGCTGTTGCTGGTGGGTCTGCTCACCGCGGGAATCGCCGTGCACACGGGGAGATGCGACGGTCCCACGGGCCCGGAGGGAACGACAGCCAATGGGGACGTTGTGGGCACGCCCACGCCCTTGCGTAATGTACCCGGGGAAATTTCAGCGGTCGCAAACGGCAGTCTGCTCGTCTACCGCATTCCGGGCATCCGGGGAGATCAGGTCAATGCCACGGCCATGCTCTTCGTCCCCAAGGGGGTGGCTCCGGGGGGGCCGCTTCTGGTGTGGGGGCATGGAACGGTGGGATGGGTACCGCAATGCGCTCCGAGCGTCCAGCTCTAGGAATTTCGAGAGGGGGCCTCGTCTGTGCTAGAGGGTAGTCGGATGGCTCGGCCCGCTGCCTGGCCTTCTACGTGGCGGACCTCTCGGCCATGCCTTCGCGGCCATCGCCGAGCGCGACGGGTAGGGCTCATCGCCGCTACACGGCAGCGGCTCGTGCTGACGCTCGTCAGCCGCTTCGGGGTGGCGCGAGCTTGTCCAGGTCGAGGCTGATCTTGAACGGCACCGGGCGCTGGAGAGACCGTCGGAAGATGCCCGCGGGCGCATAGGCGCCGGTCGGTTCGTCGAGTTCGTATACGTGGACGACGGGTGCTCCGTCTTCGTCCTCGATGCACCAGTAGTGCGGGATGCCGGCCTCGGCGTACTTGCGCAGCTTGACCGTACGGTCCCGGTGTGCGGACTCGGGGGAGACGACCTCCACCACGAGCTGGACATCCTCCGGAGCGAACCAAGTGCGGTCGGGGTCGTAGGCTGCCGTGGCCACCAGGAGGTCGGGCTCCGGACGATTACGCGCGTCAAGCCGGATCGTCATCTCCCGTTCGGCCTCGAATCCGTCTGCTGCCTGGTCCATCAGGGCGGTGGTCAGGTTGGTGACGAGGCGACCATGCCATGACCTCTGTGGGGACATCATGAAGACGAGGGCCCCGTCGATCAGCTCAGTGTGGCGGGGCGCCTCGGGAAGGCGGTCCAGATCCTCCGCGAACCAGCCCTCCGCACGCGGCGGGCGCATCCAGTCGGGCAGTGCGGTCATGGCTCAACCCTAGCGAGGCGGGAGGACCCGGGCCACGGGTTCCCTGGCGGAGGGTGACGGGCGTCATCGCTTCGGCTTGCCCTTGTCGTACAGCCAGGTGTCGAAGAGCTTGCTCAGGTCCTTGCCGGACAGGCGCTCGGAGAGGGCGATGAACTGACGCGTGTCGGCGTTGCCGTGGCGGTGGGCCTTCAGCCAGGTGCGGAGGATGCGGAAGAAGGTGCGGTCGCCGACGGTGCGGCGGAGTTGGTGGAGGGCCATCGCGCCGCGGCCGTAGACGGGTGGGTCGGAGACGCGGCCGGGGGAGGGCGGGGCGGCGGGTGGGAAGGCCCAGATGCCCTTGCTCTCCTCGTCCGCGCCGTCGTAGAAGTCGTCGAAGGTCTGCTGGGCGGTGCGGCCGTGGTGCTGTTCGGTCCAGAGCCACTCGGCGTACGTGGCGAAGCCCTCGTTGAGCCACATGTCCTTCCAGACGCGCGGGGTGACCGAGTCGCCGAACCACTGGTGGGCCATTTCGTGGACGATCAGGCGATCGTCGGGGACGGTGGGGAAGTAGGGCTTGGTCTGGGTCTCCAGGGCGTAGCCGAGGCCGGGGAGGGGGTCGACGATGGCGCCGGTGGAGGAGAAGGGGTAGGGGCCGAAGGTGCGGCTCTCCCATCGGGTGATCTTGGTGATCTGGGCGGGGATCGCGCGGGACTCGTCGGCCTCGGTGGGGTCCACGGCGACGTACTGGGGGAGGCCGTCGGCGGTGGTGGTGTGGACGTCGAAGCGGCCGATGGCGACGGTGGCCAGGTAGGTGGCCATGGGCTGGCGGGTGCGCCAGTGGTGGGTGGTGCGGCCGTGGCGGGTGTCGCGGCGGGTGAGTTCGCCGTTGGAGACGGCCGTGTAGCCCCGGGGGACGGTGACGGCGATGTCGTACGTGGCCTTGTCGGAGGGGTGGTTGTTGCTCGGGAACCAGGTCATGGAGCCGGTCGGTTCGCCGAGACCGACCGCGCCGTCGGAGGTCCGGAGCCAGCCCTCGTGGGAGCCGTCGGGGTCGGTGAGGGTCTTCGGCTTGCCGTCGTAGGTGACGGTGGTCGTGAAGGTGCGGTCCTCGGGGAGGGCGGTGGCGGGGGTGAGGATCAGCTCGGTGCCGTGGCGGGAGGCGCGGGCAGGGCGGCCGTTCACGGTGGTGTCGCGGACGTGCAGCCCGGCGAAGTCGAGGTGGAACGAGCTGAGGGCCCGGGTGGCGCGGGCGGTGATCCGGGCGGTGCCGCGCAGCCGGTGGGTGCCGGGCGTGTAGTCGAGGGCGAGGCGGTAGTGGGTGACGTCGTAGCCGCCGTTGCCGAGCTTCGGGAAGAGGGGGTCGCCCGCGCCCGCCGCACCCGGTCGGGCTCCGGCGCCGGGACCGGTGCAGGCGGTGCACGACGTGGCCAGGAGGAGCAGGGCGGTGAGGAGGAGCGGCGCGGGTCGCTGGGGCACGGGTCTCCTCGGGTGGGCAGCCTGTGGGCTGGTGATCGTTAACAAAGCGGGTGAACCGGATCCCGGTCGATATAAACGTCTCCGAACTGCAGTTCACCACTTCTAGTGAAGCTCTGGCCGTCAGTTGCTATGGACAACCGTCGGTTGTCAAGCTGTTGCTGACTGTCAACCACTGGGAGTGCACGTGGCCTTTGGTGACCAGCCCGCATACCTCCGTGTCGCCGACGACCTCCGGAAGAAGATCGTCGCGGGCGATCTGCCACCGCATGCCCGCCTCCCCTCTCAGGCGCGGATCCGCGAGGAGTACGGGGTGTCCGACACCGTCGCCCTCGAGGCCCGCAAGGTGCTGATGGCCGAGGGCCTGGTCGAGGGCCGCTCCGGGTCGGGTACGTATGTCCGTCCGCAGCTCGTCCCGCGCCGTCTGATGCGCACCGGCTATCACCCCCGGGGCGAGTCCAGCCCGTTCCGGCAGGAGCAGGGGGACGACGGGGTCAGCGGTACGTGGGAGTCCGCGAGCGAGCAGGAGGAGGCGAGCCCGGAGATCGCCGAGCGGCTGCGGGTCGAGCCGGGGGGGCGCGTCATGCGCACCCGGTATCTCTTCCGGGCGGCAGGCGATCCGGTGATGCTCTCCACGTCCTGGGAGCCGCTCACCGTCACCGGCCGTACGCCCGTGATGCTGCCCGAGGAGGGGCCGCTGGCCGGGCGCGGGGTGGTCGACCGGATGGCGGCCGTCGACGTGGTGGTGGACAACGTGGCGGAGGAGGTCGGGGCGCGTCCGGGCCTCGCCGAGGAGGTGCTGGCGCTCGGCGCGGTGCCGGGCCATGTGGTGCTCGTGGTCTCCCGTACGTACTTCGCGGGCGGCCGACCGGTGGAGACGGCCGACGTGGTGACGCTGGCCGAGCGCTACCGGGTCGCGTACCACCTGCCGGTGAAGTGACGCGGCTCGCAAGGCCACTTGCCGGTGAAGTGACGCGGCTCGCAAGGCCGCCTGCCGGTGGAGTGACGCGGCTCAACGGCCACCGGCCCGGGGGCTGTGTTTACCGCGAGTTGACGTCCGCCCCTTCGCCGTAACGGACCGGCAACGCCGCCCCGCGGCCTGCCGACATGTGACCGGCCTAGCTTCCTCAGGCGTACCGCTCCCGCGCCGAACGACAGGGGAAGCCGCCATGACGGACACGGTCACACCTGAGCAGCAAGAGGCGGTCGGAGCCCGCGCGCCGCGGCGCAGTTACGCCCGGCTCGCCGCCGACGAGAGCCGCGAGGACTATTCGCTGCGCTACGCGCCGCACTCCTACCGCCGCTGGTCGCCGACCATGGTCGCGTCGACGGCGCTCGGCGGTATCGCCTATCTCGCCGACTTCGCGATCGGTGCGTCCATCGTCTTCACGTACGGCTTCACCAGCGGTCTCGCCTCGATCCTCACCGCGGCGACGATCATCTTCCTGACCGGTATCCCGATCGCGCGTGCCTGCGCGACGTACGGGCTGGACATGGATCTGATCACCCGCGGTGCCGGGTTCGGCTACTTCGGATCGACTCTGACCTCGCTCATCTACGCGAGCTTCACCTTCATCTTCTTCGCGCTGGAGGGCTCGATCATGGCGCAGGCCATGCATCAGGCCCTCCACATCCCGCTCCCGATCGGCTATCTGCTCACCACTCTGATCGTCATCCCGATCGTGTTCCGCGGGATGGGAGCGCTGGCCAAGGTGCAGGCGTGGACCCAGCCGCTGTGGCTGATCGGGCTGGTGCTGCCGTTCGTGGTGCTCGCCTTCGAGCGGCCGGACGCCTGGGCCTCGTTCGCCTCCTTCGGCGGTACGGAGGGGGCGGGCTCCGGCTTCGACTGGATCGGGTACGGGCTCGGCACCGGCGTGGCGCTGTCGCTGATCGCCCAGATCGGCGAGCAGGCCGACTATCTGCGCTTCATGCCCGCCAAGACCGAGCAGAACCGGCGGCGCTGGAATCTGGCGGTGCTGGCCGCCGGGCCCGGCTGGGTGGTGATCGGCGCGGCCAAGCAGCTCGGCGGCGCGTTCCTGGCCTTCGTGGCGCTCGGCGCGGTCGGCACGACCCACGCCCTGGAGCCCATCGCCCCGCAGATCGAGGCGCTGAAGCCCTGGCTCGGCTCGGTCGCGCTGCCCGCCGCCGCGCTGTTCGTCGTGGTCTCCCAGATCAAGATCAATGTGACCAACGCCTACAGCGGCTCGCTGTCCTGGTCCAACTTCTTCTCCCGGGTGACCCACCGTCACCCCGGCCGGGTCTGGTACATCTTCCTCAACCTCGCCATCGCGCTGGCGCTGATGGAGATGAACATGTTCGCGGTGCTCAACAAGCTGCTGGGCTTCTACTCCAACGTCGGCATCGCCTGGATCGCGGCGGTCACCGCCGATCTGGTGATCAACAAGCCGCTGGGGCTGAGCCCGAAGTACATCGAGTTCAAGCGCGCGTATCTGTATCCGGTGAACCCGGCGGGGTTCGGCGCGATGGTGATCGCCTCGACGGTTTCGATCACCGCCTTCTTCGGGGCGTTCGGGGAGGTGGCCGAGGCGTTCTCCACCTTCCTCGCCTGCGGTCTGGCGCTGGTGCTCTGCCCGCTGCTGGCCTGGCTCACCCGGGGCCGCTACTACCTGGCCCGGCCGAACCCGGTGAACGGGCCGGGGGTGGAGGTGCCGGACATCACCGCCGCCCACACCTGTGCCGAGTGCGAGACGGCGTACGAGCTGCCGGACATCGCCGACTGCCCGGTGCGGGCCGGGGCGGTCTGCTCGCTGTGCTGCTCGCTGGATGCCGAGTGCGGCGACGCCTGCCGCAAGGGCCCGCGGGGCGCGGCGCCGGTGCTGCTGCCGGTGCCGAGGGTGCGCGCGAGCGACGGCTGAGGGCGAAGGACAAGGCGGTAAGAGGGACGAGCCGAGTAAAGGGCCGGTAATTTATTCGGCTGGTCTTTCTTTGGCCCGCGGTCAACTTGAGCTGGATTTGAGCTTGTTGGCTATGGGTGGCGCCTTATTCCCTGTACTTCGCTATTCAAAACCCATGCGTGGGAATCACGGCCCGCGGCTTGTCGAATTGGATGCATTCGGCGATATCCGAGTGGAATGGCGGTGCTGGTGAGGGCGGCGCGGCCCGCGCTGGTCCATACCGTCTGGCCAGCGCCTTCGTGTGAAGTCAAGGAACGTGTTGCGTAGATCACACGCGATGCCCGATAGCTCAGATCGGCCTCAACCCGTAAAGCGCACCCTTATTTCGCTTGTACGATGGCGCGCGTTTGCAACAGGTCTGGGGGGCGAAAGGAGCGTGAGGGGCGTTGAGCACGGAGCAGGGTTCCCACTCGCATTACAAACGGTCACTCGGCACGGTGGCCCTCACCGCGGTGGGCCTCGGTTCGATTATCGGCTCCGGCTGGCTGTTCGGCGCCGCGCGGGCCGCGGCGCTGGCGGGTCCGGCGGCCATCTTTGCCTGGGTGATCGGCGCGGCGGTCGCCCTGACCATCGCCCTGACGTACTCCGAACTCGGTTCGATGTTCCCCAAGGCCGGCGGCATGGTCCGGTACGGCCAGTACTCGCACGGCTCGCTGGCCGGATATCTGGCGGCCTGGGCCAACTGGATCGCGATCGTCTCCGTCATCCCCGGTGAGGCGACCGCGTCCGTCCAGTACATGAGCTCCTGGGACTTCGGCTGGGCCAAGGAGCTGTACGACGGGAAGGAGCTGACCGGCGGCGGTGTCGCGCTCGCGTCCGTGCTGCTCGTCTTCTACTTCTTCCTCAACTGGTTCGCGATCACCCTCTTCGCGAAGACCAACACCGCGATCACCGTCTTCAAGCTCGTCGTCCCGGCCCTGACCGCGGGCGCCCTGCTGATGTCGCACTTCGACACCGGCAATGTCACCGGCAACGGCGGCTTCACGCCGAACGGCTGGAACTCGGTGTTCACCGCCGTCGCCGTCTCCGGCATCGTCTGGGCGTACAACGGCTTCCAGTCGCCGCTCAACATGGCGGGCGAGGCCCGCAACCCGGGCAAGTCGCTGCCCAAGGCCGTCATCAGCTCGATCCTCATCGCGCTGGTGATCTACGTAGCCCTGCAGATCGCGTTCCTGACCGCCGTCCCGGCGGCCGACCTCGCGCACGGCGGCTGGGCCAAGCTCTCGTACAACTCCCCGCTCGCCGACCTCTCCCTCGCCTGGGGGCTGAACTGGCTGGCGCTGCTGCTGTACGCGGACGCCTTCGTCTCCCCGTCCGGCACCGGCATGATCTACGCGGCCACCACCTCCCGCATGGTCCAGGGCGTCCAGGAGAACGGTCATCTGCCGGGCGTCTTCGGCAAGGTCGACCCGAAGACCGGCATTCCGCGTCCGGCGCTGGTGCTCAACCTGGTGATCGCCTTCGCGTTCCTCGCGGTCTTCCGCGGCTGGGGCTCGCTGGCCGAGATCGTCTCCGTGGCCACCGTCATCTCGTACATCACCGGCCCCGTCGCCGTGATGTCGCTGCGCAAGCTCTCCCCGGACCTGCCGCGTCCGGTGAAGCTGCGCGCGATGCCGGTCATCGCGCCGATCGCGATGGTCTTCGGCTCGCTCGTCCTCTACTGGGCCCGCTGGCCGCTCACCGGCAAGGTCATCTTCATCATGGCGATCGGCCTGCCGATCTGGGCCTGGTACGAGCTGCGCAAGCCGTGGGCCGAGCTGAAGCCGCATCTGGCGGCCGGTGCCTGGATGGTGACGTACCTGCTGGTCATGGCCGGGGTGTCATGGGCCGGTGGCAAGGAGTTCGGCGGCCGCGGCTATGTGCCCGAGGGCTGGGACATCCTGGTCGTCACCCTGCTCGCGCTCGGCTTCTACACCTGGGGCGTCCGCAGCGCGTGGCGCAATCCCTCGCTCGTGCAGGCCGAGCGCGAGCTGGCCGACACCACGGCCGAGGACCTGACCGGCGAGGCGGACCGGGAGACGGTTTCCGCGCGCGGTTGAGGGCGTGGCCGGATGCGTGCCTCGTTGTAAGAACACGTATCCGCTGCGTGAAGGTAGGGCGTAGGCTCGGGCATATGCGGAACGGGATTTCCTTAACGGTGTCGCCCAGACGCGTGTCCGGGTGCGCCACAACGGAGGGGCGGAGAGATGAGTGACGGCAACACTGTGCTGCCATGGCTCGTCATCCGCCAGGACGGCAACGGCAACCGCTATCGCGTCGGCCGCTACGCCACGCGTACGGAGGCCCAGGAGGTCGCCGACCGACTCGACGGGCAGGGCCGGGAACAGCTCTACGTCGTCGAGCGGACCGCAGCGACCGGGCAGGCCGGCTGACGCCGCCCGTACTGCCCGTACAACACGTATAAGGCCACGCTGTCGGCGGGCCGGAGTCTCCCGTTCGTCCGGGCGGGAGAATCCGGCCCGCCGGGCTCTGTGCCGCGCCCCCTAGAGTGCGGGCATGACAGTGCGCGTGGTGGTGGGCGGAGCGGTGTTCGACCAGGGGCGGCTGCTGGCCGCGCGGCGCAGCGCCCCGCCCGAACTGGCCGGGCGCTGGGAGCTGCCCGGCGGCAAGGCCGAACCCGGTGAGACCGCGCCGCAGGCCCTGGTGCGGGAGCTGCGCGAGGAACTGGGCGTCGAGGTCGAGCCGCTGGAGCCGCTGCCCGGCGAATGGCCGCTGAAGCCCGGTTATGTGCTGCGGGTGTGGACCGCCGCGCTGCGCTCTGGCGAGCCGCGTCCGCTGGAGGACCACGACGAGCTGCGCTGGCTCACCCCCGACCGGGTGGACGAGGTCGACTGGCTGGATGAGGACCGCCCCGCGGTGGCGGAGGCGGTCCGTCGGCTGCGCGCCGCGGAACACCCCCGTCCGCGCGCCCGCTGATCCCCTGTGAGCTCTTTCGGTCCTGCCGGGACGGCCCGAAGTGGTACCGGACCAGGAATTCGGGTATGTGCTCATTAACCCCTCTGAATCCCTCCATTTCGGCGGGGCTGCGCAGTGGCGGAAGCGGCTGGGCGCGGCGTGGGAGCGGCTGGGAAGTGAGCGGCGTGAGTGAGAGCGCAGGGACGGACGCCGGGCCCACCCCCGGTTTCGTCGAGTGGGTCTTCCCCGCCGAGCCGGGCTCCGTGCGCGCCGCGCGCTGTCTGGTCCGGCAGGCGCTGGACGACTGGGGGCTGTCGGCGCTGGGCGATGTGACGGCGCTGCTGGTGAGCGAACTGGTCACCAACGCCCTGCGGTACGCGAGTGGTCCGATCGGGCTGCGCATGTACGCCCGTCGCGAAACCGGCGCGCCGGTTTCGGTCCTGATGGTCGAGGTTTCGGACCCGCTGGCCGATCCGCCGCACGCGCGTACGGCGTCTTTGGAGGACGAGAGCGGCCGGGGGCTGGAGTTGATCGCCCGGGCCGCGCTGCGTTGGGGTACCCGGCGGGGCCGGGCCGGAAAAACGGTGTGGTTCGAGCTGCCTCTCCCCGGTTAGGAGTGAGGGGGAGCGCTGATCTTGAGCGCTTCATCAAAAGCCGGGACGGAAACGGATTGCGGGCTGAGATAGTGCTGTGATCGTGAAGACCGTACTCCGGATGGCCGTGGTGCTGGATACTCGGCTATCTGTAGCCGGTCGGAGCACCTGAGCCGGAGGGGACGGGCGCATGAGCGAGAAGCCAGCGGGGGCGGATACCCCCGAGGGGACGGTTGGTTCGCAGGTGTCGCCGGTGTCGCAAATGTCATCGATGTCGGAATCCGGATCGGGGTCCGCGCCGGGGTCCAAGCCGGGGTCCGCACCGGGATCGGTGCCGGGGCAGATGGCGGGGCCGATACCGGGCTCGATGGCCGATGTGTGGCAGAGCAGTCCGCCCGGCTCGATCTACGACTACATCCGTGTCGCCTCCTTCTCGCTCGGGTCCGACGGCCGTATCGCACAGTGGAGTGAACGCGCCGCCGAGCTGCTGGGGCTGACGGCCGCCCAGGCCATCGGCAAGGACCCGGTGGACGCGTTCGTACCGGCTGAGCTGCGGGAGACCGGCCGCCGCAAGGTCGCCGACATCCTGGACGGCCGGGAGTGGACCGGCCTGGTCCCCTACCGCACCCCCCAGGCGCCCGGCGGAGTCGGCATCGCCGAGGTGTATGTGATGCCCGGCCAGGACGAGGACGGGGAGCGCACCGCGCTCTGTATCGCGGTCGATGTGAGCGCCCTGCGCGGACTGGAAACCGATCTTGCCGCCTCACAGGCCGTTTTCGGTCAATCTCCGCTCGGTTTCTTTCTCTTCGGTACAGATTTGCGCATGCTCCGCGTCAACGAGCGCTTCGCGACGGTTTTCGGCCGCCCGGTCGAGGAGTACCGCGGCGCGACCGCGCACGACCTGCTGCCCCGGGGCGAGGCCGACCGGCTCGCCGCCGCCCTGCGCCAGGTCTGGGACAGCGGACAGTCCCTGACGGACATGCCGCTCATGGGGCCCGTCCCCGGCAGCCACGACCGCCGCCGCTGGTCGGTGTCGCTGTACCGGCTGCACAGCGGATCGGGCCGCCCCATCGGCGTCGCCGGCCTCGCCACCGACGTCACCGGCCGCCGCCGCGCCGAGCAGGAGGCCGCGGGCGTACGCCGCAACCTGGCGCTGCTGAACGAGGCCGGGGCCCGAATAGGCACCTCGCTGGATCTGGAGACCACCGCCCGCGAGCTGCTGGACGTGGCCGTCCCACAGTTCTGCGACATCGCCTCCGTCGACCTCTACCAGGGGCTGCTGTCCGGTGACGAGACCCCGCCCGGGCTCGCCGACGGCAGCGCCGAGCTGCGCCGCGTCGCCTTCGCCAGCGCCGTCTCGGACGGCCCCGTCGCCTTCGGCGACGTCTACCGCACCGACGACAGCGGCCAGGGCGAGCTGCCCAAGCCCATCGAGGTCGGCGAGGTGCACCGTTACCCCTTCCACTCGCTGTGCGCCCACGCCCTGCGCACCGCCCAGGTCCGGGTCGTCACCGGCCGCGACAGCGGCGAGAGCCTGGAGCTCGGCGCGATTCTGCAGTCCACCCTCCTGGTGCCGATGGTCGCCCGCGACACCGTCGTCGGCCTCGCCCAGTTCTCCCGTACGAAGGGCAGTGAACCCTTCGGCGAGCGGGACCGGGCGCTCGCCGTCGAACTGGCCGCCCGCGCCGCAGTCTCCATCGACAACGCCCGGCTCTACCGCAGAGAACACGAGCGCGCGCTGATACTCCAGCGCAGCCTGCTCCCGCCCGGCGACCCGGAGGCCGCCGGGCTCGACATCGCCTGCCGCTATCTGCCGGGCAACGCGGCCACCGAGGTGGGCGGCGACTGGTTCGACGTCATCGAACTGCCCGGGCACCGCACCGCGCTGGTGGTCGGCGACGTGATGGGGCGCGGCCTGCGGGCCGCCGTCGCGATGGGCGAGCTGCGCACCGCCGTCCGCACCCTCGCCCTGCTGGACCTGGAGCCCGCCGAGGTGCTCTCCGCGCTGGACGAGATCGCCCGGGGACTGGGCGCGCCCGGCGGTTCCAACGCCGGTGCCCGGGCCGCGCGGTCCTTCGAGGGCTCCTCCGACCTGTCCGAGGTCTACCTCGCCACCTGCGTCTACGCCGTCTACGACCCGGTCACCCGGCGCGCCACGTTCGCCAACGCCGGTCATCTGCCGCCCGCCCTGGTCGAACCGGGGGAGGGCGCCCTGCTGATGGAGGTGCCGCCGGGGATGCCGCTCGGGGTCGGCGGCGAGCCCTTCGAGGAGATCGAGGTCGAGCTGCCGGACGGGGCGCTGCTGGCCCTCTACACCGACGGCCTCGTCGAATCCCGCGATCACGCCCTGGACGAGGGGCTCCAGGACCTCCGTTCCGCCCTGTCCACGCACGAGGGCGCGGACAGCCCGGACAGCTCGCTGGAGGACATCTGCGACCACGTCCTGAGCCGCCTCGACACCCACCACGGCGAGGACGACATCGCCCTGCTCATGGCCCGGGTGCACGGTCTGCCGTCCGGCGCGGTCGGCGACTGGAAGCTGCCCAGCGACCCGCAGTCGGTCGGGCGGGCCCGGGAGCTCGCCCGTGAGCAGCTGGAGTCCTGGGACCTGGACGGCCTGGTCGACACCACCGAGCTGCTGGTCAGCGAGCTGGTGACCAACGCGCTGCGGTACGGGGAGGGCGAGATACGGCTGCGGCTGCTGCTGGACCGGACACTGGTGTGCGAGGTCTGGGACGGCAACCTGGTCCAGCCGCGGCGGCGGCGCGCCCGCGACACCGACGAGGGCGGCCGCGGGCTGCAGCTGGTCGGCCTCCTCAGCGCGGGCTGGGGCAGCCGCCGCACCCCGCACGGCAAGACGGTGTGGTTCGAGCTGGCCCTCCCGGACGGCGAGTCCTCGGGCCCGGACTCGGTGGAAGCCCTGCTCAGCCTCTGGTGAAGGGCTCAGCCTCTGGTGAACAGGTCGGCCCCTGGTGAACGGCTCAGCCTCTGGTGAGCGGGTGTGGGCCCGCCGCGGGGCGGGCCCACACGGTCAGCTCTCCCGGCGGCGGATCTTGTTGCCCAGCCAGACCAGCGGGTCGTACTTTCGGTCCACGGCCCGCTCCTTGAGCGGGATCAGCGCATTGTCGGTGATCTTGATGCCCTCGGGGCAGACCTCCGTACAGCACTTGGTGATGTTGCAGTAGCCGAGCCCGTGCTCGTCCTGGGCCGTCCGCTTGCGGTCGATCCCGGCTTCCTCCGCCGCGTCCAGCGGATGCATGTCCAGCTCTGAGACCCGCATCAGGAAGCGCGGGCCCGCGAACGCCTCCTTGTTCTGCTCGAAGTCGCGCAGCACATGGCAGGTGTCCTGGCACAGGAAGCACTCGATGCACTTGCGGAACTCCTGCGAGCGCCCCACGTCCTCCTGCCGCATCCGGTACTCGCCCGGGCCCAGCCCCTCCGGCGGGACGAAGGACGGCACCTCCCGGGCCTTGGCGTAGTTGAACGAGACGTCCGTGACCAGGTCACGCACGACCGGGAAGGCCCGCAGCGGCGTCAGCGTGATCGTCTCGTCGCGGCCGAAAACCGACATCCGCGTCATGCACAGCAGCCGCGGCCGTCCGTTGACCTCGGCGCTGCACGATCCGCATTTGCCCGCCTTGCAGTTCCAGCGGACCGCCAGGTCCGGTGCCTGGGTCGCCTGGAGGCGGTGGACGATGTCCAAAACGACTTCGCCCTCATTGACCTCGACGCGGAAGTCGCGCAGACCGCCGCCGTCCAGATCGCCCCGCCACACCCGGAAGTGGGCCTCGTACGCGCTCACTGGGTCAGCTCCTCGTCCGTCAGGTACTTCACCAGCTCGTCCTTTTCGAACAGGTTCAGCAGATCGGGCCTGATGGGCGGCATCTCGCGCCGCTCCAGCCGGATCTGCCCGCGCCCGGGATCGGGCGGTGCGGCGAGACCGGCCGAGGGGTCGGAGAGGCGGCAGACCAGGTTGACCCGGCGCCATTCGCGGTCCATCTCGGGACAGTCCTCACGGGTGTGCCCGCCGCGGCTCTCGGTGCGCTCCAGGGCGGCGCGCGCCACGCACTCGCTGACCAGCAGCATGTTGCGCAGGTCGATGGCCAGATGCCAGCCGGGGTTGAACTGCCGGTGCCCCTCGACCCCGGCCCGCCGCGCCCGCACCCGCAGGCCCGCCAGCCGGCGCAGCGCGTCCTCCATCTCGCCTTCCCGCCTGATGATGCCCACCAGGTCGTTCATGGTCTGCTGGAGCTCCTGGTGCAGGGTGTACGGGTTCTCGGCGGGACCGGCCGGAGCGCCGGACGGCTGTTCCCCGGGGGACGGCTCCTCGCCGTCCTCGGCGCTGAACGGCCGCAGCGCCTCGGCCGCCGCCAGGTCCAGCTGGGCGTCGTCGGGCACCGGGCGGGCGCCGGACGCGGCGGTCTCCTGCGCGTACCGGGCCGCGTGGAGCCCGGCGCGGCGGCCGAAGACCAGCAGGTCGGAGAGCGAGTTGCCGCCGAGCCGGTTGGAGCCGTGCATGCCACCGGCGACCTCGCCCGCGGCGAAGAGGCCGGGGACGCCGCTCGCGGCGGCGGTGTCCGGGTCGACGTCCACCCCGCCCATCACGTAGTGGCAGGTGGGGCCGACCTCCATGGGCTCGGCCGTGATGTCGACGTCGGCCAGCTCCTTGAACTGGTGGTGCATGGAGGGCAGCCGCCGCTTGATCACCTCGGCGGGCATCCGGGTGGAGACGTCGAGGAAGACGCCGCCGTGCGGGGAGCCGCGGCCCGCCTTGACCTCGGAGTTGATGGCGCGGGCCACCTCGTCGCGGGGGAGCAGCTCGGGCGGTCGGCGGTTGTGGTCCGGGTCCTCGTACCAGCGGTCGCCCTCGTCCTCGGACTGGGCGTACTTCTCCTTGAAGACGTCCGGAATGTAGTCGAACATGAACCGCTTGCCCTCGCTGTTGCGCAGCACCCCGCCGTCCCCGCGCACCGACTCGGTGACGAGGATCCCCTTGACCGAGGGCGGCCAGACCATTCCGGTCGGGTGGAACTGCACGAACTCCATGTTGATCAGCGGGGCCCCGGCGAGCAGGGCCAGCGCGTGGCCGTCGCCGGTGTACTCCCAGGAGTTGGAGGTCACCTTGAAGGACTTGCCGATGCCGCCGGTGGCCAGCACCACGGCCGGGGCCTCGATCGCGAAGAAGCGGCCGGACTCCCGTTCGTAGCCGAAGACCCCGGCGACCCGTTCGCCCGCCGCGTCCTTGACGACGCGGGTGACCGTGCACTCCTGGAAGACCTTGAGCCGTGACTCGTAGTCGCCGGTCTCGGCCTTGTCCTCCTGCTGAAGGGAGACGATCTTCTGCTGGAGGGTACGGATCAGCTCCAGCCCCGTACGGTCCCCGACGTGGGCGAGCCGCGGGTACTCATGGCCGCCGAAGTTCCGCTGGGAGATCCTGCCGTCCGGGGTGCGGTCGAAGAGCGCGCCCCAGGTCTCCAGCTCCCAGACCCGGTCCGGGGCCTCCTGGGCGTGCAGCTCGGCCATCCGCCAGTGGTTGAGGAACTTGCCGCCGCGCATGGTGTCGCGGAAGTGCACCTGCCAGTTGTCGCCCGCGTTGACATTGCCCATGCTGGCGGCGATGCCGCCCTCGGCCATCACCGTATGGGCCTTGCCGAACAGCGACTTGCAGATGACGGCGCATCGCATGCCCTGTTCGCGTGCCTCGATCGCGGCCCGCAGCCCGGCGCCGCCCGCGCCGATCACGACCACGTCCCAGGACTGCCGTTCGACTTGCGTCATCGTGTAAGGCACCTCTCCTAGAAGAACCGGGGGTCGTCGAAGGCGCCGCTCGCCAGCAGATACACATAGAAGTCGGCGACGGCGACGCTGATCAGCGACGCCCAGGCCAGCTGCATATGGCGCGCGTTGAGCGAGCTGACCCAGCCCCAGAGCCGGTAGCGGACCGGATGCCGGGAGAAGTTCCTGAGCCGGCCGCCGACGATGTGCCGGCACGAGTGGCAGGAGAGGGTGTACGCCCAGATCAGCGCGATGTTGGCGAGCAGCACCAGGGTGCCCAGGCCCATGTGGCCCCACCGGCCGTGCTCGTCCCGGAAGGCGAGCACGGTGTCATAGGTGAGGATCCCCGCGACGATCACCGCGAAGTAGAAGAAGTAGCGGTGGATGTTCTGGAGGATGAGCGGGAAGCGGGTCTCGCCGGTGTAGTTGGCGCGCGGCTCGGCGACCGCGCAGGCCGGTGGCGAGGCCCAGAAGCCCCGGTAATACGCCTTGCGGTAGTAGTAGCAGGTCAGCCGGAAGCCGAGCGGGAAGATCAGGATCAGCAGGGCGGGGGACAGGCCCCACCACGCGCCGAAGATCTCCCAGTTCGCGCCGCCCTTCATGGGGACGCAGTTCTGCGCGACGCAGGGCGAGTAGAACGGGGAGACGTACGGCTCGGCGTAGTAGTCGTCCCCGGCGAAGGCCCGCCAGGTCGAGTAGACGATGAACGCGAACAGCCCGGCGGCGGTGACCGCGGGCGCCAGCCACCAGCGGTCGGTCCGCAGATGGCGGGCGGGGATGGCGGCGCGCGAGGGGCTGCGCACGCCAGTGGCCGCTTCCCGCTCGGCGGGCGTGGCGGCTTGGGGGTCGGTGCCAGTGGCCAAGGAAAACTCCGCGGTGGAGTGGTGTGGGGGACGGTCGGTGCGGACCCGTCGGGCCGGGCGCGCGCCGGGCAGCCCCTGTTTCAGGGAGCGTGGCGGTCGCGCGCGCCGAGACCCTCGTCGTCGACGTCCGACCACAGCGCGCTGTTGTAGGGCGCGTCGGGGACCGGAACCATCTCGGGGCGCGGCCGCTCCGTACTGGGGGCCGTATCGCGCAGCAGGGCGAGACTCTCGCGCAGGTGGTCCGCGTCGGTGCGGACGCGGCGTATCTCCAGTCCGCCGGCGCCGACCCGGTCTTCCAGCCGGGTGACGGAACGGACCAGATCGTCGAGACAGCGTTGGACGGCCGTCAAGTCGTCGTTCAAGGACATGACTTGCCCTCACTTCCGCGGTTGCGGTTGGCGGCGCTCATGCGACAGCGAGTGTTACGCGTCACAGTCCTGGTTGGGAAGGGATCTGCCGCGATTGGCGGAGTCACCGGCGTGATCACGCCGCCGTGCGCCGGGGTGCGCGCCGGTCGTGCTGATCCGGTCGGGTGATCCTGTCCCCTCCATGGCCGTCCCGAGGTGCTGTCTCATGATCCGTCGCTTTGAGTAAGGAGTATATGCGACAGGCGTCAAAATGTGCGAAATGCACGGAATATCGGCACACCCCGGAGGTCACGAGCCATGTCCATCGACAAGCGACGCTGCGCCATGCTGCTCGCCGCGGGAGTGCTGCTGCCACTGCCCGTCCTCACCGGGTGCAGCTCCGGCGACGACGACGCCCCGCCGTCGCCCGCGGCCCGGGACATCGCCCCGGCCGCCCGCGCGCAGACCGCCCCCGGCGGCACGCTGCACTGGGCGCTCGACGCCCGGCCGGCCACCTTCAACGCCTTCCAGACCTCCGCCGACACCGGCACCGAGCGGATCGCCGGAGCGGTGCTGCCCACGCTCCACACCCTCGACGCCCGCGGCCGTCCGCGGCTCAACGGCGACTACCTGGAGTCCGCCGAGGTGGTCTCGCGCGAGCCCAAGCAGGTCGTGGTCTACAAGCTCAACCCCAAGGCGGTGTGGAGCGACGGCCGCGCGCTCGGCGCGGAGGACTTTTCCGCCCAGTGGAAGGCCCTGCGCGGCACGGAGAACGCCTACTGGACCGCGCGCAACGCCGGATACGACCGCATCGCGCGGATCCAGCCCGGCGACAAGGCCCACGAGGTCAAGGTCACCTTCGCCAAGCCGTACACCGACTGGCGGTCGCTGTTCACGCCGCTGTACCCGAAGAGCATGATGAGCAACCCGGCCGTCTTCAACGCCGGGGCCCGCAAGGGGCTCGCCGTCAGCTCGGGACCCTTCATGGTCCGCGAGGTCGAGGACACCTCCGTCACCCTCGTACGGAACCCCAAGTGGTGGGGCGACCGGGCCCGGCTGAACCGGCTGGTCTTCGACGCCGTCCCGGCCCGGAAGCGGGCCGCCGCCCTGATCGACGGGTCCGTCGACATGGCCGAGGTCGACCGGTCGACGGCGCGCCGCGTCCAGGCCGCGGCGCCCGCCGGAAAGCCGGCCGCCGGGGCCAAGCTGCACCCCTCCGGCAAGGCGGGCGCGCCGAAGCTGGAGACCCACGCCCAGGACGCCGCGGACGCCACCCGCGCCCGGGCGGAGGCCGAGAAGGCCCCGGGGACCGAGCGGTCCACGACCGTGGCCCTGCGCCGGTACGCCCTGCGCAAGGCGCTGGACCCCGCGTACACCCAGCTCGCCATCAACGGGACCAAGGGCCCGCTCGCGGATGAGCGGGTGCGCCGGGCGGTGGCCCGCGCGATCGACCGCGAGGCGCTCGCCAAGGCGGTGCTGAAGCCCTTCGGGCTGCCCACCGAGCCGCTCGGCAACCATCTGCTGATGTCCGAGCAGAAGGGGTACAAGGACCACAGCGGCGCCCTCGGCGGCCCGGACACCCAGGCCGCGCAGTCCCTGCTCGCCGACGCGGGCTGGCACTCCGGCGGCTCGTCCGCCCGCCAGAAGTCGGTCGACGGCAAGACGGACGACCGGGGACGGCAGTCGAACCCCGCCGAGGACAAGGCCGACAGGGCCGATAAGGCCGACAACCCCGCGCCCGCCGCGGGCGACGCGGGCCGGTCCGGACGCTCCCACCCGGCCGTCGTGCAGAAGAAGGGCCGCCCGCTCGTGCTCCGCTTCGTCGTCCCGTCCGACTCCGGCGGCGCCTCGCTGCGCGCGGTCGGCCGCCGCATCGGCCGGATGCTGGAGGAGATCGGCGTCCGCACCGAGATCACCCAGGTGAAGAGCGACTCCTTCTTCAAGGACCACATCGCCACCGGCAAGTACGACCTGGCCCTCTACTCCTGGCCCGCCTCCGCCTACCCGGCGACCGACGGCCGCCCGATCTACGCCAAGCCCCAGCCCGCCGCGGACGGCTCGCTGGTGGTGGAGCAGAACTACACCCGGGTCGGCACGGACCAGATCGACCAGCTCTTCGACCAGGCGCTCTCCGAGCTGGACGGCGGCGCCTCGCGCTCCCTGGTCGGCCGGGCGGACGCCCGGATCTGGGCGGCGGCCGGATCGATTCCGCTCTATCAGCCCCCGCAGCTGGTCGCGGTCCGCAAGACGGTGGGCAACGCCGGAGCGTTCGGATTCGCCACCCCCCGCTACCAGGACATCGGCTTCAGGAAATAGGTGGCGGTGACAGTACGGAAACGTATGGGGACGGCCTGCGGCAAGTGTCGCGGCGCCGTCCCCTTACCATGGGGTGAGCCGTGGCGTAAGCAGCCCGGCAGAAAGGCGCGCCGGATCAAGGAGCGCGCAGCCACCCACGAAACCGGGAGAAGCGCGCTCGTATGCCCACGCGCCACGACATTCGTAACGTCGCCATCGTCGCCCACGTCGACCACGGCAAGACGACCCTCGTCGACGCCATGCTCAAGCAGGCCGGCGCGTTCGCCGCACATCAGCAGGTGGACGACCGGGTCATGGACTCCAACGACCTGGAGCGCGAGAAGGGCATCACCATTCTCGCGAAGAACACCGCCGTGAAGTACCACCCGGCGGACGGCAGTGACCCCGTCACCATCAACATCATCGACACCCCCGGCCACGCCGACTTCGGTGGTGAGGTCGAGCGCGGCCTGTCCATGGTCGACGCCGTGGTGCTGCTGGTGGACGCCTCCGAGGGCCCGCTGCCGCAGACCCGCTTCGTGCTGCGCAAGGCGCTGCAGGCCAAGCTGCCGGTCATCCTGTGCATCAACAAGACGGACCGCCCGGACTCCCGGATCGACGAGGTCGTCAACGAGGCGTACGACCTCTTCCTGGACCTGGACGCGACCGAGGAGCAGATCGAGTTCCCGATCGTCTACGCCTGTGCGCGTGACGGCATCGCCTCGCTGACCAAGCCCGAGGACGGCACCGTCCCGGCGGACAGCGACAGCCTCTGGCCGTTCTTCGTCACCCTGCTGGAGACCGTCCCGGCGCCCGAGTACGAGGCCGCCGCCCCGCTCCAGGCGCACGTCACCAACCTGGACGCGGACAACTTCCTCGGCCGGATCGCGCTGCTCCGCGTCGAGCAGGGCGAGCTGAAGAAGGGGCAGACCGTCGCCTGGATCAAGCGCGACGGCACGATCTCCAACGTCCGCATCACCGAGCTGATGATGACCGAGGCGCTCACCCGCAAGCCCGCCGAGGTGGCCGGTCCCGGCGACATCTGCGCGGTCGCCGGTATCCCGGACATCATGATCGGCGAGACCCTGGCCGACCCCGAGAACCCGATCGCGCTCCCGCTGATCACCGTCGACGAGCCCGCCATCTCGATGACCATCGGCACCAACACCTCGCCGCTGGTCGGCAAGGGCGGCAAGGGCCACAAGGTCACCGCCCGGCTGGTCAAGGACCGGCTGGAGAAGGAGCTGGTCGGTAACGTCTCGCTGCGCGTGCTGCCGACCGAGCGCCCTGACGCCTATGAGGTCCAGGGCCGTGGCGAGCTGGCGCTGGCGATCCTCGTCGAGACGATGCGCCGGGAGGGCTTCGAGCTGACCGTCGGCAAGCCGGAGGTCGTCACCAAGGAGATCGACGGCAAGGTCCACGAGCCGATCGAGCGGCTGACCATCGACTCGCCGGAGGAGCACCTGGGCGCCATCACCCAGCTGATGGCGACCCGCAAGGGCCGGATGGAGACGATGACCAACCACGGGTCCGGCTGGATCCGCATGGAGTGGATCGTGCCGGCCCGTGGCCTGATCGGGTTCCGTACGGAGTTCCTGACGCAGACCCGCGGCACCGGCATCGCGCACTCCATCTTCGAGGGCCACGAGCCGTGGTTCGGCGACCTGCGCACCCGTAACAGCGGCTCGCTCGTGGCCGACCGCTCGGGCGCGGTGACCGCCTTCGCGATGACCAACCTCCAGGAGCGCGGTGTGCTGTTCACCTCGCCCGGCACCGAGGTGTACGAGGGCATGATCGTCGGCGAGAACTCGCGCGCCGACGACATGGACGTGAACATCACCAAGGAGAAGAAGCTCACCAACATGCGGTCCTCGACCGCGGACGTGACCGAGTCCCTGGTGCCGCCGCGGCTGCTGTCGCTGGAGCAGTCCCTGGAGTTCTGCCGCGACGACGAGTGCGTCGAGGTGACCCCGGAGACCGTCCGCATCCGCAAGGTCGTACTGGACCAGAAGGAGCGCGGCCGCGCCGCGTCGCGCGCCAAGCGTTGATGTCGCGCGCCAAGCGCTGAGGTTCGCCTCCGTACGCCCCGGCAGCCCGGGCCTTCCGCTTACCCGGCGGGGGCCCGGGCTGCTGCCGTGTCAGGCAGCTGCCAGTCAAACGGTTATCCGGCGAGGGGCGTCCGGATATCGGATTTCGGGTTCCGCATGATGTGTTAACAGTCCGTTTCGCGTGTGTCTGTCTGCGGCAGTTTTGTCCGGATTTCGAAGCTCCGCGCGTAGATGATGTGACCAAAGCGAGACCCATAAGGTGTGGTTTACGGGGCTGGCGTGCTCAATCATGGGGTCCATTGAGCTCGGGTCAACGGGTCGCACGCTGTGGGGAGCGCGGACCTACGAGCACATCTGGGGGGTCCGGTCCCTTTCGCTGTCAGGGGTGTCAGCGTGTCTCCGGGCACCCCTCTCGTAGCAGCAGAGGACTCCGGAGGAGGCAAACCCATGCGTGGTGCCAAGAGCGCCAAGTGGGTCGCGATGGCCGCGGTCGTGGCACTGGGCGCGACCGCTTGTGGTGGCGGCGGTGACAGCAAGGACAGCGAGAACGCGGCCGTCAACCCGAACGGTGTGTACACCTATCAGGACGTCGAGCCACAGAACCCGCTGATCCCGACCAACACCAACGAGGTCGGCGGCGGGTACATCCTGAAGAACCTCTTCCGTGGTCTGGTCGACTACGACGTCAAGGGCAAGCTGCGCAATCAGGTCGCCCAGAGCGTCGAGTCGCCGGACAACCAGAAGTTCACGGTGAAGCTCAAGAAGGGCTGGAAGTTCCACAACGGCGAGCCGGTGACGGCCAGTTCCTTCGTGGACGCCTGGAACTACGGCGCCAACGTCAAGAACGCCCAGCTGAACGCCTCCTGGTTCGCCGACATCAAGGGCTTCGACGAGGTCCACCCGGAGAAGGGCGACCCGAAGGCCGACAAGATGTCGGGCCTGAAGGTCGTGAACGACAACGAGTTCACCATCGAGCTGTCGCACCCGGTCTCCACCTTCAAGGACCGGCTCTTCTACGACGCCTTCTTCCCGCTTCCCAAGGCCTTCTACAAGGACCCGAAGAAGTTCGGCGAGGCCCCCATCGGCAACGGCCCCTACGAGGTCGACGGCAAGTGGGAGCACAAGGTCCAGTTCAAGGTGAAGAAGTACGCCGGTTACCAGGGCGTGGACAAGCCCAAGAACGGCGGCATCGTCTTCAAGTTCTACAACAAGGACGAGAGCGCCTACAACGACCTGGTCTCCGACAAGCTGGACGTGATGTACCAGGTCCCGCCGTCGTCGATCAACGTCTACAAGACCGACCTGGGTGACCGCTCGGCCGACCAGATGTTCGGTGGCAACACCACCATCGCCTTCCCGATGTACGACAAGGAATGGGCGAAGCCGGAGAAGGCCAAGGTCCGTCAGGGTCTGTCCATGGCGATCGACCGCGACACCATCACCAAGACCGCGCTGAAGGGTTCGAAGGACCCGGCCGACGGTTGGACCCCGAAGGTCGTCGAGGGCTACCAGCCCAACGCCTGTGGTGAGTACTGCAAGTTCGACCCGAAGAAGGCGAAGCAGTTCATCAAGGAGGGCGGCGGCGTCCCCGGCAACAAGATGACGATCGCCTACAACGCCGACGGCGGCAACAAGGAATGGGCCGAGGCGGTCTGCAACGACATCAAGCAGAACGCCGGTGTCCCGTGCGAGGCCGACCCGCGCGCGACCTTCCAGCAGCTGCGCACCGAGATCACCGAAAAGAAGATGAACAGCGCGTTCCGGATGGCCTGGGTCCAGGACTTCCCGAACATCTCGAACTTCATCGCCGAGCAGTACCGCACCGGCGCGGGCGCCAATGACTCCGGCTTCAGCGACAAGAAGCTCGACAAGCTGATGGAGGAGGCCGACTCGGCCAAGACCATCGAGGAGTCCAACAAGCTGTACGCCCAGGCCGAGGCGAAGCTCAAGGACACCATGCCCTCCATCCCGCTCTTCTTCGACCACACCAACGGCGGTCACTCCAAGAACGTCCAGAACGTCAAGTTCGACACGTTCCGGCAGGCGATCTGGACCGACGTCGAGGTCAAGAAGTAGTCGAGAGGCTTGCAGTGACGCGGTCCCGGTGACCGTCCGTCCCTCGTGGACGGGCGGTCGCCGGGCGCGTCGGCGACAGGAGGACACCCATGGGGCGATACGTCGCGAGGCGACTGCTCCAGATGATCCCGGTCTTCATCGGGACCACACTGCTCATCTTCTTGATGGTGTATTCGCTGCCCGGCGATCCCGTCAAGGCGCTCTTCGGCCAGCGGGCATCCGACCCCGCCACGGTCGAGAGACTGCGCCATCAATTCGGCCTCGACAAGCCGCTGCTGACCCAGTACTGGGACTACATCACCGGACTGTTCCGGGGCGACTTCGGGCAGAGCTTCACCGGCCGCCCGGTCGCCGACCTGATGGCCGACGCCTTCCCGGTGACCATCCGGCTCGCGCTTCTGGCGTTCGCCATCGAGATCGTCATCGGCGTCAGCCTCGGTGTGGTGACCGGCCTGATGCGCGGCAAGTTCCTGGACCGGTTCGTGCTGGTGTTCACCCTGATCGTGACCTCGATCCCGGTGTTCGTGATCGGCTTCGTCACCGTGTTCCTGTTCGGCCTCAAATGGAAGGTCATCACGCCGACCGTCCAGGACTCCATGGACGTCCAGCAGCTGCTGGCACCGGCCATCGTGCTGGGCGCCCTCTCGCTCGCGTATGTGTCCCGGCTGACCCGGACCACCGTCGTGGAGAACCTGCGCGCCGACTACATGCGCACCGCCCTCGCCAAGGGGCTGCCGCGGCGCCGGATCATCGGCGTCCATCTGATGCGCAACTCGCTCATCCCTGTCGTGACGTTCCTCGGCACCGACCTCGGCACCCTGATGGGCGGCGCGATCGTCACCGAGGGCATCTTCAACATCCAGGGCGTGGGCAACACCCTCTTCCGGGCGATCCAGACCAGTGAGGGTCCCACCGTCGTCGGCATCGTGACCGTGCTCGTCCTCGTCTATCTGGTGAGCAGCCTGGTCGTCGACCTGTTGTACGCAGTCCTGGACCCGAGGATTCGCTATGCTTAACCCAATTCAGACCTCCGAGGCCGGCCCTGTATCGGCGGCAGCCGCAGCGCCAATTCCGGGCGGCAGCGAGATCACCAAGGCGCGCAGCCTCGGCCAGGACGCCTGGCGCGAACTGAGCCGCAACCCCATCTTCTGGGTCTCCGCCGCGCTGCTCGTGCTCTTCCTGCTGATGGCGGCTCTGCCCAGCGTGTTCACCAGCACCGACCCGGGCCACGCCGATCTGCGCAACCACTACCTCGGCAAGCCGGAGTGGGGGCACTTCTTCCAGCCGGACTGGTTCGGCTACAACGGCCAGGGCCAGAGCGTCTACGCCCGGACGATCTACGGCGCCCGCGCCTCGGTCATCATCGGCGTCTGCGTGACCCTCGGGGTCACCCTGGTCGGCGGTCTGATCGGCATGTTCGCCGGATACTTCGGCGGCTGGATAGACACCCTGCTCTCCCGGCTCACCGACATCTTCTTCGGCATCCCGCTGCTGCTCGGCGGCATGGTGCTGCTGCAGGCGTTCACCCACCGCACCATCTGGACCGTGGTGCTGGCCCTCGCCACCTTCGGCTGGATGCCGCTCGCCCGCGTGATGCGCGGCGCGGTCATCACCCAGAAGCAGGCCGACTTCGTGACGGCGGCCCGGGCGCTCGGCGCGGGCACCACCCGCATCCTGCTCCGGCACATCCTGCCGAACGCGCTCGCCCCGGTGATCGTCGTGGCGACCATCGCGCTCGGTGGCTTCGTCTCCGCCGAGGCCACCCTGTCGTACCTTGGTATCGGCCTGCAGTCGACGGTCTCGTGGGGCGTGGACATCTCGGACGCGCAGAACGTACTGCGGGACGCCCCGCACGTGCTGCTCGTCCCGGCCACCTTCCTGAGCCTGACCGTGCTGTCGTTCATCCTGCTCGGCGACGCGGTGCGCGACGCCTTCGACCCCAAGCTGCGCTGAGGGAGGCGTACGTGACCACCATCGAGAAGACCGGCGCGGAACCCTCCGCGCGCGTCGAGGACGACGGCGGCCCGCTGCTGGAAGTCCGCGATCTGCACGTGGAGTTCCACACCCGGGAAGGCATCGCCAAGGCCGTCAACGGAGTCAACTACTCCGTGAGCGCGGGCGAGACGCTGGCCGTGCTCGGCGAGTCCGGCTCCGGCAAGTCCGTGACCGCCCAGGCCATCATGGGCATCCTGGACATGCCGCCCGGCAAGATCCCGCAGGGCCAGATCCTCTTCCGCGGCGAGGACATGCTCACCATGGCCCCGGAGGAGCGCCGCAAGATCCGCGGCCGCCGGATCGCCATGATCTTCCAGGACGCGCTCTCCGCGCTGAACCCGGTGCTCTCCGTCGGCTACCAGCTCGGCGAGATGTTCCGGGTCCATCAGGGGCTGTCCAAGAAGGAAGCCAAGGCCAAGGCCATCGAGCTGATGGAGCGGGTCCGCATCCCCGCCGCCAAGGAGCGGGTGGGCGACTACCCGCACCAGTTCTCCGGCGGTATGCGCCAGCGCATCATGATCGCCATGGCGCTGGCCCTGGAGCCGGACCTGATCATCGCCGACGAGCCGACCACCGCGCTCGACGTGACCGTGCAGGCCCAGGTGATGGACCTGCTCGCGGAGCTTCAGCGCGAGTACAACATGGGCCTGATCCTGATCACCCATGACCTGGGCGTGGTCGCGGACGTCGCCGACAAGATCGCGGTGATGTACGCGGGCCGGATCGTGGAGACCGCGCCCGTGCACGAGCTGTACAAGCGCCCCGCCCACCCGTACACCAAGGGACTGCTCGACTCGATCCCGCGGCTGGACCACAAGGGCCAGGAGCTGTACGCGATCAAGGGGCTGCCGCCCAACCTGCTCAAGATCCCCACCGGCTGCGCCTTCAACCCGCGCTGCCCGAAGGCCCAGGACATCTGCACCACCGAGGTCCCGGCGCTGGCCGAGGTCGCCGAGCAGGATGGCACCGCACTGCCGGGCCGCGGCAGTGCGTGCCACTTCTGGAAGGAGACCATCCATGGCTGAGCCGGAGAAGCCGGAGAAGAGCGACAAGGCCGTGGACGTCACCAAGGCCGCGGAGGCGGCGGACGCGACGCCCAACGTCTCCGAGGTGACGACGGTCGACGCCGCGAACGAGGACGAGGCCGTGGCCGCCCTCGACGCACATGTCGACCGCGGGGAGCCGATCCTCCAGGTGCGCAACCTGGTCAAGCACTTCCCGCTGACCCAGGGCATCCTCTTCAAGAAGCAGGTCGGCGCGGTCAAGGCGGTCGACGGCGTCTCCTTCGACCTCTACCAGGGCGAGACGCTCGGCATCGTCGGCGAGTCCGGCTGCGGCAAGTCCACCGTCGCCAAGCTGCTGATGACGCTGGAGACCGCCACCGCAGGCGAGGTGTTCTACAAGGGCCAGGACATCACCAAGCTGTCCGGCCGCGCCCTGCGGGCCGTCCGCCGCAACATCCAGATGGTCTTCCAGGACCCGTACACCTCGCTCAACCCCCGGATGACGGTGGGCGACATCATCGGCGAGCCGTACGAGATCCACCCCGAGGCCGCACCCAAGGGCGACCGCCGCCGCAAGGTCCAGGAGCTGCTGGACGTCGTCGGCCTCAACCCCGAGTACCTCAACCGCTATCCGCACCAGTTCTCCGGCGGTCAGCGCCAGCGCATCGGCATCGCCCGCGGCCTCGCGCTCAACCCGGAGATCATCATCTGCGACGAGCCGGTCTCGGCGCTGGACGTGTCGGTGCAGGCGCAGGTCATCAACCTGATGGAGAAGCTGCAGGACGAGTTCAACCTGTCCTACATCTTCATCGCCCACGACCTTTCCATCGTCCGCCACATCTCCGACCGGGTCGGCGTGATGTACCTGGGCAAGATGGCCGAGATCGGCACCGACACCGAGATCTACGACCACCCGACGCATCCGTACACCCAGGCCCTGCTGTCCGCCGTCCCGGTCCCCGACCCGGAGTCGCGGGAGGGCCGGGAGCGCATCATCCTCACCGGCGACGTCCCCTCCCCGGCCAACCCGCCCTCGGGCTGCCGCTTCCGCACCCGCTGCTGGAAGGCGGAGGACAAGTGCGCCAAGGAGGTGCCGCTGCTCGCCATCCCCGAGCGCTTCGCCGGTACGGATTCGCGGGCGGCGCACGAGTCGGCGTGCCACTTCGCGGAGGAGAAGGACGTGGTGCACGCGTAGCCCGCGGCACGCTCGACGGAGGGCGCCCGGCCACTGGCCGGGCGCCCTCCGCCGTCTCCCCGGCACGGCCCGCCGAACCCGGCGTTGAATCGATTAAAGATTTGGAACAGACGCTTGAATCGCGGGGAGCGATAGGCCACAGTGGCATAGAAAGCGCTTGCCGAGCGCGGGACGTACCGCTCGGCTCGCGCTTCACCAATGGCGCCGCTGCCACGGACAGCGGTCACCGGCGTGCGCACCACCTCGCCCTGGGGTGTGATGAGGGCCTAAGACGGATCTTGGTCCGGGTCCTCGGGAGGCGCCATGCGCGGAGCCCAGCACGTCATGCGGGTGCGGTGCCTGGTGTGCGCCCTCTGCGTGGCCGCCGTCCCGGCCGTCGCGGGCTGCGGCGGCGACTCCGGCTCGGCCGAGGGCATCGTCCGCTCCTCCTGGGGCGATCCGCCGAACCCGCTGGAGCCCGCCAACACCAACGACGTCCAGGGCGGCAAGGTCCTCGACATGATCTTCCGGGGGCTCAAGCGGTACGACCCGGCGACCGGTGAGGCCAAGGACGCGCTCGCGGACCGGATCACCACCGCCGACCAGCGCACGTACACCGTCACCATCAAGAAGGGGCGGCGGTTCGGCAACGGGGAGAAGGTCACCGCGAAGTCCTTCGTGGACGCCTGGAATTACGGGGCCCTGCTCGACAACAAGCAGCGCAACGCCTACTTCTTCGAGTACATCGACGGGTACGACAAGGTCCACCCCACCACCGGCCGCCCCACCGCCCGCACCCTCTCCGGGCTGCGGGTGACGGGGGAGCGGACCTTCACCGTCCGGCTCACCCAGAAGTTCTCCTCCTGGCCCAAGACGCTCGGCTACAACGCCTACGCGCCGCTGCCCCGGGCCTTCTTCGAGAACCACGCGGCCTGGCTGAAGAAGCCCGTCGGCAACGGCCCCTACCAGGTGCGGTCGTACGACAAGGGCTCGGTCATGAAGCTGCGCGCCTGGGACGGTTACGCCGGTCCCGACAAGGCCCGTAACAAAGGGGTCGACCTCCGTGTCTACACCGACAGCAACACCGCCTACACCGATCTCCAGGCGGGCAATCTCGATCTGGTCGACGACGTCCCGGCCCAGCAGCTGAAGTTCGTCCGCTCCGACCTCGGCAACCGCTACCTCAACCAGCCCGCCGGGATCATCCAGACCCTCACCTTCCCCATGTACGACCGGGCGTGGAGCGGGCCCGCCCACGCGAAGCTGCGCCGCGGCATCTCCATGGCGATCAACCGCGCGCAGATCACCGACCGGATCTTCCGCGGCACCCGCACCCCCGCCACCGACTGGACCTCCCCGGTGCTGCGCCGCCAGGGCGGCTATCAGCCGGGGCTGTGCGGGGACGCCTGCTCCTACGACCCGGACCGGGCGCGGAAGCTGATCCGGGAGGGCGGCGGGCTGCCCGGCGGCCGGATGACGATCACGTACAACGCCGACACCGGCTCCCACAAGGACTGGGTCGACGCCGTCTGCAACAGCGTCAACACCGTGCTGCGCAGCGACCGGGCGTGCGTCGGCAAACCGGTCGGCACCTTCGCCGACTACCGCAACAAGATGGCCGGGAAGCGGATGACCGGCCCGTTCCGGGCGGGCTGGCAGATGGACTACCCGCTGATCCAGAACTTCCTGCAGCCGCTGTACTACACCGACGCCTCCTCCAACGACGGCCACTGGAGCGACACCGGCTTCGACCGGCTGGTGAACCAGGCCAACGCCGCCCCCGCCGACACGGCCGCCGTCACCGCCTTCCAGAGCGCCGAGAAGATCCTCGCCCGGCAGATGCCCGCCATCCCGCTGTGGTACCAGAACGGCAGCGCGGGCTACGCGTCCCGGCTCAGCGAGGTGACGCTGAACCAGTTCAGCGTCCCCGTCTACCACCAGATCAGGGTCGGCTGAGCCATGGGCCGCTATGTGCTGCGGCGGCTGCTGCAGATGATCCCGGTCTTCCTCGGCGCCACGTTCCTGATCTTCTTCATGGTCTACGCGCTCGGCGACCCGGTCGCCGCCCTGTTCGGCGACAAGGCGCCCGACCCCGCCACCGCGGCCCGCATCCGCAAGGACCTCTACCTCGACGAACCGCTGTGGAGCCAGTACCTCCACTACATGGGGCAGGTCTTCGGCGGCCACTTCGGCACCGCCTTCAACGGACAGCCCGTCACCGAGCTGATGGCCGGTGCCTTCCCCGTCACCCTGCGGCTCACCATCGTCGCCGTCGTCTTCGAGATGGCGCTCGGCATCACCCTCGGCGTGCTCAGCGGACTGCGCCGGGGCCGGGGCCTGGACACCTCGGTGCTGCTGCTCACCCTGGTCGTGGTGTCCATCCCGACGTTCGTCAGCGGCACCGTGCTCCAGTACGTGTTCGGCGTGCGGTGGGGCTGGGCCCGGCCGTCCGTCGCCCCCGAGGCGCCGTTCACCGAACTGCTGCTGCCCGGGGTGGTGCTGGGGCTGGTGTCCCTCGCGTACACCACCCGCCTCACCCGCACCTCGCTCGTCGAGAACGCCCACGCCGACTACGTCCGTACCGCCGTCGCCAAGGGGCTGCCGCGCCGCCGGATCGTCGTCCGGCATCTGCTGCGCACCTCGCTGATCCCGGTGGTGACCTTCATCGGCACCGACATCGGCGCGCTCATGGGCGGGGCCATCGTCACCGAGCGGATCTTCAACATCCATGGCGTGGGCTACCAGCTCTACCAGGGCATCCTGCGCCAGAACTCGCCGACCGTGGTCGGCTTCGTCACCATCCTGGTGATCGTCTTCCTGCTCGCCAATCTGCTCGTCGACCTCCTCTACGCCGTGCTCGACCCGAGGATCCGGTATGCCTGAGCCTTCTGAGCCCCTTGAGGCGCGATCTGATACGCCATCCGACCGACCGGTGGATCTCGCCGCCACCGGCACCGCGACCCTGGACGCCGGGCCGCGGAGCCGACCGTGGCGCCGCCCCCTCCCGCGGCTGCGCCTGAGCCGCGCCGCGCGCCGCCCGGCCGCCGCCTCGGGGGGCGGCCCGGCCCCCGGCAACCGCGGGCTGTGGTCCGACGCCTGGCACGATCTGCGCCGCAACCCCGTCTTCGTCGTCTCCGCGCTGGTCATCCTCTTCCTCGTCACCGTCGCGGTCTGGCCGCAGCTGATCGCGGACGGCAATCCGTACCAGGGCAACCTGGCCAAGGCGCAGGACGGACCGGCCCCCGGCCACCCCTTCGGCTTCGACCTCCAGGGCCGGGACGTCTACACCCGCACCGTCTACGGCGCCCGCGCCTCCATCACCGTCGGCATCTGCGCCACCGCGGGCGCGGCGCTGCTCGGCAGCGTGCTGGGCGGCCTCGCCGGGTTCTTCGGCGGCTGGTGGGACGGGCTGCTCTCGCGGATCGCCGACGTCTTCTTCGGCATCCCGATCCTGCTCGGCGGGCTTGTGTTCCTGTCGGTGGTCACCAGCGGTTCGGTGTGGCCGGTGGTCGGCTTCATCGTGCTGCTGGGCTGGCCGCAGATCTCCCGTATCGCCCGCGGCTCGGTCGTGACCGTCAAACAGCAGGACTACGTCCTGGCGGCGCGCACCCTCGGGGCGGGCAACGGCCGGATGCTGCTGCGGCACATCGCGCCCAACGCCGTCGCCCCCGTGATCGTCGTCGCGACCATCGCGCTCGGCACGTACATCGCGCTGGAGGCGACCCTGTCGTTCCTCGGCGTGGGGCTGAAGCCGCCCACCGTCTCCTGGGGCATCGACATCTCGTCCGCGTCCACCCAGATCCGCAACGCCCCGCACATGCTGCTGTGGCCCGCGGCGGCGCTCAGCCTCACCGTGCTCGCGTTCATCATGCTCGGCGACGCGGTGCGCGACGCCCTCGACCCGAAGCTGCGCTAGCCGTGGCCCGCCTGCTGGACGTACGGGACCTGCGCGTCGCCTTCCGCACCCGGGACGGCGTCGCCGAGGCCGTCGGCGGGGTGAGCTACGCCGTCGACGCGGGGCGCACGCTGGCCGTGCTGGGCGAGTCGGGGTCGGGGAAGTCCGTGACCGCCCAGGCGATCATGGGCATCCTCGACTCCCCGCCCGCCTTCGTCACCGGCGGCAAGGTCTTCTTCCAGGGGCGCGATCTGCTGGCCCTGAGCGGCGAGGAGCGCCGCCGGATCCGCGGCGCCAAGATGGCGATGATCTTCCAGGACGCGCTGTCCGCCCTCAACCCGGTGATCCCGGTGGGCGCCCAGCTCGCCGAGATGTACCAGGTGCACCGCGGTATGTCGCGCAAGGACGCCCGGGCGCGGGCCGTCGGGCTGATGGACCGGGTCCGCATCCCGGCCGCGGCGGCGCGGGCCGGGGACTATCCGCACCAGTTCTCGGGCGGGATGCGCCAGCGCATCATGATCGCCATGGCGATCGCCCTGGAGCCGGAGCTGATCATCGCCGACGAGCCGACCACCGCGCTCGACGTCACGGTCCAGGCCCAGGTCATGGATCTGCTGGCGGAGTTGCGCCGCGAGTACGGCATGGGGCTCATCCTCATCACCCACGACCTGGGCGTGGTCGCGGACGTCGCCGACACCATCGCCGTGATGTACGCGGGCCGGATCGTGGAGACCGCGCCGGTGCGCGACCTGTACCGGAGCCCCGCCCACCCGTACACCCGCGGCCTGCTCGACTCCATCCCGCGCGTGGACCAGCGCGGCGGCGAGCTGTACGCGATCAAGGGGCTGCCGCCCAGTCCGCTCGCGCTTCCGCCGGGCTGCCCGTTCAGCCCCCGCTGCCCGCGCGCCCGCGACATCTGCCGCACCGACCGGCCGCCGCTGTACGAGGTGTCCGGCGCCGGGGCCCAAGGGCGGGCCAGCGCCTGCCACTTCTGGAAGGAGGAGCTGCATGGCCTCGACCCCCTCGACCCCCTCGGCACCGCCGGTACCGTCGGCCCCCTCGGCGGCTGACCCGGCCCCGCCCGTCCTCGAAGTACGCGGCCTCGCCAAGCTCTACCCGCTGACCCGGGGCGTGGTGGTCAAGCGGGCGACCGGCGCGGTCCGGGCGGTCGACACGGTCTCCTTCGACCTGCGGCGCGGCGAGACCCTCGGCATCGTCGGCGAGTCCGGCTGCGGCAAGTCCACCCTCGCCCGGCTGCTGGTCGGCCTGGAGCGGCCGACCGCCGGAACGATCCGCTACCGGGGCGAGGACATCGCGCGGCTGTCCGCGCGCGCCCTCACCCATGTCCGCCGCAACATCCAGATGGTCTTCCAGGACCCGTACACCTCGCTCAACCCCCGGATGACGGTCGGGGACATCGTGGGGGAGCCGTACGAGATCCACCCCGAGGCCGCCCCCAAGAGCGACCGCCGCCGCGCGGTCCAGGGCCTGCTGGACGTCGTCGGCCTGAACCCCGAGCACATCAACCGCTATCCGCACCAGTTCTCCGGCGGCCAGCGCCAGCGCATCGGCATCGCCCGCGGCCTGGCCCTGCGCCCCGAGGTCATCGTCGCGGACGAGCCGGTGTCGGCGCTGGACGTCTCGGTGCAGGCCCAGGTGGTCAACCTGCTGGAACGCCTCCAGGACGAGTTCGGCCTCGCGTACGTCTTCATCGCCCACGACCTGTCGGTGGTCCGGCACATCAGCGACCGGGTCGCCGTGATGTACCTGGGCCGGTTCGCCGAGACCGGCACCGGCACCGAGATCTACGACCACCCGACGCACCCGTACACCCAGGCCCTGCTGTCCGCCGTCCCGGTCCCCGACCCCGAGGCCCGCGCCCACGGCCGCATCCTGCTGACCGGCGACGTCCCCTCCCCGGCCGACCCGCCCACCGGCTGCCGCTTCCGCACCCGCTGCTGGAAGGCTGAGCCCCGCTGCGCGGCGGAGGCCCCGCCGCTGGCCGTACCCGCCGGTCTGAAGGGCGCGGCGGCGCACCCGTCGGCGTGCCACTTCCCGGAGGAGCGGGCCGCCGTCTGACCTCAGAAGAGACCGAGGACGTCGGTGTCCCGCCACGGCACGGTGACGGTGAACTCGCGGTACCGGATCGGGGGGCCGCCCAGGACGACGCCTTGCTCATCGGCGCGGAAGGCCACCAGCCGCCTCCAGCCGACGCCCGAGAAGAGCTGAAAGGGTGTGCGGGTGTAGTACTCCTGATAGACCGGAGGCGGGAAAACAGCCATGTCACGACCCTACGATCTTCAGCGCGCCACCGACTTCCGGCTGCTTTTCGCCCGGCGGCAGTCCACCGAGGTCAGGCCGGTGCCGGGCGGCTTTCTGGTGCGGCACGAGCAGTTCGCGCGCTCGCACGAGCACAACGAGATCCACATCGACGGGCCCGTCGAGCCGACGGAGCTACCGGCCGCCGCGGACGCGGCCATGGCGGGGCTGCCGCACCGCCGGATCACCGTCCACGACGACCGGCTCGGGCTCGCCTGCGCGCCCGCGCTGACCCTGGCGGGGTACGTGCACGCGGTCGAGCTGGTGATGACGTACACCGGACCGGTGCCGGAGCCGGGGCGCGAGGTCGTGGAGCTGGACCTCGGCCCGGATCCGTACGGGCCGCTGTGGCGGGCGCTGGCGAACCAGCAGCGGCGGTGGATGCCCGACGCCGACGAGGAGACGGTGCGTCAGCTGGTGGGGCGGCGGGCCGCCCGGCGCAACGGGGCCGAGGACGTACGGTTCCTGGCCGTGCACGACGAGGGCGGCGACGTCGCCGCCTGGGCCGACCTCTATCTGGAACCCGCCGACGGCATCGCCCAGATCGAGGAGGTGGCCACCGCCGAGCACGCACGGCGCCGGGGGTACGCCGACGCCGTGCTGTCCGGCGCCCTGCGGCGCGCGTCGGCCGCGGGCTGCGCCCTGCGGTTCCTGGTGGCCGACGGCGAGGACTGGCCGCGCCAGTGGTACGCCCGCCGGGGCTTCACCGTCGTGGGCCGCGCCCATGTCTTCTCGCGGTTCAGCTGATGGCCGACGCCGCCGGTCAGCGGGCGGCGAGGAGCGCGAGGGTGTCGATCACGCGGTTCGAGAAGCCCCACTCGTTGTCGTACCAGGCGACCACCTTGATGTGGCGGCCGTCGACGCGGGTGAGGGCCGAGTCGAAGATGGACGAAGCCGGGTTGCCCGTGATGTCGGACGAGACGAGCGGGTCCTCGGAGTACTCCAGGACACCGGCCAGCGGGCCCTCCGCCGCGGTGCGGTAGGCCGCCAGCACGTCCTCCCGGGTGACGTCGCGGGCGACGGTGGTGTTCAGCTCGACGATCGAGCCCACCGGAACCGGCACGCGGATCGAGTCGCCCGACAGCTTGCCGTCGAGGTTCGGCAGCACCTGACCGATCGCCTTGGCGGCGCCCGTCGTGGTCGGCACGATGTTGACTCCGGCGGCGCGGGCGCGGCGGGCGTCACGGTGCGGGCCGTCCTGGAGGTTCTGCTCCTGGGTGTAGGCGTGCACCGTGGTCATGAAGCCGTGCTCGATACCGGCGAGTTCGTCGAGGACCGAGGCCAGCGGCGCGAGCGCGTTGGTGGTGCAGGAGGCGTTCGAGACGACCGTGTGCAGCTGCGGGTCGTACGCGTCGGTGTTCACCCCGTAGGCGAGCGTGACGTCCGCGCCGTCCGACGGTGCGCTGACGAGGACCTTCCGCGCACCCGCGTCGAGGTGGGCGCGGGCGGCCTTGGCGGAGGTGAAGCGGCCGGTGGACTCCAGCGCGACGTCGACGCCGAGTTCGGCCCAGGGGAGCTGCGCCGGGTCGCGCTCGGCGAGCACCTTGATGCGGCGGCCGTCGACGACGAGGGTGTCGCCGTCGACGGTCACCGGGCGGCCGAGCCGGCCGGATGTGGAGTCGTAGGCGAGGAGCCGGGCGAGGGTGGCGGGCTCGGTGAGGTCGTTGACGGCGACGATCTCCAGGTCGGTGTCGCGTTCGAGCAGGGCGCGCAGCACATTGCGTCCGATGCGGCCGAATCCGTTGATGGCGACGCGAGTCATGAATACCCCTTGGTGTCTCTGCGGCTCGTCTTGGGCTCGTCACCAGCCTCGCGTGCGGGATCCGGCGGTGACCGTGGCGTGAGCGCCACGGTTCGCAAGGATCGCGCCATGCGCTGGACCGCTACTCGCCCCGCGTGAACGTGCGCCGGTATTCGGTCGGCGTGGTCCCCAGGATGTGCTGGAAGTGCATGCGCAGATTCGCGCCGGTGCCGAGCCCCACGTCGTTCGCGATCTGCTCGACGCTGCGCTCGGACCGTTCGAGCAGCTCACGGGCGAGGTCGATGCGGGCGCGCATGACCCACTGCATCGGCGTGTATCCGGTGTCCTCGGCGAAGCGCCGCGAGAAGGTGCGCGCCGAGACGGCCGCGTGCTGGGCGAGGGTTTCGAGGCTGAGGGGTTCGCCGAGCCGGTGCAGCGCCCACTCGCGGGTCGCGGCGAACCGCTCACCCAGCGGCTCGGGCACGCTGCGCGGCACGTACTGCGCCTGGCCGCCGCTGCGGTACGGGGCCGCGACCAGGCGCCGGGCCGCGTGGTTGGACGCGGCCACCCCGAGGTCGCCGCGGAGAATATGCAGACACAGGTCGATCCCCGAGGCCGCACCGGCCGACGTCAGCACGCTGCCCTCGTCCACGAACAGAACGTTCTCGTCGACCTGGACGAGGGGGTGCTTCGCGGCCAGCGCCCGTGTGTAATGCCAGTGCGTCGTGGCGCGCCTGCCGTCGAGCAGACCCGTGGCGGCGAGGGCGAAGGCCCCGGTCGAGATGGCGGCGAGCCGCGCGCCCCGGCCGTGGGCGGCGATCAGCGCGTCCACGACGGCCTCCGGCGGATCGTCGCGGTCCGGGAACCGGTAGCCGGGGATGAACACGATGTCGGCCCACACGAGCGCGTCGAGCCCCTGGGCGACGTGGTACGACAGCCCGTCACCCCCGGTCACGAGCCCGGGCGCCGCACCGCACACCCGCACCTCGTACGGCATGCTCGCCCGGGTCGTGAACACCTGCGCGGGAATGCCGACGTCGAGCGGTTTGGCGCCGTCGAGCACGAGAACGGCGACGCGACGCAGGCGGGAGGCTGGCACGGGGACAGGCTACGTGGGGCATATGTCCAGGGTGAAGCGATGGCCCACCACCGGCCGTACGTCCCCGGCGGCCCACCAGCGCGTGTGCGGCTCGGGGCCGGTCAGGGCCTTTTTCCGACGCGCCATGCTGTGCCGTCCCACCGGTAGACGGGCAGTCCGTCGGCCGGGGTGGTGCGGAAGGGGCGCCCCCTGTCCGTGATCGTCGCGGTGCCGGAAGTGGTGCCGTCCGACCAGTCGAGCCGACCGGTCCAGGTGCACGCACAGCGTGGTGTCGATACGTCGATTTCGAGCCTGAGGGGAGAGGCGGACGTCACCTTGTACGGGAAGGCCAGAGGGCTCGTCCGGACGCCGTTCCCGCGCTCGGTGCCCGGGACCCGACGGAGCGGAGATGCGCCGCCTCCACCGCACCTCTGGCTGACCAGCCGGGGGTCGAGCACCGTGCCTTTCATGGGCTTGGCGCGCTTGACTACGTCCACGGTGAAGTCCTTGAGGACGATCGTGCGGCCTTCCCGACCCGACATCTGGAGGCCGAGCCTGAGGGTGTTCGGTGCCGCGCCCCCGAAGGCGTACGGGTCCCGGTCCCAGGTCGTCCCGTCCCGGCGGGGTCGCCCGCCGGGTACGTAGTCGGCCAGCCGGGCTGCCGGTACCGGGAAGACCCACCCGCCGCCCGTGCCGCAACCGCTGTCGAGGTGGGGCGTGACGTCCACCGCGACCAGCGGCCCGGCGCTCGGGCTCGTGTCGGCCGTGGGCTGCGAATCGCGCGGCTCCGTGCCGTGCGGTACGAACTTCTTGATCAAGGGTTCCGCCGCGAGCCGCAGCGCGGCCCCGACCAGTTCCTCTCCCCAGGCGACCATGCCGACGACCAGCCCCACGGGCAGCAGCCACACCAGCCACCCGGCCCAGTGCCGCCACCCTCTGCCAGGCGTCATGGCGCCCCCCCGCCCATGTATGACTGACCGTCAGGCAGATGCCCGTGACGGTCCATCGTCAAACGGGGCGAGGTCGCCGCGTGTGGCTACGGCGTGAGGTGGTCGAACTCCGCGGCCTTGGCGGCGCGTGTGAAAGGTCAACGACCACGCACCCCGGCTGTTCGCTGTGATCCAGGAGTAAGAGAGGGCGGCTCGGGATCAGCGCGGGGTGTTGCTCGCCCACACTGGGGCGCCCGCGTCGTTGTACAGGCAGAAGTTGCCGTCGTCCTGGATCTTTACGCGGGTGGCGTGCAGATCCCTCCCCGTCGCCCAGACCGCGTTGTGGTCACGGTCGTAGAGCACGAAGTTTCCGTCGGTCTGCAAGCTGGCGCAGTTGCCGCGGCCCAGGGCGTCCGGGGCGGACCAGACGGCCTGCTCGTCCCAGTACAGGACCAGGTTGCCGTCCTGTTGCATCCGCAGTTGGTTGCGCCCGTTGTGCGAGGCCCAGCTCGCACCGGTGCACAGCTCGCTGTTCGGTCCCCAGGAGGCGTCTCCCGCGCTCCGCGCGACGCTCTTCTTTTGCTCGGGCTTCGCGGACGTCGCCCCAGGGGACGGCTTGCGTGCGGTAGCGGTCGGCGTGGCGGACTTCGCGGTCGGCGACGGGAGCGGGGGCCGGGCCGCACGGGACGGCGCGTTCTCCCCGGGCCCCTTGGACTTCGGCTTCTTCTGGGGGGTCTGGCCGGGTTCCGGGGAGGCCGCCTCGTACACCCCGGAACGCCCGCCTTCGCGTTCGAGCACCCTCGTCGCCGCGTCCGAGTCGCCCTTGGCGTTCTCTTCCGAGGAGCCGAACTTCCCTGCCACCACCAGCAGTGGCACGGCCAGCAATAACGCTCCGACTATCGCGGCCCCCGCGAGCACCGGCCGCCGAGGACCGCCCGGCGGCGCCGCTGGGCCCGATGTCGCGGTGGGCGGCCCCGACCCGCCCACGGCTGCGGCTTCCGCGACGCTCGCGCCTTCGTGCTCTTCGGTGCGGGAGGCACGGGAAGCCTCCTCAGCCGGAGCCGGGATGGGGTCGGCACTCTTGTCTGCCTGTACAGGCGCGGCCTCGGCCTCCCTGGGGGCGGTGGTGGCCGAGCCGGAGGAGTCGGGGACGGACGGGGCCTCCTGCGTGGCGGGCTCCGCCACCGCGGCCGCGTCTCCCACACCGCCGGCCGCGCTGGACGCGTCGTGCTTGTGGACAGTCAAACTTCCCACCGCATTCCTCAAAGCCGCCCCGCATACGTCCCGCAGCGGGCTGCTCATTAGATGCGCGGCCTCATGTTCAGGTCAACCAACTCAACGGCGCCCGCTCGCAGTTGTAGGGAAATCCGGCTTTGGGCACTCCCTACGACAGCGCCGGGTCCAGGACGATGTCCTGGGTTCGGGCCTCGGTGGTCGGGTCCTCGGGGAAGTGGCAGGCGGACAGGTGGCCCTCGCGGTTGCCCTCGATGCGCAGCAGCGGGGGGTCCTGCTGGGCGCAGACGTCCTGGGCCTTCCAGCAGCGGGTGCGGAAGCGGCAGCCGGAGGGCGGGGCGATGGGGGAGGGGACGTCACCGGCGAGCCGGATGCGTTCGCGGCCCGAGCCGGGGGCGTCGTCATCGGCCATCACCACCGCCGCGTCCGGGACGGCGGACAGCAGGGCATGGGTGTACGGGTGGCGGGGGCGGCGGTAGAGGGAGTCGCGGTCGCCGACCTCGACGATCTTCCCGAGGTACATGACCGCGACGCGCTGCGAGAAGTGCCGTACGACGGCGAGGTCGTGGGCGATGAAGAGGAACGCGATGCCCAGCTCGCGCTGGAGGTGCTGGAGCAGGTTGACGACCTGGGCCTGGATCGAGACGTCGAGCGCCGAGACCGGCTCGTCGGCGACGATCAGCCGGGGTTCGAGGGCGAGGGCGCGGGCGACCCCGATGCGCTGGCGCTGGCCGCCGGAGAACTCGTGCGGGAAGCGGTTGTAGTGCTCGGGGTTGAGGCCGACGGTCTCCAGCAGCTCCCGCACCCGGGCCTCGCGGCCGCCGGGCGGGCGGATGCCGTTGATCTCCATCGGCCCGGAGATGATGGTGCCGACGGTCTGCCGGGGGTTCAGCGAGGAGTACGGATCCTGGAAGATCATCTGGATCTCGGAGCGGACCGGTGCGAGCTGTTTGCGGTCCGCGTGGGTGATGTCCCGCCCCCGGTAGGTGATCCGCCCGGCGGTGGGCTCCAGCAGCCGGGTCAGCAGCCGCCCGGTGGTGGACTTGCCGCAGCCGGACTCGCCGACCAGCCCGAAGCTTTCCCCCGCGTGGACGGTCAGGTCGATGCCGTCGACGGCCTGGACGGCGCCCACCTTCCGCCGGAACGGGAAGCCGCCCATGATCGGGAAATGCTTGGTCAGCTTCTCGGCGACCAGGAGGGGTTCGGATTCCCCCGGCGTGCTCGGCTCGATGGTCATCTGTACGGCTCCTTAGCCCAGCCGGGGCTTGATCTGCTCGAGGTAGAGGGTCCGCGTCCGCTCGGCGCCCAGATGGCAGGCGGCGCCCCGGCCGTCCGGGAGCGCGGGCCGCGTCCCCCGGCAGCGGTCACCGTCCACCTGCGAGACGTACCCGCACCGCGGGTGGAAGGGGCAGCCGGGCGGCGGGGCGAGGAGGCTCGGCGGGGTGCCGGGGATGGGGCTGAGCGGTTCGTCGAGGGCGGAGGACAGCCGGGGCATGGAGCCCAGCAGCCCCCAGGTGTACGGGTGCTGGGGCGCCCGCAGCACCTCGCGGACCGTACCGCGCTCGACGGCCCGGCCCGCGTACATCACCAGCAGGTCGTCGGCGGTGTTGGCGACCACGCCCAGATCGTGGGTGATCAGGATGATCGCGGAGCCGAACTCCTGCTGGAGCTCCTTCAGGAGGTCCAGGATCTGGGCCTGGACGGTCACGTCGAGTGCGGTGGTCGGCTCGTCGGCGATCAGCAGATCGGGGTCGCAGACCAGCGCCATGGCGATCATGGCGCGCTGCCGCATCCCGCCGGAGAACTGGTGCGGATAGTCGTCCACCCGCAGCCCCGGGTTGGGGATGCCGACCTTCTCCAGCATCTCGATGGCGCGCAGCCGGGCGTCCCGCTTGGAGGCGCCGGTGTGCTTGCGGTACGGCTCGGCGATCTGGCGGCCGACCGTGTAGTACGGCGAGAGGGCGGTCAGCGGATCCTGGAAGATCATCGCCATCGTGTTGCCGCGCAGCCGCTCCAGGGTGCGTTCGGGCGCGCCGGTCAGCTGCTGCCCGTCGAGCCGGATCTCGCCGGTGACCGTGGTGACGCGCGGGTCGTGGAGGCCGAGCACGGTGAGGTTGGTGACCGACTTGCCGGAGCCGGACTCGCCGACGATGCCGAGCGTCCGGCCGCGTTCGAGGTCGAAGGAGAGGCCGTCCACGGCCTTGACGACGCCGTCCTCGGTGGCGAAGCGCACGTGCAGGTCGGTCACGGACAGGAAGGATTCGGTGGTCACTTCGACGTCCTTCTAAGCGAGGCGTACGCGTGGGTCGATGACGGCGTAGGCGGCGTCGACGAGGATGTTGAACACCACGATGGCCGTGGCGCTGACCAGCATCACGCCCATCAGCATCGGCAGATCGGTCAGCTGGACGGACTCCACGGCGAGCCGCCCGATGCCGTGCAGGGTGAAGGTGTACTCGGTGACCATCGCCCCGCCGAAGAGCGAGCCGAGGTCGATGCCGAAGATGGTGACGATGGGGGCGATGGCCCCGCGCCAGGCGTAGCGGAAGAAGACCGTCCGGCTGGCCAGCCCCTTGGCCCTGGCCGTACGGACATGGTCCTCCTGGAGCTGCTCGACCATCTGGGAGCGGGTCATCCGGCTGTAGTTGGCCATGAAGATCAGCGACAGCACCAGCCACGGCAGCAGCATCCCGCTGAACCACTTCGCCGGATTGTCGGTGAAGGGGTAGTAGGCGGGCTGGTCCATGATGCCCAGCCCGCTGACGAACCAGGCCAGGCACAGCACGCCGACGAAGTAGATCTGCAGGGACGCGCCCAGCAGCGACAGCGAGCTGAAGAACTTGTCGATCCAGGTGCCGCGCCGCCAGGCCGCGATCATCCCGATGCCGATCCCGCCGACCAGGAACACCGCGGCGCCGCCGA
Organism: Streptomyces sp. NPDC040405; assembly: GCF_055595765.1. Lineage (NCBI taxonomy): Bacteria > Bacillati > Actinomycetota > Actinomycetes > Kitasatosporales > Streptomycetaceae > Streptomyces > Streptomyces sp. NPDC040405. The sequence goes on from NZ_JBVIVI010000002.1 coordinate 833,638, forward strand.
TGGCGAGCGAGAGGGTGGTGGGGAAGCGGTCGACGATGGTGCCCCACACCGGCTCCTGGCTGACGAAGGAGTAGCCGAAGCAGGGCGCGGAGCAGTGCCCGACCGCGAAGTCGCGCCCGGCGACGATCCCCACCATGAACTTCGCGTACTGCACCGGGACCGGCTGGTCCAGGCCGAGGTTCTTGTTGATGATCGCGAGCGAGGTGGGGTCGCAGCTCTTGCCGCAGGCGAGCCGGGCGGGCTCGGCGGGCAGGGCGAAGAAGAGGAAGAAGGTGATCGCGCTGATCAGCAGCAGGATCACGATCGCGCCGAGGGACCGGCGGGCGAGGAATCTCAACATGGCGTCGGAGATCTTCCGGTAGGTGCGGGGCCCGGCCGCGCCGCGGCGGTACGCGCGCGGCGCGGCCGGGTTCCGGTGGCTACTTGACGAAGACGGCCGTCGGATCCACGGCCCCGTAGACCGGGTTCCACTTCACCCCGTCGATGCCGGACCCCCAGAGGGTGAACAGCCGGTTGTAGAAGGTCGGGACCGCAGGTACCTGGTCGGTGAGGACCTTCTCGCTGAGCTTCATCCAGTCCGCGGTGGCCCGGTCGAGGTCGCCGACCTTGGCGACCCGGCCGATCTCCTTGTTGATCGCCGGGGCGTTCAGATGGCTGTAGTTCGCCGAGTCGTTGTAGACGTTCTCTCCGCCGTAGACCGGTGGGACCACGGTCGAGGCGGACGGCCAGTCGGCGGACCAGGAGGACCGGTAGAGGTCGTACTTGTTGTCCACCTTGCCGATCTGGCTGTAGTAGGTGGTCTGGTCGATCTCCTTCTTCTGGACCTTGAACCCGGCCCGCTGCAGGGCCTGCTGGACGACGACCGAGGCGTCCTGGTGGGTGTCGCCGTTGCCGTACGCGTAGACCAGCTCGTAGCCCTCCTCGCCCGCCTCCTTCAGCAGCTCCTTGGCCTTCTTGGCGTTGCCGCCGGGGTACTTCTTCTTCTGGAACGGGTCGAAGTCGGGGTTGTAGCCCTTGAGCGTCGGGCCGACCAGGCCGCCCGCGATCTCACCGCCCTTCGGGCCGCCGAACTGCTGGAGGTACTGACCGCTGGGGAAGGCCCATGCGATCGCCTCGCGCACCTTCTTGTTCTTGACCCGGTCGGTATTGATCGAGACGACGTCCACATACGGCTGGGTCTCGGTCATCGACCGGGCCATCGCGTCCTTGTTCTTCAGGACCGCCGAGATCTGCGAGGGGTCGACCGCGTTGGTCCAGGTCATGCCGTTCTTGTCGGCGCCCTTGTCGGCCACGAGACGGCGGGTGGAATCCACCCACTGATGGCCGAAGGAGACGTCGAAGGTGTTCACGTACTGATGGCGTATCGGATCGGTCTTGGGGTCCCACTGGTCGTTCTTGACGAACTGGATGCCCTTGCCCGGCTTAAAGTTCTTGATCTTGTACGGGCCGCTGGCCACCGGCGCCTTGTCGTACTTCTCTTTGGTGTCCTTGGCGGGCGGCACCGCGCCGATGTTGGGCATGGCCACCGCGAACGGCACCTCGGCCCGCGGCTGGTCGAAGTGGAAGACGACCGTCTTCTCGTCCGGCGTGTCCAGCACCGACTTCGGCAGGTGCTTGCCCTTGTACGGGCCGTCCGGCAGCGCCTTGCGGTACTTCTGGCCCTCGCCCGAGAGCCACTGCTGGAGGTACGTCGGGCCGTTGGTCTGATACGGCGCGTAGAGCCGCTCGACGGCGTGCCGGACGTCCTTGGAGGTGATCGGCGAGCCGTCCTCGAACTTCAGCCCGTCCTTGAGCGTGTACGTCCACGTCCGGCCGCCGTCGGAGGACTTGCCGGTGTCGGTCGCCAGATCGCCGACCAGCTTGACCTTGCCGGTCTTGTCGTCGATCCGGTAGTTCGTCAGCGTCCGGTTGTAGAGGGTCTGCATGATCAGCTCATCGCTGACATAGATCTGGCCGGGGTCCAGATGCTCGAACGCGTCGCGCTGGAGCACCGAGACCGTGCCGCCCTTCTCCGCCCCCGCCAGCTCCTTGGCGGGCCCGGTCGAGTCGGCGGCGCTGCCCAGGGTGATCCCCTGCGCCTTCATCTTCGGTTCGCTGGACTGTCCGGGGGCCGAACCGCCCCCGCTGCTGCACGCCGAGAGCGCCAGCGCCCCCGCGGCCAGGGCGACGGCGTAACCGCGTGCTCTGCGCCTGCTGTTCCACGTCATGGTGGTCGATGCACCTGCCTCGCTGGACCTCGTCGGACGGAACACTTGCCGTTCTCTGCGTCTGCCGTGTGGTGCTGGTCAACGCGTGGTCTTCGGGTCCATGGCGTCCCGGACCGAGTCCCCGAGCAGGTTGAAGGCGACGACGAAGATCACCATGGCGATGCCGGGGAAGAACATGTAGGTGATGTCGCCCTCGTAGAAGTTGGCGCCCTTGGCGAACATCCGGCCCCAGTCGGGGGTCGGCTCGACCACCCCGACGCCGAGGAACGACAGGGCCGCCTCCGTCGTCACGAAGTTCGGCAGCATCAGGGTGGACTGCACCAGGATCGGGGTGCCCAGATTGGGCAGCAGCTCCCTGCGGACGATCCGCCACGGCGAGGCCCCCGTCACCTTCGCGGCCTCGACGAACTCGCGCTCCCGCAGCGACAGCACCTGACCGCGCAGCAGCCGGGCCAGCTGCATCCAGCCCAGCAGCCACAACACGGTGACCAGGGCCGTCACCCGGAAATAGGTGGGTGTCTCCTTCTGCGGGCTGACGAACAGCGCGGTCACCACCGGCATGAAGGCGACGAAGAACAGCTGCTGCGGAAAGGACAGCAGCAGATCGATCAGCCGCCCCAGGAAGTAGTCCGTGCGCCCGCCCAGATAGCCCGCGACGACGCCGACGACGATGCCGGTGAGCGTGGACAGCAGCGTCGCGGCCAGCCCGATCAGCAGCGAGGTGCGGATGCCGTACACCAGCTGCGTCAGCACGTCCCGGCCGAGCTTGGGCTCGATGCCGAACCAGAACTCGCCGTCGATGCCGCCGTTGGGCTTCGTCGGATAGCCGGTGAGCGGATCCAGCAGCTCGGGCCGGTCGAGGCCGTACGTCGTGTACGGGTCCTTGCCGTACAGCGAGGCGATCACCGGGGCCAGCACGGCGACGGCGAAGAAGAACAGCACGACACAGGCGGAGATCACGCCCGTCCGGTCGCGCTTGAAGCGCCGCCACATCAGCTGACGGGGCGCTAAACCGGCCGGTCCGCCGCCCTGCCCGCCGTCCCCGTCCGGCGGGGTCTTCCCGGCCACGGTGAGCTGGGATGGAGTCGTCATCGCGTAGCGCCCCCCATGGTGATCCGCCCCGTCGCACAAAGCGCCAACTCGGTTTATCTACCCGCGTCGTGGCGGGTTGAGCGGACTTTCGCAACGGATTCACAGCCGGGTCAAGGGGCGGGTAAGGGCGGATGTGCCCGGCCTCGGAGTCTTGAGCGAAGATTTTGCAGATCGAGGTCATGACGTGCTTGACAGTGATCGTTTCCGACCGGAAGGCATCCGGTTGGTCACGATCCGCGCACTTCTTGGGCTTTCTTCGGGTCTCGACGGTTGCCCGGGGTGTGCGGCGGGGGAAACCTACGGCTATGGGGCAGGGACGGATACTCACACGCGGAGCGCGTGTTTTCGGCGCACTCGTCTGCGCGGTGCTCGGAATGATCTCACTGGCGTGGATCGTCCGGGACCTGGACAAGGCGGACGAGGCGAGCCATCTGTGGTGGACATGGTCCGGAATGCCGTTCCGGGCCTCGGGGAGCCTCTTCGGCTCGTCCCTCTTCGATCTGGTCCTGCTCGTGCTCTGCGTCGTGGTCGGGATCACCGCGCTGCGCTCACCGGCCGCCGCGGGGGCGCTCGGTGCGGTCGCCGCCGTGACCCTGGTCCTGCGGCTGCCGAGCCTGTGGAACCTCAACGCGGACTGGATGCAGGGCATCCCCGACGACCTCAAGACGCGGGCCACGCTGAGCGCCTGGGCCGGGGTGGTGCTCGGGGCGCTGCTGCTGGCCACCGTCGTCGCGGCCCGGCGCCCCGCCGACGCCTACCCCGCCGAGCCTGGCGCGCTGCCCGCCGACCAGCCGCCCGGGCGGCCGGGGCCGGGGGCCGCGGTGACCGGCGCGCTGTTCCTGGGGGCGGCGGGGGCCGTCTTCGGCGCCTGGCAGATCTACTGGGCGCAGAAGGCGGACTGGGACATCTACAAGTACCAGCTGACCGGCAAGCACACCCTGGTCACGCTGCTCTCGCCGCCCGCCGCCTGGGAAGCCTGGGCCCTCGTCGCGCTGTGCCTGGTGGCCGCCGCGGCCGCGCTGGGGCGGGCGGCGCTGGCGCGCCCGCTGGGGATGGTGGCCGCGGTGCTGGTGCTGGCGACCGGGGTGAGCGACATCTCGCTCTACAGCAAGCTGGAGTACATCGAGCACATCGACGACCTGCCGACGGTCGGCGTGCTGTCGGTGCTGACCGCGTTCTTCGAGGCGATCGTGGGGCTGGTGGCGCTGATCGCGCTGGCCCGCCGGGGCGAGGCGGACGCTCCGGCCCCGGCGTACGGGACGGGGGCGTACGGGACGGGGAGCTACGGCGGCTACGGCGGCGCCGGATACGCCCCGCCGCCCGCCGCTCCGCCGGGCTACGCCCCGCCGCCTCCGGCCGCGCCGCCCACGGCGCCGCCGCCTCCGCCGTCCCCGCCGCCGGGCTGGTGAGTCAGCTCAGGCCGAGCGACCGCTTCAGGAAGTCGACCTGGAGCAGGAGCAGGTTCTCGGCGACCTGCTCCTGCGGGGTCATATGCGTCACCCCGGACAGCGGCAGCACCTCATGCGGATGGCCCGCGGCCAGCAGCGCGGAGGAGAGGCGCAGCGAGTGGGCGACGACCACGTTGTCGTCCGCCAGCCCGTGGACGATCATCATCGGGCAGGCCGGGCCCTCCGCCGCGCCGGACAGCCCCTCGTCCGTCACCAGCGAGTTCGCCGCGTACACCGCGGGCTGCTCGTCGGGGTGGCCCAGGTAGCGCTCCGTGTAGTGGGTGTCGTACAGCCGCCAGTCGGTGACCGGCGCGCCCACCACCGCCGCGTGGAAGACGTCGGGCCGTCGCAGCGCGGCGAGCCCGGCGAGGTAGCCGCCGTAGGACCAGCCGCGGATGGCGACCCGGCCGAGGTCCAGCGGGAAGCGCCCGGCGAGCGCGGTGAGCGCCTCGACCTGGTCCTCCAGGGTGACGGCCGCGAGGTCGTCGCGGACGGCCTTCTCCCAGCCGGGGGAGCGGCCGGGGGTGCCGCGCCCGTCGGCGACGACCACCGCGAAGCCCTGGTCGGCGAACCACTGCGAGGTGACGTACGCGTTGTGGGCGGCGACCACGCGCTGGCCGTGCGGTCCGCCGTACGGGTCCATCAGGACCGGCAGCGGCCCGTCGCCCTCGGTGTATCCGGTCGGCAGGAGCACCGCGCAGGGGATGTCGTGCTTGCCCGCGAAGGTGAGCTGCGGGCGCGCGGTGATGACGGGGGTCTCGGCGTACGAGGCGATCTCGGCGACCGTCTCCGCGGCGCCGTGGTCCGCGGCCCGCAGCAGCTCCGCCCGGGCGCCGGGCCGGTCCGTCCCGGCATAGGTGAGCGCGATGAGCCGGTCGCCGCGGGTGGCGGAGTGCACGGCGGGGAAGGGCCGCTTGCCGACCGGCTCCCAGCCGCCCTGGTCGCCGCTGCCGCGGAACCAGGCGCGGTAGACGTCGATCTCACCGGGCCGCTCGGGCAGCGCGGCCTCGGCCCCGGGGGAGGCGGAGAACAGCACGTCGTCCTCGCCGACGGAGAGGACCGCGCGCACGTGGAGGGCGCCGGAGGTGAGCTTGCGGTCACCGACCATCAGGGCCCGGGCGCCGCCCTCGTCCGCGATCCGGACGAGCCGTCCGTCCGGGGTCCAGGCGGGTGCGCCGGGGAAAAGATCCAGCCATACCGCGTCCTCGTCGGCGTGCACGGTGCTGGTCCGGCCGGTTTCGGTGTCCACGGCCAGATAGAGCTGGCCGCGCTGGTCCCGGGCCTGGACGAGGAGCAGCGGCGGACCGTAGGCCGACCAGTGCACCCGCGCGAGGTAGGGGTAGCGCTGCCGGTCCCACTCGACCTCCGTACGGGAGCCGTCCAGGCCCAGCAGAAGGAGCCGCACCTCGGCGTCGGCGGTGCCCGCGGCCGGGTAGGCGACCTCGGCGGGCGCCTGGCCGGGGTGCGCGGGGTCGGCGATCCACCAGCGGCGCACGGGGGCGTCGTCGGCCCGGGCGACCAGCAGGGCGTCGCCGTCCGGGGACCACCAGAAGCCGCGCGTGCGGTCCATCTCCTCGGCCGCGATGAACTCCGCGAGGCCGTAGGTGACGGTGTCGGCCTCCGGCTCGGCGAGCGCCCGGTCGCCCTCGCCGCCGGTGCCCGTGACGCGCAGGGCGCCGCCCGCCACATAGGCGACGTGGCGGCCGTCGGGGGAGGGGCGCGGGTCCACGACGGGGCCCGGCACCCGCAGCTCGCGGGCCTCGCCGCCGATCAGGTCGGAGACGAACAGCCGCCCGGAGAGGGCGAAGGCCGCCGTTTCGACGGCCCGGTCCACCGCGTAGCCGACCACCCCGGCCGACCCCTCGCGGCTGCGCTCGCGGCGCGCCCGCTCCTCGGCGGAGAGTTCCTCGTCCGCGCCGCCGAGCAGGGCCACCGGATCGGCGGCCGGGTACTCCCGCCGCCCGGCGACGTCGTACACCCACAGCAGGCCCGCCCGGTCGGTGCCGCCGCGGGACCGCAGGAAGACCACGCGGGAGTCGTCGGGGGCCACGCCGAAGGCCCGGGGAGCTCCGAGCGTGAACCGCTGGGTGCGCGCGTGCTGCCGAGGGAAGGAGAGCTGTCCGGTCATGAGGCGAGCGTACGGCTCATGAAGATCGCGAGGGGCGTACTGGTCGGTACCCCGCGCCGAGGCCGTTGCCAGGGGCACACTCCGGCCGTCCGGCGGCCAGAACAAGCCAGCTTCTCAGTCGGTGAGATGGCGGATAACCAGCGGGAAGTCGCCCAGGCCAAGCGCCAGTTCGTGCGATCAGGCATGCGCCCCTGTCATGCTCCCGTGCACCGACTCGTGCGCACGCGCCGATAGTTATGATCGATTGCGCATAGTGGGTAGGCCCCGTGTGGCATCAATATGTTGTCTGTCCGAGCGCGTGTTCCTGGAGGTGAGTCGCTGTGGCGCTCTCGATCTCGTTGTCTGTGCTGCTGTTGATCATCGTATTCATGCTCGTCAACAAGGCCGGGCTGAAAACCGCGCACGCGCTCATCTGTGTGCTGCTCGGTTTCTACCTCGCCAGCTCGTCGGTCGCCCCGACCATCGACGACCTGACGACCAACGTGGCGAACATGATCGGTGACGTGAAGCTCTGATCCACCTCTGATCCACGCTCCGGTCCACGTCTGATCCATGTCTGACCCACGTCTGATCCACAGGGACGCACGGGCGCTCCACGGGGGTCCGGGCCCGCGGTCCGCGGGCATGGGCGGGCGAATCGTAGGCTGTGGTCATGACCGCTCTTCCCGCCCGTCGTCTGCTCCTGGTGCACGCGCATCCGGATGACGAGTCGATCAACAACGGCGCGACCATGGCCAAGTACGCGGCCGAGGGTGCCCACGTCACGCTGGTGACCTGCACCCTCGGTGAAGAAGGCGAGGTCATTCCGGCCGACCTGGCACATCTCGCCGCCGACCGCGATGACACCCTCGGCACCCACCGGATCGGTGAACTCGCCGCGGCCATGAAGGCGTTGGGCGTCCAGGACCACCGCTTTCTGGGCGGTCCGGGCAGATATCGCGACTCGGGCATGATGGGCGCCCCGCAGAACGACCGGCCCGACTGTTTCTGGCAGGCCGACCTCGACGAGGCCGCCGCCCGCCTGGTGGCCGTGATCCGCGAGATCCGGCCGCAGGTCCTGGTGGCGTACGACGCCGACGGGGGCTACGGGCACCCCGACCACATCCAGGCACACCGCGTCGCCATGCGCGCCGTGGAGCTGGCCGCGGAGCCGGGCCACCACCATGACCCGGGCGAGCCGCACGACGTCGAGAAGGTCTACTGGAACTGCGTGCCGCGCTCGGTCGTCGAGGAGGGCTTCGCGAGGCTGCGGGCGGCGGGCGAGGAGGCCCCCTTCCCCGGTGTCGCCACCGCCGACGACGTACCGGGCGTGGTGGACGACGCGGAGGTCTCGGCGGTGATCGACGGCACCGCGTACGCCGACGCCAAGACCGCCGCGATGCGTGCGCACGCCACCCAGATCGCGGTGGACGGGCCCTTCTTCGCGCTCTCCAACGACCTGGGTCAGCCGCTGCTCGCCCGCGAGCACTACCGGCTGGTCAGGGGCGAGCCGGGAGCGGAGCGCGAGGACGACCTGTTCGCGGGGGTGACGGCATGACGGCCACCCGGCTCGTGGGATTCGCGCTGCTCGCCGTCCTCGGGGCCCTGGTCGCCATCGCGGGCGCGGTGGTCCAAGGGCTCTGGTTCCCCGGCGGGTTGCTGCTCGCGCTGCTCGGCGTCGCGGCCGTCTGCTACGGCGGCGTCAAGGCGACCGACCGGCGGATGGGCGGCGGTCTGCCCGCCGGGGCGTGGACGCTCGTCGTCCTGCTGCTCACCAGCGCCCGTCCGGAAGGGGACTTCCTCTTCGGCGCGGGCGTGGGGTCGTATGTCTTCCTGCTGGGCGGCATGTTCATCGGTGTGATGTGTGCCACCCTGCCGGTGGTCTCGCAACCGGGTGCGCTGGCCGCCCGACTTGGTAAGTGACGTGACGTTTACGGCGTGACGTCCCCGGGACCCGGCGCGATGTTCCCGGGGCACCGGACGCACCTCCGCCGACGCACAACGGATCCGCAAGGTGCAGCCATGGGGCGGCCGCCAAGTACGCGACCGCGGCGCCCAGTATGGTGGTGCGCGCCGCCGAGCCGCCCGCGCGAGGTCTGACGGGCGGCGGAGCTAACTGGGAGAACCTGCTTTGAGCCGTGAATCTGACAGTTCGTCCTCCGGGGCCCAGGGGGGTAGCGGCGGTGCCGCCTATCCATCGGGCACCCCGCCGTACGGATCCCGCCTGTCACCGTCGCCGGACGCCCTTCAGGGCGGCGTCGGTGACGGTGAGACGCACGCCGCGGCCAAGCCGGAGGATCCGAAGACCGAAACCACTCTGACGACCCGCATCCGGATCAACATCCCGGGTTCGCGGCCTATTCCGCCGGTCGTCATGCGCAAGACCGTCGACGGGGAGAGCGTGCCCGCCCCCCGCTCCGGTGAGGACGACGGGGACGGCGCCGAGCCCACCGGCGGCACGCCCCGGCCCGATGCCGTCCGCAGCCCCGAGCTGGGCGCGGCGGCGGCCGAGGGGCGCGCGGACGGTGCCAAGGACCGAGAGGGCCGCGAGAGCCGCGAGAAGGGCGGCAAAGGCGGCAAGGGCGAGGGCGACAAGACCAGCGACTGGTTCGCGCCGCCCCGCCGCCCCAAGGGCTCCTCGACGACCCAGAGCACCCCGCTGCCTCCGGCGCCGGAGACCACCCAGCAGTTCCCCGTGCCTCCCCTGGGCGGCGGAACGCAGGCCGACCTGCCGTACTTCACGGACACCCAGGGCGGCCACCCCGGAGCGCCGGAGCCCAGCGGCCCGACGACCGGACCGGTCACCGGCGAGATGCGGATGCCCGGCGCCCCGGCGCGGGACGAGGACCTGCTGGCGCCGCCCGGTCCGGGCGCGCCCGCCGGTCCGGGGCTGCCCGACAGCTCGGGCGTCGGCCCGCTGAACGGGGCGGCCGGACAGCCCCCGACCCCGCCCGGCGGCTCGCCGCTGGGCAGTCTCGGCGCCACCACGGGCGCGAGCCCGACCGTGCAGCCCGGTCCGGCCGGTCCGCTGGGCGGTCCCGGCCCGGATGCCGGTCCCTCGCAGTCGCTCTTCCGCGACCCCGAGTTCACCTCGCCCAGCGGGCCGGATCAGGTCTCCAGCGACACCCTGGTCAGCGGGGTGCCCGTGGTCCCGCCCGGCCACGGCACCTCCGGGCCGCCCGCCGGGCCGGGCCCGGCCGGGCCGCCCACCGGGAACACCGGGGACAGCGCCCCGCCGAGCAGTCCGGCGCCGAAGGCGCCCGCAGCGGGCAAGCCCAAGAAGAAGGGCCGCTCCAAGGTCGTCATGCTGGGCGCCCTGCTGGTGGCCGCGGCCGGTGTCGCGTACACCGCGGGCCTGGTGATGAACCACGCGGACGTGCCCAACGGCACCACCGTCCTCGGCGTCGACATCGGCGGCTCCTCCAAGCAGGTGGCCATCGACAAGCTGGACACCGAGCTGGGCGGCCGTACCGGTGCCGCGCTGAAGGTGACCGTCGACGGCGAGCAGAAGGAGATCAAGCCGTCCGTCGCGGGTCTGGCCCTGGACACCGAGACCACCGTGCGGAACGTCGCGGGCCGCGACTACAACCCGGTGACGGTCATCGGCTCGCTCTTCGGCGGCACCCATGAGGCCGAGCCCGCCGTGACGGTCGACGAGGAGAAGCTCCGGGACGCCCTGGGGCGCCTCGCGGGCGACTCGGGCACGGCGCGCGAGGGCACGATCACCTTCAAGCCGGGCAAGGCCGCCCCCGTCTACGGCAAGGAAGGCCGGGGCCTGGACATCGACAAGGCGGTCACCGCGGTCTCCGAGGCGTACCGCGAGCGGGCCGAGACCGGCAAGGACAAGCCGGTCGATCTGCCGGTCGTCGCCAAGCGGCCGACGATCAGCAAGACCGAGGTGAACGCGAAGCTGAAGTCCTTCGCCGAGCCCGCGATGTCCGGTCTGGTGACGATCAAGACCGATGACGCGCATTCCATCCAGTTCGGCCCGGACCGCTCGCTGCCGCAGATCCTCTCCATGCGGCCGATCGACGGCAAGCTCCAGCCGCACTTCGACCTCGCCGCGATCAAGAGGCTCTACGGCCAGACCTTCGACGGCGTGGTGATCGAGCGGGCCGACGGCAGCAAGAAGCCGGTCACCCCGCAGGAGGTGGCCATCGCCATGCGGACCGCGCTGCTGGGCAAGTCGACCGCCGACCGGACCGCGGTCATCGAGACCTCGCCCAATTAGCGGCATCCGACAGGCCGCTCACGGCCCCCGCCCGGCACCATCGGGCGGGGGCCGTGACCGTTACCTATGACATCTGTCATCTCCAGGTCACGACCGCCGACACTGCCGCCGGACGGTCCCGCCGGGCGAAGCTTGGGCCATGACAGCGACCACCGCACCATCCGCCACCGGCGAGCGGGCCCGCACCGCGGACGCCCCGCCGGTGGTCAGCTTCACCGGCGTCAGCAAGAGCTACGGCACCGTGCGTGCCGTGGCCGACCTCGACCTCCGCCTCCATCCGGGCGAGACCGTCGCCCTGCTGGGGCCCAACGGCGCGGGCAAGTCCTCCACCCTCGATCTGCTGCTCGGCCTGCGCACCCCCGACAGCGGCCGCGTCGAGGTCTTCGGCACCACCCCGCAGCAGGCCGTCGCCCGCGGCCACATCGGCGCGATGCTGCAGAGCGGCTGCCTCATGGCGGACGTCACGGTCCGCGAGCTGGTGCGGCTCGCCTGCGATCTGCACCCCAAGGGCCACCCGGTCGACGAGGTCCTGGAGCGGGCGAGCCTCACCGACATCGCCGACCGCAGGGTGAACAAGCTCTCCGGCGGCCAGGAGCAGCGGGTGCGCTTCGCGTTCGCCACCGCGGGCGCCTCCGACCTGATCGTGCTGGACGAGCCGACGACCGGGATGGACGTCTCGTCCCGGCAGACCTTCTGGGGCTCGATGCGCGACCAGGCCCGGCAGGGCCGCACCATCCTGTTCGCCACCCACTACCTCGAAGAGGCCGACGAGATCGCCGACCGGGTGATCGTGCTGCACCGCGGCCGGGTGCTGGCGGACGGCTCGTCCGCCGACATCAAGGCGATGGCCGGGGCCCGGCGGATCTCCTTCGCCCTGGACGGCCCGCCCGACGAGGGGGCGCTGCGCGCCCTTCCCGCCCTGACCGGCCTCGACATCTCGGGGCGTACGGTACGGATGCGGTCCACCGACGCGGACGCGACCGTGCACGCGGTCTATGGACTCGGGCTCTACCCGCGCGGCCTGGAGGTCGCCGGACTCGGCCTGGAGCAGGCGTTCCTCGCCATCACCGACGCCGCCACGACGCCCGAGGAGGCGTGACGATGACGACCCTGGTCAAGCTGGAGATCGTCCGCGCACTGCGGAACCGTAAGTTCATGTTCTTCACGGTCGTCTACCCGTCCGTGCTCTTCCTGATGATCGCGGGCAGCGCGGACAACAACGACCGCATACCGGGCACCGGCCTGTCGCTGCCGCTCTACTACATGGTCTCGATGGCCTCCTTCGGCGCGCTGACCGCCGTCCTCATGGTCAAGAGCGAGCAGATCGCCAAGGAGCGCGAGGGCGGCTGGGTGCGCCAGCTGCGGCTGACCGCGCTGCCCGGACGCGGCTACGTGATGGCCAAGATCGCCTCGGCCGCGGTCACCACCCTCCCGTCGATCGTGATCGTCTTCATCGTGGCCGCCGCCGTCAAGGGCGTCCGGCTGGACGCCGCCTGGGAGTGGATCGCGCTGACCGGCGCGATCTGGGCGGGCTCACTGGTCTTCGCCGCCCTGGGCGTGGCCATCGGCTATCTCGCCACGGGCGACGCGGTGCGCCCCCTGACGATGATCATCTACTTCGGTCTGTCGATCCTCGGCGGCCTGTGGATGCCGACCACCTCCTACCCGAAGTGGCTGCAGACCATCGGCGACTGGCTGCCCACCCACGCCTATGCCGCGCTCGGCCGGGCGATCGAGGTGGGCAGCGCCCCGCACGCCAGGGACATGGCCCTGCTCGCCGGTTACCTGGTCCTCTTCGCGGGCGCGGCGGCCTGGCTCTACCGCAAGGACACCCGTACGGCATGAAACGGCCGACCTGGTGGCGCGACGCGGCCCCCCACGACGAGGACTTGGACGCTCCGGCCATCGGCCAGAGCCCCGAGAACCGACGCCAGGCCCTGATCAAGCTGATGTGGATCGGGATCTGGATGGCCTACCTGGGCGCGCCGGTGAGCGACCTCGCGGACGGTCACCACACCGTGCCGGCCACCGTGTTCGGGGCGCTCGGCCTGCTGGTCTTCGTCGGCATCTATCTGCTGCTGGTCTTCCGGTTCACCGGCCGGAACATGTCCCGGGCCTCCATCCACCGGGGGCTGGTCACGATCTGTGTGCTCGCCGCCGTCCTCACGGTCACCCTGGGCGACGCCTGGCTGGTGCTCGCCGTGTACGTCTCCGTAGCCTTCGGCGCGGTGCTGCCCCCGCGGCTCGCCCGGTGGGCGATCCCGCTGAACACCGTCGCCATGGTGGGCGCCGGGCTGCTGGTCCGCGGCTCGGAGGACCTGATGTCGGCCCTGGTCGTCCCCTCCCTGCTCGGCGGCTTCGCGATGAGCGCGGTGGGGCAGATGGTCCGTACGACCCGGGCGCTGCGCGAAGCCCGCGCCACCGTCGCCCAGCTCGCCGCCAACGAGGAGCGGCTGCGGCTCGCCCGCGATCTGCACGACCTGCTGGGGCACTCGCTCTCGCTGATCACGCTCAAGAGCGAACTGGCCGGGCGGATGCTGCCCGGCAAGCCCGACGAGGCGGCGCAGCAGGTCGCCGACATCGAACGGGTCAGCAGGCAGGCCCTGGTCGACGTGCGGGAGGCGGTCAGCGGCTTCCGCCGCCCCACCCTGGAGGCCGAGCTGGCCGGGGCCCGCACCGCGCTCGCCGCCGCGGGCATCGTCGCCGATCTGCACCGGGCCGGAGTCCACCACCCGGATCTCCCGCCCGACCAGGAGGGCGCGCTGGCCTGGGCGCTGCGCGAGGCGGTCACCAACGTGGTCCGGCACAGCGGGGCGCGCCGCTGCGCCGTGACCCTCACCGAGGCGGGCGACGACCTGTGCCTGACCGTCACCGACGACGGCCGCGGCACGACCGGCCCGCACGGCAACGGGCTGACCGGCCTCGCCGAGCGGCTCCAGCTGGCCGACGGCCGTCTGGAGACCGCCCCGGGCGACCACGGCGGCTTCACCCTCCGCGCCCTGGCCCCGCTGTCCCGGAGCGCGGATCTCCTGGCCGAGCCCGCTGCCGAACCCGCCCCCGGCCCCGTCCCCGAGCCCTGACCGGCCGCCGCCGGATACGCTGCCCGGGTGATCCGGGTATTGCTGGCCGAGGACCAGTCCATGGTGCGCGAGGCGCTGGCCGCGTTGCTCGGGCTGGAGGACGAGATCGAGGTCGTCGCCCAGGTGGCGCGCGGCGACGAGGTGGTGGACGCGGCCCGGGACCACCGGCCCGATGTCGCGCTGCTGGACATCGAGATGCCGGGGCTGACCGGCATCGAGGCCGCCGCCGCGCTGCACGCGGCGGCGCCCGGGGTGCGGATCGTGATCCTGACGACCTTCGGCCGCCCCGGCTATCTGCGCCGGGCCATGGAGGCCGGCGCCGATGCCTTCCTGGTCAAGGATGCCCCCGCCGCGCAGCTCGCGGACGCGATACGGCGGGTGCTGTGCGGTGAGCGGGTCATCGACCCGACCCTGGCCGCGGCGGCGCTGGTGGACGGGGCCAGCCCGCTGACCGCACGGGAACGCGAGGTGCTGGGCGCCTCCGCCGACGGGTCGACCAACGCCGAGCTGGCCCGGGCGCTCAACCTGTCGCAGGGCACGGTCCGCAACTACCTCTCCACGGCCATCCAGAAGACCGCCGCCCGCAACCGGGCCGAGGCGGTCCGCATCGCCCGCGACAAGGGCTGGCTGTAACGGCGACGGGCGGTCAGTTGAGGCGCGCGCGGGCCGCGTGCGCCTGGCGCCGCACCGCGTCCGCCGCCTCCGGCTCCATCACGCCCACCACCTCCGCATACTCCTCCAGCTCCCGCGCCCCGGTGAGGAAGTCGCCGCGCTCGACCAGCAGCTGCGCCCGCTCGTAGCGCAGCCGCGCGGGGTGGCTGGGCAGCAGCAGCGCCAGCTCGACCGCCCACAGCTGGACGTCGGTGCGCTCGGGGCGGGCGGCGGCCCAGGCGCGGATGTTGTTGAGGATGCGCAGCACGATGTCCAGCGGATCGGCCGGGCCCAGCACCGACGGCTCCGGCGGCGCGCCGGTCACCCCCGACACCAGCAGCGCCGCGTCCTGGCCGGACAGCCTCCGGCCGCCGTCGAACGGGTCGGCCAGCACATGCTCCCCGTACGGATCGCCGAAGCCGACCACGAAGTGGCCCGGCAGCGCGACCCCGTACACGGGTGCGCCCGCCCGCCGCCCGACCTCCATCCACACCAGGGACAGCAGGATCGGCAGCCCACGGCGGCGCCGCAGCACCTGGTGCAGCAGCGAGGACTCCAGCCGCCGGTAGTCGGCCGCGGCGCCCCGGAAGCCGTGCCGCTCGCCGAGGACCCGGGCGAGGGCGTCGGCCCAGGCGGCGGGCCCGCCGGGGGCGAACGGGACCTGACCGGCCAGCCGGTCGAGTTCGATCTGCGCCTCGTCGAGCCCGGCCTCGTCCAGCCCGTCGTCGGCCTCCAGGCCCATCAGCAGGCACAGCAGGGCCAGGTCGGGGCGCTCCTCGCGGGCCTCGTCGGCGAATCTCCGGCGTGGTGACATCTCGCTCATGCGTGATCGGTGCTGGGCGCGCGCCAGTGGTGGTAGGTGTGGTGGAGGGTGAACCCCATGCCGTCGTAGAGGGCGTGGGCGTCGCTGTTATCCGCCTCGACCTGGAGGTACGCGGCCGAGGCGCCGTCGTCCAGCGCCGTGCGGGCCAGCGCGGTCATCACGGCCCGGGCCAGACCCTGCCGACGCCGCTCCGGGGCGGTCTCCACCGCCGCGAACCCGGCCCAGCGGCCGTCCACTACACAGCGCCCGATCGCGGCCGGGGGCTCCTGCGCCGATTCGCCGCGTATCGTCGCGAACCATACCGACGGGCCGCCGGAGAGCACCGCCAGCGCCTCGGGGGTGGGCCGGGCCGAGCGATGGTAGCGGGCCAGCCAGGCGTCATCGATCCGCCGGGAGAGCGTCACCGCCGAGATGTCGGCGTCCTGGTCGGCGATCGGGGCCAGCGCCGCGATGCGCACCTGCACGGAGACCTCCCGGATCCAGCCGCGCGTCTCCAGCTCCGCGGCCAGCACCTCCTGGGTGCCCTCGGCGCCCGTGCTGACCTGGACGTACGCGGGCAGCCCGCGCGCGGCGTACCAGTCGGTCACCCGGCGCAGCGCCTCGTCCGTACCGCAGCCGGGGTCGCCGAGCGGCAGGACGGAGTTGGCGCGGCGGGTGAACCCGCCGGACGCGCGCAGCTCCCACTCGCCCAGCCGCTCGCTCGTCAGCGCTGGCCACCCGCGCGCGGCGACCCGGTCCAGCTCGCGCGCGTTCGCCGCCGGACCCCGCCGGCGGGCCGGTGCGGCGGGCACCACCTTGCCCGCGACCAGCGACGACTCCTCGATCTGGACGGACTGGCCGGTGCGCCGGGTGATCTGCAGCACACCCTTGTTCCACGATGTGAGAACCCCGACCACGTCGGTGTACTTATCCGGGCCGCTCGGGTCGCCCGTGAGGAGTCTGACCGACACTCGTTTCCGCACGTCATCGGGGGTGATACGGACCTCGAGCCGTCCGCCGGTGGTGAAATCCACTGCTCTGCCAACCCCTCATGTGCGTCTGGTGCCCCGGAACGGAGATACTAGGTGCGGGCATCGACGACGCCGCGCTCCCGCGCGATACAGCCCTAAGAGGAGGAACGACAGCGTGACCTACGTCATCGCGCAGCCTTGTGTCGACCTGAAGGACAAGGCGTGCATCGAGGAGTGCCCCGTCGACTGTATCTACGAGGGCCAGCGGTCCTTGTACATCCACCCGGACGAATGCGTCGACTGTGGGGCCTGTGAGCCGGTATGCCCGGTCGAGGCGATCTTCTACGAGGACGACACTCCGGAAGAGTGGAAGGACTACTACAAGGCGAACGTCGAGTTCTTCGACGAGCTCGGTTCGCCCGGCGGTGCGAGCAAGCTCGGCCTGATCGAGCGTGACCACCCGTTCGTCGCCGCGCTTCCGCCGCAGGAGCACGACGAGTGATCCTGCCCGGGAATTGAGACCCGGCGCGGCTTTCGGTCCCGTAAGGCATGTGGCCTGCGGGACCGGGCTGTTCCCGGGCATCCACCGGGATTCCCGGGGCGCGACGGGTGCCGGACACCTCTGAGGGGGGTCGGGTACCCCTGAAGCCCCGGGCTGTTTCGAAGAAAGCGAGCCACCCCGTGCCACCCGTCTCCGCCCGCCTCCCGGTCTTCCCCTGGGACCGGCTCGAACCGTACAAGGCGACCGCCGCCGCCCATCCGGACGGCATCGTCGACCTCTCGGTGGGCACCCCCGTCGATCCGGTCCCCGAGCTGATCCGCGCCGCGCTGGCCGGTGCCGCGGACAGCCCCGGCTATCCGACCGTCTGGGGCACCCCCGCGCTGCGGGACGCGCTGACCGGCTGGGTCGAGCGGCGGCTGGGCGCGGAGGGCGTCACCCACACCCAGGTGCTGCCCGTGATCGGCTCGAAGGAGCTGGTGGCCTCGCTGCCGGCACAGCTCGGCCTGGGCCCCGGCGACAAGGTCGCCTTCCCGCGGCTCGCCTACCCGACGTACGAGGTGGGCGCGCGGCTCGCGGGCGCCGAGCCGGTGCCGTACGACTCCGTCGGGGACCTGGAGCCGGCGGGGCTCAAGCTGCTGTGGCTGAACTCGCCGTCCAACCCCACCGGCCGGGTGCTGTCCAAGGAGGAGCTGCGGGCCGCGGTCGACTGGGCCAGGGCGCACGGGGTGCTGCTGGTCAGCGACGAGTGCTACCTGGAGCTGGGCTGGTCGGCGGACCCGATGTCCGTCCTGCACCCGGAGATCTCCGGCGGAAGCTTCGACGGTCTGGTCGCGGTCCACTCGCTGTCCAAGCGGTCCAACCTGGCGGGCTACCGCGCGGCGTTCCTCGCCGGTGACGAGAGCGTGCTCGGCGAGCTGCTGAAGATCCGCAAGCACGGCGGGATGATCGTGCCCGCGCCGGTGCAGGCCGCGACGGTCGCCGCGCTCGGCGACGACAAGCACGTCGCGGAGCAGCGCGAGCGCTACGAGGCGCGGCGGGCCGCGCTGCGCGGCGCGCTGGAGGGGTACGGCTTCCGCATCGAGCACAGCGAGGCGTCCCTGTACCTGTGGGCGACCCGCGACGAGCCGTGCTGGGACACCGTCGGCGCGCTGGCCGAGCTGGGCATCCTGGTGGCGCCCGGCGAGTTCTACGGCGCCGCGGGCGGCGCGTACGTCCGCGTCGCGTTCACCGCGACGGACGAGCGGGTGGCGGCGGCGGTCCGCCGCCTGGCCGCCTGACGACGGCCCAAGAGGGTGCCCCCGGCCGCCGCGGCGGCCGGGGGCACCCGCGCTTTCAGCCGATTCAGCCGAGCAGCGGGAGTCCCTTCACCGAGGGCAGGCCCTTGACCGGGAGGTCGTCGGTCGGCATCGGGGCGGCGGGCGCGGTCTGCTGCGGCGCCGGGACGGGAGCCGGAGCGGCGGCCGGGGCGGCGGCCGGAGCGGGGAGCGGCGCCGGGGCGGGGCGGACCGGGGCGCCCTTGGCGTGGACGCCCTTGCCCTTGGCCAGGCCCTTGCTCATGCCCGCCGCCTTGCCCTTGCCCTTGGCGTGCAGCGCGCCCTTGCCCTTGGCGGCGTGGGCGCCGCCCTTCCCCTTGCCCTGGCCGTCCTTGGCAGCGTGGGCCGCGCCCTTGCTCTTGGCGGGGGTGCTCTTGGCGGGGGTGCTCTTGGCCGGGGCGGCCTTCGCCGCCGCGGCGGGCTTGGCGGGCTTGGCGGGCGTGGACGCGGCCGGGGCGGTCTGCGCCGGAGCGGCCTTCGCCGGGAGAATCTCCTTGACGGTCCGCCCGGCCTGCTGCGAGGCGGCGTCGGCCAGCTCGCCGACGGAGGAGGGGTCAAGTGCGCTCAGCCCGCCCAGCTTGGGGGTCTGCGGCAGGGTCGGATCCACCGCACTCGCGGCGTCGGCGGCACCGACCACGGGAGTCGCACTCGCTGCGACCAGCAGCGCGGCCCGAGCGATCCGACGCGTGAGAGGGAGGGACATGATTCTCCTTTGACGGGGGACATTGGCGTGAAGTGTCCAGCGATCGGACGCAGTGAATATCGCGTGAGCCGCGCGAAGGTTGCGGTACGCCAAGGTAAAGAATTGATAATGTGTCGCATTATCCGTTTACGCACAAAACATGCGTCCACAACGGTTGTTCAGCACCCCGTCAACGGTGCTGAGCTGCGACGATCTATCTCGTTATCGCATGAGGGCGAGGCGTATTTCCGACCCGGAACTCTTGTCGGACGTGCGCCAGCCATCCCCTGAATTCCGCGCGTTCCATACGTGCTTGCCGTAAGAGACCCGTTCGATGCGCAACTCGTCCGAGTGAGCCACCGCCCAATAGGCCAGCTCCCAGGCGCGCTCCGTCCGGCCGCCCCGGGCCGAGGATTCCGCCACCGGGACCAGGACCTCCGGCGGGACCGCCGCGTGCCTGCCGCCGCCCTGCCCCGCCACGTTCAGCCGCGACCGGGCGTCCGCCCCGAACTCCTGCCGCAGCGCCGCCTGGACGCGCGCCGGATCGCCCGCCTTGCCGTCGTCCGGCGGCCCCGGGCAGCTGAAGGCGGCCGCCGAACGCCCGGTGAGGGTGGCGGTCAGCACGACGGCCTCCGTCTCGTGCTTCGCGTACGCCTGCGGGAAACCGCTGTACTGCACCCGCTGCGCGGCCACCGTGAGCGGCAGCCGCGAGTAGCCGGGCACCTTGACCAGGTGGTCGTAGAACTTCCCGGCCGCGTACACCGGGTCCTGGATCTGCCGTGCCGTACCCCAGCCCTGCGACGGGCGTTGCTGGAAGAGGCCGAGCGAATCCCGGTCGCCGTGGGTGATGTTGCGCAGTCCGGACTCCTGGAGCGCGGTGGCGAGCGCGATGGTGACGGCCCGTTCCGGGAGCCCGCGGGAGGCGGCCACGGCCTCGATCGTGGCGGCGTTCACGGCCTGTTCGGGGTCGAGCAGCACATCGCCGCCCTCCGCCCGCGCCACGCAGCGCGGCGGCCCGTTGCCACCGGTCAGCAGATGTACCGCTACGTACGCGGCGAGTCCCAGCAGTACGGCGCACGCGACCGCGGCACGGAGCAGGCGGGGACGGCTGAAGAACGTGGACCGGGGCACACGGCCCACGTTACTGGGTGGCCCGGACGCCGGGGCCGCGCAGGGGCCGGGGGTGGGGAAGGCCACGCGCCGGGTCCGAGCCCGAGTCCGGGGCCGAGCCCGAGGCCGAGTCCGGGCCCGAGTCCGGGAGCGGGTGGCCGGAACGGAACGGCTAGGGTCGCGGGTATGGCACACCCCGCACTCGACCTGTCCCTGGACGCGGCCCGGCTCACCGCCCGGCTCGTCGACTTTCCCTCGGTCAGCGGCGACGAGAAGGCGCTCGCCGACGCCGTCGAGCAGGCGCTGCGCGCCCTGCCGCACCTGACCGTCGACCGGGACGGGGACGCCGTCGTCGCCCGTACGCGGCTGGGGCGCGCCGAGCGGGTCGTGCTGGCCGGACACCTCGACACCGTGCCGATCGCCGACAACGTGCCGTCGCGGCTGGACGAGGACGGCACGCTGTGGGGCTGCGGCACCTCCGACATGAAGTCCGGCGTCGCCGTGCAGCTGCGCATCGCCGCGACCGTGCCCGAGCCCAACCGCGACCTCACGTTCGTCTTCTACGACCACGAGGAGGTCGCCGCCGAGCTGAACGGCCTGAAGCGGCTGTCCGAGCACCACCCCGAGTGGCTGGCCGCCGACTTCGCCGTGCTGCTGGAGGGCACCGAGGGCAAGGTCGAGGGCGGCTGCCAGGGCACCCTCCGGGTGCGGGTGACCACGGGCGGGCACCGTTCCCACTCCGCGCGCAGCTGGCTCGGCGAGAACGCCATCCACAAGGCCGCGCCGATCCTCGACCGGCTGGCCGCCTACGAGCCGCGGCATGCGGACATCGACGGCCTCACCTACCGCGAGGGGCTGAACGCGGTGGGGATCGAGGGCGGGATCGCGGGCAACGTCATCCCCGACGCCTGCGCCGTGACCGTGAACTTCCGCTTCGCGCCGGACCGTTCGGAGGCGGAGGCGCTCGCCCACGTCCGCGAGGTCTTCGACGGCTTCGACGTGACCGTCACCGACTCCGCGCCCGGCGCCCTGCCCGGGCTGTCCCACCCGTCGGCCGCCGCCTTCGTGGCGGCGGTCGGCGGCGAGGCGGCGCCCAAGTTCGGCTGGACCGATGTCGCCCGCTTCTCGGCGCTCGGCGTGCCCGCCGTGAATTACGGCCCCGGCGACCCCAAGCTGGCCCACACCCGCGAGGAGCACGTGGACACCGCGCTGATCCTGGAGGGCGAGGAGCGGCTGCGGGCCTGGCTCACGGGCTGAGCCCCCTCGGGCGTCCCCCGCCCGCCGGGCCGAACGCCGTCGTCCGCTTCCTCGCAGATCAGAGAACAGATGAGCGTGGCGCGGATTTCGGCTTTTCGCCGCCCGGTGGGCCTACGCTGAACCCCAGATCTTTAGCAGATCTTGGCGAAGGGAGCACACAGATGGGCAACGCCGAGGAAGAGCGAGCGCTGCATGAGCAGCGTCTGGGCCCGGTCGTGCGCCGTCGCCACCAGATGCGGCCCGGCACGACCGACCAGCGGCTGCTGGACACCCAGGGAGCCACCCACTGGGTGCACGAGGACCCGTTCCGCGTGATGCGCATCCAGTCGGAGTTCGTCGAGGGCTTCGGCACCCTGGCCGAACTCGGACGGGCGGTCAGCGTGTTCGGCTCCGCCCGTACGCCCGAGGGATCACCGGAGTACGAGGCCGGGGTGAAGATCGGGCGGGCCCTGGCCGAGGCCGGGTTCGGGGTGATCACCGGGGGCGGCCCCGGTGCGATGGAGGCGGCCAACCGCGGCGCCACCGAGGCGGGCGGCGTCTCCGTCGGCCTCGGTATCGAGCTGCCGTACGAGCAGGGGCTCAATCCGTACGTCGACATCGGCGTCAACTTCCGCTACTTCTTCGTGCGGAAGACGATGTTCGTGAAGTACGCCCAGGGGTTCGTGGTGCTGCCCGGCGGTCTCGGCACCCTCGACGAGTGCTTCGAGGCCCTGACCCTGGTGCAGACGAAGAAGGTGACCCGGTTCCCGATCGTCCTCTTCGGCAGCTCCTACTGGGGCGGTCTGGTCGACTGGCTGGAGAACACGCTGATCGCCCAGGGCAAGGCGGCCCCGCAGGACCTGGAGCTGTTCCACCTCACCGACGACATCGACGAGGTGGTCGACCTGGTGACCAAGGAGTCCGGCTGACCGCCCCCGGGGCGTGAGCGGACCGGCGCCTCAGGCCAGCCCCCGGCGGGCGACCGCCGGGGGCCGGTGGCCCGCGATGGACGAGACCATGTCCAGCACCTGACGGGTTTCGGCCACTTCGTGCACCCGGTAGACCTGGGCGCCCAGCCAAGCGGAGACCGCGGTCGTCGCGAGCGTGCCGATCACCCGCTCCTTGACCGGGCGGTCCAGTGTCTCGCCCACGAAGTCCTTGTTGGACAGCGAGACCAGCACCGGCCAGCCGGTCTCCCGCAACTCCTCGAGCCGCCGGGTGGCCTCCAGCGAGTGCCGGGTGTTCTTCCCGAAGTCATGGCCCGGGTCGATCATGATCCCGTCGCGCCGTACGCCCAGCTCCAGCGCGCGCTCCGCGAGCCCCAGGGTGACCCGCAGGATGTCCGCCACCACGTCGTCGTAGCCGATGCGGTGCGGCCGGGTGCGCGGTTCGGCGCCGCCCGCGTGCGTGCAGACCAGCCCGGCGCCGTACCGGGCGGCGACCTCGGCCAGCTTGGGGTCCACCCCGCCCCACGCGTCGTTGAGCACGTCCGCGCCCGCCGCGCAGACCGCCTCGCCGACCTCGTTCCGCCAGGTGTCCACGCTGATCACCACGTCCGGATGGCGCCGCCGCACCTCGGTCACGAAGCCGACCGTGCGCCGCGCCTCCTCGGCGGCGCTCACCTCGTCCCCGGGCCCGGCCTTCACCCCGCCGATGTCGATGATCGCCGCGCCGTCCGCGACGGCCTGCTCGACGCGGGTGAGCGCGGGCTCGTCGCGGAATGTCGCACCCTGGTCGTAGAACGAGTCGGGCGTCCGGTTGACGATCGCCATGATCACTCGCTCGTTCTCGTCGAACTCGCGTCGGCCCAGCCGCAGCATGCGTACTTCCTCTCAGGTGTCCGGCAGCGACGATAACTGTCAGTGGGGCATGGCACGATCGGGTCAGACATTTGACGGGGCCGACGTCCCCTGCGACGTCGCGGCCGAGCCGCCCTAGCCGAGGAGAACGATCACCGTGTTTCTGTTCTTGCTGATCACGCTGGTCGTCGTGGTCGGCGCGGTCACCCTCGCCGTTGTCGGCGGCGGGGACGGGGGCCAGCTGTCCGAGGCGCCGCCCGACCGGCTGGACGACCCGCTCCCCGCCGCCCGCCCGCTGGACCGGGAGGACGTCGAGGCGCTGCGGCTGCCGATGACGCTGCGCGGCTACCGGATGGCGGACGTGGACGACGTGCTGGGGCGGCTCGGCGCCGAGCTGGCCGAGCGGGACGCCCGGATCACCGAGCTGGAGGAGGCCCTGGCGGGCGCGCGGACCCCGGCGTACGGGGACGGCAAGCAGGCCGAGGGCCCGGGGGACTACCCGCCGGAGTATCCGGCGGACTTCGAGGGGAGCGGATCGTGAGCGGTCAGGGGACGGTTGCCGGAGCGGACGGCCTGGCGCGCTGTCCGTGGGGGCTGGAGTCCGACTCCATGGCGGACTACCGGGTCTACCACGACACGGAGTGGGGCTGTCCGGTCCGCGGCGACGACGCGCTGTACGAGCGGATCTGTCTGGAGGCGTTCCAGTCCGGGCTGTCCTGGATCACGATCCTGCGCCGCCGGGAGGGCTTCCGGGCCGCCTTCGCCGACTTCCGGATCAAGGCGGTCGCGGAGTTCACCGAGGCCGACGAGCAGCGGCTGCTCGCCGACCCCGGCATCATCCGCAACCGGGCCAAGATCACGGCCACGATCGGCAACGCGCGGGCCGCGGCGGAGCTGGCCGAAGGCGAGCTGGACGAGCTGATCTGGTCCTTCGCCCCCGACCCCGCCACCCGCCCGGTCCCGCACACCGCGGCCGACGTCCCGGCGATCACCCCGGAGTCCACGGCGCTCAGCCGAGAGCTGAAGAAGCGCGGCTTCCGTTTCGTCGGGCCGACCACGGCCTATGCCCTGATGCAGGCCTGCGGCCTGGTCAACGACCACCTGGCCGACTGCCACGTCCGCGACCGCGTCTGACCGCCCGGCCCGGGTGTGGCGCCGCGGGTCAGCGGCCCGTGAACCGCGGCTGCCGCTTCTGGACGAAGGCGTCCACCGCGGTGCGGTGGTCCTCCGAGGCGCCCGCCCGGCGCTGGAGCTCGTCCTCCTTGGTCAGAGAGTCGGTGAGGCTGTGGCAGGACGCGTAGGCGAGCGATTCCTTGATCGCCGCGTAGGCGGCGGTCGGGCCCTCGGCCAGCCGGCGGGCGACCGCCGCCGCCTCGGCGGGCAGCTCCGCGGCGGGGACGACCCGGTTGGCGATGCCCAGCTCCAGCGCCTCCGCCGCGCCGACGCCGCGCGGGAAGAGCAGCAGGTCGGCGGCCCGGCCATGGCCGATCAGGCGCTGCAGGGACCAGGAGACGCCGGAGTCGGCGGTGAGCGCGACGCCCGCGAACGAGGTGTTGAACGAGGCGGTGTCGGCCACGATCCGGTAGTCGGCGGCGAAGGCGAAGCCCGCCCCGGCCCCGGCCGCGACCCCGTTGACCGCCGCGACCACCGGCTTCGGCATCCCGGCGATCGCGGTCACGATCGGGTTGTAGTGCAGCGAGACGGTGCTCATCGTCGAGCCCTCGGTCCGCTCGCCCCGGGCGTGCGCCTCGCGGTCGGTGGCCAGCAGCCCGATGTGCTCCTTGAGATCCTGTCCGACGCAGAAGGCGCGCCCGGTGCCGATGAGCAGGACGGCCCGGACCGCCGGATCCTCGGCGGCCTGGAGCAGCGCGTCACGCAGCGCCACCTTGGTGTCGATATTGAGCGCGTTCATGGCGTCGGGACGATTCAGAGTGATCGTCGCGAGCCCGTCGGCCTGCTCGTAGAGCACGGTGTCGGTCATGGGCGGCCCTCCCGTGGGCAGATGTTCGGTCGCGGCGGGCGTACGTTATCGCGGTCGCCTCCCCGAATTGAGTGGTTTTGGGGGACTGCCTCGCACGGGGGTTGCCGACCGATGTTGGTCATCGGGTCATGCCATGCGGGATAATGACAGA
This sequence comes from Streptomyces sp. NPDC040405, assembly GCF_055595765.1. Lineage (NCBI taxonomy): Bacteria > Bacillati > Actinomycetota > Actinomycetes > Kitasatosporales > Streptomycetaceae > Streptomyces > Streptomyces sp. NPDC040405. The sequence goes on from NZ_JBVIVI010000002.1 coordinate 859,001, forward strand.
GAAGCAACGTGTTCGATGCCGGTGACGCCTGGGTTGTCGGCTGCGATGAGCTGGTTTCAGGAAGGGGAACGAGCATGGCGGCCATGAAGCCGCGGACGGGCGACGGCCCGCTCGAGGTGACCAAGGAGGGGCGGGGCATCGTCATGCGCGTTCCGCTCGAAGGCGGCGGTCGGCTCGTCGTCGAGCTGACACCCGACGAGGCCGACGCGCTCGGCGATGCACTGAAGAAGGTTGTCGGCTGAGCCACCGGCCCCACCATCACCCGAGCCCCGCCCCGGCGTCCGGTATGCAGATACCGGCCGCCGGGGCGGTGCTGTGAGCGGGGTCCCGGCACCGCCGGGAGAAAGGCCGGTCTCAGCCGCCGCGGTTGACCGCGCACAGCAGGCCGTCCCCGACCGGGAGCAGCGAGGACTGCAGCACGGTGGACTCGCGCACGGTGCGCAGCAGCTCACGCAGCCGCAGCACCTCGGCGGGCTGGGCGGCGGAGTCCACGGTCCGCCCGTTGGCGAAGACCCCCTCGAAGCAGACCAGGCCGCCCGGCCGCAGCAGCCGCAGCGCTTCCTCCAGGTAGTCCAGGCACTCCAGCCGGTCACCGTCGCAGAACACCAGGTCGTAGCCGCCGTCGGCGAGCCGGGGGAGGACGTCCAGGGCGCGGCCGGGGATGAAACGCGCCCGGTTTCCGGCGAACCCCGCGGCGCGGAACGCCTGCCGGGCGAACTGCTGCATCTCGGGTTCGGTGTCGACGGTGGTCAGCACGCCGTCGGGGCGCATGCCGTGCAGCAGATGGATGCCGGAGACGCCGGTCCCGGTGCCGATCTCGGCGACGGCCTTGGCATCCGCGGCGGCGGCGAGCAGGCGCAGCGCAGCGCCGGTGCCCGCGGACACCGAGCGCAGCCCTGCCTCCCGGGCCCGGTCACGGGCCCAGTGAAGGGCTTCGTCCTCGGCGACGAACGCGTCGGCGAACGCCCAGCTCGTCTGCCGGTTGCCGGTAATGACCCTCTCCTGTCCCCGTAGTTGGCGCAACGGTGACTGTATCCGCTGCGCACGGGAACCCGCAGATGGGACCAGGCGTTGAGGAGGGAAGGGGGGACCGTATGGATCACGACCAAATGCAGGTCAAAAATACTTATCCGGAGCTAACGGGCGAGGTGGATATGGTAGGGGCTCTACTGGACACCACCAGAGCCGACAGGGGAGGTGCGGCTGCGGCCGGTGATCGGCGAGTGCTGAGGCGCTTTCGCAGGTCAGCGGGCGAGCCGAGATCCGTGACCGACACCGCTGACCGTTCCCGTTCCGCCGACTCCACCACCGCGACCTTTGCCACTACCGCGTCGTTCGGTGCGGAGGGGGATTCCCCGGCGTGGACGCCTCCCACCTGGGAGGAGATCGTCAGCACGCACAGCGCACGGGTCTACCGCCTCGCCTACCGGCTCACCGGTAACCAGCACGACGCCGAGGACCTCACCCAGGAGGTGTTCGTCCGCGTCTTCCGCTCGCTGTCGACGTACACCCCGGGCACCTTCGAGGGCTGGCTGCACCGCATCACCACCAATCTCTTCCTCGACATGGTCCGCCGTCGTCAGCGCATCCGCTTCGACGCCCTCGCCGAGGACGCGGCCGAGCGGCTCCCCAGCCGCGAGCCCTCCCCTCAGCAGCACTTCAACGACACCCACTTCGACGCCGATGTGCAGCAGGCGCTCGACACCCTCGCGCCGGAGTTCCGCGCGGCCGTCGTGCTCTGCGACATCGAGGGCCTGTCGTACGAGGAGATCGCCGCGACGCTCGGCGTCAAGCTGGGCACCGTGCGCAGCCGGATCCACCGTGGCCGCTCCCATCTGCGCAAGGCGCTGCAGCACCGCGCTCCGGCGGGGGCGCGCGCCGAGCAGCAGCGCGAGGTCGCCGCGGTGGCGCCGCGGGTCTCCGGCCCGCGGCTGAGTGGGGAGGTCGGGATCGCGTGACCCGATCAGGCGGTCCGTCCCCCGCCGAGCAGCATCTCGGCGACCGCCTTGCGGCTCTGGTCGACGGTGAACTCGGGCATGACGCGCGTGAGCGCGTGCTCGCACACCTGGCGACGTGCTGTAAGTGCAAGGCGGAGGCCGACGCGCAGCGTCGGCTGAAGAGTGTGTTCGCCGAGACGGCGCCCCCGGCGCCGTCCGAGGGCTTCCTCGCCCGTCTCCAGGGCCTCCCGGCCATCGGCGGCGACGACGGCCCGGGAAGCGGTTCCCCCTTCGCGGACCCGGGCGTCCTCGGCCTGCGCGGTGGCGCGCGGGACGTACGGGAGGACGCGCCGGACGTGCGGGCGTCGGAGCGCAGACGACGGGAGCAGGCGTTCGCCTACCTCCCCGCGGTGGCGCCGGTCGACCCGGTCGCCGCCGTCTCGGCGCACCGGGAGCGCGGCTTCCGGATCCATGAGGCCGAGCGCCCCGCGCCGCGCCGCCGCTTCGCCTTCGCGGCCGCGGGCGCGGTGTCCCTGGCCGCCTTCGCGCTCGGCGCCGCCCTGCCGCTGGAGGCGGCGGTCGACCCCGGCCCCCGGACGGACGGCTCGGACAGCGCGGTCACCCCGGTCGACGCCGACGCCGTCGGCACGGGCGCCCGCGAGCGGACCGGCCGCGACATCGGGCTGCTGGCCACCACCGAGACGCGACCGGCGGGGCTCCCCTCCCCGAGCGCGACCCCGAGCCACCCGGTGCTGAGCCCCTCCGGTGCCGCGGTGAACCCGCTGATACAGCCGCTCCTGTCGGTCACGGACCTGATGCGGGCCCCGACCTCCACCCCGGCGGCGCCCGCGCCGACCCAGATGGAAGGCCCGACGCAGCCCGCGTCGGCCACCCCGTACCTCGGCTTCAGCGCGCCCCCGCCCTAGGGGCGGCTCGCAACCCGGGGATTCCGCGCAATATCGCTCACACGTCCGGTCGTTCCGCTCGTTCCGCGCACGCGGGCCCGGGTGGACTGATTGAATCGCTTTCGGGCAGCCCTGCCCTGTCGGGGGCATTCCCGATGGCGGCCGCGGGCGAGCCGAAGAGTCGCGGTGACGTATGACCCGGGCGGCGCGGTTGGCGATCGCTTGCGGGAACTTGGGGAGATCATGGACGAGCGGAAGGCCCCCGGGCCCAAGCCGAAGTGGTGGAGCCGTCCGGTCGCACGGCCCGGCGACCGGCAGACGGACGGCGCGGCGGAGACCGGCGCGGAGCCATCGGAGGAGACGGCGCCGGAGACGGCCGCGGAGCGGGCGGTGCCGTCCGGGCCGGAGGCCGAGCGGCCGACCGGCGCCGCGCGGCCGCTGCACGAGCCCGATCCGTACAGCACCCCGCCCTACGGCGGCCCCGGGCCCTGGGCCCCGGCCCCGCCCGTACAGCACCCGGGCACGACCCCGGCGCACGGCACGGACCTGCCGCCCGGCACCGTCCCCCAGCCCGCCCCGCAGCCGGGGAGCCCACAGCCCATTCCGCAGCCCGCGCCGCAGCCGGGGAGTCCGCAGCCGGGGATCGCGCACAGCACCCCGCCGCCGGGGATCGCGCAGCCCGGGATGGTGACCCCAGCGCACGGCACCCCGCTGCCGCCGCCCGCCGCGCACCCCGAGCTGCCGCCCGCCGTCGAGGGCACCCCGGTCCCGGCCCAGTGGCAGAGCTACGACCCGTGGACCGTGCCCCCGCAGCCCGCCGAGCGCAAGGTGGTCTCCCGCCGCCGCGCGTTCGTCGCCGTCCTGCTGATCGCGCTGATCGCGGGCTGCCTGGGCGGCGGGATCGGCGCGTACGTCGAGCGGGACCGGGCCTCCGGGGGCATCGACGTGAAGCTTCCGCAGGCCCCGCTGGAGAAGGGCACCCGGTCCCCGGGCAGCGTCGCGGGCATCGCCTCCAGCGCGCTGCCGGGCGTGGTGACCATCCATGTCAGCGGCAGTTCCGAGGAGGGCACCGGCACCGGGTTCGTCCTCGACAAGCGGGGCCACATCCTCACCAACAACCATGTCGTGGCGCCCGCCGGCTCCGACGGCGACATATCGGTGACCTTCAACGGCGGCCAGAGCGCCCGCGCCGAGCTGGTCGGCCGGGACGCCGGGTACGACCTGGCGGTCATCCGGGTCGAGGGCGTCTCCGGGCTGCGCCCGCTGCCGCTGGGCAACTCCGACTCCGTCCGGGTCGGCGACCCGGTGGTGGCGATCGGCGCACCCTTCGACCTGGCGGGCACGGTGACCTCCGGGATCATCAGCGCCAAGGAGCGCCCGATCACCGCGGGCGGCGAGAAGGAGGACGGCAGCGACATCTCCTACGTCGACGCGCTGCAGACCGACGCCCCGATCAACCCGGGCAACTCCGGCGGTCCGCTGGTCGACGGCAAGGCGCGGGTCATCGGGATCAACAGCGCCATCCGGGCCGCCGACGACGGCGCCGAGCTGGGCGGCCAGGGCGGCTCCATCGGCCTGGGCTTCGCGATCCCGATCAACCAGGGCAAGCGGGTCGCCGAGGAGCTGATCAACACCGGCAAGGCCACCCACCCCGTGATCGGCGTCACGCTCAACATGGAGTACACGGGCGACGGTGCCCGGGTGAACGGCAAGGGCGCCGACGGCCCGCCGGTCACCCCGGACGGCCCGGGCGACAAGGCGGGGATCAAGGCCGGTGATGTGATTACCGAGGTGGACGGCGTCCGGGTGCACAGCGGCCAGGAGCTGATCGTCAAGATCCGCAGTCACCGCCCCGGCGACCGGCTCCGGCTGACCCTGAAGCGGGACGGCGACGAGCGCACCGTGGAGCTGACGCTGGGCTCGGCGAGCAGCGGCGGCTGACGCCCGATGTTGGCCCGGGCGTCTCCCGCGACGACCCTGCCGACAGGTACGGTGTTGAGTGGCCCACTTCAGGGGTTTCGGACGTCTTCTAGGAGCTGCAAGGTGTTGGACATAGGACCTCTCGAGCTTGTCGCGCTCGTTGTCCTTGCGGTGCTCATCTTCGGCCCGGACAAGCTTCCGAAGGTCATCCGGGACGTGTCGCAGTTCATCCGCAAGATCCGGGAGTTCTCCGACAGTGCCAAGGAGGACATCCGCTCCGAGCTGGGGCCGGAGTTCAAGGACTTCGAGTTCGAGGACCTGAACCCCAAGACGTTCGTGCGCAAGCATGTGCTCGACAACGACGAACTGGGTCTCAAGGAGATCCAGAACGGGTTCGACCTCCGCAAGGAGATGGCCGAGGTCGCCGATTCCGTTAACGGCCGGGAGAGTGACGTCGCACACGGCTCTTCAGGGGGCTCCGGCACCACTCCGCTGTCCCTGTCCAAGGGCGACTCCGACACCCCTGACCTGCTGCGCAAGCGCGATGAGCCGTCTCGCGAGGACCGTCCGCCTTTCGACTCCGACGCCACTTGATCCCCCCGTATGCCCAGGTCGGTTGACCCGTATGGCTATCCTCCCTTTGTCCGGGGTGAGGTCGCCCGAAGGGGGGCGGGCCGCCCACGACGAAGGGCAACGAGGAGGCTCCGCGCACATGGGCACGACGAGTCGGCTAGGGGTGCATGGGGTGGACGGTACGGCGCAGGGGATGCCCGCCGAGGCTCGGCGGAGCGTTGACGGCTACCTGATGGCCGCGTTCCCCTGGTACGGCCTTGACGAGGCGTTCACCGGGCCGCGCTGGCTCATGGAGGTGGGTGCGGCCGCCGACGGCCGGGTGGAGTACGGCTCGACCGGGCACGGCGAGGTGCCGTCGCTGCGCGTCGAGACCGACATGGACCAGCAGCGCTTCACCGCGGTGGTGACGGTCGGCGGCCGCCCCGTACGGGACAGCGCGGACGGCACCGGCAAGCTGGAGGCCACCTCGGTCTCCTCGGCCGCCTGGCTGGCCGGTTCGGGCCTGCTGTCATGCACCTGGCCGACCCGCATGGAGCGGGGCCTGCGCCAGGACTGGCTGGACCAGCAGGCCGCGATCGCCTGGGAGCTGGCGGACGCCCTGGACGGCGAGGAGTGGTCCCCGCTGTCGCTGCCGGTGGACGGCGTGCCGACCGACTTCCACTACCGCGAGTCGGAGTACGGCTGGGTGCTGGCCGGGTCGGCGGGCGAGAGCGTGCACATCGGGGCGTACGGGCGCGGGATGAGCGCCTACGGCCTGGGCTTCTCGGTGATCAAGGACATCGCCGGGTACGACGCGTAGCCGCGCGGACGCGCGCGGGGGCGGCCTCCTGGACTTGAGGAGGCCGCCCCCGCGCACGCGTAAGACCGCTCAGAACTTGTTGCGCGGCGTGACGCCCAGCGACATGCCCGCGAGGCCCCGCTGCCGTCCGCCGATCTTGCCCGCGATCGACCGCAGCGCGCTGCCCGCGGGGGAGTCGGGGTCGGACAGCACGACCGGCCGGCCGTCGTCGCCGCCCTCGCGCAGCCGTACGTCGATCGGGATGGAGCCCAGCACCGGCACCGTCGTACCCGTGGTCCGGGACAGCCCCTCGGCGACCGTCTGCCCGCCGCCGGTGCCGAAGACGTCGACCATCTCGTCGCAGTGCGGGCAGGGCAGCCCGGACATGTTCTCCACCACGCCGACGATCTTCTGATGGGTCTGGACGGCGATCGAGCCCGCCCGCTCGGCCACCTCGGCGGCGGCCTGCTGCGGCGTCGTCACCACCAGGATCTCGGCGCCCGGCACGAGCTGGGCGACGGAGATCGCGATGTCGCCGGTGCCCGGCGGCAGGTCCAGCAGCAGGACGTCGAGGTCGCCCCAGTAGACGTCGGCCAGGAACTGCTGGAGGGCGCGGTGCAGCATCGGTCCGCGCCACACCACCGGGGCGTTGCCCGGGGTGAACATCCCGATCGAGATCACCTTCACGCCGTTCGCCGACGGCGGCATGATCATGTCCTCGACCTGGGTCGGCTTTCCGTCGGCGCCGAGCATGCGCGGCACCGAGTGGCCGTAGATGTCGGCGTCCACGACACCGACCTTGAGGCCGTCGTCGGCCATCGCGGCGGCCAGGTTGACCGTCACCGACGACTTGCCGACGCCGCCCTTGCCGGAGGCCACCGCGTACACCCGGGTCAGCGAGCCGGGCTGGGCGAAGGGCACCTCGCGCTCGGCCTGGCCGCCGCGCAGCGAGGCCGCCAGCTCGCGCCGCTGCTCGTCGCTCATCACGTCCAGCTCGACCGTGACCTCGGTCACCCCGCCGACCTGGCCGACCGCGTCCCGCACCCGGTTCGTGATCGTCTCCCGCATCGGACAGCCGGAGACCGTGAGGTACACCACCACCGCGACCGTGCCGTCCGACGCGATCTCGACGGATTTGACCATGCCGAGGTCGGTGATCGGCTTGTGGATCTCCGGGTCGTTGACCGTGGCGAGCGCGGCGCGCACCGCTTCTTCGCTCGGTGCCGGGACAGTGTCGGTAGCCATAAGCAGATGGTACGGCGCCGCGGGTGCGCGCCGGAAAGCCCGTCAGCGGTCGCGTTCCTCACGCGACGGCGCGGGCCGCCGTTCGTCCAGCTCCCGGACCAGTCCCTCGAACTCGGAGCGGATCCAGTCCCTGGTCGCGACCTCGCCGAGCCCGGTGCGCAGCGACGCGATCTCCCGGGTCAGGAACTCGGTGTCGGCGATGGACCGCTCGTTCTGCGCCCGGTCCTGTTCGAGGTTGACGCGGTCGCGGTCGGCCTGCCGGTACTGGGCGAGCAGGATCAGCGGCGCCGAGTACGACGCCTGCAGCGAGAGCATCAGCGTCAGGAAGATGAACGGGAACGGGTCGAACCGCAGCGGCCGCGGGGCCAGGGTGTTCCACAGCAGCCAGGCGACGACGAAGACCGTCATCCAGGCGATGAAGCGGCCGGTGCCCAGGAAGCGGGCGATCAGCTCCGACGCCCTGCCGAACGCCTCCGGGTCCCAGCGCGGCAGCGGGCTGCGGCGGGGCTCCTTGGGCCGGTCGAGACGGCCCCCGTCACCGTCCATCGCCCACCTCCGGAACCGGCGCCGCGCCGTGCGGCTCGCGCTCCCGCCAGCCGGGCGGCAGCAGATGGTCCAGGACGTCGTCCACCGTCACCACGCCCAGCAGCGACCCGCCCTCGTCCATGACCGGCGCCGCCACCAGGTTGTACGTCGCCAGATGGGCGGCGACCACGGAGAGCGGGGTGTCCGGCGGCAGCGGCCGCAGATCGGTGTCCACGACCGAGCCGACGAGGGTGAACGGCGGGTCGCGCAGCAGCCGTTGGAAGTGGATGGTGCCCAGATAGCGCCCGGTGGGCGTCTCGTCGGGCGGTCGGCACACATAGACCTGGGCGGCGAGCGCCGGGGTGAGGTCCTGGTTGCGCACCCGCGCGAGCGCGTCCGCGACCGTGGCGTCCGGCCGCAGCACGATCGGCTCGGTCGTCATCAGCCCGCCCGCCGAGCCCTCCTCGTACGACATCAGCCGCCGCATGTCGGCCGCGTCCCGGGGCCGCATCAGGGTCAGCAGCCGTTCCTTGTCCCGTTCGGGCAGCTCGGACAGCAGGTCGGCCGCGTCGTCCGGGTCCATCGCCTCCAGGACGTCGGCCGCGCGCTCCTCCTTGAGCTTGCCGAGGATCTCCACCTGGTCGTCGTCGGGCAGCTCCTCCAGGACGTCCGCGAGCCGTTCGTCGTCCAGCGCCGCCGCGACCTCGCCGCGGCGCTTGGCGGAGAGGTGGTGCAGGACGTTGGCGAGGTCGGCGGGGCGCAGCTGATCGAAGGTGGCGAGCAGGTTCTCCGCGCCCTGTCCGCGCTCCTCCAGCGAGAATCCGGTGACGGCCGACCAGTCCACGGTCAGCGTCTCGCCGCGGCGGCGCAGCGCACCGCTCTTGCCGCGGCGTACGAAGACCCGGTCGATCTCCCATTCGCGGCGTGCGGGCAGCTGGGCCATCGCCACGTCGAGGACCGTGACCTGCTCGCCGGTCTCCACCACCCGCACGGTGCGGTCCAGCAGTTCGCCGAGGACCAGCGTCTCGGTGGGGCGCTGCTCGAAGCGCCGCATGTTGACCACGCCGGTGGTGATGACCTGGCCCGACTCCATGCCGGTCACCCGCGTCATGGGCAGGAAGATGCGGCGCCGGGTGACCACTTCGACGACCAGCCCGAGGACCCGCGGCGGCCGACCGGCCAGCCGCAGCATCGCCACCAGGTCGCGGACCCGCCCGACCTGGTCGCCGTTCGGGTCGAAGACGGCGACGCCGGCCAGATGCGAGACGTAGATCCGTGAGGCGCCTGCGGGCATGCCATGCGCCTCCTTCTCGCCACGCATTGGTGCGTATTCACCGGGTTCAGGCTAGCCTGTCCCGTTCTGCCCCGCCGCCGGACAAGCGGCCCCCGCCGCCCTGCGCACACTTCCGTACGGCACCGGTACGCTGCCGTACTGCACCGGACCGGCATCAGGAGGCAGAGCGGACGTGCGCATCCGGAACACGGTTCTCGTCGCGGTGATGTGCGCGGGATTGGCCGCGACGCTCACCGCGTGCGGCGGCGAAGAGGAGAAGGACCCCGACGCGGGAACCAACGGCGTGGGCAAGCTCCCCGCCACCAAGATCCAGAGCAAGGCGCGGACGGCGGCCGGGGGCGCGGACGCGGTCCATCTGTCCGGCAGCCTCGTATCCAAGGGCCGCACCTACAAGGTCGACATGAAGCTCAAGGGCGACGGCGGCACCGGCGTCGTCTCCACGAAGGGCAGCAGGTTCGAACTGCTGCGGGTGGGCGAGGAGCTGTACCTCAAGGCGGGCTCGGGCTTCTGGGGCCACCAGGGCAGCGGCGGCGGCCACAGCGGCGACGCGGCCGCCGCGGACAAGCTCGACGACAAGTACGTGAAGGTGCCGTCCGGAGACCCCTCCTACAAACGGCTCAGCGGCTTCACGGACAAGAGCGTCATGCTGGACGGCCTGCTCGGCCTCCACGGCACGATCACCGCCGGCGACCGGGGCGAGGTCGGCGGCATCCGCACGATCCGCATCCGCGGCGGCCAGGGCGAGGGCGGCTCCCTGGACGTCTCCCTCCAGGGCCGCCCGTACCCCCTGCGACTGGAGCGGGCCGGGGGCGCGGGGGTGATCCGCCTCGCGGACTGGAACAAGGACTTCGACCTGTCCGCACCGGACGAGGACCATGTGGTCGACTACGGCCAGCAGATCCCGACGGGGACGTAGCCCCGCAGCGGTAGCCCACCCCCAGCCCTCCCGGCCGTGCCCCCTGCCCCTCCGGGGCGTACCACCCAGCCCCTCCGGCGTTTGAGGAGCGGGGTCCAGGGGCGGAGCCCCGGCGGGGGTGCGGGGGCGGAGCCCCCGCAAGGGGGCCCGGGGCGCAGCCCCGGTTCGGGAAGGGGCGGGGTGGGGAAAATCAGCCCGCCTTACGGCCCCGCTTCCCCCGCGCCAACAACTTCGGCAGACCCGCCGGCATCTCCCGCCGCGTCACGGCAGGAGTCGGCAGCGGCGCCGCCGCGAGCGACCCCGTCCCCGCCGCCACGAGCGCCCCGTCGAGGACCGGCTCCAGCCGCAGCACCCGGCACTCCCGCGCCCACCGGTCCGCGATCCCGTCCGCGTCCACCGCGTTCAGCCGCTTGCCCTTCAGCTCGCCGACGACCGCCGTCCACGCCTCGCCGCCCGGGGCGAGTTCGACCACCCGCGCGGGCCAGCCGATCAGCCGCCCGCCCTTGTCCTTGCTGCGCACGGTCACCGTCGCGGCGCCGCCGTCCACGAGCCCGAGCCCCTTCAGCGGCTGCTCGTCGGGGCCGTCCCCGACGAGGCAGACGGCGCCCTCGTGCCAGATGTGCCACAGCGCGCGGGCGGCGCCCTCGGAGCCCTGAACCCAGATCAGGGCGGACTTCTTGGACGCCTCCTCGACCAGAGCGCGGTCGATCGGGTCCATGGCGTCCAGCGGCGTCGGCGTCTGCGTCATGCGAACAGCCTAGGACAGCGGGACCGGTGCCCTCCGCGTATCCCACCCACCGAAATGACAGTTCCATGCAAGGCATACGCACCTTACGCTGAGCCCGTGCCCACGACCCGCTCCGCCCGCACACCCACCGCCGTCACCACCGCACCCCGCCCGACCCTGGACGCCGCCCTGCTCGCCGTCGCCGTCGCCGGGGTGTCGCTCTCCGCGCCGCTGGCCGCCGCGACCGCGGCCCCCGCCCTCGCCGTCGCGTTCTGGCGCAACGCGATGGCGGTCGGCGTGCTCACCCCGCTCGCCCTGTGGCGCCACCGGAGCGAGCTGCGCGGGATGGGGCGCCGGGCGGTGGCGCTCTCCGCGGCCTCGGGGGCGCTGCTCGCGGTGCACTTCGGGACCTGGCTGCCGAGCCTGCACATGACGTCCGTGGCCTCCTCCACCGCGCTGGTGACCACGACCCCGATCTGGACCGCGCTGCTGCTGCGGCTGCGCGGCCACCGCCCGCCGCCGATGGCGACCCTCGGCACGGTGCTGGCGTTCCTCGGTGTGGTGATCCTCACCGGAGTCGACCTGTCCGCCTGCCCGCAGGCGCTCGCGGGCGACGCGCTCGCCCTGGTGGGCGGAGTGGCCGCGGCCGGATACGTGCTGCTGGGGGCGGAGGTGCGCCGGGCGGCGAGCACGACCGCGTACACCTGCGTCTGCTACTCCACGGCCAGCGTGTTCCTGCTGCTGACCTGCCTGGTCGCGGGCGCGCGGCTGCACGGCTACAGCGGGGACACCTGGCTGCGGCTGGTGCTGCTGATGCTCACGGCGCAGCTGCTCGGGCACACGCTGATCAACCGGGTGGTCAAGGGCCTGGGCCCGTCCGTGACCTCGACCGCGATCCTGCTGGAGACGCCGGGCGCGGCCCTGATCGCGGCGGTGTGGCTGGGCCAGCAGCCGCCGGTGGCCGCCTACCCGGCGCTCGCGGTGATCCTCGGCGGGCTCGCGCTCGTCGTCCTGGGGGACCGTAAGAAGGTGAGCGCGAGTCTCTAGAGCCAGCCGTTCCGCTTGAACCCGCGGTGGATCGTGACGCAGATCCCCACCGTGACGGCCATCACCATCGGGTAGCCGAACTTCCAGTGCAGCTCGGGCATGTAGGTGAAGTTCATGCCGTAGATCCCGGCGATCATCGTCGGGACGGCGCAGATCGCCGCCCAGGAGGTGATCTTTCGCATGTCCTCGTTCTGGGCGACCGTCGCCTGCGCCAGGTTCGCCTGGAGGATCGAGTTCAGCAGGTCGTCGAAGCCCAGGACCTGCTCGTTGACCCGGGCCAGATGGTCCGCGACGTCCCGGAAGTACTTCTGGATGTCCGGGTCCACCAGCCGCATCGGACGCTCGCTCAGCAGCTGCATCGGCCGCAGCAGCGGCGAGACGGCCCGCTTGAACTCCAGCACCTCGCGCTTGAGCTGGTAGATCCGGCCCGCGTCGCCGCCGCGCCGGGAGGTGGCCTGCGAGAAGACCTCGATCTCGACCTCGTCGATGTCGTCCTGGACGGCGTCGGCGACCGCGACATAGCCGTCCACGACCTGGTCGGCGATGGCGTGCAGCACCGCCGAGGGGCCCTTGGCCAGCAGCTCCGGGTCCTCCTGGAGACGGTGGCGCAGGGCGCGCAGCGAGCCCTGGCCGCCGTGCCGCACGGTCACGATGAAGTTGTGGCCGGTGAAGCACATCACCTCGCCGGTCTCCACGACCTCGCTGGTCGCGGTGAGTTCGGCGTGGTCCACGTAGTGGATGGTCTTGAAGACGGTGAAGAGGCTGTCGTCGTACCGCTCCAGCTTCGGCCGCTGGTGCGCCTGCACCGCGTCCTCGACGGCCAGCGGGTGCAGCCCGAACTCCTGTGCGATGCCCGCGAACTCGCGCTCGGTCGGCTCGTGCAGGCCGATCCAGGCGAACCCGCCCTCGGCGCGCACCCGCTCCATCGCACGCGCCGGGCTGACGTGGTCGCTGACCCGCTTCCCGTCGCGGTAGACGGCGCAGTCGACCACCGCGCTGGTGACGGACGGGTCGCGGGTGGCGTCGTAGTTGCTGGTGTTGTGCGTCCGGCGCAGGGCGGGGCGGACGGCTGCGCGCAGGTCACGGATCATCGACATGACGGGCTCCTTCACGGGCCGGCCGTCAGCGGTGGGCGCGCGGCGCAGCGCTGCGCCCGGAACGTGGACGTACGGCACTCGGATGAGGCGTACGTACGTCCGCAAAGCGGGCGGCGCTCCGTGCGATGGCGCTGACGGAAATCGCGGAGAACAGAACAGATGCGATACGAAGGCGCTCTGCCGTCACATGCCCTTGATGCGAGAAGACTTCACGTGTTTCACCGCGAGGCGGCGGGGTACGGAAGGTTTCAGATCATGAAGTCGCATACCAAGGGGAAACGACGGGAGAACTGTCGGTACTGCACGGTCGACTAGGATCCACCGCAGCCCCACCTCCTCCGGCCGGTCCCCCTTGGGGGACGACGTATTTCCCTGGGCAGGCAGCAAGGCTATCAGTCGGCAGAACCGTTAAGCCGCCGCTTTGCCCGTTCGATACGCGATCTATGCTCACCGCATGTCAGACGTTCTGCAGCTGGTCGAGGCCCGGTTGATCACTGCGCTGGGCGAGCCGGACGCCCGCGCCGCCGTCACGTTCGTCGGTACGGACCGCATCGAGGTGCTGCGTTTCCGCGCCGGCGGGAACATCGTCCGGTACGCCACCCTCGGCATGTCGGACCATCCGATGACCGACCCCATGGCCGCCGTCGCCGACCACCTCCGCGGCCCGCGCGCCGAGCTGGTCCTCACCGTGCGCCCGGGCGGCCCCGGCCCCGAGGCCGCCGTGCTGGACGAGGTGCTGCGCCCGCTCGCCGTGCTGGCCGCCACGCCGCAGGTCGAGGGCCTGGTGGTGACCCCGGGCGCGTCGCTGGAACTGGGCGGACCGCTGTGGCCCGGGGCGCCCTTCACCTCCGTACTGGTCGGCGAACCGGGCGGTCTGGTCGAGGACTTGGAGCTGATCGAGCCGATGGAGCCGGTGCGCTTCCTGCCGCTGCTGCCGATGACCGGGAACGAGGCGGCGTGGAAGCGGGTCCACGGCGCCGGCGCGCTCCAGGATCGCTGGCTGCGGCACGGCACGGACCTGCGCGACCCGGCCAGATCCGGGGTGCCGCTCGTCTGAAGCCCGTCCCCTCCACACGGGTGATCGTCCTTGACGTGGGGACGGGCGGGGAGGACCGTGGGGCCCTATGAGGGGCGAACCCAGTTGCCCGAAGTGCGGTGGCCGGGTGCGTGCGCCCGGTCTTTTCGCCGACTTCTGGCAGTGCGGTGTGCACGGCACGGTGCACCCCGTCCAGCCGGTCGTCCCGCCGAGCGTGGAAGCACTCGTGGTGGTCACCAACCGTGCCCGGGTGCCCGTATGGATGCCGTGGCCGCTGCCCGTCGGGTGGCTGTTCACCGGGGTCGCGTGCGCCGGTGACGACCGCAGTGGCGGCCGCGCGACCGTCGTGGCCTGCTCGGGCCCCGGCCCGCTGGGCGGCCCGGGGGAGCTGCTGCTGATCGCGGAGGAACTGGGCGTGGGGCTCGGCGCGCGGTACGCGGGCATTCCCGGCCCCGATCCCGGTCCCGGGATGCGGGTGGACAAGCCGCCGCACGTCAAGGTGCTGGCCGCCGGGCGGCCCACCCCGCTGTGGCATGTCGAGGGCACCCCGGACGACCGTGCGGTGTTCGCGGGCGAGGCGTGCGGGCTGTGGCTGTGGGCGGTGGTCTGGCCGGAACAGACCGGGCTGCTGATGTACGACGAGATGGTGCTCACCGATCTGCGGGACGCGGGCGCCGAAGTGGACCTGGTGCCGTGCGGCGCGCTGTCGCCGCGGCTGCTGTCCTGACGCCGGCCGTACGGTCCTGACCCCGGGTGGCGGTACGGACCGGCCGGGTCACCCCTGACGCGGGCATGCCCCTGGACTGCGGCTACGCTGAACGAGGCCGCCCGTTCACCCTGTTACCGCTGGGAGCCCGCGTTCGTGCGCATCGACCTGCACACCCACTCCACCGCGTCGGACGGTACGGACACCCCCGCCGAGCTGGTGCGCAATGCCGCCGCGGCCGGGCTGGACGTCGTCGCGCTCACCGATCACGACACCGTCGGCGGCTACGAGGAGGCGGCCGGGGCGCTGCCGGACGGGCTGACGCTGGTCACCGGCGCCGAGCTGTCCTGCCGTCTGGGCGGGGTGAGCCTGCACATGCTGGCGTATCTCTTCGATCCGGCCGAGCCCGAGCTGGCGCGCGAGCGCGAGCTGGTGCGCGACGACCGGGTGCCCCGGGCCCAGGGGATGGTGGCGAAGCTGCGCGAGCTGGGCGTGCCCGTCACCTGGGAGCGGGTCGCGGAGATCGCCGGGGACGGGGCCGTCGGACGGCCGCACATCGCGACCGCGATGGTCGAGGCGGGCGTCGTCGAGACCGTCTCGGACGCCTTCGACTCGGAGTGGCTGTCGAACGGCGGCCGGGCGTACGTGGAGAAGCACGAGCTGGACCCCTTCGAGGCGGTCCGGCTGATCAAGGGCGCGGGCGGGGTCGCCGTCTTCGCGCATCCGCTGGCCGTCAAGCGCGGTGAGTGCGTACCGGAGAGCGCGATCGGGGAGCTGGCCGAGGCCGGTCTCGACGGCGTCGAGGTCGACCACATGGACCACGACGAGCCGACGAGGACCCGGCTGCGCGCCCTCGCCGCCGAGCACGGGCTGCTCACCACGGGCTCCAGTGACTACCACGGCAGCCGTAAGACCTGTCGGCTCGGCGAGTACACCACCGACCCCGAGGTCTACGCGGAGATCGTGCGCCGGGCGGCGCTGGCCCCACGCGAAGCGCCCCCGTACGACGGCGTACGAGGGCGGCTGCGGTGACGCGTCACTCTCTGCGGTGACTCGTCGGCGTCTGTGTCTACGTCTGTGTCTGCTGCTGCTACTGCGTCGGTGCTACTACCGGGCGGCGGTTTCGGCTGGACGGATGTAGATGCGCTGGCCGATCGCGGCGGCCTGCTGCACGATCCGGTTGACGGAGGCGGCGTCCACGACGGTGCTGTCCACGGCGTTCCCGTCGACATCGTCAAGGCGCATGATCTCGAAGCGCTGCAAGGCTTCTCCCTTCGTCTGATCCTCCTGCTGGAGAACTGGTCTGTACGGGAGACGCGCGGCGTCGCTGCCGCGCGTTCCACAACCTGTTCAACGAAGCATGCCTTGAAAAGATTCCCTACGCTAATGAAATTTTTCGCCAGTCTAAGTATTCCCTGGTCGGGCGCCGATCAGCCGGAGTCCGGTTGTGCCCCTCAGGCGGGGGCCCGGAGAATGAACCGCGTATGAGTGACGTGATGCCTGCGGGCCAACCAGACCTCGCCTCGATCGTCGACGGCATCGAGCGCACCAACGAGCTGCTGCACCGTGTGCTCGCCGAGGTCGCGACCACGCCCTCCACTCACGCGATCTTCGTGGACGCCGGATATGTCTACGCGGCCGCCGGGCGGCTCGTCGCCGGTACTGAGGACCGCCGGGCCTTCGAGCTGGACGCCGAGGGGATCATCGAGGCGTTCATCGACAAGGCGCGGATGATCTTCCCGGACAGCCGGCTGCTGCGGGTCTACTGGTTCGACGGGGCCCGGCGCCGCATCCACACCCCGGAGCAGCAGAGCATCGCCGAGCTGCCCGACGTCAAGGTCCGGCTGGGCAACCTCAACGCCAACAACCAGCAGAAGGGCGTCGACTCGCTCATCCGGTCCGACCTCGAATCCCTCGCCCGGCACCGGGCCATCGGTGACGCCGTGCTGATCGGCGGCGACGAGGACCTGGTCTCCGCCGTCGAGGCCGCGCAGGGGTACGGAGCGCGCGTCCATCTGTGGGGCATCGAGGCCCTCGACGGGCGCAATCAGGCCGAGCCGCTGCTGTGGGAGGTCGACAGCCAGCGCACCTTCGACCTCGACTTCTGCAAGCCGTACGTCACCCGGCGGGCGACCGGCTACGAGCCGAACGGCGACATGCCGCTGTGCGGGCCCGCGCCCTCCCGCGACGAGGTGCGCTTCATCGGCGCGCAGATCGCCGCCCAGTGGCTCTCCGCACGCGGCCGCGAAAGCCTCGCCGACCTGCTGCCCGGCCACCCCTATCTGCCCGGCTCGGTCGACCAGGAGCTGCTGATCGACGCGGAAGGGATGCTGCGGCTGTCGCTGCGCGCCCACGCCGACCTGCGGCGGGCGCTGCGGGACGGCTTCTGGGAGCACCTGCAGGCGCAGTACTAACCGGTCTCCTGCCAGAACCCGATCAGCGCGTCCGCCGTGGGATGCGGCCGTTCGGCGTTGGGGGAGTGCTCCGCGCCGTCGATCACGGTCCGGCGGGCGGACAGCCGCTCCGCCATCGCGTCCATCAGCGGCACCGGCCAGGCGTAGTCCACCGCACCCGACAGCACATGCTTGGGGAGCGCCGTCGCGGCCAGCTCCCCGACCCGGTCCGGCTCGCCGTTGAGCTGCCGCCCGGTGGCCATCAGCTGCTCCGGAACGGTGCCCATCCAGCGCGAGCGCAGAAAGTCCCGTACGCCGGGCGGGGTCACCTCATCGGCCGCCTCGGGCGGATCGAGTTCGCGCATCGCCTGCCACACCGACTCCATGTCCATCACGCCCAGCGCGTCGATCAGCAGTTTGGTGCGGGCCTGCTGCGGGGGCGCGATGGCGGCGGGCCCGGAACTCATGATCGTGAGCGAGGCGAAGGCGGCGGGGTCGCGGAGCACGGCGGCCCGCGCGATCAGCCCGCCCAGCGAATGCCCCAGGACATGGACCGGCCCCGCGCCGTCCGCCAGCGCCGTGGCCTGCGCGAGGAGATCCCGCGCCAGCTCGTCCTGGGCGTAGGCGGTCTCGTCGCGCGGTCCGTGGCTCTCGTGCTGGCCGCGCCCGTCGATCGCGACCGCCCGGAAACCGGCGGTGGCCAGCGGCTCCAGGAGCGCGATGAAGTCCTCTTTGCTGCCGGTGAACCCCGGCACCAGCAACACGGTCCCCTGCGGCGAACGCGCGGGCCGCGCGTCATGCACGGCGAACTCACCGCGCGCGGTCGTCAACCGATGGGCGCGGGCGCCCACGGGAAGGGTGAGAAAAGGCGGCCTGCTCATGGGGACGAGGCTATACAGGCCGCGGAGAACGGCGTGTGAACGCGGTGGTTCGCGCCAGGACGTACGCGCGCGGGGCCTGATCCGCATGGTTGCGGATCAGGCCCCGTCGAGTGCGCCGGGTGCCGTCAGGACTCGGGCGTGGTGTCCGCCGCCGCGCGGGTGCGGGTGCGGCGGCGCACGGGCTTCGCCTCGGCCTCGTCGGACTGCGCGGCCGGCTCCGCGGCCTTGGCCGCCGTACGGGTGCGACGGCGCGGCTTGGCGGGGGCCTCGGCCTCCGCGGCGGCCGTCTCCTTGGCAGCCGTCTCCGTGGTCGCCGTCTCCGCGGTGGCGGCCTTGGCGCGGGTGCGGCGGCGCGGGGTGGCCGTGGCGGCTTCCGCCACCTCGGTCCCGGCGTCGGCCGTCTCCGCCTTGGCGCGGGTGCGGCGGCGGGGCTTGGCCGGAGCCTCCTCGGCCGCCTCCGCGGCCTCGGGGGTGCCCTCGGCCGTGGCGACCGCGGTCTCGGCCGTGGCGGCCTTGGCGCGGGTGCGGCGGCGCGGCTTGGCCGGGGCCTCCTCGGCCGCCTCTGTCGCCTCGGGGGTGCCCTCGGCCGTGGCGACGGCCGTCTCGGCGGCGTCGGCCTTGGCGCGGGTACGGCGGCGGCGGGGCTTGGCGGCGGTCTCCTCCGCCGGGGCCTCAGCGGCCGGGGCCTCGGCCGCCGGAGCCTCCGCCGTGTCCACGGCGGTGACGGCCGCGGCGTCCGCCTCGACCGTCGCACCGGAGCGGGTACGGCGACGGCGGCGCGGGCGGCGCGGCTCGGTCGCGGACTCGCTGCCCTCGGTCTCGACCGGAGCCGAACCGTCCACCGTCTGGCCACCGCGGGTGCGGCGGCGGACCCGCGGGGTGCGGGTGCGGCGCGCGGGGCGCTCCTCCTCCGCGGCGGCGGGGGAGCGGCGGCCACGGCCGCCAGTCTCGCCGAGGTCTTCGACCTCCTCGGCGCCCAGCCCGGCCCGGGTGCGCTCGGCGCGCGGCAGGACACCGGTGGTGCCCTTCGGGATGCTGAGCAGCTCGTACAGGTGGGCGGAGGTCGAGTAGGTCTCCTCCGGGTCGTTGAACGGCAGGTCCAGCGCCTTGTTGATCAGCTGCCAGCGCGGGATGTCGTCCCAGTCGACGAGCGTGATGGCGATACCCGAGGCGCCCGCGCGGCCGGTGCGGCCGATGCGGTGCAGATAGGTCTTCTCGTCCTCGGGGGACTGGTAGTTGATCACATGGGTGACACCCTCGACGTCGATGCCGCGCGCGGCGACATCGGTGCAGACGAGAACGTCGACCTTGCCGTTGCGGAAGGCGCGCAGCGCCTGCTCGCGGGCGCCCTGGCCGAGGTCGCCGTGGACCGCGCCGGAGGCGAACCCGCGGCGGGAGAGCTGGTCGGCGATGTCGGCGGCGGTCCGCTTCGTACGGCAGAAGACCATCGCGAGGCCGCGGCCGTCGGCCTGCAGCACGCGCGACACGACCTCCGGCTTGTCCATCGAGTGGGCCCGGAAGACGTGCTGGGTGGTGTTGGCGACGGTCTGGCCCTCGTCGTCCGGCGCGGTGGCGCGGATGTGCGTGGGCTGCGACATGTAGCGGCGGGCGAGACCGATGACCGCGCCCGGCATGGTCGCCGAGAACAGCATGGTCTGGCGCTTGGCCGGAAGCATGTTGATGATCTTCTCGACGTCGGGCAGGAAGCCCAGGTCGAGCATTTCGTCGGCCTCGTCGAGGACGAGCGCCTTGACGGAGGAGAGCCGCAGCTTCTTCTGGCCCGCCAGGTCGAGCAGTCGGCCGGGGGTGCCGACGATCACGTCGACGCCCTTCTTCAGGGCCTCGACCTGCGGTTCGTACGCGCGGCCGCCGTAGATCGACAGCACCCGGACGGCGCGGACCTTACCGGCGGTGAGCAGGTCGTTGGTGACCTGCTGGCACAGCTCGCGGGTGGGGACGACCACGAGCGCCTGCGGGGCGTCGGTCAGCTGGTCGGGCTTGGCCCGGCCCGCCTCGATGTCGGCGGGGACGACGACGCGCTCCAGCAGCGGGAGGCCGAAGCCCAGCGTCTTGCCGGTGCCGGTCTTGGCCTGGCCGATGACGTCGGAGCCGGAAAGGGCTACCGGGAGCGTCATCTCCTGGATGGGGAACGGGGACGTGATGCCGACGGCTTCAAGGGCCTCGGCTGTCTCGGGGAGGATCCCGAGTTCTCGGAAGGTGGTCAGGATGCTTGCCTCTTCTGTGAGACGCGACGAGAGGCGGCGAAGGGGGTCGCACGGCGCCCGGGTACACCGGCCTTGGTGGCCGATTCGGCGCGGGACCACTGCCCTCGCTCGAGCGTTCACGTCGCGAGCGGGTCCCTCCTGCCGTGCACATGAAGATGCGCGCCGCGCGGAGGGCGGTCGGGTGTTAGGAGCCGATCGGGCCACCGACCGGGCATCCGCATTCGTGGAACGACCCGCCGATACTCGACGGGTGCAAATACCACTGTACCCCGGAAGTGCGCATCTGTGACCGGCCAACCCGAACCGGGGCGTGGGGGGACTTGGCTGACCAGGGCCTTCCTCGACACGTACGGCGGACTATTGTGCGCTCCATGGAGACGTCTGATACGCCTGAGACCGAGAAGACCCCGACCGGGATCGCCGCGCAGGACTGGGACACGGCCGCGGCCGACCCGCAGTACCGGGCCGCTGTGGTGGATCTGCTCGGGGCGCTCGCCTATGGCGAGCTGGCCGCCTTCGAGCGGCTCGCGGAAGACGCCAAGCTGGCGCCCACGCTGGAGGACAAGGCGGAGCTGGCGAAGATGGCGTCGGCCGAGTTCCACCACTTCGAGCGGCTCCGGGGCCGACTGGCGGCGGTCGGCGAGGAGCCGACGGCCGCGATGGAGCCGTTCGCCGCGGCGCTGGACGGGTTCCACCGCCAGACCGCGCCGTCCGACTGGCTGGAGGGCCTGGTCAAGGCGTACGTGGGCGACTCGATCGCCAGTGACTTCTACCGAGAGGTGGCGGCCCGGCTCGACTCGGACACCCGTGACCTGGTGCTCCAGGTGCTGGACGACACCGGCCACGCGAGCTTCGCGGTGGAGAAGGTGCGCGCCGCGATCGAGGCCGATCCGCGGGTCGGCGGTCGGCTGGCGCTGTGGGCCCGGCGGCTGATGGGCGAGGCGCTGTCGCAGGCGCAGCGAGTGGTCGCGGACCGTGACGCGCTGTCCACGATGCTGGTGGGCGGGCTGGCCGACGGCTTCGACCTGGCCGAGGTCGGCCGGATGTTCTCGCGGATCACCGAGGCCCACACCAAGCGGATGTCGGCGCTGGGCCTGGCCGCGTAGCGCTCGATACGCGCCGCGCGCAGGCCGTGGGGTTTCCCGCCTACGGCCCGCGCGCCGCGGCGTCAGGCCGGGACCGACTGGCGCCTACCGGCCCGGGGCCGGATGAGCAGCGACAGCAGGGCCGCGGCGAAGCCGAACGCGACCATGAGGACGACCGCGGAGTAGCCCGAGCCCAGCACCGTGTGGGCGATCATCGCGCCGAAGAACGCGGCACCGGGGCCGGTCGACAGGACGAGGGGCGTGGGGGGCAGCCGGCGGGGCAGTCGGCGGCTCGCCCCGTATGCGACGGCGAGACCGATCAGTACCGAGCCGAGCGCTTCCCAGAAGATCATGGCGCGTCCTTCCCGTGAGCGGACCGGGACCGAAGCGTGATCACGCGTCGGTCCTGCCGGTCCTACCCGGGCCCAAGCGGGGGCAATCCTGATCGAAGGGGCGGGCTGCGGCGTAGCGGCGCACAACGGCGGGGGGGGGGGGGGGGGGGGGGGGGGGGGGGGAAAGAAGGGGGGGGGGGGGGGGGGGAAAACCCCCCCCCCCCCCCCCCCCGCCGTCGCGTCAATCGCTCAGAGTGCGCCGAAACCGCTCAGAGCGCGCTGAAGCCGACCTTGCGGGCGCTCGGCTCACCGATCTCGACGTAGGCGAGACGGTCGGCCGGAACCAGGACCTTGCGGCCGTGTTCATCCGCCAGGCTCAGCACCTGCGCCTTGCCAGCGAGCGCGTCGGCAACCGCGCGCTCGACGTCCTCGGCAGACTGCCCGCTCTCCAAGGTGATCTCGCGGGGCGCGTGCTGCACGCCGATCTTGACCTCCACGGCCTTGTCCCTCCGACGGTCAGTTGGTGCGCGGCGTCCGCGCTGTACGCAGCACACATTAGCCCGGGAATCAGGCCCGCTGGGCGGCGCGGGACAAGCCCGCAGCGAACACGCTCAGTGTCCGCTCTCCGCCCCGTGCAGCGGGAAGCCCGCGATACCGCGCCAGGCGAGCGAGGTGAGCAACTGCACAGCGGTGTCCCGGGGGACGGTGCTGCCACTGGAGAGCCAGTAGCGGGCGACGACCTGCGAGACGCCGCCGAGGCCGACGGCCAGCAGCATGGACTCGTCCTTGGACAGCCCGGTGTCCTCGGCGATGACCTCGCTGATCGCCTCGGCGCACTGCAGCGAGACCCGGTCCACGCGCTCGCGCACGGCGGGCTCGTTGGTGAGGTCGGACTCGAAGACGAGCCGGAAGGCGCCGCCCTCCTCCTCGACGTACGCGAAGTACGCGTCCATGGTGGCGGCCACCCGCTGCTTGTTCTCGGTCGTCGAGGCGAGTGCGGTGCGCACCGCCTGCAGCAGGGCGTCGCAGTGCTGGTCGAGCAGGGCGAGATAGAGCTCCAGCTTGCCCGGGAAGTGCTGGTAGAGCACCGGCTTGCTGACTCCCGCGCGCTCGGCGATGTCGTCCATCGCAGCCGCGTGGTAGCCCTGTGCGACGAAGACCTCCTGGGCGGCCCCCAGGAGCTGATTACGTCGGGCTCGGCGCGGCAGGCGCGTACCCCGCGGGCGCGCCTCGGTCTGCTCGATGGCTGTCACGCCGCCTCCCATTGAATGTTCTGAGCGCGGTGTCCACCGCGCCCGCCATCGTACTTTTGGGTAACAGGGCCGCGCGCGGTCCGTGCGGAGAATTTCACGGACCGGACTCTATGAAAAGCCCACAAATGGCCCTGGTCATCGATACTCCTCCTCGTTCTCCTCGACGACCCGGGCCTGCTCCGCGCGGTCGGCCTCGTCGGCCTCCAGCGTTTCGTCGGCGGTCCGGCGGTCGTCGCGGTGGGGGACGAGCTCGTGGTGCTGTTCGGCGGCATCCGCCTCGGGGGCCTCCACGCCGTAGGGGGCGGAGCTGTCGTTGTTCTCGAGAGCGTTCGCGAAGGTGTCGGGGTCGCGCGGATCGACGGACATGTACTCCCCTTCCCAGGGGCAGACGATCGCCCCTGTGTAATAACGAGCCTAGGAGAGGTCACTTTCGGACGCTACGTGGTCTGTGAGGGTGAACACACGGTCAGCCATGTGATCGTCTCGTAACATTGCGGCATGTCTTCGACCGAGCCGCCGGAAGCCCGCATCGTTGCCGCGGTGCCCCCCGCGCGGCCCGTGCGGGTCGGGGCGGGTGAAAAGCTCCGTACCACCAGCCTGCCCGGTCTCACGCTGAACGTGCGTACCCGGCCCCCCGCGGTTTCGGGGCTGCCGCCCGCGGTGTTCCTCCACGGTCTCGGCGGCTGCTCGCAGAACTGGTCGCCGCTGATGGAGCAGCTCGCCGACCGGCTGGACATCGAGGCCCCCGACCTGCCCGGATTCGGCGACTCCCCGCCGCCCGACGACGGCGACTACTCCATAACCGGCCACGCCCGGGCCGTCATCCGCCATCTCGACGCGGGCGGCCGCGGTCCCGTGCATCTGGCTGGAAACTCCATGGGCGGCACGATCGCCATCCGCGTCGCGGCCGTGCGGCCGGACCTCGTGCGCAGCCTCACCCTCGTCTCGCCCGCGCTGCCCGAGCGGCGCCCGCAGCGCACCGCGGTGCCCACCGGGCTGCTCGCGATCCCCGGGGTGACCCGCCTCTTCAGCCGCGCGACCCGCGGCTGGGACGCGGAGCGGCGCACCCGGGAGCTGCTGGCGCTCACCTACGGCGACCCCAGGCAGGTCAGCCAGGAGGACTTCGCGCTGGCGGTCGAGGAGTACGAGCGGCGGCTCGCCCTCCCGTACTTCTGGGACGCGCTCTCCCGTTCCGCGCGCGGCCTCATCGACTCCTACGCCCTCGGCGGCCAGCACGCGCTGTGGCGGCAGGCCGAGCGGGTCCTCGCGCCCACGCTGCTCGTCTACGGAATGCGCGACCAGCTGGTGTCCTTCCGGATGGCCCGGCGGGCGAGCGCAACCTTCCGCGACTCGCGTCTGTTGACGCTGTTGGACGCCGGACATGTGGCGATGATGGAGTACCCCGGAGCAGTGGCGCGGAGCATGCGCGAACTGATCGAGGATGTCGAGGGACGACCCGTAGGCGGACCGGACGGGCCGGACGGACGGGAAGCACGAGAGACACACGACAGACGGGACAGCCGGAAGGTACGGGGCGTACCGGTGCCCGGAGCAGACGGGAGCGGTGCGGCGCGTGGGTAAGCACAGCGCACGGGGCGGCCAGGAGGACCCGGACTCCGGGTCCGCCGAGGCGGATTCCGGCCCCGGTGCGGGGCGTCGGCGGCGCTCCGCCGTGCCCGGCGCCCAGGACCCGGGCGGCACGCCGCCGCAGGGCACCCCGCGGACGGCCTACGGACCGGTCGCGTCCCCGGCGCGCTCCCGGGGCGGACACCCCGGGCCGCCCGGACACCCGGGGCACACCGGACACCCGGGGCATCCCGGGCGCCGGGAACAGACCGGCGGCTGGAGCGCCTTCGGCACCGCCACCATGAACGCGCCGCAGCGCCCCGGCGGGCCCGCTGCCGGGCCCATGGCCGGTGGTGCGCCGGGCGGTGGCGCGGGCGGGCTGATGCCCGGGCCGCGCAAGGAGTACCTGGAGTCGTTCGACACCCCCGAGGCCCTGGACGCCGAGGGCGAGGACGTCTTCGCCGCCGGTGCGCCCGGATCGGTGCCGCCGCCGCGCGGTGCCCGCCCCGGCGCGGGCGCCGATGACGGCCGTAGGACCGCCGGTGAGGGCCCCGGCGGCCCCGGCGGTCCCGGCACCGCGGCGGCCGACGGGACCGATGAGGCCGACGCCCCGGGCAAGGGCGTACGAGGGGCCGCCAAGGGCGGCAAGGGGCGCACGTTCACCGGTATCGCCGCGGCGGCCGTGACCACCGTGCTGGCCGTCGTGGTGGCCGGGCAGGTGGCGAACGGCCCGCAGAGCGACGACAAGGCGCAGTCCAAGGGCGGCCCCGAGCGCGGCGACGGGGGTGCCGGGGCGTCCCGTACGGACGGACGGGCCACCCCGTCCGCGACCCCCGAACTCGCCACGTACGGCCAGAAGATGGCCGCCCTGTTTCCGCTCGATCCGAAGCTCAAGGGCTCGGGCGCCTTCACGACCGTCCCCGGGCAGGACAAGGCGCCCGGCAAGGGCGAGGTCCTGCGCTACCGGGTGGACGTCGAGAAGGGGCTGCCGCTCGACGGCGCGCTGTTCGCCGAGGCGGTGCACAAGACGCTCAACGACGACCGCAGCTGGGGCCACGGCGGCACCCGCACCTTCGAACGGGTCTCGTCCGGGCGTCCCGACTTCGTGATCACCCTGGCGAGCCCCGGCACCACCGCGGTGTGGTGTCAGAAGTCCGGGCTGGACACGACCGAGGACAACGTCTCGTGCGACTCGGCCTCCACCGAACGCGTCATGATCAACGCCTATCGGTGGGCGCAGGGCGCCAGCACGTTCGGCGACGACAAGATGCACTCGTACCGCCAGATGCTCATCAACCACGAGGTCGGGCACCGGCTCGGGCACAACCACGAGACGTGCACCAAGCAGGGCGCGCTCGCCCCGGTGATGATGCAGCAGACCAAGTTCCTGGCGACGGACGGCGTGACGTGCCGCCCCAACGCCTGGCCGTTCCCCAAGGGCTGACGCGGCCCCTCTTTCAAGGGCTGACGCGGGCTTTCCGCAAGGGCTGACGCGGCCCTTCCCCACGGGCTCGCGCCCGTTATAGCGCCTCACAACGCCTGAATGCCAGGAAGGTCACGGGCGTTCACCCCTTCCGGTGGGGGGGGGGGGGGGGGGGGAAGAACGCCCCCCCCCCCCCCCCCCCCCCCCCCCCCCCCCCCCCCCCCCCCCCCCCCCCCCCCCCCCCCCCCCCCCCCCCCCACGGCCATGCGCGCATAACGTGCTCCCGCTGCCCGACGTGCCGAACCGCGGCATGACGGCTTGCCCACATGGGAGATCGGGGGTGCGCTCATGCGCGTGGGACTGCTTACGGAGGGTGGGTACCCGTATGCGACCGGTGAGGCGCGGGTGTGGTGCGACCGGCTGGTGCGCGGGCTGGACCAGCACGACTTCGAGGTCTACGCGCTGAGCCGCGACGCCCACCAGGAGGCCGCGGGCTGGGCGGAGCTGCCCGGGCAGGTGCGGCGGGTGCGCACCGCGCCGCTGTGGGGCGAGCCGACCGGGCGGCGGCGGTCCTACGGGCGGCGGCAGCGGCGGCGGTTCGCCGAGCACTACGGGGATCTGGCGGTGGCGGTCTGCGTGCCGGGCGGCCCGGACGGTGCCCAGGCGGACCGTTTCGCCAGCGGTCTCCACGGCCTCGCCGACCTCGCCCGCGACACGGGCGGGCTGTCCGCCGCGCTCCGCTCCGAGGACGCCGTCCGCTCCCTGGAGCGCGCCTGCCACACCCCCGGCGCACCGCGCGCCGCCCACCGGGCGCGGGTCGCCGATCTGCTGGCCGTGACCGAGGCCCTGGAGCGGGCGCTGCGGCCGCTGTCGCTCGACTGGTACGGCGGCGGGGGCCGCGACCCGGGGCTGTCCGGCGTGGACCTGTGCCACGCCACGTCCGGCGGCGCGGCCGCCCTCCCCGGGCTGCTGGCCAAGCGCCGGTTCGGTACGCCGCTGCTGGTCACCGAGTACGGCGTACGGCTGCGCGAGCACTATCTGCGCCGCCCGGCCGGGCGCTCCGGGCCGGTCCGCGCCCTGCTGGCCGCCTTCCAGGGGAGGCTGGCCGCCGAGGCGTACGCCCAGGCCGCGCTGATCACCCCCGGCAATACGCACGCCCGCCGCTGGCAGGAGCGGTGCGGTGCCTCCCCGGAGCGGCTGCGCACCGTCTACCCCGGTATGGACGCCGCCCGCTTCGCGGAGGTCGGCGAGGGCGGCGCGGCGGCGGGCGGCGGGGACGACCGGACGCTGGTGTGGGTGGGGCGGCTCGAACCCGCCAAGGACGTCGTCGCGCTGCTGCACGCCTTCGCCGAGGTGCGCCGGTGGCAGCCGGACGCGCGGCTGCGCGTCATCGAGACCCGGCCCGGCGACGACCCCGCCGACGAGTACGAGGCCCACTGCCGCGGCCTGGCCGCCCACCTCTTCCCCGACGAGGCCGCGAACGCCCATACGCCCGGGGACAACCCGGTCTCCTTCGAGTACGTCGGCGACCCTGAGGTGCCCACCCTGGCGGACGCCTACGCGGCGGGCGCGGTCGTCGTGCTGTCCAGTGTGGTCGAGGGCTTTCCGGTGGGGCTGGTCGAGGCGATGTTCTGCGGCCGGGCCACGGTCTCGACGGACGCGGGCGCCGTATGCGAGGCCATCGGCGGCACCGGCCTGGTGGTGCCGCCGCGCAACCCCCGGGCGCTGGCCGACGCGTGCCTCGCGCTGTTGCGCGACGCCGAGCGCCGGGCCCGCCTGGGCGCCGCCGCGCGCGCCCGCGCGCTGGAGCTCTTCACCGCCGAGCAGAACGTGGTCGCCTTCCGGGGCATCTATCTGGAGCTGATGTCGCACTGCCCGGTGCGCCGCGAGGAGGTCGGCGCGGGCGGTGCGCCGCTGCCGTTCGCCCGCCCGGCGGAAGCCCACATCCCGGGCCACTGGACCGCGGGCCGACGGGGCGCGCACACCCCCGGCTGGGCAGCGGCCGGACCAGCGCCGCGGCAGCGCCTGGCTGCCCTGTCCGAGGAGGGCGCATGACCGGCCCCACCCACCGGCCGGGTGCGTCCGGGCCCGTCGATCCGCCGGGCACGTCCGGGCCCGTCCACCGGCCGGGTGCGTCCGGGGCCGACGATCGGCCGGGCGTGTCCGGTCGTGATCACCGGCCAAGCGTGTCCGGTCCCGATCGTCGACCCGGCCCGTCCGGTCCCGACCACTGGCCGAGCGCGTCCGGTCCCGATCACCGGCCGAATGTGCCCGGTTCCGACCGGCGACCCGGCGCGTACAGTCCTGCCCACCGGCCGGGCCCGTCCGGGCCTGCCCACCGGCCGGGCCCGTCCGGGCCTGACCACCGGCCGGGTGCGTCCGGTCCCGCTCACCGGCCGGGTGCGTCCGGGGCCGTCGATCCGCCAACCACGTCCGGCCCTGTTCACAGGCCGGGCGCGTCCGAGCCCGCCCACCAGCCGGGTGGATCCGGGACCGACGACCGGCCAAGCGTGTCCGGGGCCGTCCACCGGCCGGGTGTGTCCGGGGCCCCCCGTGAGCAGCTCAGTGCCCCGGCGTCGGCCCATGAGCGGGGGGCGAAGGCGCGGCGCGGATCGGTGGATCCGGTGCGGGCGCTGATGCACCGCCACCGCGAGCTGTGCGCCCGGGCCGTCGATCCGCTGGAGATCGCCGCCGGTCTTGAGGCCCACGGGGTCACCGACCGCACCGCCGCCCGCTTCCGGCACCGCGACGTCTTCTCGCTCGCCGAGGAGCTGTACGCCCGGGTGCCGCGCGACGGCGACGGCGGGGACGACGCCCACCCTGAGGAGACCGGCCCGGCCCGGCCCTGGGCCGTGCGGGCGGCGCTCGGGCTGCTCCGGCTGCTGCCCGGTGCGCTGGCGGTGGCGACCGTCGTCGGGGCGTACCGGACCGGGGCCCTCGCCGTCGGCGCGGCCGGTGCCGCGCTGACGGGAGCCGCGCTGTGGCTGTGCCTGCGCCGCGGCCCGCTCGCCACCTGCGGACGGCGCGGCCGGAAGGGCCGGTTCGCGGGCGTGCCGGGAGCGCTGCGCACCGGCTGGCTGCTCGCCTACGCCGCCTGCGGCGACTGGCTGCTGGCCGGGCTCACCGGCCGTACGCACCCGTACGACCCGGTGGCGGCGTGCGAGGCCGCCGTCGTCCTCTGCCTCGCCGTTGCCCCCGCCGCGTGGTGCGCCCGCTGGTTCGCCGTACGGGCGCGCCGCAGGCTGGCCGCCAGCAGCGGTCTTGACGAGTTCGCGGCGGGAGTCCGCCCGCTGTGCGCGGCCACCGCCCTGGCCTTCCTGCTGACCCTGCCGCCGCTGGTGCTCACGGCCCGGCTCACGGTGCCCGGCGCCGCCGCGGACCCCGCCGCCGAGGCGGGCGTCGCCGCGCTGGCCGGGCTGCTGTTCCTCGCCCGGCTGCTCACCGTCCACGGCCACCGCGCCGCCGCGGCGCTCGGCACCGCCGTGGCCTGCGCGGCCGAGGCGGCCGTGCCGGGCGCCGCCGGGGCCGCCCGGCTGCCGGGCAGCGCGGCGCTCGGCGAGCCGGTGCGGCGGCTGGCCGCCGCCCACGGCACGGCCGCAGTCCCCGCCGTGGCCTGCGGGGCCGCCGCGCTCGCGCTGCTGGTGTACGCGTGCGCCGCCCTGTCCCGCGCCTCGGCCCACACCGCCCCCACCACGCCCCCCACGTCACCCCCTCCCATCCCTACGAGGAGCACCTCCATGAGCGACGAGACGACCGCCCCACACGCCATCCCCGGGGAGGCGCGACGATGAGAGTCCTGCTGCTCGGCTCCGGCGGCTACCTGGGCCGCTACGTCGCCGAACATCTGCTGGCCGACCCCGCCGTCCAGCTCACCGCGCTGGGCCGCGGCGACGACGCCGACGTGCGGTTCGACCTGTCCAACGGCAGCCCCGGCGCGCTCACCCGCTTCCTGAACGCGGTCCACCCCGGCGTGGTCATCAACTGCGCGGGCGCGACCCGTGGCGGCGCCCGCGAGCTGACCCGGCACAACACCGTGGCCGTCGCGACCGTCTGCGAGTCGCTGCGCCGCAGCGGCTGCGGCGCCCGGCTGGTGCAGATCGGCTGCTCCTCCGAGTACGGGCCCTCGCAGCCCGGTTCGTCCACCGCCGAGGACGCCGTGCCGCGCCCGGGGGGGCCGTACGGCGTGAGCAAGCTGGCCGCGACCGAGCTGGTGCTCGGGTCCGGTCTGGACGCGGTGGTGCTGCGGGTCTTCTCGCCGGTCGGGCCCGGCACCCCGGCCGGTTCCCCGCTCGGCAGGCTGGCCGAGGCGATGCGGCGCGCGATGCAGTCCGGGGACAGCGAGCTGAAGCTGAGCGGGCTCGGGGTGCAGCGGGACTTCGTGGACGTACGGGACGTGGCGCGGGCGGTGCACGCGGCCTCGCTGTCGGCCGCGCAGGGCGTCGTCAACATCGGCACCGGGCGGGCCGTCCGGCTGCGCGAGGCGGCCTCCGTGCTGGCCCGGGTGGCGGGGTTCGGCGGCACGCTGCACGAGGTCGACGTCCCGCCCGGGCGCAATCCGCTGCACCCGGCCGTCCACATCCCGTCCCCGGCGCACGCCCCCGGTCACGCTCCGGCGCCCAGCCCGCACGCCCCCGGCCATGGCCCCGGCCACGCTCCCGGACCGGCGGAGCACGGCGGCGGCGCCGCGTACCCCTACCCGGACGGCTGCGGCAGCTGGCAGCAGGCCGATGTGCGCACCGCGCGCGACCGGCTCGGCTGGCGCTCCCGGATCCCGCTGGAGGAGTCGCTGGCCGACATCTGGATGGAGGCGGCGTGTCGCATCTGATCTCCCCGGGGCCGCGGTTCAGCCCCGCGCCGCCGCCCGCCGCGGGGCTGGGCCTGGGGGTGCCGGGCTGGGCGCACCCCCTGGTCGCACCGGCCGAATGGGGTGAGCTGACCCGCCGCGGCACCCCGGTGCACTGGGCGGTACTGGACGTCGCGCGCGGCCCCGGCTCCTGCCCGGACGCGTACTGCGCCGCCGCCGTGGCCCGGCTGCGGACCGCGGGCGTACGGGTGCTGGGGCGGCTGGACGTGAGGTTCGGCACCCGCCCCTTCGGCGAGCTGGTCTCGGACGCCACCCGCTACCTGGACTGGTACCGGCCCGACGGCTTCTATCTGGACCGCTGCCCGTCGGAGCGCGCGGGCCTGGCGGAGGTCCACAGGGTCGTCACCACGCTGCGCGCGCTGCGCGGCGGGGCGTACACGGTGCTGGGCCAGGACACCCACCCGTACCAGGAGTACGCGGAGATCGCCGACCAGCTGGTGACGTTCCGCGGCCGGTGGGCCGACTACCGCTGGTCCCAGGTCGCGGAGTGGACGGCGGGCTATCCGCCCGAACGGTTCTGCCATCTGGTGCACGGGGTGCCCCGGCCGCATCTGGACGAGGCGCTGCGGATCGCCCGCTGGCAGGGGGCGGGCACGGTCTTCTTCACGGACCGCACGACCCGCCCGGGCCAGCGCGCGGGCTCCTCCTCCCTGTGGGAGACGCTGCCCGGACACTGGGACGAAATCGTCTCGCGCATCGGACCGTGTGTCATGGAATGAGATGGGGCGTGGCAGTGTTACGAGAAGACAACCTCCCCGCTCACGCGGGGGTGATCCGCCCGCTCCTACTCACTACGGAGTCCTTGTGTCGCTGCCACCCCTGGTCGAGCCGGCTGCCGAGCTCACCGTCGACGAGGTCCGCAGGTACTCACGCCACCTGATCATCCCGGATGTCGGTATGGAGGGCCAGAAGCGGCTGAAGAACGCCAAGGTGCTCTGTGTGGGCGCGGGCGGTCTCGGCTCGCCCGCCCTGATGTACCTCGCCGCCGCCGGTGTGGGCACGCTCGGCATCGTCGAGTTCGACGAGGTCGACGAGTCCAACCTGCAGCGCCAGATCATCCACAGCCAGGCCGACATCGGCCGCTCCAAGGCGGAGTCCGCGCGCGACACCGTTCTCGGCATCAACCCCTACACGAACGTCGTGCTGCACGAGGGCCGCCTCGAGGCCGACAACGTGATGGAGATCTTCGCCGACTACGACCTGATCATCGACGGCACCGACAACTTCGCCACGCGTTACCTGGTCAACGACGCGTGCGTGCTGCTGAACAAGCCGTACGTCTGGGGCTCGATCTACCGGTTCGACGGCCAGGCGTCCGTGTTCTGGTCCGAGCACGGCCCGTGCTACCGCTGCCTGTACCCGGAGCCCCCGCCCCCCGGCATGGTCCCCTCCTGCGCCGAGGGCGGCGTCCTGGGCGTGCTGTGCGCGTCCATCGGCTCCATCCAGGTCACCGAGGCCATCAAGGTGCTCACCGGGGCCGGTGACCCGCTGGTCGGCCGCCTGATGATCTACGACGCCCTGGAGATGACCTACCGGCAGGTCAAGGTCCGCAAGGACCCGGACTGCGCGGTCTGCGGCCCGAACGCCACGGTCAAGGAACTGATCGACTACGAGGCATTCTGCGGTGTCGTCTCGGACGAGGCCCAGGAGGCGGCGGCCGGTTCGACGATCACTCCCAAGCAGCTCAAGGAGTGGATCGACGAGGGCGAGGCCATCGACATCATCGATGTCCGCGAGCAGAACGAGTACGAGATCGTCTCGATCCCGGGCGCGCGGCTGATCCCGAAGAACGAGTTCCTGATGGGCGGCGCCCTCCAGGACCTGCCGCAGGACAAGAAGATCGTCTTGCATTGCAAGACGGGTGTCCGCTCCGCGGAAGTCCTTGCCGTCCTGAAGTCCGCGGGCTTCTCGGACGCCGTCCACGTGGGCGGCGGCGTGATCGGCTGGGTCAACCAGATCGAGCCCGACAAGCCGATCTACTAAACGGATACGCGTGGGGCCCGGTCCGCCGTTCGAGCGGTCCGGGCCCCTCGTCGTTCATCCGCAGGTCTTGCCGCTCGCCGGTACCTCCCCGTCGAGCAGATAGCCGTTCACGGTCTTCGTCATGCAGGCGTTGCCGCTGTTGTACGCGCCATGGCCCTGCCCCCGGTACGTGACCTCGATGCCGACGCCCCGGCCCAGTTCGCGGGCCATCGTCCGGGCGCCCTCGTAGGGCGTGGCCGGATCGCCGGTGTTGCCGACGACGAGGATCGGTGCCGCGCCCTCGGCGCTCACCTCAGGGGTGTCCGTCTTACCGGCGACCGGCCAGCCGGTGCAGGCGAGCAGGGACCAGGCCAGGTAGTCGCCGAAGACCTTCGACGTCTTACGGAACCGCGGCAGCCGCTCCTTCACGTCGCTCACCGTGTAGCGCTTCTTCTCGTCGGCGCAATTGATCGCCGTATTGGCCGCGTTGATATTGCTGTAGCGGCCCTTGTCGTCGCGGCCGGACATCGAATCCGCCATCGCGAGCAGCAGATTTCCCTTGCCGAGCAGCTGCGCTTCCTGGAGGCCCAGCGTCAGGTATTTCCAGCTGTCCTTGGAGTAGAGCGCGGCGGCGATACCGCCGAGTGCCCCGCCTTCGGTGAGCTTGCGGCCGCTGTCGGTGTCGAGCGGCTTCTTGTCGAGTTTCCTCAGCAGCTTGACGATCTTCTCGTCGCCCGCCTTCGGGTCGTCGCCGACGGGGCAGGAGCTTCCCTTCTTCGCGCAGTCCCGGAGGTAGTTGTCCAATGCGAGCTGGAACCCCCTGGCCTGGGCGAGGGAGCCCCGTTCGGTGTCCGCGGACGGATCGACCACGGCGTCGAGGACCGCGCGCGCCACATGCTTCGGGTACAGGTGGGCGTAGACGCCGCCGAGTTCGGTGCCGTAGGAGATGCCGAAATACGAGAGCTTCCGGTCGCCCAGCACCTGCCGCATGAGGTCCATGTCGCGGGCGGCGCCGACGGTGTCCACATGGGGGAGGACCTTCCCGGAACGCTTCTCGCAACCGGCCATGTATTTCTTCGCGTCCGCGGTCGCCGCCTTGATTTCGGCGGCGTCGTCCGGGGTGCCGTCCACTGCCTCCGCGGCGTCGATCTCCTTGTCGCTCCGGCAGGTCACACCCTCGCTTTCGCCGACGCCGCGCGGATCGAAGCTCACCAGGTCATAGCGCGAGCGCAGTTTCTCGTAATCCCCGCTGAAACCGGGCAGGGAGGAAACGCCGGAGCCGCCGGGGCCGCCGAAGTTGAACACCAGGGAGCCGATCCGCCGGTCCCGGTCGGTGGCCTTGGCGCGGATCATGGCGAGGTCGATCGTCTCCCCGTCCGGCTTCGCCCAGTCCAGCGGCACCTTGAGGTCGGCACACTCCCAGTCGCCGCCCGGCGCCTTGCCGGTGCCCTGCCGCTGGGTCGGCGCCTCGCACCCCTTCCAGCGCGGCTTCTGGCCCGTGAGCGAGCGGGGCAGGCCGGAGGAGCCCGGGGGCGCGGCCGGGGCGGCGGACGAGCGGCCGGACGACGGGGTGGCCGACGCCTTTCCCTGGTCCTTTCCGCCGCTGGAGCAGCCCGCGACGGCGATGAGGGTGGCCACGGCGGTCGCGGAGACCAGCGCCCTGGTCCGTATGGTGCGGAGGGAACTCGACATGGTCGGTGATCCTATGAGGATGATATGAGCGGGAGGATGCGCGCTTGTTCTCCATACCGTCACAGCCGCGGCGGCCGGACTAGGTGCAGACCTTGCCGTTTTCCGGCACCCGGCCGTTCAGCAGATAGGCGTTCACGGTCTTGCGCACACAGCTGCTGCCGCTGTCGTACGCCCCGTGTCCCTCGCCCTTGTAGGTGAGTTGGACGCCGACCCCGGGCCCGAGTTCGTCGGCCATCTTCCGCGCCCCCGCGTACGGTGTGGCCGGGTCGCCGGTGTTGCCGACGATCAGGATGGGAGCGGCGCCGCGGGCGCTGACGTCGGGTGTCGTCCAGGCGCCGCGGACGGGCCAGTCGGTGCACTGGGTGAGGCTCCAGGCCATGAAGTCGCCGAACACCGGGGACGCCTTGCGGAAGGCGGGCAGCTTCTGCCGGATGTCGGCCAGTGTGTAGCGCTGCTTGAAGTCGGCGCAGGTGACGGCGTTGAGCGAGGCTTGCAGCGTGCTGTAGTCGCCGTTCTCGCCACGCCCGTTCATGGAGTCCCCGAGGGCCATCAGGAGCCTGCCGTCGCCCTGCCGGGCCCCGGCGATGCCCTGGGTGAGGTACGGCCAGAAGTCCCGTGAGTACAGGGACTGCGCGATGCCCCCGTCGGCGAGGGACTCGGTGAGCTTCCGGTTGCCGATGCCCGCCACCGGATGCTGGTCGAGACGGATCAGCAGGGTCTGGATCTGCGCCTGGGTCGGACAGCCGGCCGCGGCCGTGCGGCGGCAGTGCTTCAGGTAGTCGCCCAGCGCCAGCTGGAATCCCTTCGCCTGGCCGAGGGCGCCCTGTTCGGGGTTCTGGCTGGGGTCCACGACCCCGTCGAAGAGCGCCCGGCCCACCTTCTTCGGGTACAGATGGGCGTAGACGCCGCCCAGTTCGGTGCCGTAGGAGACGCCGAAGTAGTACAGCTTGCGGTCGCCGAGGACGCGGCGCATCAGCTCCATGTCGCGCGCGGCGTTGGTGGTGCCGACGTACGGGAGCACCGTGCCGGACCGCTTCTCGCACCCCGAGGCATAGCCCTTGACCCGGCGCAGCAGGGATTTCACCTCGGCGGAGTCGTCCGGGGAGGCGTCGGCCGCGTAGTAGGCGTCGAGCTGCCGGTTGCCGAGACAGTGCACCCCCTTGCTGCGGCCGACCCCGCGCGGATCGAAGCTGACCAGGTCGTAGCGGGTGCGCAGCTGCTTGTAGGTGCCCGCGAGAGCGGGGAGCGTGGCGACGCCGGAGCCGCCGGGGCCGCCGAAGTTGAAGACCAGGGAGCCGATCCGGTGGCGCCGGTCGGTGGCCTTGGCGCGGATCATCGCGATGCCGATCGTGTCGCCGTGCGGTTTCGCGTAGTCGAGCGGCACGTGCAGGGTCGCGCACTCCCACTCCCGGCCCGGGGCCTTGGTGGCCGCCCCGTCCTCGCTGTCGGAGGGGGTGGGACAGGCGGCCCAGTGGAGCTTCTGGCCCGCGGTGGTGTCCGGCCGGCCGGGGTCGCCGCCGCATCCGGCGGTGGCGGCGAGCAGCAGGGCGGCGGCGGACAGCGCACCGGTGCGCAGGGGTCGGGACACGGCGGCTCTCCCGGGGTGGCGGCGTACCGCCATCCTGCGGGCCTCGCCGGGGTCGCGCGCGCACAGCGCGGGCGTACGGGTGAGGGCCGTACGGCAGGGGGCGCTACAGCGACTCTCGGCGGGTGAGGTGGGTGAACGCCAGCCAGCCGGGCAGCACCGGCAGCCAGAAGACCATCAGCCGGAACAGCAGCACCGCGGGCGCGGCCATCTCGTACGGCAGCCCGGCGAAGGTGAGTCCGGCGATGAGGGCGGCCTCGACGGCGCCGACGCCGCCCGGGGTGGGCGCGGCCGATCCCAGGGCGTTGCCCGCGAGGAAGACGACCGCGATGCTCGCGTAGCTCAGGTCGCCGCCGAACGCGCGGATGGACGCGTCGAGGCACATCACGTTGGCCGCGGTCAGCAGCAGCATGCCGCCGATTCCGGCGAGCAGCTTCCGGGGCCGCTGGAGCACGTCCAGCATGCGCGGCACGACCCCCGCGAACAGCGACCGCACGCGGGTGGAGACGAACTTGCGCAGCGCGGGTACCGCGGTGACCACGAGGGTCAGCACGGCGCCCGTCAGCAGCCCGGCGATCACGGTCCGGGACGGCGAGAGGGTCGGGGTGCGCTCGGTGCCGGTGATGTAGCCGAAGACGGCCAGCAGCACGATGTGGCTGGCCAGGCCGAACAGCTGCGAGGCGCCGACGCTGGCCACCGCGAGCCCCGACCGCACCCCCGCGCGCTGCAGGAAGCGGGCGTTGAGGGCGACGCCGCCGACCGCCGCGGGGGCCACCAGCTTCACGAACGAGGCGGCGACCTGCGCCAGCACCGTACGCCCGAAGGGCACCTTCTCGGGGACGAAGCCGAGCAGGCTCAGGGCCGCGGCCACATAGGTGAGCGCGGAGAAGAGGAGCGCGAACACCACCCAGATCCAGTTGGCCTCGCCGACCAGGGCGCCCAGCTTGAGGTGGGTGAACTGGGACAGCAGGAAGTACGCGGCGAAGGCGCCCGCGCAGAAGCTGATCAGGGTGCGCGGCTTGATGCGCTCCAGCCGCACCGGCTCGATCGGCGCCTGCGGCCGCACCAGCAGCACCTGGCGGCGGATCTGGGCGAGCAGATCCTCCTCGCGGGCCTCCTCCAGTGCCTCGTCGAGCGCCTGCTTCTCGGCCTGCTTCTCGGCCTTGGCGGTCTTGCGGTCGCTGAGGGCCGGTTCGGCCTTGCGTGCGCCGTCGGCGTCCCCCGCGGCCCCCTCCTGGGCCTCCTCGGCCTCCCGCGCCTTGGCCTCCTTGGCGGCGCGGGACGCCTCCAGCACCGCTTCCCGCTGCCGCTGGGCGCGCTCCCGGGCGAGGTGGCGCAGCGTCGCCCGGGTGGCCCGGCCCAGGGCGAGGGGCTGCAGCAGGGGGAGGCTGTCGGCGACCGCGTCCGGGCCGATGACGTCGACCGCGGCGGCCACGGAGCGCTCGGCGCCCACCCGCAGCCCCAGGGTGGTCAGCAGCTGCGCGATGTCCATCCGCAGCACCACGTCGCCCGCCGCGATCTCGCCGCCGCGCAGATCCGTCAGGATGACCGCGCCGGAGCGGTCGACCAGCAGGGCGTCGCTGTCCAGCCGCCGGTGGGCGATGCGCCGCGACTGCAGCGCCTGCACCTGGTGCCAGGCCCCGGCCAGCAGCTCGTCGGTGACCGCCTCGTCCGGCAGGGCGTGCAGCGGTCGGCCGCCGATGTGCTCGTAGACCAGCATCACGGCGTCCGGGCCGAGCTCGGAGGTGGCGATCAGCTTGGGCGCGTTGGCGCCCGCCGCGATCGCCGCGTACGCGAGCAGCGCCTCCTGCTCCAGCGCCTGGCGCAGCGACTGGAGGCTGCGCGGCGGGGTGATCGTGCGCAGCGTCAGCCGCTGCCAGACGCTGTAGAAGAAGCCCTGGGCCTGCTGTTCCCGGTCGACCACGGTGACGTCCAGTGGTGGCCCGTCCTCCAGGGTGACCAGATAGCGGCGGCCCCGGTCGCTGTGGTTGCCGTGCTCGTCGACGGCCTCCTCGGCGCGCATCGCGCTGACCGGGTTGAAGCCGACCCGGCGGAGCCCGGCGAGCAGGTTCTGGCCGGTGGGCCGGACGTTGGGGGAGCCGACGGCGTAGAGCGTGCCGTAGGCGACGGTCCAGCCGATGAGCACCGTGATGATGATCGAGAACGGGGTGGTGTAGCCGCCCACGAGCACCGCGAAGGCGTCGAGCAGCAGTACGCCCCACATGGCCACCCGCCAGCGGGGGCGGCGCGCCATGCCGACGGCCGTCATATAGGCGATGACGGGGGCGAGATAGCCGTGCACGGGATCGCTCAGGGCGCCGCCGGGCGCGGGCTGGGTGAGGGCCTCGCGGATCGAGTCGGGCGCGGCCCTGGCGACCCACAGATCGGTGGCGAGGGAGATGCCATGGGCGAGGACGGCGGCCAGGACGCCGTCCGCGATCCGCAGCCCGTCCCGTTTGACCAGCCGCTCGATCGCGAACGCCACCGGCAGGACGAGCACGGCGATGCTGGCCGTCAGCCCCGCGAAGTCGATCATCAGCGGGGGCGCCTGGTTGGCGCCGTGGCCGATGTCCTTCTCCAGTCCCGCGGTGGTGCCGTGCGCGAAGGCCGCGACGGCCAGGACGATGCCGATGCCCAGTGCGCCGAGCAGCAGCCGCATCAGGTCGGAGGGGCGGTGGACCCGGGCGGGCAGCAGCGGTTCGTCGCCCGAGACCCGGTCGTTGTGGCCCTGCGGGCCGTCGGCGCCTTCGGGGTCCTCGGGCTCTTCGCAGCCCTCCGCGCCGCCGTGGTCGTGGGGGCCGTGCGGGCCGTCGGTGCCGTCGGAGCGCGGCAGCGCCTCAGGGGTGCGGGCCTCCTCTTCCGGAGGCTGCGCACCCTGCTGCTTCGCCGTCTCTTCTTGATCTCGTATCACCAGTCACCGCCCGGAAGATGGTGGCATGCCCGGGCTGCGGAGGAGGGCATCAGGGTGCATTTCGGGGATGTGAGCCTCGGATCGTACGCCCTGTAGTGAATTCCCGCACAATGTGTGATCGAATCCCCGCTGCCGTCCGCAGAGCCTTCGACGGTACCGCGCGAAGGTGTCGGCGGGGCGCTGTCGGCGGGGTGCGGCAGGATGGGCGGGATGAGCGGGGAGAGCGAGAAGCCGCGGGCCGACGACGAGCTGCCCGCGTACGCGGAGCGGGTGCTGGACGTAGCCGAGCTGATCCCGCCGGGCCGGGTGATGACCTACGGGGACGTCGCCGAGTGGCTGGAGGAGTCCGGCCCGCGCCAGGTGGGGCGGGTGATGGCGCTCTACGGGGGCGCCGTGCCGTGGTGGCGCGTGGTGCGCGCGGACGGCGCGCTGCTGCCCGGCCAGGAGCTGCGTGCGCTGGACCACTACCGCGAGGAGGGCACTCCGCTGCGCGAGGCGCCGCGCTCCGCGGAGGGGCATCTGCCGAAGATCGACATGCGCCGGGCCCGCTGGGACGGCACCGAGGGCACCTAGCAGTCGTCCCCGGGCGTCCAGGGGCGTCCCCGGGCGTCCAGCGGTTGTCCATTTTGCGGTTGTCCACAGCCATTCGGGTGACGCGCCGAGGCACATGAGAGGCTGTCCCGCACCCCAGCCCACCCACCAGGACCGGCGATCCATGTGAGTACCTCCTCCTCGTCCCTGCCGCGACAGCGGCGGGAACGGCAGCCGTACGTCCGGCTGCCGTCCGCGGGCACGTACCGCCTGGTCCGCAGTCGGCCGGAGCCGGTGGCCTTTCCCGGCCTGGACGCACGGCAGCGCTCCGTGGCCGAGCACGAGGGCGGTCCGCTGCTGGTGCTCGCCGGACCGGGCACGGGGAAGACCACGACGCTCGTGGATGCCGTCGCCCGGCGGGTGCGGGACGGCGCGGACCCGGAGCGGCTGCTGGTGCTCACCTTCAGCCGCAAGGCGGCCGTCGAGCTGCGCGACCGGATGACGGCGCGGCTGGGCGGCGCGACCGGGCCGCGCGCCACCACCTTCCACTCCTTCTGCTACGCGCTGGTCCGCGCCCATCAGGACGTCGACCTGTTCGCCGATCCGCTGCGGCTGCTGTCCGGCCCGGAACAGGACGTGGTCGTACGGGAACTGCTCGCCGGACAGGCCGAACTGGAGCGCGCGGGGCGCGCCTCGGCCCGCTGGCCCGACGATCTGCGCGCCTGCCTGACCACCCGCGGCTTCGCCGACGAGGTGCGCGCGGTGCTCGCGCGCAGCCGGGAGCTGGGGCTCGGCCCGCGGTCGCTGGGGGAGTTCGCGGCGCGCACCGGGCGCCCGGACTGGGGCGCGGCGGCGGCCTTCCTCGCCGAGTATCTGGACGTCCTGGACGCCCAGGGGGTGCTGGACTACGCGGAGCTGGTGCACCGCGCGGTGCTGCTCGCCGAGCGGCCGGATGCCGCGGCGGAGCTGGCCGCGCGCTACGACGCCGTCTTCGTGGACGAGTACCAGGACACGGATGTGGCCCAGACCCGGCTGCTGCGCGCGCTGGCGGGCGGCGGCAGAGCGCTGATGGCCTTCGGCGACCCCGACCAGTCCATCTATGCCTTCCGGGGCGCCGATGTGAACGGCATCCTCGGCTTCCGGGACGCCTTCCCGCGCGCGGACGGCACACCGGCGCCCGTGAAGGTCCTCACCACCTCGCGCCGTTCGGGAGCCCGGCTGCTCGCCGCGACCCGGCTCATCACCGGCCGGATGCCGCTCACCCGCCTCCCGGCGCACGCCGTGCGCGCCCACCGGGAGCTGACGGCGGCCCGCGACGGCGGCCGCGTCGAGGTGTTCACGTACCCCACCGCGGGCGCCGAGCTCGACAACGTCGCCGACATCCTGCGCCGCGCCCATCTGGAGGACGGGGTGCCCTGGAGCGAGATGGCCGTCCTGGTGCGCGCCGGGGGGCGCTCGCTCCCGGGCCTGCGCCGGGCGCTCACCTCCGCCGGGGTCCCCATAGAGGTGGACGGCGACGACATCCCGCTGCGCCACGAGCCCGCCGTGGCCCCCCTGCTGACGGCGCTGCGGGCCGCCGCCACGGCCGCGCTGCCCGACTCCGGCGGACTGTCCGCCGCCCTCGGCGTCGAGACGGCCCTCACCCTGCTCACCTCGCCGCTGGGCGGCATGGACGCCGCCGATCTGCGGCGGCTCGGCCGCGCCCTGCGCGAGGAGGAGCGGGCCGCGGGCCACGCCGTACCGCGCCCCTCCGACGTCCTGCTCGCCGAGGCGCTGGCCGCGCCCGAGCGGCTCGCTGTCCACGACCCGGCGTACGCGCGCGGCGCCCAGCGGCTCGGCCTGCTGCTGCGCAAGGCGCTGGAGGCGCTGGCCGGTGGCGGCACCGCCGAACAGGCGCTGTGGGAGCTGTGGGACGGCACTCCCTGGCCCGGGCGGCTGGAGGGCGCCGTCCAGCGCGGCGGGGCCGCCGGGCGCAACGCCGACCGCGACCTGGACGCGGTGTGCGCGCTGTTCGAGACCGCCGCGCGCGCGGAGGAGCGCACCGGCGGCCGCGGCGCGCTCAACTTCCTCGACCAGCTCGACGCCCAGGACATCGCCGCCGACACCCTCTCCCGGCGCATCGCCCGCCCCGAGGCCGTGCGGCTGATGACCGCGCACCGCTCCAAGGGGCTGGAATGGCGCCTGGTGGTGGTCGCGGGCGTGCAGGACGGGCTGTGGCCGGATCTGCGGCGCCGCGGCTCGCTGCTGGAGGCCGACCGGATCGGCCGGGACGGGCTCGCCGAGCCGCTGACGCCGGGCGCGCTGCTGGCCGAGGAGCGGCGGCTGTTCTACGTGGCGGCGACGCGCGCCAGGGACCGGCTGGTGGTCACCGCCGTCAAGGCCGCCGCCGACGACGGCGACCAGCCCTCGCGGTTCCTGACCGAACTGGGCGTCACCCCCACCGACGTCACCCAGCGGCCGCGCCGCCCCCTGTCGGTCGCGGCCCTCGTCGCCGAACTGCGCGC
The DNA here is from genome assembly GCF_055595765.1 of Streptomyces sp. NPDC040405. Lineage (NCBI taxonomy): Bacteria > Bacillati > Actinomycetota > Actinomycetes > Kitasatosporales > Streptomycetaceae > Streptomyces > Streptomyces sp. NPDC040405. The sequence continues at coordinate 900,914 of NZ_JBVIVI010000002.1, forward strand.
CACCACCGTCGACCCGGACGCCTCGGACGCCCTGCGGGAGGCCGCCGCGCAGCGGCTGGCGCGGCTCGCGGCGCTGCGCGACGAGGACGGCAGGGCGCTCGTCCCCGCCGCCCACCCCGCGGGCTGGTGGGGCCTGTACGAGCCCACCCACAGCGAGGTGCCGCTGCGCGACCGCGACCGGCCCGTGGCGCTGTCCGGCAGCGCGCTCGACCAGCTCGTCAACACCTGCTCGCTGCAGTGGTTCCTGGGGCGCGAGGTCAAGGCGGACGCCCCGTCGACCGCCGCCCAGGGCTTCGGCAACGTCGTCCACGTCCTGGCCGACGAGGTGGCCTCCGGCCGCACCCCGGCCGATCTCGCCGTCCTCATGGAGCGCCTGGACTCCGTATGGGACGCGCTCGCCTTCGACGCCCCGTGGAAGTCGCGGCAGGAGAAGGAGCACGCCCGGGCGGCGCTGGAGCGCTTCCTGCGCTGGCATGTGATGGAGCGCGGCGGCCGCACGGCGGTCGCCTCCGAGCACGGCTTCGACGTCACCCTCGAAGCCGACGCCTACCAGGTGCGCATCCGCGGCAGCATGGACCGCGTCGAGGCGGACGCCGAGGGGCGTGCGTACGTCGTGGACTTCAAGACCGGCAAGCAGTCCGTGACCCGCGGCGAGGTCGCGAACCACCCCCAGCTGGCGGTCTATCAGCTCGCGGTGCGCGAGGGCGCCGTCGACGGCCTCTTCGAGGACGGCCGCCCCGAACCCGGCGGAGCCGAACTCGTCCAGCTGCGGCAGGGCGCCCCCAAGAAGGACGGCGGCGAGACCGTCCCCAAGGTTCAGGCGCAGGACCCGCCCGTCGGCCCCGACGGGGAGTGGGTCGGCGAACTGCTCGCCACCGCGGCCGGGCGCGTCCTCGACGAGCGCTTCGCGCCGAGCACCGGGGCACACTGCGAGCGCTGCGCGTTCCGCGCCTCGTGCAGCGCCCGCGCGGAGGGCCGCCACGTGGTGGAGTGACGGGGATGAGGGTGCTTGTGGGGGCATGTCCCTTCTGTCGCCATATCTTGTCGGCTACGGAGAGGGGGAGTTGTCCCCCTTGTCCGTGGCGTGTCGGTGGCGACCGATAGCCTCACTGGAGTGTCAGCCCGCATCACCGATCCCGAACAGCTCAAGGAGCTGCTCGGGATTCCGTTCACCCCCGAGCAGACGGCGTGTATCACCGCGCCGCCCGCCCCGCAGGTGATCGTCGCCGGAGCGGGCTCCGGCAAGACCACGGTGATGGCCGCGCGCGTCGTCTGGCTGGTGGGTACCGGCCAGGTCGCACCCGACCAGGTGCTGGGCCTGACGTTCACCAACAAGGCGGCAGGCGAACTGGCCGAGCGGGTGCGGAAGGCGCTCGTCAAGGCGGGCGTCGTGGACCCCGATCCGGATCCGGGCGCCGCCGAGGAGGCCGCGGGCGAGCCCAGCATCTCCACGTACCACGCCTTCGCCGGACAGCTCCTCAAGGAGCACGGGCTGCGCATCGGTCTGGAGCCCAGCGCCCGGCTGCTCGCCGACGCCACCCGCTTCCAGCTCGCCGCGCGCGTGCTGCGCACCGCCCCTGGCCCGTACCCGGCGCTCACCCGCCCCTTCGCCGACCTGGTGACGGATCTCCTCGCGCTCGACGCCGAGCTCGCCGAGCACCTGGTCCCCGCCGAGGAGCTGCGCCGTCACGACACCGGGCTGCTGGACACCCTCGACGGGGTGAAGCTGACCAACGACGCGCTGCGCAAGGTGCCCGAGGCCGCCCGCGCACGCCGCGAACTCCTCGGGCTGGTCGAGGAGTACCGCGCCGAGAAGAGCCGCCGGGACCTGCTCGACTTCGGCGACCAGATCGCGCTCTCCGCCACCCTGGCCCGCACCGGCCCGGAGGTCGGCCGGATCCTGCGCGAGCAGTACGCGGTCGTCCTGCTGGACGAGTACCAGGACACCTCCGTCGCCCAGCGGCTGCTGCTGTCCGGGCTGTTCGGCGGCGGCACCGGACACCCCGTCACCGCCGTCGGCGACCCGTGCCAGGCCATCTACGGCTGGCGCGGCGCCTCGGTGGCCAACCTCGACGACTTCCCCGCGCACTTCCCGCACCGGGACGGCAGCCCGGCCCGCCGCCACGCGCTCAGCGAGAACCGGCGCAGCGGCGGCCGGCTGCTGGACCTCGCCAACGGGCTCGCCGCCCCGCTGCGCGCGATGCACCAGGGCGTGGAGGCGCTGCGCCCCGCGCCCGGCGCCGAGCGGGACGGCCTGGTGCGCTGCGCGCTGCTGCCCACCCACGCCGAGGAGCTGGCCTGGCTCGCCGACTCGATCGCCCATCTGGTGCGCACCGGCACCCCGCCCGGCGAGATCGCGGTCCTGTGCCGGACGGCCGGTGACTTCGCCGAGATCCAGGGCGCGCTGGTGGAGCGCGACGTCCCGGTGGAGGTCGTGGGCCTGTCGGGGCTGCTGCACCTGCCCGAGATCGCCGACCTGGTGGCGGTCTGCGAGGTGCTGCAGGACCCGGGGGCCAACGCCGCGCTGGTCCGGCTGCTCACCGGCCCGCGCTGGCGCATCGGCCCCCGCGACCTGGCGCTGCTCGGCCGCCGCGCCCGCGCGCTCGTCTCGTACGGCGGCCACGGCGACCCGGAGGACGACCCGGACCGGCGGCTCGCCGAGGCCGTCGAGGGCGTCGACCCGTCCGAGGTCATCTCGCTCGCCGACGCCCTCGACACCTTCCTCGACTCCGGCGGCGGCCGGGACGACGGACTGCCGTTCTCGGCCGAGGCCCGGGTGCGCTTCGCCCGTCTCGCCGCCGAACTGCGCGAGCTGCGGCGCTCGCTGGCCGACCCGCTCATGGACGTCCTGCACCGGGTGCTGGCCACCACCGGTCTGGAGGTCGAGCTGTCCGCCTCGCCGCACGCCCTGGCCGCCCGCCGTCGCGAGACGCTGGGTAACTTCCTCGACGTCGCCGCGTCCTTCGCCGCCCAGGCCGGGCCCGCGGTGGACGGCGAGGCCACCCTGCAGTCGTTCCTGGGCTTCCTGCGGACCGCCGCACAGTACGAGAAGGGGCTCGACAACGCCCTCCCCGGCGGGGAGAACACGGTCAAGGTGCTCACCGCGCACAAGTCCAAGGGGCTGGAGTGGGACGTGGTGGCGGTGCCCGGACTGGTCGCCAAGCAGTTCCCGAGCGAGCAGAGCCGCGAGGCGTGGACGGCGAACGCCAAGGTCCTGCCGCACGCCCTGCGCGGCGATGCCTCCACCCTCCCGGATGTCGCGGCCTGGGACGCCAAGGGGATCGCCGCCTTCAAGGACGCCATGAAGGAGCACCAGCGGACGGAGGAACTCCGCCTCGGCTACGTCACCTTCACCCGGCCCCGCTCGCGGCTGCTCGGCTCCGGGCACTGGTGGGGCCCGTCCCAGAAGCGCCACCGCGGCCCGTCCTCCTTCCTGGAGGCGCTGCGCGCGCACTGCGAGGCCGGTTACGGCGAGGTCGAGGCGTGGGCGGACGAGCCGGAGGAGGACGCCGAGAACCCGGCCCTGCGCGAGGCGGCCGCCGACCGCGCCTGGCCGCTCCCGCTCGACCCGGCCGCCCTGTCCCGCCGCCGCCGGGCCGCGGACGCGGTCCTGGCCCATCTGGCCCGCTTGGAGGCGGCGGCCGGGCAGCGGGGTGCGGCCCCGTCCGCTACGGACCCGCACGGGCCGGTCCCGGACGGCCCGTTTCCGTATGGCCCGGGCGCGCACGGGCCGTTTCCGGACGGTCCGGTCCCGGTCGACGACCCGGTGTGGCCGGAGCCCCCGGACGACCTGTACCCGTACGAGGACGAGGAGGCGTTCCCGTACGACGTACCGCCCGACGCTCCGGACCCGTACGACGAGGATCCGTACTCCGGCGACGCGGACCCGTACGACGCCTCGTACGGTGACGAGCAGGCGTACCCCCGTGACCCGTCTACCGCGCCGGATGGCGACCTTGCGCCCGAGGAGGTGCGGCTCGCCGACTCCTGGGACCGCGATCTCGACGCGCTCGCCGGGGAGCTGCGGCGCGCCCGCGCGACCGTGCACGAGGTTCCCGTACCGCGGACCCTGACCGCATCCCAGCTGATGCGGCTCGCCGCCGACCCGGACGGCTTCGCGCGGGAGCTGGCCCGTCCCATGCCGCGCCCGCCGCAGCCCGCCGCGCGCCGCGGCACCCGTTTCCACGCCTGGGTCGAGTCGCGCTTCGAGGCGCTGCCGCTGCCGTTCCTCGGCCCGGACGAGCTGCCGGGCGGCGAGGACGACGAGCCGGAGATCGCGGACGAGCGGGAGCTGACGGCGCTCAAGGAGGCGTTCGCGCGCACGCCGTACGCCCGGCGCACCCCGCACCGCGTCGAGGTGCCGTTCCAGCTGACCCTGGCGGGCCGTACCGTGCGCGGCCGGATCGACGCCGTATACCGGGAGCCCTCGGCCGGGGGCGGTGACGGCTTCGAGATCATCGACTGGAAGACCGGCCGGTCCCAGGACGCCGACCCGCTCCAGCTGGCCATCTACCGGCTGGCCTGGGCCGAACGGCACGATCTGCCGCTGTCGGCGGTCTCGGCGGCGTTCCTCTATGTACGGAGCGGGGAGATCGTGCGCCCCGCGGAGCTGCCCGGCCGGGCGGAGCTGGAGCGCATCCTGACCGGCGAGACGGAGCCGGACGAGAGGGATCCGGACGAGACGGACGGCACGGTCGACGATGACCGTAACGCGTTCACCGACGTCGAACCGTGACCGAGGGCGACCACGGATGAGCGGCCCGGAGACCCAGGGTCTCGTCCTCCCGCGCGCCGGATAGGCTCACATCCATGAGCACCACCCCGGACACGGACAACGCCGTCCGCGCCTTCGTCGACGACCACCGCGCCGCCTTCCTCGACGACCTGGGCGCGTGGCTGCGCATACCCTCCGTATCCGCCGACCCCGCGCGCGCCGGTGACGTCCGTCGCAGCGCCGGGTGGCTCGCGTCGCACCTCACCGCGACCGGCTTCCCGGAGGTCGAGATCTGGGAGACGCCCGGCGCCCCGGCGGTGTTCGCCGCCTGGCCATCCGGCGACCCGGACGCCCCCACCGTGCTCGTCTACGGGCATCACGACGTCCAGCCCGCCGCCCGCGAGGACGGCTGGCACACCGACCCGTTCGACCCGGTCGTGAAGGACGGCAGGCTGTACGCGCGCGGCGCCGCCGACGACAAGGGGCAGGTCCTCTTCCACACCCTGGGGGTGCGCGCCCATCTGGCCGCGACCGGCCGCACCGCGCCCGCCGTCAATCTCAAGCTGCTGATCGAGGGCGAGGAGGAGTCGGGCTCCCCGCACTTCCCCGAGCTGGTGCGGACGCACGCCGACCGGCTCGCCTGCGACACCGTGATCGTCTCCGACACCGGCATGTGGTCCGAGGACACCCCGACCGTGTGCACCGGCATGCGGGGTCTCGCCGAATGCCAGATCGACCTGTCCGGGCCGGACCAGGACATCCACTCCGGCTCCTTCGGCGGCGCGGTGCCCAACCCGGCCACCGAGGCCGCCCGGCTGGCCGCCGCACTGCACCACGACGACCGCACGGTGGCCGTCCCGGGCTTCTACGACGGCGTGCTGGAGGTGACCGACCGCGAGCGCGAGCTGTTCGCCGAGCTGCCCTTCGACGAGGCGGGCTGGCTGCGCACCGCGCATTCGCACGGTCTGCTCGGAGAGGCCGGGTACACCACCCTGGAGCGGATCTGGGCCCGCCCGACCGCGGAGGTCAACGGCATCGCCGGGGGCTACCAGGGGCCGGGCGGGAAGACGATCGTGCCGTCCGCCGCCCAGCTCAAGCTGTCCTTCCGGCTGGTGGCCGGTCAGGACCCGGAACGGGTCCAGCAGTCCGTGCGGGAGTGGGTCGCGGCGTCCCTCCCGGCCGGGATCCGGCACGAGATCACCTTCTGGGGCGCGACCCGCCCCTGTCTGACCCCCTTGGACCACCCCGCCCTCCAGTCCCTCGTACGGGCCATGGGGCGGGCGTTCGACCAGAAGATCCGCTTCACCCGCGAGGGCGGATCGGGGCCCGCGGCCGACCTGCGGGATGCCCTGGGCGCTCCGGTGCTCTTCCTGGGCATCTCGGTGCCGTCCGACGGATGGCACGCACCCAACGAGAAGGTCGAGCTGGACCTGCTCGTGAAGGGCGCCGAGACGGCCGCCCACCTCTGGGCCGATCTCGCGGAGAATGGACCCGTATAGCACGCATATGTACGTAAATCACCCGTTTCTCAGGGGGAGTTGGAAGCAGCCGTGACCACCTGGACCGAGCGCGCCGCCACCCGGCCGATCACGCTCAGCGCCCCGAGCGGCATCGACCGCGCGGCGCACCACCGACTGGACGAGGCGTGGCTGGCGGCGGCGTGGAGCCACCCGACGACGCGGGTCTTCGTGGTTTCCGGAGGCCAGGCCCTGGTCGACGACACCCCCGACGGCCGTACCGAGCTGGTCATGACCCCGGCCTTCGAGGCCCCGCCCACCGAGACGCACCGCTACTTCCTGGGCACGGACGAGGACGGGGTGCGCTACTTCGCGCTGCAGAAAGACACCCTGCCGGGCCGCATGGACCAGTCGGCGCGCCCCGCGGGGCTGCGCGAGGCTGGCTCCCTGCTGTCCGAGCGCGACGCGGGGCTGCTGGTGCACGCGGTCGCGCTGGAGAACTGGCAGCGGCTGCACCGCTTCTGCTCCCGGTGCGGCGAGCGCACGGTGATCGCGGCGGCGGGCCACATCCGCCGCTGCCCGGCCTGCGGCGCCGAGCACTACCCGCGCACCGACCCGGCCGTGATCATGCTGGTGACCGACGAGCTGGACCGGGCGCTGCTGGGCCGGCAGGTGCACTGGCCGGAGGGGCGCTTCTCGACGCTCGCGGGCTTCGTGGAGCCGGGGGAGTCGATCGAGCAGGCGGTGGTCCGCGAGGTCGCCGAGGAGGCGGGCGTCGCGGTCGGCGAGGTCGAGTACGTCGCCAGTCAGCCCTGGCCGTTCCCGTCCAGCCTGATGCTGGGCTTCATGGCCCGGGCCACGTCCTCCCGGATCCAGGTGGACGGTGAGGAGATCCACGAGGCGCGCTGGTTCTCCCGGGACGAACTGCGCATAGCGATCGAGTCCGGCGAGGTGCTGCCCCCGTCCGGGATCTCGATCGCGGCCCGGCTGATCGAGCTGTGGTACGGCGAGCCGCTTCCGCGCGGCTGACCGCCGTACCGGGCCCGGCGCCCAGGGCCACCGCCCCGGGCCCGGGCCCGCTGTCTCAGGCCCCGACCTTGGACTTCACCTGGGCCAGGGAGGGGTTCGTCAGCGTCGAACCGTCGGGGAAAAGAACCGTGGGCACCGTCTGATTGCCGCCGTTCGCCTTCTCGACGAAGGCCGCGGACTCCGGGTCGTGCTCGATGTTGATCTCGGTGTACGCGATCCCCTCGCGGTCCATCTGGCCCTTGAGCCGGCGGCAGTAGCCGCACCAGGTGGTGCTGTACATCGTCACAGTGCCGGACATCGGTCTTCGCGCTCCTCGAGGTCGTGGGGTGATCGGCAAAGGGTGAACGTTCATCTTCGGTCACTCATTCCCGGCATTCATATGACCGCATGGTCACGGCTGTGGACAACCGGCGCGGTGGTCGCGGGGGAACTGGCAGCATGGCGGGGTGACACCAGCAACGCACTCCACTCTCTTCCCGCAGGTCTCCACGCCGGGCGCCTACGCGGCCACGCCGCGTGACGCCGACGCGGTGCTGGAGGGGCTCGACCCCGAGCAGCGCGAGGTGGCGACGGCCCTGCACGGGGCGGTGTGTGTGCTGGCCGGGGCGGGCACCGGCAAGACCCGGGCGATCACCCACCGCATCGCCTACGGGGTGCGCGCGGGCATCCTCCAGCCCGCCAGTGTGCTGGCCGTCACCTTCACCAACCGCGCGGCGGGCGAGATGCGCGGGCGCCTGCGGCAGCTCGGCGCGGGCGGCGTGCAGGCGCGCACGTTCCACTCGGCCGCCCTGCGCCAGCTCCAGTACTTCTGGCCCAAGGCGGTCGGCGGGGAGGTGCCGCGGCTGGCCGAGCGCAAGGTGCAGCTGGTCGCCGAGGCGGCCGCGCGCTGCCGCGTCCGGCTGGACCGCAACGAGCTGCGGGATGTGACCGGCGAGATCGAATGGTCGAAGGTCACCCAGACCGTGCCCGAGGACTATCCGGCGGTGGCCGCCAAGTCTGGCCGGGAGGCCCCCCGCGACCCGGCCGAGATCGGCCGGATCTATGCCGGGTACGAGCAGCTGAAGCGCGACCGCGGCGTGATCGACTTCGAGGATGTGCTGCTGCTCACGGTCGGTGTGCTGGAGGAGCGGCCGGACATCGCGGATCAGGTGCGCCGCCAGTATCAGCACTTCGTGGTCGACGAGTACCAGGACGTCAGCCCGCTCCAGCAGCGGCTGCTGGAGCTGTGGCTCGGCGACCGGCAGAGCCTGTGCGTGGTCGGCGACGCCAGCCAGACCATCTACTCCTTCACCGGCGCCACCCCCGACCATCTGCTGGACTTCCGCACCCGGCACCCCGGCGCCACGGTGGTCAAGCTCATCCGCGACTACCGCTCCACCCCCCAGGTCGTGCACTTGGCCAACGGGCTGCTGTCCCAGGCCCGCGGGCGGGCCGCGGACCACCGGCTGGAGCTGGTCTCGCAGCGCGACCCGGGCCCCGAGCCGGTGTACACCGCGTACGCCGACGAGCCCGCCGAGGCCGAGGCCACCGCCCGCCGGATCCGCGACCTGATCACCCCGGTCGGGCAGGGCGGCGCCGGGGTCCCGCCCAGCCAGGTCGCGGTCCTCTACCGGGTCAACGCCCAGTCCGAGCTGTACGAGCAGGCGCTGGCCGACGCCCAGGTGCCCTATCAGCTGCGCGGCGCCGAGCGGTTCTTCGAGCGGCCCGAGGTGCGCGAGGCGGGGATGCTGCTGCGCGGCGCGGCCCGCGCCGGAAGCGCCGACCCGGTGCTGTCGGATGACGACGTGCCGTCCCAGGTGCGGGCCGTGCTCGGCACCCGCGGCTGGGCGCCCGAGCCCCCCGCGGGCTCCGGGGCGGTCCGCGACCGCTGGGAGTCGCTGGCCGCGCTGGTGCGGCTCGCCGAGGACTTCGCCCGGGGCAGGCCCGGGGCCACCCTCTCCGACCTGGTGGCGGAGCTGGACGAGCGGGCGGCGGCCCAGCACGCCCCGACCGTGGAGGGTGTGACGCTCGCCTCACTCCACGCGGCCAAGGGCCTGGAGTGGGACGCGGTCTTCCTGGTGGGGCTGACCGAGGGCATGATGCCGATCACCTACGCCAAGACCGATCAGCAGATCGAGGAGGAGCGTCGGCTGCTCTATGTGGGGGTCACCCGGGCCCGCCGCCATCTGAGCCTGTCGTGGGCGCTCTCGCGGGCGCCCGGCGGCCGCGCCTCCCGCAGGCCCACCCGCTTTCTGAACGGGCTGCGGCCCGGTTCCGCGGCGCCCGCCGCCCGGATGCCCGGCGGGGGCGGCGGGATCGAGCGCGGCACCGGCCCGGGCGCCCCGGTGCGCAAGCGGCGCTCCCCGGTGCACTGCCGGGTCTGCGGCAGGACCCTGACCGACGCGGGCGAGATGAAGCTGATGCGCTGCGAGGACTGCCCCTCCGAGCTGGACGAGGCGCTGTACGAGCGGTTGCACGACTGGCGGGCCGAGCAGGCCCGGCTGCTGGGCCAGCCCGCCTTTTGTGTCTTCACCGACAAGACGCTGCTCGCGATTGCCGAGGCCGTGCCGGGAACCGAATCGGAGCTGTCCGGCATCTCTGGTGTCGGAAGACGGAAACTCGGCAGGTTCGGCGCCGACGTTCTCGCGCTCTGCGCGGGCCGGGAACTGCCCTCGGCGCACGAGGGTGACGGGGGAGTCGAGGGTGAGGGAAGCCAACCGGGTGACCCCGCGGAAAACTCGACGGAAAAATAGTTTGCGCGCGCGGACGGCATACCCATAGCCTTCCGAGCACGGAGACAACGGCCCTTCCGGGAACCGAGGAATCCGTGTTGTACTACGTAAGTCCGGACCGGTTCCCGCTGGTCCCTGAGACGCCGAGAGGAGGCGGAGACCAATGATCAGCTTCATCGAGACCATCAAAATGACCGATCGATCGGTCATCGCCACCTGCCCGCTCGGCTCCCCGCTTCCCGGCACCGGTATGCCCGGCGCCAATGAAGCGCGTCTCAGCGAGCGCAGCGAGCGACCGACCGAGGCACCTGCGGTAGCGGCAGCGGCACAGGCATTCGCCTATGCCCTGACGACCAATGGTGCCGGATCCCTCACGAAGCAGCATGACAAGTGGGCCTTCCGCAGGCTCGAACCCTGGAGTTATCCAGCCTGATTCAGGATCAGGTCGGCACCTTCCAGGGCCGCGGAACCCACACCGGGATCCGCGGTCCTTTTGATTTGCCAGAGCCCGGCCACGAGCCGGACCGAACAGACGAGGAACACGCCACCGTGCAACTCAACGCACACGCCCCGTCAGCAGAGACCGACCTGAACCGACCGCCTGACTCCTCGGAGGACCCCTTGACCCCGCTCACCGCCCTCACCGAGCTCGATGACGCCATCGAGAACCTGGGCGTAGCCGTACCGTGCCGCTCCTACGACCCGGAGGTCTTCTTCGCGGAGTCCCCGGCCGACGTGGAGTACGCCAAGTCGCTGTGCCAGACCTGTCCGCTGCGCGAAGCCTGTCTCGCCGGGGCCAAAGACCGCCGCGAGCCCTGGGGCGTCTGGGGCGGCGAGCTCTTCGTCCAGGGCGTCGTCGTAGCCCGCAAGCGGCCGCGTGGCCGCCCGCGCAAGAACCCGGTCGCCGCATGAGCACCCCCGGCACCATCGATCGCCCAGCGACGCACGAGCCCATGAAGCAGGTCCCGACGATGACCCCACCGGTCTACGACACTCCTACCCGCCATCACTCCCGCGCGCCCGAGTCGCGCCAGAACAGGACCCGAGAAATGCAACTCATCCCAGAAGCCCTGGCGCGTGCGCATATGCGCCTGCAGCGCAGCGCGGGGCGGGCATCGCTGCGCGCCCGCCGGGCGCTGGCCACGGCGGTCATGTCCTGACGCGACCACGCGTACGCGTCGACACGGAGGGCCGGTCCGATACGGACCGGCCCTCCGGCCGTTTCCGAAGTCAGGCCGAGGTCTCCGCGTCCTCGGCGGCCCGCTCCGCCGGGACCTCGTCGTCCCCGTCGGGCTCGGCTGCTTCCTCGGGCTCGTCCGCCTCGTCGGCTTCGTCCGCCTCGGCGGCGAAGCCCGCTACCCAGGACTCCAGTTCATCCCGCAGCCGCACGGTGGCGCCCAGCTGGCACAGCACCCCGATGGTGCTCAGGGTCACCCGGTGGATCAGCAGATAGGCGGGCGGCAGATTGAGCTGATTGCCCAGCTCGTGGACGGGCGAACCACGGTCGGCCATCCGCGCCGCCTGGCGGCGTATCCACTGCCGCTCGAAGTGGAACGCGTCGACCTGGGCCGGTTCGAGCATCGGCAGCAGGAACTCCAGCAGTGCCTCGGGATCCAGCTCGATCGTCGGCTTGACGAACCCCTCACCCCGCATCAGGTCGTAGACCCCCGCGGCGTCGCCCTCCAGCGCCATCCGCAGCGCGATGCCGATGGGTTCGGGAAGCCCTCCGGGGAGCCGGTCCACCGAACCGAAGTCCAGGACGCCCAGCTTCCACTGCTCCGGCGGCCCGTCCGGGGCGTCCCCGGTGAGCAGCCGGAAGTTGCCGGGGTGCGGATCGGCGTGCAGCAGGCCGGTGCGGGACGCCCCCGAGAACAGAAAGCGGGCCAGCAGCTGACCGGCCCGGTCACGCTCCTCGGGCCCGCCCTCGGCGATCACCTCGGAGAGCGGAATGCCCTCCAGCCATTCGGTGATCAGCACCTGATCGCCCTGGTGCACCACCTCGGGCACCACGATCTCGGTGTCCTCGGCGTACTCCTCCGCATGGGCGCGCTGGGACTCGGCCTCCAGCTCGTAGTCCAGCTCCTCGGCCACCCGGTTGCGCAACTCCGCGATCAGCGGCTTGATGTCCATGCCGGGCACCAGCGGCCCCAGCACCCGGGCGAACCGGCTCAGTTGGCCGAGGTCGGACAGCAGCGCCTCACCCGCTCCCGGGTACTGCACCTTGACCGCGACCTGGCGCCCGTCGTGCCAGACCGCCCGGTGCACCTGCCCGATCGAGGCGGCCGCCGCGGGCTTGTCCTCGAACTCCAGGAACAGCTCCTGCCACTCCGGGCCGAGCCGCTCCGCCAGCGCCGCGTGGACCGTGCCGGTGGGCATGGGCGGGGCGGCCTCCTGGAGCTTGGTGAGGGCCGCCCGGTAGGGCTTCGCGATCTCCTCGGGCAGCGCCGATTCGAAGACCGACATCGCCTGCCCGAGCTTCATCGCACCGCCCTTGAGCTCACCGAGGACCTTGAACATCTGCTCGGCGGTGCGCTGCTGCATCTCGCGGGCGACGATCTCCGCCGGTCGCCCTCCTATCCGCTTCCCCAGCCCCCACGTGGCGCGCCCCGCGAATCCCAAGGGCAGCGCCGCCAGCTTGGCGGTGCGGGTGATCGCCTTGCGCGGCAGATCGGACATGCGCCCTCCAACTACAGCTGTGCCATCCCGGGAGGCGGCCTCCCGGACCCCCGTCGCCCACTCCGCGGACGTCGGTCACCCGCACATTGTGGCGTGCGGTCTCTCCGCGGCCGAGGCGTACACCGCATCATCCCGCCCGGCCGCTCCGCACTCGCATCCGGGATGCGCCTCGGCGCGCTCGGCCTGCCAGGAGAGGGTGGGCAGCGCCAGCTCCCAGCGCGCCGCCGCGCCCCCGGACAGTCCTCCGTCGAGGAAGGCCAGCGCCCGGGAGGCGGCGAGCCCGGCCACCACCATGGCCAGCGCCGTGTCACAGGCGGCGGCCGCGCCGCGGCGGCCGGACCGCCATTGGGCCAGCATCCGCGGCCACACCGGCTCCCGCTCGGCCCGGGCTGCGGCGGCGCAGCCCGCGCAGGGGGTGACGCCCGGCAGGACCAGCGGCCCCACCACCCCGGTGCTCTCGATCACCCCCGCGTACAGATGGGGTGTGCCGGAAGCGAGCAGCGGCTCGGCCGCCAGCGGATCCGGTGCGTACGCCGCGAGGCCGTCGCGCGGGGCGATCACCACCAGGGCCAGCCCGGGCTCACCGCCGGGCGGGGGCTCCCCGGCCCGCGGGCGGGGCCGCGGGCCCGGCGCGGTCCGGCGCACCAGCCGACGCGCGGCCACCTCCCGCCGCTCTCCGATCTGCTCGGCCGACAGCCCGCCGGGCACCACGTCCCACGGCTCGACACACCCCCCGTCCACCACATCGACCTGCCCGACCCCCGAGGAGGACAGCACCGCGGCGACCGCCGCGCCGACCCGCCCCGCCCCGCGCACCTGCACCCGCGTCGCCCGCCGCGCGGCGAGCAGCCGCGCCGCCGCTCCCGGCTCCGGATGCAGCACCGACAGCGCCGCCGCGTCCGGCCGCAGCCGGTCGAGGGCCGCGGCGGGGCCGCTCGCCACGGTCGCGGGCGGGCCGCCGGGTCTCGTATCGTCCAGCAGCCCGGCCGCCGTCAGCCGGTCCAGCAGCTCATCGGCCCGGCCCTCCGGCAGCCCGAGGGCCTGGGCCTCCTGCCGCAGCAGCGGCAGCCCGCGGGTGCCGTCGAGCAGCTCCAGAAAGCTGCCCGTCGCCGTATCCAGCGGGCCCACCACCACCGCATGCGCCCGGGCCACCCCGAACTGCACCGTGTCCCGGCTCCGCCAGCCGCGCCGCAGCGCGGGCTTGAGCATGGGATGCATCGCCGTCCCCCTTCGTCGATGTGCCGCGTCGCCGAGATACCGCGTCGCTGGCGTGCCGCTTCGCCGAGATCCCGCATCGCCGATATGCCGCATCGCCTCGTCGAACGGTTCTCAGCATGCGCCCCGCCGCCCACCCGCCGCCGAAAGTTATCCACAGGCTGTGTTGATAGTCGTACAAGCTGTGCATGCCGAGGGGTGGTTCGCTCCGCAACCGCGTGCGAGGGCAGGACTTCCCCGGCTGCCAGCGGGTAACGTCGGGGCGTGCCCGCCGATCCTTCCCCGCGCACCGCCCCGAGTCCGTCCAGCCCGTCGAGCCCGCCAAGCCCGCAGAACCGTGGCTCGGGCACGAGCGCGGTCGAGGTCCGCCGGAGCTCGCGTCGGCGCAGGACCGTCTCCGCGTACCGCGAGGGCGACCGCACCATCGTCCTCATCCCCGCCCGGATGTCCGAGGCGGAGGAGCAGCGCTGGGTCGGGGTGATGCTGGACAAGCTCGCGGCGCAGGAGAGCAAGCGCATGCTGGGCGATACGGAGCTGGCGGCGCGCGCGGAGTGGCTGTCCGAGCAGTATCTCGGCGGCCGGGCCCAGCCGGCCTCGGTCCGCTGGGTCACCAACCAGAACACCCGCTGGGGGTCGTGCACCCCGGCCGAGGGCAGCATCCGGCTCTCGCACCGGCTCAAGGGCATGCCGGAGTATGTGGTGGACTACGTCCTCGTCCATGAGCTGGCCCACCTGCTGGTGCCCGGTCACGGCCGCCGCTTCTGGGAGCTCTTGGAGGCGTATCCGCGCACCGAGCGCGCCCGGGGCTATCTGGAGGGCGTGGTGGCCGCCGGGCGGCTGCCGCATCTGCCGGGCGCCGACCCGGAACCGGGCTGAGGAACCGCACCACCTTCCCCAGCGTCGTTCATAGTCGGCGGCAGCGGCTAGCCTGGCGCGCAATGCACTCACCGGTTTCGGGATGGGGGACGGTCGTTACGTATGGCCAGGGAATTCCAGCGCGGCCACAAGGCCAAGATCAGCGATCTGACCGCCGGGAGGGATCTGTACATCGGTGTGCAGATCGCCGGGCCGGGGCTCACCTTCGACATCAGCTGCTTCGGCCTCGACGCGGACGAACGGCTCTCGGACGACCGCTACTTCATCTTCTTCAATCAGCCCAAATCGCCTGAAGAAGCGATTCAGCAGCTCGGCGCGCAGGCCGGTGACACCGAGTCCTTCCGGGTCACCCTCGACAGCATTCCGCCGACCATCCAGAAGCTCTCCTTCACCGCGACCCTCGACGGCACCGGCCAGATGTCCCAGGTCGGCCCCGGCTACATCCGGATCGTCGCGGGTGGCGAGGAGGTGGCCCGGTACGCCTTCAACGGTTCGGAGTTCAGCACCGAGCGCGCGGTGATGCTGGGCGACTTCTACCTCAAGGACGTCTGGCGCTTCGCCGCCGTCGGCCAGGGCTTCGACGGCGGACTGGATGCGCTGCTCAGGAACTTCGGCGGCGAGGTCGCCGAGGAGGAGCCCGCGCCCGCACCGGCGCCCGCGCAGGGCGGTGCGCCCGGTTTCGCGCCGCCCGCCCAGGCGGCCCCCGCCCCCGGCTTCGGCGCCCCGGCGGCCCCCGCCCCCGGCTTCGGCGCCCCGGCGGCCCCCGCGCCGCAGCCGCAGCAGCCCGCCCCCGCCCCCAGCTTCGGCGCACCCCAAGGCACCCCGCCCCAAGGCACGCCGCCCCAGGGCACGCCGCCCCAGGGCACGCCGCCCCAGGGCACGCCGCCCCAGGGCACGCCGCCCCAGGGCACGCCGCACGGCACGCCTCAGCAGCCCCCGTCGGCACCGCAGGTACACGCCGCGCCCACGCTCGCCGCGCCGATCGTGCAGCCGGGGCAGGCGCCCCCCGGCCAGATGCCGCCGCCTCCCGGCCCGCCCGGCCAGCCGTACCCCGGCCAGCAGCCGCAGTTCGGCCAGACGCCGGGGCAGGCGCCGCCCGCGCCGTACGGCCAGCAGCCTCCCGGCCAGCCGTACCCCGGCCAGCCCGCCCCGCACGGCCAGCCCCAGGGCACGGCCGCGCCCCAGGGCGGAGCACCCGGCGTACAGGCCGCGCTCGCCCAGTACCGCGAGGCGGCCACCGGCCAGCGCTGGACGCCGCAGAACCCGCGGATGATGCGGGTCGACCTCGGCGTCGACGGTCAGCCGGTGCTCGCCCGTCAGGGCAGCATGGTGCTCTACCAGGGCAAGGTCGACTTCAGCTACAAGGGCGCGGGCGTCCGCGGCCGGATCGTCGGCAACGCGACCGGCCAGGAGATGCAGCTGATGCGCTGCAGTGGCCAGGGTCAGGTCTTCCTCGCGGAGAACGCCGCCGAGCTGCACCCGATCGAGCTGCAGGGCGACGCGATCTGCGTCTCCGCCGAGAACGTGCTCGCCTTCGACGAGTCGCTGCAGCACGAGGTGCGCCGGATCGAGGGTCACGGCATTCCCGGCGGCGCGCTGTTCACCATGCAGTTCCAGGGCAACGGCACCGTCATCGTGAAGACCCAGGGCACCCCGGTGGTGCTCCCCGTCACGCCGACGACCTTCGCCGACAGCAACGCCATCGTGGCCTGGTCCGCCGGTGCGCAGGTGATCATCTCCAGCCAGGTGCGGCTGCGCCGCAGCGCCTACCCCGGCCACAGCGGTGAGACCGTGAACCTCCAGTTCCGCGGCGCGCCCGGCAACTTCATCGTCGTCCAGCCCTACGAGGTCTGAAGGAGCCCGTCATGGACCAGCAAATGATCTCGGGCTTCGCAGCCACCCCGGTCGCGGCCCGCATGGAGAACCACGGCAGCAGCATGCTCAAGGTCGCCATGCAGAGCGGCCAGGACCTGTTCGCCCGCACCGGTTCGATGGTGGCGTACGAGGGCTTCGTGCAGTACGAGCCGAACCCGCCCGCGGTGCGCCAGATGGCCTCCCAGTGGCTGACGGGCGAGGGCGCGCCGCTCATGCGCTGCAGCGGCGACGGGCTGCTCTATCTCGCCGACTACGGGGCGAACGTCGTCTGCATCAATCTCAACGGCGACGCGCTCTCCGTCAACGGCACCAATCTGCTCGCCTTCGACGCCCACCTCCAGTGGGGCGTCGAACGGGTCAAGGGCATCGCCAAGTTCGCCGGGCAGGGTCTGTTCAACGTGGGCGTCTCCGGCACCGGATGGGTCGCGCTGACCTCCCGTGGCACCCCGATCGTCGTCGACTGCGGCCGCGGCGAGGACGAGACCTATGTGGACCCGGACGCGCTCGTCGCCTGGTCCAGCGGTCTCAAGGTGAAGGGCAAGCGCAGCTTCAAGGCGTCGTCCCTGATCGGCCGGGGCAGCGGCGAGGCGTACCAGCTCGGCTTCTCCGGGCAGGGCTTCGTCGTCGTACAGCCCAGCGAGGACAGCACCGACCGGCTCCGGGCCCGGGGCTGAGGGGGAGAAGGACACATGCAGAGCCCGCTTTTCGGCTACACCGAGGCCCAGACCGAGGAACGTTACGCGCTCCAGAACCGCAAGATGCTGCGGGTCGCGCTCACCGGTCATGAGGACGTGCTCGCCCGGAAGGGCAGCATGGTCGCCTATCAGGGGCTGATCGAGTTCGACGGCGAGTACCAGACCCCCGGTCAGCAGCGGGCCCGCGCCCGCACCGGCGAGGCCCTGGATCTGATGCGCTGCTCGGGGCAGGGCACGGTCTACCTCGCCAACCTCGCCCAGCACGTCCACGTGGTGGACGTGGACCACGACGGCCTCACGGTCGACAGCTCGTACGTGCTGGCGCTCGACTCCACGCTGCACTGGGAGTCGATCGCGGTGGACAGCCAGTTCGGCATCACCGGCTCCGGCAAGTACAACCTCAACATCTCCGGCCGGGGCAAGGTCGCGCTGATGACGTCGGGCAAGCCGCTGATGCTCCAGGTGACCCCGGACAAGTACGTCAACGCCGACGCGGACGCGATCGTCGCGTGGTCCAGCTCGCTGCGCGTCCAGATGCAGGCGCAGACGCACTCCTCGGGAGTGTGGCGGCGGCGCGGCAGCACCGGTGAGGGCTGGGAGCTGAGCTTCCTCGGCCAGGGTTACGCACTCGTCCAGCCCAGCGAGCTGCTGCCGCCGCAGAACGCGGTGATCGGCGGCGGCGCGGCCGCCCAGTTCGGCATGGGCGGGCAGGGCGCCCGCGGGCAGAACCAGGGCAACATCTTCAGCAACTGACACCCACCGGGCGGCTGTCGGCCACAGCCCCCGGTCCGTGCCCGCGCGCTCCTCAGACCAGCGCGCGGGTACGGGCCACCAGGTGGCGCACCGACGCGTCGGCCACGTCCGCCACCTCGTCGTAGCCGAACCAGCGAAGGTCCAGCGACTCGTCGCTGATCGCCGCCACCGCGTCCGGCGGGGCTACCGCCGCGTACTGCACGTCCAGATGCCAGGCGCACGGCGTGTGATGCCGGTCGAGCCGCACCGGCCCGCCCGGCAGCAGGGTCAGCCCCGCGATGCCCGACTCCTCGGTGGCCTCCCGCAGCGCCGCGTCCGCCAGCGTGGCGTCCCCGGGTTCGCAGTGGCCGCCCATCTGGAGCCACATCCGCAGCTTGCGGTGGAGCGTGAGCAGGACGCGCTCCCGCGGCGGGTCGACCACGAGCGCGCTCGCCGTGAGGTGCCCGTCGCCGCACGCCTTCCACATGCCGTCGGGATACGCGGCCAGATGGCCGCCGTACTCCTGCCGCAGCCGCTCCTGGTCGGCGTCGGGCGCGGGCCACTGGTCGAGGACCCGCGCCGCGTCCTTGTGAAGGCTCACCAGGCTCACTTCTCGCCGTCGCCCCGCTCGTCCTTGCCGTCGTCGGGGCCCTTCTTGCCGTCCTCGGAGCCCTTCGTACGGTCCTCGGCCGCGCCGTCCGCCGCCTCGCCGAGCATCTTGTCCAGCTCGGAGAAGTCCAGCTGCTCGCGGTGGACGAAGCCGTCCGGGTCGTCGAGGTCCTCGGCCGTCGGCAGCATGTCCGGGTGCTCCCACAGACCGTCGCGGCCGTCGACGCCGCGCGCGTCGGTGAGCGACGCCCACAGCCGTGAGGCGTCCCGCAGCCGACGCGGCCGCAGCTCCAGGCCGATCAGCGTGGCGAAGGTCTGCTCGGCGGGCCCGCCGCTCGCCCGGCGGCGCCGCAGCGTCTCGCGCAGGGCGTCCGCGGACGGCAGATGGGGCTTGGCCGCGGCGTGCACCACCGCGTCCACCCAGCCCTCGACCAGCGCGAGGGCCGTCTCCAGCCGGGCCAGCGCGGCCTTCTGCTCCGGGGTGTCCTCCGGCTGGAACATGCCCTGCTGGAGCGCTTCCTGCAGCTGCTCGGGGTGGGTCGGGTCGAGCTGGCCGACCGCGTCCTCCAGCTTCGCCGTGTCCACCTTGATGCCCCGGGCGTATCCCTCGACGGCACCGAACAGATGCGAGCGCAGCCACGGCACATGCGAGAACAGCCGCTGGTGGGCCGCCTCGCGCAGCGCCAGATACAGCCGCACCTCGTCTTTGGGGACGCCGAGGCCGGAGCCGAGCGCCGCGATGTTGACCGGAAGCAGCGCCGCCTTGCCCGCCGGGCCCAGCGGAAGCCCGATGTCGGTCGAACCGACGACCTCACCGGCCAGCACGCCCAGCGCCTGCCCGATCTGGGTGCCGAACATCGCGCCACCCATCGAACGCATCATCCCGAGCAGCGGGCCCGCCATGGCCTGCATCTCCTCGGGAAGCACGTCGCCCATGGCGGAGCCGACGCGCTCGGCGACCGGGTCGACCAGGTCCTTCCACACCGGCAGCGTCGCCTCGACCCACTCGGCGCGGCTCCACGCGACGGCGGTCCCGGAGCCCGAGGGCAGGGACGTGACCCCGTCCAGCCACAGGTCCGCCAGCCGCACGGCCTCCTGGACCGCGGCGCGGTCGGCGGGGCCGACGCTCTCGTCCTTGGTGCCGTCGGCGGTGCCCCGCGCGACGGTCTGCCGCGCGATGTCCTTGGCCATCTCCCAGTTCACCGGGCCGCCCTCGTACGAGAGCATCTGCCCGAGCTGCTGGAAGGCGGCGCCCAGGTCGTTCGGGTTGAGCGAGCCGAACATCGCGGCGAACGGATTCTCCGCGCCGCCTGCTCCGGCCGGGCCGCCCGCCCCGCCGAACCCGAAGGGATTCGCGGGGCCCTGCTCGCCGCCCTGGCCGCCCTTCTTCTTGCCGTCGTCGCCGTCCTCCGGCTCCTCCGGCGGAAGGCCGAATCCGAATGGGGTGTCACTCACGGGGTTCCTCGGCTCGTTGGGCCACCGGCCACTAACCGGCGGCGGATGCCCGACATCACCACCCAGCCTAGACACCTCGCCGGTTTACGGGCTCAGTGCTTCGCTGATCGCCGCGCTGCGGCAGGATGGGCGTTACCTGGTACGTACGTGTGCACGCGCTGCGTACTGAAGACAACCGCTGGAGACGCCCGGTGAGTTCCCCAGACCGAGAAGTTCGCGCTGCGCGAAACGATACGGCCCGTACCGCACGACGACCCGTCGTGGCGGTCACCGGTGCCGCCTCGGGCCCCGGCGCCCTGCTCACGCAGCGGCTCGCGGAGTCCGAAGAGATCAAACAGGTGCTGGCCCTCGACGAGCGGCGCGGCGAGGTGACCGAGGCGCAGTGGCATGTGCTGGACGTGCGCGATCCGGCCATCGCCGAGAAGCTGCGCGGCGCCGACGTCGTCGTCCATCTCGCCGTCGACCTGGACTTGGGTACCGACCCCGCCGCCCGCACCGCCTACAACGTGCGCGGCACCCAGACCGTGCTGACCGCGGCCGCGGCCGCCGGAGTGCACCGGGTGGTGCTGTGCACCTCCGCGATGGTCTACGGCGCGCTCCCCGAGAACGACGTGCCGCTCGCCGAGGACGCGGAGCTGCGGGCCACCGCCGAGGCCACCGGCGTCGGCGACCTGCTGGAGATCGAGCGGCTGGGGGAGCGCGCGCCCCGGGCGCACCCGGGGCTGAACGTGACCGTCGTACGCCCCGCCATCCTGGTCGGCGGCACGGACACCGCGCTCACCCGATACTTCGAGTCGCCCCGGCTGCTGGTGGTCGCCGGATCCCGTCCCACCTGGCAGTTCTGCCATATGGACGACCTGGTCAGCGCGCTGGAGTACGCCGCGCTGGAGAAGGTCGAGGGGGAGCTGGCGGTCGGCTGCGACGGCTGGCTGGAGCAGGAGGAGGTCGAGGAGCTGACCGGAATCCGGCGCATGGAGCTGCCGTCGGCGGTCGCCCTCGGCGCCGCCTCCCGGCTGCACCGGCTCGGCCTGACCCCCTCCCCGGCCGGGGACCTCGCGTACACGATGCACCCCTGGGCGGTCAGCGGCAGCCGGCTGCACGCGGCGGGCTGGCGGCCCCGGTGGACCAACGAAGAGGTGCTGGCCGAGCTGCTGGACGAGGTCTCCGGGCGGCATACGGTCGCCGGGCGGCGGCTGGGCCGCAAGGACGCCACCACGCTGGGCGCCGCCGGTGCGACCGTCGCCCTGGTGGGCACCGCCGCGATCGTGCGCCGTGCCCGCAAGGCGCGCCGCCGGGCGTGAGGCCGCCTCGCGATCCGGCGGTGCGCCACGACGGGACGGCATACGGCACGATGGACGACATGGCACACGCGTACGAGCATCCCGGCGAGGGCCCGGCAGTCGACCCCATCCGCCTGCTGGCGGTCCGCGAGACCCCGCTGTCGGTGGACGAGGTGTTCGGGGCGGTCGGGGACGCCGCGGCGGGCGGTACGGCGCTCTTCGTGGGCACCGTGCGCAACCATGACGGGGGCGCGGACGTGGGCGCCCTCGGCTACTCCGCGCACCCGAGCGCCGAGGCCGAGCTGCGGCGGGTGGCCGAGAAGGTCGCGGCCGACTTCCCGGTGCGGGCGCTGGCCGCCGTCCACCGGGTCGGCGATCTGGCGGTAGGCGATCTGGCCGTTGTCGTGGCGGTTTCGTGCCCGCACCGCGCGGAGGCGTTCGCCGCCTGCCGTCGGCTGATCGACGACCTCAAGAGCGAGGTCCCGATCTGGAAGCACCAGACGTTCGCCGACGGCACCGAGGAATGGGTGGGGATCTGACGGGCACGCGAAACAGTCAGCGCTCGGTGGGGCGGGATAACAGTTACGTTGTGGAGTCCACTCGGAATGGTGTACTCCACTTGCGTAACCGGCACCCTGCCGTGAGCGTTGACCTCGCAGAGGATTAATCTGCTCATCTGTCAGTCGCGGTGCTAAAAAAAGGGGTCGGGAGGCCGCTATGGGAGCGCTTCTCTGGTTGCTCATTCCCGTTCTCGCGGCGATAGCCGCCACGCTCTATGCCGGTTGGACCGCGCGCAACAACCGCAAGAGCGTGGGGGACGTCGAGGAACTGGCCGGATATACGCGGTTCCGAGAGGCAATGGAACGCGCGCGCACGGACACGGACGCGGCCGCCTGAACCCCGGCCCCTCGTACGGACGGCCCCGGGAGTGGACTGACGGACGCGTCCCGTACTGTCGTTCCATGCCACGCCGCACCGCGACGATGCTCGCCTCCCTGCTGATGCTGATCGCGCTGTTGTGCGCCGGTGTGCTGATCCCGGTGCCGTACGCGGAGATGTCACCGGGGCCGACCTACAACACGCTGGGCGAACACAACGGCGAGTGCGTGCTGCAGATCTCCGGCCACAAGGGCTGTGAGACCAGCGGTGGCCATCTCAACATGACGACGGTCCGGGTCACCGGCTCCGAGTACCGGATGAATCTCGTGGAGGCCGTTTACGGCTGGATGTCCCACGACAATGTGGTGGTGCCGCACGACACCCTCTATCCGGACGACAAAACCCCGGACGAGGTGAACCAGCAGAACGCGGAGGAATTCAGCCAGTCCCAGGAGAGCGCGAAGGTAGCGGCGCTCAGGGCGCTGCACCGGAAGGTCACCTCCCAGGTGATCGTGGGCGCCGTCGTCAAGGGCAGCCCGTCCGAGGGCAAGCTGCACGCGGGCGACGTGATCAAGTCGGTGGACGGCACCGCGGTGCGCGAGCCCGACGACGTCGCCAAGCTGGTCACCAAGCACAAGCCCGGCGAGAAGGTGACGTTCCGAATCGTCCCGGCCAAGGTGGCCGCGGCGGCCGAGAAGAGCGGCAAGCGGCCGACCGGCCAGAAGCAGATCGCGATCACCACCAAGAAGGCCGGTGACCGGGCCATCGTCGGCATCCAGGCCGGGATCGACTACGCCTTCCCGTTCAAGATCGACATCAAGCTGGCCGACGTGGGCGGGCCGAGCGCGGGGCTGATGTTCGCCCTCGGCATCGTGGACCGGGTGTCGAAGCAGGGCGACCTGACCGGCGGGAAGTTCATCGCGGGCACCGGCACCATCGACGACAAGGGCGTCGTGGGCCCGATCGGCGGGATCGAGATGAAGACGATCGGCGCCCGCGAGGCCGGGGCCCGCTTCTTCCTCACCCCCAAGGAGAACTGCGCGGCGGCCGCCAAGGACGTGCCGGACGGCCTGCGGCTGGTGAAGGTGCACACCATCGACGACGCGCTGAAGGCCCTCAAGGAGATCCGCTCGGGGGACACCGCCGGTCTGCCCCGGTGCGCCGCGGGCTGAGCCACCGGCAACACGTACATATCGCGAGGCGGCCGCCGGATCAGAGGATCCGGCGGCCGCCTCGTGTCGTACTGCCTCGCGTCCTGGGCGCCCCGGCGTCAGTCGGTGGCGAAGGTGGCGGCCAGCGCCTCGGCGAGCCCCGGCACCAGGCCGGAGCCGGTCAGCACCTCGGTCGCGGCGTCCTTCTCGCGCAGCCGCAGCGCCGACTCGCGCTCCCCGTCCCGCAGCACGGCGACCGTCATCCGGACCTCCTGGCGCTCGGGGTGCTCCGCGACCCAGGACGCCAGCTGGGCCTGGTCCAGGTCCTTCGGGACGGAGGACTCGGCGGACGGCGGCAGCATCAGCCGCTCCACGGTCATGGCGCAGCCGATCACGGCGTCGGGCCAGGCGATGGTGGCGAGGAATTCGTCAAGCGGGGCCTGCGCGGGCAGCTCGTCCTGTTCGATGGGGGTGAGGGACGCCGCGGGCTCGTCACCGTCCTCGTCGAGCCCGAGCTGACCGGCCAGCTCGGGCTCCTGGGTGCGCAGCTGGGCGGTGTCGACGAGGGCGAAGAGCCGGGCGGGCTGATCCCAGCCGAGCCCGGAGGCATACTCGTCGATTTCGAGGACGGCGCGGGTGAGCGGATTCGCGGCAAGAGGGCCGGTACCGGGGGTTGCGTTGGACATGGTTCATATCGTGCCCTGATCGGACCCGGAATCGGGAACTGAGTAAAGCCTGAGTAAGTTGCATCAGGTGGGCCCATCTGTCCGGGCCCGTATCGACAACAGCGAACTTCGAGGTGCGCACCTTGGCTTTCCAGATGCCGGACCGCGGCGGAGGCCCGACGGGACCGCGGATCAGAGTGGGCCGACCGTCCCGGCGAGTCCGGACCCTGTTCATGACCCTGGGTGTGCTGGCCGTGCTGGCCATGCTCTTCGTCATGTTTGCGGGGTTTTGGACGGATTGGCTCTGGTATCGCTCGCTTCATTACTCGTCGGTCTTCAGCACCACCCTGCGGACGAAGATCGGCCTGTTCTTCGTCTTCGGCCTGCTGATGTCCACGGCCGTCGGGGTCAACATCTGGCTGGCGCACCGGCTGCGGCCGCCGCTGAGCGCGATGTCGATGGAGCAGCAGAGCCTCGACCGGTACCGGATGGGCATCGCCCCGTTCAAGAAGTGGGTGCTGCTCGCGGTCACCGCCCTGGTCGGGCTGATCGCCGGGGCCTCCGCGGCCGGCCAGTGGCGGCTGTGGCTGCTGTGGGTCAACAGCGTGCCCTTCGGCCAGAAGGACGCCGAGTTCCACAAGGACGTGGCCTTCTTCGCCTTCGACCTGCCCTGGTACCGCTTCCTGCTGAGCTTCGGCTTCGCGGCCACGGTGCTCTCCCTGATCGCCGCGGCCCTGGTGCACTACCTCTACGGGGGCCTGCGCGTCACCAGCCCGGGCGCCCGGGCGACCGGCGCGGCTACCGGCCATCTGTCGGTGCTGGTGGGCGTCTTCGTGGCCCTCAAGGCGGTGGCGTACTGGCTCGACCGGTACGGCCTGGCGGTGAAGTCCAGCGACTTCAAGGCCACGGACAACTGGACCGGTCTGCGCTATGTGGACGCCAACGCCTATCTGCCCGCGAAGACGATCCTCTTCTGCATCGCGGTCATCTGCGCGCTGCTGTTCTTCGCGACGCTGTGGCGGCGCACCTGGCAGCTTCCGGTGATCGGCTTCGGGCTGATGGTGCTGTCGGCGATCCTGATCGGCGGGCTCTACCCGGCGATCGTGCAGAAGTTCCAGGTCCAGCCGAACGAGCAGGCCAAGGAGTCGCCGTACATCAAGAAGAACATCGAGGCCACGCGCAACGCGTACGGCATCGATGACTCCAAGGTGGCGGACTACAGCGGCAAGACCGATGACAAGGGCAGCAGCGCCCAGCTGCGCCAGACCGCCGACTCGACGGCCAGCTACCGGCTGATCGACCCGAGCGTCGTCTCGCCGACCTTCCAGCAGCTCCAGCAGAAGCGGAAGTACTACCAGTTCCCATCCACCCTGGACGTCGACCGCTACAAGGACGCCAGCGGCAAGGATCAGGACACCGTCGTCGGTGTCCGTGAGCTGAACCTCGCCGGTGTGCCCAAGCGGAACTGGATCAACGACCACTTCACCTACACCCATGGCTACGGCATGATCGCGGCCAAGGGCACCAGCCCGGACCCCGAGGCGGATCAGCAGGGGGCCCCGGACTTCACCGAGGCCGGGCTGCCGACCACCGGGAATCCGTCCGGCGGCGGGCTGCGCACCTATCGCCAGCAGGTCTACTACGGCGAGAAGACCCAGCAGTACTCGATAGTGGGCGGCCCGCAGAAGGAGCTGGACTACGAGGACAACGGGGAGAAGACCACCAGCTACAAGGGCAACAGCGGGGTCAGCCTCTCCAACCCGGTCAACCGCGCCGCCTACGCGGTGGCGTTCGGCGAGCCGCAGATGCTCTACTCCGGCGCCATCGGCGAGGGTTCGCGGATCCTGTACAACCGCACGCCCAAGGAGCGCGTCGAGAAGGTCGCCCCATGGCTGACCATCGACGGGGACGCCTACCCGGCGGTGGTCGACGGCCGCATCAAGTGGGTCGTGGACGCGTACACCACCACCAACGGCTATCCGTACGCCTCGCGGACCACCCTGGGCGACAGCACGGCCGACTCGCTGAGCGGCCAGGACCGCTCGGTGGTCGCCCAGCAGAACAAGGTCAACTACATCCGGAACTCGGTGAAGGCGACCGTCGACGCGTACGACGGCTCCGTCAACCTCTACGAGTGGGACACCAAGGACCCGGTGCTCAAGACCTGGAAGAAGGCGTTCCCGGGCACGGTCAAGCCGAAGAGCGCGATCAGCGACCAGCTGAAGGAGCATCTGCGGTATCCGCAGGACCTGTTCAAGGTCCAGCGCGAGCTGCTGACCCGCTACCACGTGACCGACCCGCAGCAGTTCTACAGCGGCAGTGACGCCTGGCAGGTGCCGGACGACCCGACCCGCAAGGACGGCAGCGCGGTTCCGCCGTACTACCTGAGTATGAAGATGCCCGACCAGCAGAACCGGGCCTTCTCGCTCACGACGACCTTCACCCCCAACGGGCGGCCCACGCTCGGGGCGTTCATGTCCGTCGATGCCGATGCCAACAGCAAGGACTACGGCACGATAAGAATGCTGAAGGTCACCAATGACGTGCCCGGTCCACAGCAGGTGCAGAGCAAGCTGAACGGCACCCCCGAAGTGGCCGAGTTCGTGCGGAACCTCCGGGGCACCGACTCGGACATCGAGTACGGCAACCTGCTGACGGTGCCGTTCAACGGAGGCTTCCTCTATATCGAGCCGGTGTACGCCCGGGGTGGCAACTCCAACTACCCGCTGCTGAAGAAGGTGGGCGTCTCCTACAACGGCAACGAACCCGCCTTCAAGAACAGCCTGCCCGAGGCGCTGGACGCGGTCTTCGGCGAGGAGCCGTCCGACGGGCAGCAGCCGCCGGACGACAGCACCGGGAAGCCGAGCGCCGACCCGACGGTGCAGGAGGCGCTGAAGGACGCCCAGACGGCCTGGGAGGACAGCCAGAAGGCGCTCCAGGAGAAGCCGCAGGACTGGGACGCGTACGGCAGGGCCCAGGAGGACCTGAAGGACGCGTTGGACAAGGCGGCCAAGGCGGAGCAGAAGGCCGCCGACAAGCAGGGGAAGCAGCAGAACCAGCCGCAGAGCCAGAGCGGCGGCAACAAGGGCGGTTGACGCCCCCGACCAGGGGAAACGACCGTGAAAGAGGTGCCCCGCGCCGTGGTACGGTAGTAACACGACGGCGCGGGGTGGAGCAGCTCGGTAGCTCGCTGGGCTCATAACCCAGAGGTCGCAGGTTCAAATCCTGTCCCCGCTACTGACACACGAGGCCCGGATCCGCAAGGATCCGGGCCTCGTTGTGTGTCTACTCAACGATTCGAGATACAAGCGTTTGGGTTGTCTCTCTGTGGGCAAGTCGACAAAACGCTGAAGTGACCTCGCTGGCTGCGGTATACCAGGTGTACGCCGGATGCGGGTGATGTCACGATGGAATTTATGGGGGACAGGGTCAGTCTGTTGGAGACAGGGCGTTTTGCGCACACGCATGACGATGCCGAGGAAGAGACACGGCATCGCCGTGCGGCCGAGTCCGGCGATACGGCGTCCATGAGCGCGCTCGGCGCGCTGCTGCTGCGCCGCGGCGACCTCGATGGCGCCGAGCCGTATCTGCGTGGCGCCACGGCCGCGGGTGACCGCGCCGCCGCCAACAACCTGGGCGTCCTTCTCCATCAGCGCGGGTACGCCGACGAGGCGGCCGGGTGGTGGCGCATCGCCGCCGTCGCCGGATCCGCCGCGGCCGCGCACGCCCTCGGCCGCCATCACCGTGAGCGCGGCGATGAACCCGCCGCCGAGTACTGGCTGCGCCAGTCCGCCGAGTCCGGCCACACCCTGGGCGCGTACGCCCTCGCCGATCTGCTCGAACACCGCAGCGACATCGGCGCCGAGCGGTGGTTCCGCACGGCCGCCGAGCGCGGCCACCGCGAGGCCGCGTACCGCCTCGCCCGGCTCCTGGACCACACCGACGACAACGAGACCGGCGAGGAGCGCGGCCGGGCGGCCGTCGACGCGGAGCCCGAGGAGGCCGAGCAGTGGTACCGGCAGGCCGCCGCGCGCGGCCACCGGCGCGCCGCGCTCTGCCTCGGCACGCTGCTGGAGAAGCGCGGCGAGACCCAGGAGGCGGGCCGCTGGTACCTGACGTCCGCCAAGGACGGCGAGGCGCGCGCCGCCTGCGCGCTCGGCTTCCTGCTGCGCGACGCGGGCGACACCGACAGCGCCGCCGTCTGGTGGCACCGCGCCGCCCAGGACGGCGACGGCAACGCGGCCAACGCCCTGGGTGCGCTGCACGCCGACCGCGGCGAGACCCAGACCGCCGAGCGCTGGTACCGGGCCGCGCTGGACGCCGGGGACATCAACGGCGCGTACAACCTCGGTCTGCTCTGCGCCGAGCAGGGCCGTACCGCCCAGGCCGAGCAGTGGTACCGCCGCGCCGCCTACGCCGGGCACCGCGAGGCCGCCAACGCGGTCGCCGTCCTGCTGCTCCAGCGCGGCGACGCGGCGGGCGCCGAGCCGTGGTTCTCCAAGGCCGCCGAGGCGGGCAGCGTGGACGCGGCGTTCAACCTCGGCATCCTGTACGCGGGCCGGGACGAGGAGCGGGCCGCCCGGCAGTGGTACGAGCGGGCCGCCGCCGCCGGGCACACCGAGGCCGCCCTCCAGGTCGGCATCGCCCTGCTGCGGGAGGGCGACCACCAGGCGGCCGAGCGCCATCTGCGCTGCGCCGCGGGCGGCGGCAGCGCCGAGGCCGCCTTCCGGCTGGCGGCGCTGCTGGACCGCTCGGCGGTCGGCGGCGACCCCGCGGCGACCGGCACCGGCTTCAGCTCGGGGACGCGGTTCCCGGTCGCGCCGGACGACGGCTCCGTGCCCGAGTACGAGGAGTGGTACGAGCGGGCCGCCCGCCAGGGCCACCGGCGCGCCCAGGTGCGCGTCGGCATGCTCGCGGCGTCCCGGGGCGAGGTGGTCGAGGCCGCCCGCTGGTACCGGATGGCCGCCGAGGCGGGCAGCAGCAACGGCGCGTTCAACCTGGGGCTGCTGCTGGCCCGCGAGGGCAGCGAGCCGGAGGCCGCCCTGTGGTGGACGCGCGCAGCCGGGGCCGGGCACGGCCGCGCCGCGCTGCGCCTGGCGCTGCTGGCGGCCCGCCGCGGCGCGCTGACCGAGGGGCAGCGGTGGTGCGCCCGGGCGGTCGAGCTGGGCCCGGCGGAGGTCACCGAGCGGGCGGCCCGGCTGCGGGACGCGCTGCAGCAGGAGCTGACCGCGTAGAGCCCCCGGCGGAGCCCTCGCGGGTGACGTCCGGGTAACCGGTTTGCTCCTGGCGTTGGCCTCGGGTTAAAGTTGCTACACACCGACGCGGGGTGGAGCAGCTCGGTAGCTCGCTGGGCTCATAACCCAGAGGTCGCAGGTTCAAATCCTGTCCCCGCTACGAGAGCGAAGGGCCCGGATCCTCAAGGATCCGGGCCCTTCGCCATGTGTGGTGCCCCTTTGGCGGTCCGGCCGGTGGGCGGCCGGACCGCGGGGTGCGGTCAGGCCGCGCAGTCGGGGCAGATTCCGCGGTAGGTCACCTCGGCCGCGGAGACCGCGAAGCCGAAGCGTTCCTGCGCAGGCAGGTCGGACAGCGGGTCGCCGACGGGGTGGACGTCGCGGATCGTGCCGCAGCGGGCGCACACCAGGTGCTGGTGCGCGTGGTGCGCGTTCGGGTCGTAGCGCTTCGCCCGCCCGTCCGTGCTGACCTCGATCACCTCGCCGAGCGAGACCAGCTCGCCCAGGGTGTTGTACACCGTCGCCCGGGAGATCTCGGGCAGACGGCCGGCCGCCAGCGCGTGTACCTCGTCGGCGGTGTAGTGCACGTGGTCCCCGTCGAGGACCTCGGCGACGACACGCCGCTGCGCGGTCAGCCGCCAGCCACGTCCCCGGAGTCGTTTCAGCAGGTCACTCATGCCATTCACCTATCAGTCAGATAGGACAAGCGTAGCAGTGGCCGCATCCATGACCGGATCGGGTATCAGTCTCCAGCCCCTCTTGAATTGGATTAAATCCAATGTGGGATCTAATCGAGGGATGGCTTGATCGAGAACTTCCGCGAGGCGGACGCGCCCCGGAGGGCGGGCCGGTCAGGCCAGCGCGGGCTGCTCGGCCGGGGCCCAGCAGCGGATGATGTCGCGCACCGACACCACTCCGACCGGGTCGCCCGCCTCCAGCACGATGAGGTGGCGGAAGCCACCCTGGCTCATCGTGCGGGCCGCCTCCTCCAGGGTCCACCCGGGGGTGGCGAAGACGGCGTCGGCGGTGGTGTGGGCGTGTGCGGTCTCGTGGTCCGGGTCCTGGTCCGCGCCCAGGGAGTTGAGGATGTCCCGCTCGGTGAGGATGCCGAGGCCGCTGGTGTCGGGGTCGAGCACGATGGCCGACCCGACCCGGCGGGCGGACATCAGCCGGGCGGCCTGGCGGAGCGTATGGGCGGGGCCGATGGTGAGGACCACCGAGCTCATGGCGTCACGGACGTACACGGGCATGGATGGAGCCACCTCCTTGAGTGAATCCGTCATGCGCGGTCGATCGCATTCGAGAACGGATTCACAAGTTCACAAGGCTCTGAATTCTCATGTTCACATGCTCCGGCGGACACAACAAGGGCGCGCGGAAGCCGATCTACCGCTCAGCGCGCCCCATACGCTCCCGTTGACAGCCTCTACGGCCGCAGGTAATCCAGCATCGCGTCGTGCAGCAGCCCATTGGACGCCGCCGCGTCGCCGCTGTTGGGGCCCGGTACGCCGTCGAGCCCGGTGAAGCGGCCGCCCGCCTCCTGGACGATCACCGCGTTCGCGGCCATGTCCCACAGCGACAGTTCCGGCTCGGCGCACAGGTCCACCGACCCCTCAGCGACCATCATGTACGGCCAGAAGTCGCCGTAGCCGCGGGTGCGCCAGCAGGCGCGGGTCAGATCGAGGAAGCCGTTCAGCCTGCCGCGCTCCTCCCAGCCGTCGATCGAGGAGTACGCGAACGACGCGTCCCGCAGCTCGGTCACCTTCGATACGTGCAGCCGGGTCGCCGACGACAGGCTCCGGCCGCTGTACGCCCCGAGCCCCTCGGCGGCCCACCAGCGGCGGTGCAGTGCCGGGGCGGAGACCACGCCGACCACCGGCCGGTCGCCGCCCGCGCCGCGCTCCATGAGCGCGATCAGGGTGGCCCAGACCGGAACCCCGCGCACATAGTTCTTGGTGCCGTCGATCGGATCGATCACCCAGCGGCGCGGGCCGGTGCCCTCGCTGCCGAATTCCTCGCCGAGCACCGCGTCCCGCGGGCGGGCGCGCTGGAGCTGGGAGCGGATCAGCTCCTCGGCCGCCTTGTCGGCTTCGCTCACCGGCGTCATGTCGGGTTTCGTCTCGACCTTGAGGTCGAGCGCCTTGAAGCGCTCCATGGTCGCGGCATCGGCGGCGTCGGCCAGAACGTGGGCGAAACGCAGGTCATCGTGGTAGTCGGCCATGGCCGAACAGTATCGATCCGCACCGGGGCGATCCACAGGAGGCTCTTGACACCATCTGGCGGGCCGTCAATTCTGTGCACGCCGAAAGCCTGGGAGGCGACGATGCCCGCAGCGCGTGAATCCTTGCTCGACGCGGCCTTCGCCGCCCTCGCGCGCCGCCCGTGGGCCAGGATCCGGATGACCGACGTCGCCGCGTCGGCCGGGGTGTCGCGGCAGACCCTCTACAACGAGTTCGGCGGCAAGGACGGCCTCGCGCTGGCCCTGGTGCGGCGCGAGGCCGAGGCGTATCTCAGCGGCGTCGAGCGGGCCCTGACCGGGGTGCCGGGCGCCGCCGGGCCCGGTGAGCGGCTGGCGGCGGCGGCCGTGTGGACGGTCCGGGCCGGGAACGAGAACCCCCTCGTCCGGGCGGTGCTCACCGGATGCTGGAACGAACGGCTGCCCACGCCCGCGCGCCCGGCCCCGCTCGGCGGCCCGCTGAGCCCGCCGCGCTCGCGCCGGTCCGCCGCCGTGGAGCCGCTGCCCTCGCCCGTCGATCTGCTGGGGGAGGCGCGGGACCGGGCGGTGCGGCTGCTGGCGGCGGAGTGGCCGTCGGGCGGGCCGGTGGAGCTGGCCCGGGCCTGCGAGACGGCCGCGCGGCTGGCGCTGTCGTACGTGCTGGTGCCCGCGCCCGCCGTGGAGGTGGCGAGCGCGGTGCGCGGCGCGCTCGCCCCTAGTGCCCCGAGCCGGAGAGCTGGAGGCCCACCACGCCGATGATCACCAGCGTGATGGAGATGACCTTCAGCACGGAGACCAGGTCGTTGAGGAAGATCATGCCGTAGATCGCCGTCCCGGCCGCGCCGATGCCCGTCCACACTGCGTACGCGGGCCCCACGTCGAGCTTCTTCAGGGACAGCGTCAGCAGTCCGAAGCTGCCGAGCGCGAACGCGCAGAACGCGATCGTCGGCCAGAGCCTGGTGAACCCGTGCGAGAGCTTGAGGCAGACGGCGAAGCCCGTTTCCAGAAGCCCGGCGACGACGACCAGCAGCCACGCCATACAGATGTCCTCCCGTACCGCTGACGGCTGCCTTCGCCTGGGTTGCCCTGAAGCCGAGTCGCCCTGAACCCGAGCTGCCCTGAAGCCCGGGTTGTCTTGGTGCGATTATCCCTTTACCTCACCGAGTGGGCGGCAAACCCGGATCAGTCGCCCTCCCGCCGCTCGCGGGTGGCGAGCAGCCTCCGCAGGGAGTACAGCCGGGCCGGGTCGGCGTGGCCGTCGGTCACCCACTGGTCCAGGGCGCAGTCCGGCTCGTCGTGGCTGCAGGCGCGCGGGCACTCCTCGGTGCCCGGCTCCAGATCCGGGAAGGCGTGGATGACCCGGGTGGGGTCCACATGGTGCAGTCCGAAGGACCGTACGCCCGGCGTGTCGATCACCCATCCCTTGTCGTCCGGGAGGGGCAGCGCGAGGGCCGAGGTGGTGGTGTGGCGGCCGCGGCCGGTGACCGCGTTCACCCGGCCGGTGGCCCGCTTGCGCTCCGGCACCAGGGCGTTGACCAAGGTGGTCTTGCCGACGCCTGAGTGGCCGACGAAGACCGTGATCCGGTCCGCCAGCCGCTCCCGCACCCGGTCCGCGACCTGGCCGTCGGCCAGTTCGTCGCGGTTGGTGACGACGAACGGCACGCCGAGCGTCCGGTAGGTCTCCAGCAGGCCCTCGGCGGGCGCCAGATCGGACTTGGTGAGGACGAGCAGCGGGTCGAGCCCCGCGTCGAAGGCGGCCACCAGACAGCGGTCGATCAGCCGCGGCCGCGGCTCGGGATCGGCGAGGGCGGTGACGATGGCCAGCTGCTCGGCGTTGGCGACGACCACCCGCTCGAACGGGTCGTCGTCATCGGCGGTCCGGCGCAGCACGGAGGACCGCGCCTCGACGCGCACCACGCGGGCGAGGGTGTCCTTGGCGCCGGACAGGTCGCCGACGACCGCGACCTGGTCGCCGACCACGACGCCCTTGCGGCCGAGTTCACGGGCCTTCATGGCGATGATGGTGCGGCCCTCGATGAGGACATGGAGCCGGCCGCGGTCGACGGTCAGGACCATGCCCTCGGAGGCGTCTTCGTGTTTGGGGCGGATATGGGTGCGCGGACGGTTGCCCCTGCGGTTCGGGCGGACCCGTACGTCGTCCTCGTCGGTGTGCTTGCCGTAGCGGCGCATGGCGGAACGCCCTCAGGCTCCCCGCGCCGGGGATGGTGTCGCGTCGAGCATCCCGGTCCACAGGCCGGGGAAGTCCGGCAGAGTCTTGGCCGTGGTCGCCACGTTCTCGACCTGGACGCCCTCGACGGTCAGGCCCAGGACGGCGGCGGCGGTGGCCAGCCGGTGGTCCTCGTAGGTGTGGAAGATCCCGCCGCGCAGCGTGCGCGGACGGATCCGCAGCCCGTCCTCGGTCTCGGCGACATCGCCGCCGAGTTCGTTGATCTCCTTGGCGAGGGCCGCCAGCCGGTCGGTCTCGTGGAGCCGCAGATGGGCGATGCCGCGCAGGACGGACTCGGAGTCGGCCAGCGCCGCGACCGCCGCGATCACCGGGGTCAGCTCGCCGACCTCGTGCAGATCGGCGTCGATGCCGGTGATCCGGCCGGTGCCGGTGAAGGTCAGCCCGGCGTCGGTCAGCTCGCAGGAACCGCCCATGTCGGTGAAGATCCGGCGCAGCGCGTCACCGGGCTGGGTGGTGTGCTCCGGCCAGTCGGGGATGGTCACCCGGCCGCCGGTGACCAGGGCGGCGGCCAGGAACGGCGCCGCGTTGGACAGATCGGGCTCGACGACCAGGTCCCGGCCCAGCAGCGCGCTCGGCGCGACCCGCCACACGCCCTGCTCGCCGCCCGCCTCGGGGGTGTCGACCCGCGCGCCCGCCGCGCGCAGCATGTCGACCGTCATCCGGATGTGCGGCAGGGAGGGCAGCGCGGCGCCGATGTGGCGCACCTCGACCCCCTGGTTGAAGCGCGGCGCGGAGAGCAGCAGCGCGCTGACGAACTGGGAGGACGCCGAGGCGTCGATCCGGACCGGGCCGCCGTCCAGCGCCCCGCCGCCGTGCACGGTCAGCGGCAGCGCGCCGCGGCCGTCGTCGTCGATGCGGGCGCCCAGCGCGCGCAGCGCGTCGATCACGCCGTGCAGCGGGCGCTCGTGCGAGCGCGGGTCGCCGTCGAAGCGGACCGGGCCGTCGGCGAGGGAGGCGACCGGCGGCAGGAAGCGCATCACGGTGCCCGCGTTGCCGACGTCGATGGTGGCCGGGCCGTGCAGCCCGGCGGGGATGACCCGCCATGCCTCGCCGCTGCCCGCGCCGAAGGCGCTGTCGGAGACGGTCTCCTCGATGCCGACGCCCATCGTGCGCAGCGCGTCGGCCATCAGCAGGGTGTCGCGGGAGCGCAGCGGCCGGCGCAGCCAGCCGGGCTCGGCGGCGAGCGCGGCCAGGATCAGACCACGGTTGGTGACGGACTTCGATCCGGGCACCGTGACGGTCGCGTCGACCGCCCCGTCAGCGGTCGGGGCGGGCCAGAGGGCGGTGTGATCGCCCGGGGAAGTCTCAATGCCGGTCATGGGTCTCACTTTAGTGGCTCACCGAGAGTGCGAATCTCGATCAAAAGTGGCGAAACCCAGTCGAAACACAGCGCTGGTACAGGGGTACGGGTCACAGCCGCAGCAGCCAGCGGCCGCCGCCGATCAGCGAGCACAGCGAGACGACGTGGAAGAGCAGCAGCCACACCACGGCCGGGACATTGGTGAGCCGGGCCAGCTGATCGGGGTCGGAGTCGTACGCCCCGCCGGACCGCCGCTTGCCCTGGAGCTCGAAGGGCGGACGGACGCCGCCGATGAGCAGGAACCACACCACGCCGTACGCGAACGCGGCCTGTACGTCCGGCTCGGTCAGCCAGGAGACGAGGAAGAAGGCGGCCCCGGCGGTGACGACCGTGAGCACGCCGTACGCGTTACGGATCATCACCAGCATCACGGCGAGCAGCCCCGTCGTCCCCCACAGCAGCGCGGTGATGTGGTTCGCGGCCAGCAGCCAGGCGCCGAGCAGCCCGATCAGGGAGGGCGCGGTGTATCCGGCGGCGGCCGTGAGGACCATGCCGATGCCGGTGGGCTTGCCGCGCGAGACGGTCAGGCCCGAGGTGTCCGAGTGCAGCCGTATGCCGTCCAGACGCCGCCCGCTCAGCAGCGCGACCAGTCCGTGGCCGCCCTCGTGGGCGATCGTGATCGCGTTGCGGGATATGCGCCAGGAGGTACGGAAGACGACGACGGCGAGGGCTATCACTCCGGTGGAGGCGACCAGCCACAGCGTGGGGTCGGGCTGGGCGCCCACGACCCGGTCCCACAGATCGGCGGCGTTCGTTGCGTCCATGTGCGGGCGGCTCCTCGGCTCGGGTTGCGTCGTGGCAGTGTGGCACCTATGTGCGGTCGATACGCAGCGAGCCGGAGACCCGAGGATCTCGCCGGAGTCTTCGGGGTGGAGAAGTGGGAGCCGGAGGAGACCTTGGCGCCCGACTGGAACGTCGCGCCCACCAAGGACGTGTACGCGGTGCTGGAACGGCCGCTCAAGGGACCCGAGGCCCAAGCCGCCGGACCGCGGCCGGTCCGTCAGCTGCGGACGCTGAAGTGGGGCCTGATCCCGTCCTGGTCGAAGTCCCCCGAGGGCGGCGCGAAGATGATCAATGCCCGGGCCGAGACCGTGCACGAGAAGCCCTCGTACCGGCGCCCCTTCGCCTCGCGCCGCTGCATCCTGCCCGCCGACGGCTACTACGAGTGGGTCACCGGGTCGGGGGAGCGGCAGCTGGAGGAGAAGGGGAAGCGCAAACGGCCGCGCAAGCAGCCGTACTTCGTGACCCCGGTGGACGGTTCGGTCATGGCGATGGCCGGGCTGTACGAGTTCTGGCGGGACCGCACGCTGCCGGACGAGCATCCGCGTGCCTGGTGGGTGACCTGCACCGTGATCACCACCGAGGCGGAGCAGGAGCCGTTCGCGGACGGTGCCGCGGGCGAGGGGCCGCACTCGCTGGCCGACATCCATCCGCGGATGCCGCTCGTCCTCACCGAGGACCGCTGGGACTCCTGGCTGGATCCGGCCCGTACCGACCCCGACGACCTGCGCCCGCTGCTGGCGCCGCCGCCCGCGGGGCTGCTGCGCGCGTACCCCGTCGGGACCGGGGTCAGTGACGTCCGCAACAACGGCCCGGAGCTGCTGACCGAGCTGGAGGGCCCGGAAGAGGGCACTCTGTTCTGATGACGCGCACTACTGGGACAACTGGGAAAACTGGGGCGACTGGGGCGACGCCCACCGCCGAGACCGTGCCGACCCCGGTCGGCGACGCCCGTATCACCTGGCACCACGCCCCCGGCGCGCACGCCGTGCTGGCCGTCTCCCATGGCGCGGGCGGCGGCATCGAGGCGCGCGACCTGCGGGCGCTGGCCGCCGCGCTGCCGCCGCGGGGGGTGAGCGTCGCGCTGGTCGAGCAGCCGTGGCGGGTGGCGGGCAAGAAGGTCGCGCCCGCCCCCAAGACCCTCGACACCGGCTGGCGCGCGCTGTGGCCCGCGCTGGAGCGGCCCGGCCTGCCGGTCGTCGCGGGCGGCCGCAGCGCGGGGGCGCGGGTGGCCTGCCGTACGGGGGCCGAGCTGGGCGCCCGCGCCGTGCTGGCGCTGTCCTTCCCGCTGCACCCGCCGGGCAAGCCGGAGAAGTCCCGCGCCGAGGAGCTGCTGTCCACGGGCCTCCCGACGCTGGTTGTGCAGGGCGGCCGGGACGCCTTCGGCCGCCCCGGGGAGTTCCCGGCACTGCCGGAGGCCACGGAACTGGTCGAGGTGGAGCACGGTGACCACGGCTTCGCCGTGCCGAAGTCGGCGGACATCACCGAACCGGAGGCCCTCGCCGTGATCACCGGGGCCGTCGCCGAGTGGCTGCCGCGCGCCGTGGCTTGAGCGTGCGGGAGCCGGGGTGTGGGAGAGATCACGGGAATGCGACCCCGGGGGTCGGTGTTATACGCGTCGTAGGTACCGACCGCGTAAGAGGCACCAGCACGAGGAGAGGGAGTTCCCCGCATGGGTTCGCTTGCTTGCCCGGCCCGCCCGCACAGCGCTGACCTGGACTGGCGTCAGCTGGAGGCGGAGCAGACCGCGAAGATCGAGGCGGCGGGCGGACCGGATCGTCGTCTATTCTCCGATTCGAGCGGGTCCGCATCCGGCCCCGCCGCAGAAACGGAGGAGGTGGGTCAGGTCACTGGGACCGACGCAGAGACCGACGGCGTCATCGAGGGAGAGCCGGCCGAGCAGCGGAAGGAGACGTCCGCGGAGCGCAACGCGCGCTTCGAGCGGGACGCCCTGACGTTCCTCGACCAGATGTACTCTGCCGCGCTGCGCATGACCCGTAATCCGGCCGACGCAGAGGACCTCGTGCAGGAGACGTACGCGAAGGCGTACGGGTCCTTCCACCAATTCCGCGAGGGCACCAACCTCAAGGCGTGGCTGTACCGCATCCTGACCAATACGTTCATCAACTCGTACCGCAAGAAGCAGCGCGAACCCCAGCGCAGTGCGGCCGAGGAGATCGAGGACTGGCAGCTCGCGCGCGCCGAGTCGCATATGTCGACCGGTCTGCGGTCCGCCGAGTCCCAGGCCCTTGACCACCTGCCGGATTCGGATGTCAAGGAAGCCCTTCAGGCCATTCCCGAGGAATTCCGGATCGCGGTCTACCTCGCGGATGTCGAGGGGTTTGCGTACAAGGAGATCGCCGACATCATGGGGACACCCATCGGTACGGTGATGTCCCGCCTGCACCGTGGGCGCCGTCAGCTGCGCGACATGCTGGAGGACTACGCCCGTGGGCGCGGGCTCGTCCCGGCGGGCGCGTCCGGTGCGGCGGCGGACGAGTCGCACGATCGGAAAGGCGCGGACTCATGAGCTGCGGAGACCCGCACGAGACGGATTGCTCCGAGGTCCTCGACCATCTCTACGAGTTCCTCGACCGCGAGATGCCCGACGGGGACTGCGCCAAGTTCGAGGTCCACTTCGACGAGTGCTCCCCCTGCCTGGAGAAGTACGGTCTGGAGCAGGCCGTGAAGAAGCTCGTCAAGCGGTGCTGCGGGCATGACGACGTGCCCACCGACCTCCGTTCGAAGGTCATGGGCCGCATCGAGCTGATCCGTTCCGGGCAGGCGGTGCCCGAGCGCGACCTCACCGCGGAGACGACGGACACCACCGAGGCGCATACGCCCACCACCGCCCAGGAATGACCCTCGCCCGCGGGCCGCGGGCGGTGTGAACCGAAGATCCGGTCAGGCGTGAATCGAAGATCCGGTCAGGTATGACCGAAGATCTGATCAGGCGGGACCGAAGGTCCGATCATCACCCGAAGGGGTGCAATCGGACGGTCCAGCCGGTCCCGCCCGCCGCATGCGGCCCTATTCTCCCCAGTCTGACCCGCCCCCGACGGGGGCGACGACCGGACGCGGATGGGGAGGAGGGCGGCCGATGCGGGCACTTCCTCTCGGGGCGCGCGCCTATGTGGTGAGCGCCGTGCTCACCGCG
This sequence comes from Streptomyces sp. NPDC040405, assembly GCF_055595765.1. Lineage (NCBI taxonomy): Bacteria > Bacillati > Actinomycetota > Actinomycetes > Kitasatosporales > Streptomycetaceae > Streptomyces > Streptomyces sp. NPDC040405. The sequence goes on from NZ_JBVIVI010000002.1 coordinate 939,924, forward strand.
GTGCTGTGCGCCGCCCCGGTGCTGCGGCCCCAGGCGGCCGTCCCGTGGGCCACGGTGATCCTGCTCGCCGCGGTGTACGCGGTGGGGTCCCGCACGGTGCGGGCCCCGTCCCCCGAATGGTGCAGCCCCGTCCTTCTGGCCGGGGCCTTTCTGCTGCCGCCCGCCGCCGCGGCGCTCGTCGCGGTGCCGGGGGCGCTGCTGGGCCGGGTCGAGCGGCAGCCCGCGCCGGTACGGCGCGCCTGGCGTGCCGCGCAGCTCTCACTGGCCGTCTGGGCCGCCGCGTACGCCTTCCGGGCCCTCGGTGGCCCGTACGCGCTGCGCGCCGCCGAGAACCCCGGTGTGCCCGGTTTTCCGCGGGCCCTGGCCGCCGCGCCGACCGCCGCGCTCGTGCTGGGGCTGGTCACCGCCGCGCTGGAAGGCGGGGTGCTGGTCCTCGCCGAGCGCCGTTCGGCGCGTGCCGCCTGGCGCGGACGGCACCTGAGCGCGCTGGCGCCCCAGCTGCTCCACGGGCCCGCCGGGCTCGCCATGGCGGTGCTGTGGCGCAGCCCGTACGGACCGGCGGCGGCCCTGCTGGTGCTGCTGCCGATGTACGTCTGCGCCTGCGTCTTCGCGCTCTGCCACCGCGAGCGCGCCGCCCACCAGGCCACCATCCGCGCCCTCGTCCAGGCGGTCGACATCAAGGACCGCTACACCCGGGGCCACAGCGAGCGGGTCGGCCGCGCCTCCGTGCTGATCGCCCGCGAGCTGGGCATGAGCGGCGACCGGCTGGAGGCCCTGCGCATCGCGGGCATCCTGCACGACGTGGGCAAGCTCGGCGTCCCCACCCGGCTGCTGCGCAAGAACGGCCCGCTGACCCCCGAGGAGCGCCGCGTCATCGAGCTGCACCCCGAATACGGCCACGAGATGGTGCGCGGCATCCGCTTCCTGGGCGAGGCGAGGACGGCCATCCTGCACCACCACGAGCGGCTGGACGGCAGCGGCTATCCGTACGGGCTGACCGGGGCGCAGATCCCGGAGTTCGCGCGGGTGGTCGCGGTCGCGGACGCCTTCGACGCGATGACCTCGACGCGTACGTACAGCAGGGCCCGCCCGGTGGAGACGGCGGTCGCAGAGCTGAAGCGGTGCGCGGGCACGCAGTTCGACCCGCGCATGGTGCGGGCCCTGGCCCGCGCGCTGGACCGGCACGGCTGGCACGCCGCGGTCACCGCGGACGCCCGTACCGAGGCCCGCGCGGACGCGGCGGCGGGCGCCGCGGGCGCCGCCGACGAGCGCGGAAACGTCCCGGCGCCCCCGCTCGTACGCGCCGCGGCGACGGGCCCCGCCGACCGCGCTCCCGCCCCGCCGCCGGTCCCGGATGACCCCGGCGGTGGCTCATGACCCCCGCCCGCGGTCCCGGCCCGGGCGGCCGGGACCGGGACGTCCGGCCTCCCGCCCGTCCGCGCCCCGCCTCCCCGCCCGGAACCGCCCGGGCGGGGGAACCCGGGCCCGAGGGGCCGGACCCCTGCCCGCCCGGCGCCCCCGACCCCGCAGCGGGGCGGGAGCCCGGCGGGCCGTTCCCGCGGTCGGGCGCGGTCCCGCGCAGGGGCCGAGGCCGGAGCGGGGCGTGGCGCGGGCCGGGCGCCTCCACGCCTCCGCCCGGCGCGCCCGGCAGCGAGGGTCCGGAGGGCGGCACCGGCGCCGCCGCGGAGCGGGCGACCGGAGACCCGGTCGAGGACCACGGCGCGGCGCAGGACCTGGACCGGGACCTGGACCGGGACCGGAGCGCGGCGGCGTGGGCCGCGCGGCGGGCGGGCGGGCGGGTGGCCGGGCCCCGTCGCCCCGAGGGCATGTCCGGCGGCCTCGGGCGGCTGGCGGATAACCATGCGCGCGCGGTCCGGCGGGCCCGTGCGGCGCGGGAAATGGGCACGGCGGCACCACGGCGCGGGAGCCGGGGCACCCTCGGCGCGGTGTACGGCGCCGCCGGGGTGCTCGCCCTGGTGGCGCTCGTCTGGACGGAGTGGCACGGGATACGCGAGCCGGGGGCGGCGCTCGCCTTCGGGCTGCTCATCGCCCTCGGGGAAGCCATCCGGTGCGGCGACGCCCCGGCCGCGCTCCCGCGCGCGAGCGGGGCGCACGAGCAGCGCGGCGAGCCCACGCCCCTCGCCGCCGCGGGCGCCCTCGGATACGCCCTGCTGGGGAAGCTGGGCGGGGAGCCCACCAGCCATGGGGTGCTCCAGGTCGTCACCGTCGTCGTGGCGGCCTCCCTGACCGGCCTGGTGCCGCGCATGGCGCTCGGGCGCCCGGCCGACCCGGGCCACACCGCCCGCCGGGTGCTGACCGTGGGGTTCGCGGCCACCTGCTTCCAACCGTTGCACCACACCGGCCGGTTGGCCTCCTGGCTGGGGCACGGCCCCGCCCTCGTCGGCTACTTGCTGGCCGTGCTGGCCCTGACCGCGCTGTGCGACGTGGTGCTCGCGGCCGCCCTGTCCCGCGCCCGCACCGGCTGGCCGTACGGGCCGCTGCTCCGCGACGAGCTGCGGGCGCTGAGCGGAATAGGGTCGGCGATCTGCGCGACCGGGGTGGTGATGGCGCTCACGGTGGCCGTCGCCGGGCTGTGGGCGCTGCCGGTGCTGGCGCTGCCGCCGCTGCTGATCCAGTACTCGTTCCGCCGCTACGCCGCGATCCGGGCCACCTACCGGCAGACCATCGCCTCCCTGGCCCGCTCGACCGAGATCGCCGGGTACACCCCCGTCGGCCATGCCCGCAAGGTCGCCGGGCTCAGCCGGGCGGTCGGCCGTGAGCTGGGGCTTTCCGAGCCTGCCCTGACTGTGCTGGAATACGCGGCGCTGATGCACGACATCGGGCAGCTGTCCCTGGTGGACCCGGTACCCGCCGGGGCGACCGAGCCGCTGGCCCGTGCCGAGCAACGACGGATCGCGCTGCTGGGCGGTGCCGTGGTACGGCAGACGGGGGTGCCCTCGGAGGTGGCGGTGATCGTCGAACGGCAGGCGGATCCGTACCGCGAACAGCCCCTGTCCGCGCGTATCGTGCGCGCGGTGAACGCGTACACCGAGGCGGCGGGCGGCCCGGCCGCCGCGGAAAAGGGGGGAGCGGCGCCGCTGTGCGCCCTGGAGCGGCTGCGGCTGGGCACCGCGCGGGATTTCGACCCGGCGGTGGTCGAGGCGCTGGCGACGGTGCTGTCCCGCCCGGCGTACGACCGCTCCCGGTGAGGAATCCGATAAGGAAACCGGTGGGGAAACCGGGGAAGAATCCGGTGATGAATGCGGAACTCGCGGGTAATGAGCGGGTCTCCCAAGAGGCATGGTTGGATGCGAGAGAGGGGTGTCGGGCCGATGGCCGGTGGCAAGGAGGTGTGGTGGGCATCGTCTCCCGGCCGAAGCGTGAGGGGCTGGGCTGAGATGTCCGCGGATGTGTGGCAGGTTGTCTTCCAGGGAGGGCAACGCCGTCCGCGTAAGGCTCTGGTACGGGACTACTTCGATACCGGCAGGCGGGAATCGTGAAGATCTTCGGCAAGGTACGGCACCGGCCGTCCGCCTCATGGCGGCAGGCCACGGACCGTGCGTTCACGCTCATCGGCGACGGCCGGTACGAGGACGCGGGCGCGCTGCTGACCCGCGCCGCCGACCTGGAGCCGTGGCTGTCGGAGTCCTGGTTCAACCTCGCGCTGCTGCACAAGTTCCGGCACGACTGGGAGCAGGCCCGGGCCGCCGGGCTGCGCGCCGTCGCCCTGCTGGACCGCGAGGCGGGCGCTCCCGACTGGTGGAACGTGGGCATCGCCGCGACCGCCCTCCAGGACTGGCCGCTGGCCCGCCGCGCCTGGCAGGCGTACGGGCTGAAGGTGCCCGGGGAGGCGTCCGCGTCCGGTGAGCCGCTCGGCATGGAGCTGGGCAGCGCCGCGGTGCGGCTGTCGCCCGAGGGCGAGGCCGAGGTGGTCTGGGGCCGCCGTCTGGACCCGGCCCGGATCGAGGTGCTGTCCATCCCGCTGCCGTCCTCCGGGCGGCGCTGGGGCGAGGTGGTGCTGCACGACGGCGTACCGCACGGTGAGCGCGTGACCGCCGCGGGCCCGGCCTACCCCGTCTTCGACGAGATCGAGCTGTGGGCGCCGTCCCCGGTGCCGACCTGGGTGGTGCTGCTGGAGGCGGCCACCGAGGCCGACCGGGACGCCCTGGAGCGGCTGGCGGCGGACGCGGGCTTCGCCGCCGAGGACTGGTCGTCGTCGGTGCGGCTGCTGTGCCGCTCCTGTTCGGAGAGCCGGATGCCCAGCGACGAGGGCGAGGGCGAGCACCTGGACCCGCACGACCACAGTGAGCCGGGTCACCCCGGTCCGCTGGGGCACCGTACGGCGGGCTCGGGCTCGCTGTGGGTCGCCGAGCGCGAATGCGGGATCGCCGCCCCCAGCGGGCTGGTGCGGGGGCTGCTGGACGGCTGGGTCGCCGACAGCCCGGACACCCGGGAGTGGCGGGACCTGGAAGAGGTCTGCTGAATGCCCGGAAAGGGCCACTGATCCCGCTGCCGTCCGGGCGGGCCGTACCCTGTAGGGCGACGCATCAGGGTTTGAAGGAAGGCGTACGGCGGACGATGTCGCAGCAAGGGACCACGAAGCAGCAGGTGGACGACGAGTTCGTCGTGGACACGGAGGACTGCGAGGAGCGCGAGCGGGCGTACCGCGAGCGCGGCACCGCCCGCCCGATCACCGTCGTCGGCAACCCGGTGCTCCACAAGGAGTGCCAGGACGTCACCGAGTTCGACGAGAAGCTCGCGGCGCTGATCGACGACATGTTCGCCAGCCAGCGGGCGGCGGAGGGCGTGGGCCTGGCCGCCAACCAGATCGGCGTCGGCCTGAAGGTCTTCGTCTACGACTGCATGGACGACGAGGGCGTACGCCACGTCGGCGTGGTCTGCAACCCGGTGCTGGAGGAACTGCCCGCCGACCGGCGCGTGCTGGACGACTCCAACGAGGGCTGCCTGTCGGTCCCCACCGCCTACTGCGAGCTGGCCCGCCCGGACTACGCGGTGGTGCGCGGCCGGGACGCCGAGGGCAAGCCGATCACGGTGCGCGGCACCGGCTACTTCGCGCGCTGCCTCCAGCACGAGACCGACCACCTGTACGGCTACCTCTACATCGACCGCCTCTCCAAGCGCGACCGCAAGGATGTGCTCCGGCAGATGGCGGAGGGCACCGCGCGCTACGAGACGGTGCCGAACGACTGAGCACCCCGTGCACGGCAAAGGGCCGGACCCCTGGCGGGGTCCGGCCCTTTCGCGCTTCTACGGCACCGAGGCACCGAGGCTCAGCGGCTCAGAAGTCGTCGTCGAAGGAGACCGAGCCCTCGACCGCCACCTGGTAGGCCGAGGCGCGGCGCTCGAAGAAGTTGGTCAGCTCCTGGACGTCCTGCAGCTCCATGAAGGAGAACGGGTTCTCCGAGCCGAAGACCGCGGGGAAGCCCAGCCGCTTCAGGCGCTGGTCGGCCACGCACTCCAGGTACGAGCGCATCGACTCGGTGTTCATGCCCGGCAGCCCGTCGCCGCACAGGTCGTGGGCGAACTGCAGCTCCGCCTCGACGGCCTCCTTCAGCATGTCGGTGACCTGCTGCTCCAGCTCGTCGTCGAAGAGGTCGGGCTCCTCCTCGCGGACGGTGTCCACGACCGAGAAGGCGAACTCCATGTGCATGGACTCGTCGCGGAACACCCAGTTGGTGCCGGTCGCCAGGCCGTGCAGCAGACCGCGCGAGCGGAACCAGTAGACGTAGGCGAAGGCGCCGTAGAAGAAGAGCCCCTCGATGCACGCCGCGAAGCAGATCAGGTTGAGCAGGAAGCGGCGCCGGTCGGACTTGCTCTCCAGCCGGTCGATCTTCTCCACCGAGTCCATCCAGCGGAAGCAGAAGTCCGCCTTCTCCCGGATGGAGGGGATGTTCTCGACGGCCGCGAAGGACGCCGCCCGGTCGTCCGGGTCGGGGAGGTAGGTGTCCAGCAGGGTCAGATAGAACTGGACGTGCACGGCCTCCTCGAAGAGCTGCCGCGACAGGTACAGCCGCGCCTCGGGGGAGTTGATGTGCTTGTAGAGCGTCAGCACCAGGTTGTTGGAGACGATCGAGTCGCCGGTCGCGAAGAACGCCACCAGCCGGCTGATCATGTGCTGCTCGCCCGGGGAGAGCTTGGCGAGGTCGGCGACGTCCGAGTGGAGGTCGACCTCTTCCACGGTCCAGGTGTTCTTGATCGCGTCCCGGTAGCGGTCGTAGAACTGCGGGTACCGCATCGGCCGCAGGGTCAGCTCGAAGCCCGGGTCCAGCAGGTTCTTGGTATGGCCCGGCGCGGTGTTCACGGTGGTCATCTCGGATGCGGTGGGCATTACTGGCAGGCCTCGCAGGACTCGGGGTTTTCCAGGGAGCAGGCGACCGCGTCGTCGTCGGCGGGCGCCGCCTGAGCGGGGACGGTGGCCGTGGCGGCGCCGCCACGGGCGCTCTGGGCGATCCGGGTCGCCGGGCGGGAGCGCAGGTAGTACGTGGTCTTGATGCCGCGCTTCCAGGCGTACGCGTACATCGAGCTGAGCTTGCCGATGGTCGGCGCCGCCATGAAGAGGTTCAGCGACTGGCTCTGGTCGAGGTACGGGGTACGGGCCGCCGCCATGTCGATCAGGGCGCGCTGCGGGACCTCCCACGCGGTCCGGTACAGGTCGCGTACGTCCTGCGGGACCCAGGAGAGGTCCTGGACCGAGCCGTTGGCCTCGCGCAGCGCGTCCCGGGTCTGGGTGTCCCATACGCCGAGCTTCTTGAGGTCGTTCACCAGGTAGGAGTTGACCTGGAGGAACTCACCGCTGAGCGTTTCGCGCTTGAAGAGGTTGGAGACCTGCGGCTCGATGCACTCGTACACGCCCGCGATGGAGGCGATGGTGGCGGTCGGCGCGATCGCCAGGAGCAGCGAGTTCCGCATGCCGGTCGTCGCCATCCGCTGCCGCAGCGCCTCCCAGCGCTCGGGCCAGGTGGCCCGCGCGCCGGTGTAGTGGTCCGGGTGGAGCACGCCGCGCGCGGTGCGGGTCTCGGCCCAGGCCGGGTGCGGGCCGTGGCGCTCGGCGAGGTCGCAGGACGCCTCGTACGCGGCGAGCATGATGCGCTCGGAGATCCGGGTGGAGAGCGCCGTCGCCTCGGGCGAGTCGAACGGCAGCCGCAGCCGGAAGAAGACGTCCTGGAGGCCCATCAGGCCCAGCCCCACCGGACGCCAGCGGGAGTTGGAGGCGCCCGCCTCCTCGGTGGGGTAGAAGTTGATGTCCACCACGCGGTCGAGGAAGGTCACGGCGGTGCGGACGGTGCGGTCCAGCCGCTCCCAGTCCATCTCGCCGCCCTCACCGAGGTGGGCCGCGAGGTTGACCGAGCCGAGGTTGCAGACGGCCGTCTCGCCGTCGTCGGTGACCTCCAGGATCTCGGTGCACAGGTTGGAGGAGTGGACGACCCGGCCCGGCTCGGCGGTCTGGTTGGCGGTGCGGTTGGCGGCGTCCTTGAACGTCATCCAGCCGTTGCCGGTCTGCGCGAGGGTGCGCATCATCCGGGCGTACAGCTGGCGCGCCGGGACCTGCTTGAGCGCCCGCCCCTCGGCCTCGGCCTTCCGGTACGCGGCCTCGAACTCCTCGCCCCACAGGTCGACCAGCTCGGGCGCGTCCGCGGGCGAGAACAGCGACCAGTCGGCGTCCGCCTCGACCCGGCGCATGAACTCGTCCGGGATCCAGTGCGCGATGTTGAGGTTGTGGGTGCGGCGGGCCTCTTCGCCCGTGTTGTCCCGCAGCTCCAGGAACTCCTCGACGTCCGCGTGCCAGGTCTCCAGGTAGACGCAGGCCGCGCCCTTGCGCCGGCCGCCCTGGTTGACGGCGGCCACCGAGGCGTCGAGCGTGCGCAGGAACGGCACGATGCCGTTGGAGTGCCCGTTGGTGCCGCGGATCAGCGAACCGCGGGCGCGGATGCGGGAGTACGACAGACCGATGCCGCCCGCGTGCTTCGACAGCCGCGCCACCTGGTGGTAGCGGTTGTAGATCGAGTCCAGCTCGTCCAGCGGCGAGTCCAGCAGATAGCAGGAGGACATCTGCGGGTGCCGGGTGCCGGAGTTGAACAGCGTGGGGGAGCTGGGCAGGTACGACAGCGTGCTGGTCATCCGGTACAGCTCGGCGACGTCCGCCAGCGCCCGTGTCGACAGGTCCTCGGCGAGCCCGCAGGCCACGCGCAGCAGGAAGTGCTGCGGGGTCTCGATCACCTGACGGGTAATCGGGTGGCGCAGCAGGTAGCGGCTGTGCAGGGTGCGCAGCCCGAAGTAGCCGAAGCGGTCGTCCGCCCCGTCGGCCAGCGCCTGGTCGACCAGCGCGTCCAGCCGGGCGGCGTGGGTGGTCGCGAACTCGGCCGTGGAGTCGGCGATCAGGCCCTCGCGGTGGCCCACGGCGACGGAGGCGGAGAACGAGTCCGCGCCCTGCCCGGCCGCCTCGTCGGCGATCGCGCGGGTCAGCAGCCGCGCGGCGAGCTTGGAGTACTCCGGCTCCTCGCCGATGAGTCCGGCCGCCGCCTCGGTCGCCAGGGAGCGCAACTCCGCCTCGTCCGAGCCGGGATGGCGGCCGCGCAGGGCGGCGGCCGCGACCTTGCCGGGGTCGGTGGCGGGCAGGTCGGCGGTGAGCGCGGTCAGGGTCCGCAGCAGGGCGGTCCCGGGCGCGTCGGCCACTGCCGGAGTATCGGCTGCCTCTGAAACCGGGTCGGCGGGCGCGATGGTCACTGAAGTGTTCTCCCTCGCTCGGCTGGGGGCCTTCGAGGGCGGTGCGCGATGGCCGCTCACGGGCATGCCGATTTCGTTTCACGGCACACCGCGCAGCGTCCATCGACCCACCCCGCGAGGCCCGGACGTATGCAGACGGCCGTCGGCAGGTCATCGGACTCACGGGTACGCGAAAGCGCACACGTACACCGTTGCGGGACAGTTCCGGATTCGCACCGGATTCCCCTGCGGCGACAGCGAGGACGAGCATACATCTTGTGTCGTGCTGCGCACGCGCCCCCAGATGTTGTGTCGTCAGCTGGGGGGATTCGTATATATGTACGAGTTGCGCCGGGTCTTGGCCGCGCCGGAATCCCAGGAAAAACTAGCTTCCCGGACCGCTCGCCCGCCATTCGCCCAGGGCACGGGCGAGGCGGTCGCGGTAGTCGGCGTAGCCGTCCTCGTAGGCGCCGCGAAGATCGTCCCGCGGCTCGACGGTACGGGACGCGGCGCGCCAGCGGGACGCGTCCACGGGGTCGCCGAGCGACCGCCAGGCGACCGCGGCGGCGCCCCGCGCGCCGACCTCCGGCTCGTCCGGTACGGCCACCGGGCGGCCCAGGACGTTCGCGAAAATCTCCGTCCACGCGGCCGAGCGCACGCCCCCGCCGCACAGCGCGAGCCGCCCCGAGAGCCCGGCCGCCTCCAGGCAGTGGCGGGCCGCGTAGGCGATGGCCTCGCACACGGCCCGTACGGTGTCGGCGCGGGTGGAGGCGAGGGTGAGGCCGTCCAACCGCCCCTGGGCGGCGGGCTCCACGAAGGGGGCGCGCTCCCCGGCGCCGGACAGGAAGGGCAGCGCGGTCACGCCGTTCGCGCGCGGCGGGCTCCGGTCGAGCAGGGTGTCGAGGTCGGCGGTGGTCGTCCCTGTGAGATCGAGCACCCACTCCAGCGCGGCGGTGCCGACCATCGCGGGCATCGCGCGCAGCCAGCGGTCCGGGTCGGGGGTGCACAGCCACATTCCGGCCGGATCGGCCGAAGGGTCCACCGCCGCGCGGTCGGTGAGCACCTGGCAGGCCAGCGTGGTGCCGACGATGAGCAGCCCGTCGCCCACGTCCCGCACCCCGCTGCCGATGGCGCACGCCGGAAGGTCGTACGGACCGGAGACGACGGGCAGTCCGGGCGGCAGCCCGGTCAGCCGGGCCCCCTCGTCGTCCAGTGCGAGTACGGAGCCGGGCGCGGCGGGGCGCGGCAGCAGCCGGGCGTGGTCGGCCAGTCCGCACAGCTCCAGCGCGGCGGGCACATAGGTGCGGGTGGTGACATCGAGGAACGGCAGGGAGGCGTCGGAGGCGTCCACGGTGAGGACACCGGTCAGCCGCTGGGCCACCGCGTCCACGCAGTAACCCGCGACCGCAGCCCGCTCCAGCGCCTCCGGCTCGTGCTCGGCCAGCCAGCGCAGCAGCGGGGCATGGCAGCCCGGGAACAGCCCGGAGCCGGTGCGGGCGTAGAGGGCGGCGAGCGTGCCGTCGGCGCGCCAGCGGGCGATGGTCCCGCCGCCCCGGCCGTCCAGCCAGGAGATCGGCGGACGCACCGCCCGGCCCGCCTCGTCCCGCAGCCACAGCCCGTCGCCCTGGCCGGTGAGCGCGAGCGCGACGGGCGGGCCGGGGAGCGCCGCGGCCACCTCGCGCACCACCTCGGCGACCGTGCGCAGCACGTCCTCCAGGTCCTGTTCGACCCGGCCGCCGGGGAGGCGGTCCAGCGTGCTGGGGCGGGCCGCGGAGGCGAGTGCGACCCCGTCGCGGCCGAAGGCCACGGCCTTGGTGACGGAGGTGCCGACATCCACTCCGATGATCACGCGCATTCCCTGCCGCCCTCCGCAATCCCGGTGCTGTCCGGTGCTCCATCACATGAGCGATGCTAGATTTAACATCCGATACGTGATGAGGCAATGGCTGACGCAGGGGAGCCCCGGATGACCGCCCGACTGCTGCTCGTTCGCCACGGAGAGACCGTGTGGCACGCGGAGAACCGGTACGCCGGAATCTCGGACATCGCGCTGACCGAGCGCGGCCACCGGCAGGCGCGGGCCCTCGCCCACTGGGTGCGGGGCCGCGGGATCGACGCGGTGGCCTGTTCCCCGCTCGGCCGGGCGCGGCAGACCGCCGAACCGGCCGCCACCGCGCTGTCCCTGGTCCCCGAAGTCGTCGGGGATCTGCGGGAGATGGACTTCGGCCGGTGCGAGGGCCGCACCCTCGCCGAGCTGGAGGCGGAGGACCCGGCGGCCGTCCGGGCGTTCCGCGACGACCCCGAGGCCGGTGCCTTCCCCGGCGCGGAGCGCCCCGGCGAGGCCGCGGCCCGGGCCGTCGCCGCCCTGCGCGGGCTGGCCGCCGCGCATCCGGACCGCACGGTGCTCGTCGTGGCGCACAACAGCCTGCTGCGGGCCGCCCTGTGCACCCTGCTCGGCATCCCCGTCGGCCGCTACCGCGCGGTCTTCCCCCGGCTGGACAACGCGGCGGTGACCGAGATCGGGATCGACGGCGACCGCACGGCGCTGCGCTCCCTGAACGTGCCCACCGACGGCGCCACGACAGGATCCCGCCCATGACCGCGGTCCGCTCCCAGGACACCCGCCGACAGACCATCACCGCCTACGTCCTCGCGCACTCCACCGCCACCGCGGCGGAGCTGGCCGACCTCACCGGCGTCAGCCTGATGACCGTGCACCGGGACCTGGACGAGCTGGCCCGGCTCGGCGTGCTGCGCAAGTTCCGGGGCGGGGTCTCGGCCCTGCCCTCGTCGGTCTTCGAGTCCAGCCTCGCCTACCGGATGGGCGCCCACCGGGCCGAGAAGGAGGCGGTGGCGGCCACCGCCGCGGAGCTGGTCGAGCCCGGGATGTCGGTGATGCTGGACGACTCCACGACCGTCCTCGCCCTCGCCCGGCTGCTGGTGGAGTCCGCCCCGCTGACGGTGGTGACCAACGCCCGCCGGGTGATCGAGGTCTTCGCCGGGGTGCCCCGGATCCGGCTCATCGGGCTCGGCGGGGAGTACTCGCACACCCATGACTCCTTCCTCGGCGTGCCGTGCGCGGAGGCGATCGGGGCGCTCTCGGTGGACCTGGCGCTGGTCAGCACCTCGGCCATGGACGCGGCGACCACGTACCACCAGGAGCAGGACGTGGTGCTGGTCAAGCGCGCCATGCTCGCCGCCGCGGCCCGTACGGCGCTGCTGATGGACGCGTCCAAGACCCGGCGCACGGCGCTGCACCGGCTGCGCCCGCTGGCCGACTTCGACCATCTGGTGGTGGACGGCGCGGCGGACGCCCGGCTGGTCGCCGAGTGGCGGGAGCGCACGGATGTCAGGATCGCGCCCGGCCCTTCTTAACATCGCCAGTGTTAACTTGACTCCACGTGTGAGGGGCGTGATCTGTGATGTCCGAGCGGGCTGAGGTCGTCGCGGGAATCGACATCGCCACGGCGGCCGTGCGGGTGGTGTGCGCCGACGCGCACGGGCGCGTACGGGCGCGGGGTGGCGCGGAACTCCCGCCCCCGCGCCGGGGCGCGGGCGGCCGCGGCGAACAGGACGCCACGGCCTGGTGGCCCGCCGTCGCGGCGGCCCTGCGCCAGGCCACCGGGGCGCTCCCGGCGGGCGGCCGGGAGGTCGTGGCGGTGGCCGTCGCCGCCACCTCCGGCACGATCGTCCTCGCGGACGGGCGGGGCGAACCCCGCGGCCCCGCCCTGATGTACGACGACCGCCGCGCCGCCGGGCTCAACGCCCGCGCCCAGGAGGCGGGTGCCGCGCGCTGGCGGGCCCTCGGCCTGTCGGTCGGCCCGACCGCCGCGCTCGGCCGCATCGCCTGGCTGGCGGGAGCGGAGCGGCCTGCGGATGCCCTTGGGCACCGGGCCCATGGGAACCGGCATGTCGCCCATGAGGTCACCCGGCATGTGCTCCACACCCCCGACCTCGTCGGGTGGCGGCTCACCGGCGGGCCTGTCGCCACCGACTGGTCCCACGCGCTCAAGAGCGGCTACGACGCGCGCGCCGGGGAGTGGCCGGGCGAGGTGTTCGACGCGCTCGGCGTCCCCGCCCGGTGGCTGCCGTCCGTCCGGGCACCGGCCACCCCGGTCGGCACGGTGTGCGCGGAAGCCGCCGCGGAGACCGGGCTGCCGACCGGCTGCGCGGTCCGTCTCGGCATGACCGACGGCTGCGCCGGACAACTCGCCACCGGGGCCGTGCGGCCCGGGCAGTTCGTGGGGATCCTCGGCACCACGTACGTCCTCAAGGGCGTCACCCGTGACCTGGTCACCGACCCCTCCGGCGCGCTCTACAGCCACCGCCACCCCGACGGCTGGTGGCTGCCGGGCGGTGCCTCCAGCACCGGTGGCGAGGCCCTCGCGCACCTCCCGTCCGACGGGCTGCCCGCGCTGGACCGCGCCGCCGCGGACCGCGGTCCGGCCTCCGTGGTCGCGTATCCGCTGCGCCGCGAGGGCGAGCGCTTCCCGTTCGTCAGCGGCGCGGCCCGGGGCTTCGTCCTCGGCACTCCGGCCGACGACGCCGACCGGCACCGCGCCACGCTGGAGGGCGTGGCCTTTCTGGAACGCCTCGCGCTGGAGCGGGTCGCGGAGTTGGGTGTCGCTGTGGAGGGCCCGCTGTGGGCCGCGGGCGGCGGCAGCCGCAGCCCGCTGTGGACCCGGATCCGCGCCACCGTCTCCGGTCGCCCCGTGCGCGTCGCCGACCAGGCCGAAACGGCCTTCGGCGCCGCCCTGTTGGCCGCCTCCGGGACCCTCCACCCGGACCTCACGGCGAGCGCCGCCGCGATGGTCCGCCCCGGCCGGGACGTCGAACCGGACGCGCGCGAGCACGCCGCCCTCGATGCCTCGTACGCCACGTTCACCGCGGCTCTGCGGGAGCGTGGCTGGCTGCCGCCGCCCGTCACTGGGTGACGGTGCTGATCACTCCGGTGGAACCGGCGCGCTTGTTGGCCGCCTCGGCTTCCTGATACGTGACGTAGCGGCGGACCGTGCCGTCCGGCAGCGTCAATTGGTAAAGGACGACTCTTCGCGGTGCTCCGCCGCCACAGTTGCAGCCCATGGTGGTTCTTCCTTTCAGTCGCGTCAGTCCAGCCACCGCGATGCCACACCGGCGAGATAGGAAAGCGTCAGGGCGGTGGCCGGGATCTGGAACCACGCGGTGGAGTCCAGTGAAAAGGCGTAGACGGCGGTGGCTCCGGCCACCCACGTGCTCGTACACCAACCGCAGTTGACGAGATAGGTGACCGGGGAATCGTCACCGAAGCGGTCGGCGATCCAGGTCCGGAATCCCGCCGCCAGGGTGTCCTTGGTGATGAAGCGGGTGATACGGCAGGTGGTGCCGAGGGCGAGAAGGAACGCGGCAAGGCTCATCGGATCGTTCCCCATCGGTGCGATGTCATTTATTACAAGCACGACGGGCCCCAACAGGCGATACTCCGTCAGCGGATTCCCCCGAATAGCGGAGCGTTCGTCATATAAATGTGCCACTGTGCGAGCTCGTATGCGCCAAACGAGTGATGGCTGTTCTGAGGTCTTGAGCGACACGGGTGGGCGTGGATAACTGGGAACGTGGCATTCGAGGCTGCCCCATACCTCGTCGGCCATTCAGGAGCCGGGCGTTCGCTCCGCTTCTCCCGCCTCATCCGTGCACCGCTTCTGCGCTCTGCCCGGCGGCCCACCAGCTTTCCTCTCCTCCGCTGTCGGCCTGCGTGCGCCCAGTGCACCTCATCTGACCCTTCCCCGGGAGGACCTGTCATGACCTCGACCGATCTCGTGTCCGCAGCCGCACCCACCGCCGGCTACTGGCCCTGGCCCCCGAACTGGCCCCCGACACCGGTGGGGCCGCCGTTGCTGGTGTCCGTGGTGCCCAACTCGGGCCCCACCAGCGGTGGGAATGTCGTCCAGCTGACCGGGGTGAACCTGCGCAACGTCATCAGCGTGACCTTCGGCGGCATCCCCGCCGCCATCGTCAGCCAGAACGGCAACGACACCATCGTGGTGCTCGCTCCGCCGCACGCGGCCGGGAGCGTCCAGGTCCTCGTCACCACCACCGCCGGCACCAGCAACAGCCAGCCGTACACGTATGTGGCGCCGCCCCCGCCCACCGCCACCTCCATCACCCCTGCCGTGGGCCCGACCACCGGCGGCACGGTGTTCCTGATCAACGGCACCAACCTGAGCACCGTCACCAGCGTCACCTTCGCCAACGTCCCCGCGACCATCGTGGCCGTGAACCCCGCCGGTACCCAACTGGTCGGCGTCACCCCGCCCGGCTCGGCCGGCACCGCCGCCGTGGTCGTCACCGGCCCCGGTGGCTCCGTCTCCATCCCGGGCGGGTTCACCTACTTCGTCGCTCCGCCCGTGCCGGTGCCCGTCAACATCGTTCCCAACACCGGACCGGTGGCCGGCGGTACCCCGTTCACCATCAACGGCACCAACCTCGGCGGCGTGCTGGGCGTGCTGTTCAACGGCGTTCCCGCCACCAGCGTGGTCGCCACCGCCACCACGGTCACCGGCGTCACTCCGCCCGGAGCGGCTGGCACCGCGACCGTCCTCCTGGTGACGGCCTTCGGCACCGCGACCGTCCCGGGCGGCTTCCTGTACGTGTGACACGTGTGAGCCGTACGGCACCGGCAGCCGGGCCAAGCGCCCCGGCTGCCGGTGCCCACGCGTCCTACGCGGCGCCGTGGTGGCCGCCGCCCGGGCGGTGGTGGTCGAAGGCGAGCACCGGCCCAGGGGTGACCAGGAACGGCCGCATCATGGCCATGTCCTCGTGCTCCAGGATGTGGCAGTGGTACATGAAGCGGCCGGTCGCCCCGGTGAAACGGCCGATGACGTTGACCATCTGGCCGCCCGCGACCTGGATGGTGTCCTTCCAGCCCCGCTCGCTCGGCAGCACCTCCAGCTCCCCGGAGTACGTGACCGGCGCGCCCTCGCGGGTACCGCCCAGCGCCGGATCGAAGCCCGTAGCCGCGTACGACTGACGGCTCATCGCCTGAAAGCTGATCAGGTGGATGTGCATCGGGTGGGTCGGACCGCCCAGGTTGAGGAAGCTCCACTGCTCCCAGGAGTCCAGCTCGACGCTGAAGCCCATGGCGTCGTCGAAGGTGCGGGAGATCCGCTGGTACGTGACCGTCTCGCCCTTGTCGTTCCTGACCTGGATCACCCCGTCACCCGGGATCGTCACCTCGGCCGCCGCGACCTCCCGCAGCTCCCATATCTCCGGGTGGCCCTTGCCGCCGGCCGTGCCGGGCGGGGTGAGGGCGATGATCCGGTGCCCGTGCGCCGGGGCGTTGGCGTGGGTGAGCCGCTGGAAGGAGGAGAGCACCTTCGGCAGCACGAAGCGGTCGCGGACCGGCTCGCGGCCCACCCGGAACCGCATCACCTGCGGATACGGCACCCCGCTCGCCTCGTCGGCCTCGCCCGGACGCTTCCCGGCCGGAGTGTTGACCAGACGCAGGCTGCGCCCGCGCAGCCGGGAGAAGTCGATCAGCAGGTCGAGCCGTTCGGCAGGGGCGACGGACACCGGGGCGTCGAGGTCCACCGGGCGGTCCAGCAGCCCGCCGTCGGTGCCGATCTGCTTGACTGCCCCGGTCACCTGCTCACCGGTCGCCTCGTCGATCAGCGCCAGCCGGAAGAAGCGGGCGTTGGACGCGTTGACCACCCGGAACCGGTACCAGCGCGCCTCGACGTCCAGGTACGGCCAGATCACCCCGTTGACCAGCGTGTACGGCCCGGAGAACGGCGTGGTGACATTGCGCCCCTCGGGGTCCTTGCCGACGGTCTGCACCTTGTGCAGCAGCCGCCCGGTCAGCCGTCCGTCGGGGTCCGTGTCGAGGTTGCGGTCCATCAGCACCAGCGGCACCTCGTACTCGTCGCGCGGCAGCCGCAGCGCGTCCTCCTCCTCGTCCCGGACGAGGTACATGCCCGCCAGGCCGGTGAACACGTTCCACCGGGTGATGTGCATGGCGTGGTCGTGGTACCAGAGCGCCGTCGCGCGGCAGTCGTTCGGGTACTCGGAGAGCTGGGAGTCGCCGGGCGAGACCGCGTTCTGCGCCCACCCGTCGTTGCCCGCGCCGGTCGGGGCGCCGTGCAGATGCGTCACCGTCCACGGCGTCAGCTCCGCCACGCCCTTGACCTGCTCGGCGCCGGCCTCGTCGTGCCCCGGCACGTTGCTCGCGGGCGGGGTGGCGGCCGGTACCTCGTACGCGGTCACCGGGTACGCGCCGGACAGCCGGTTCGTCCACGCCACGCGCAGCCGCTGCTTGCGGCGCACCTCGATGGTGGGCCCGGGGAAGTGTCCCTCGTAGGCCCACACCCGGGTCGGCGGCAGCTGTGAGTGCAACCGCACCCAGGTGGCGCGCAGATCGACGTTGATCCCCTGAAGCGCTTCGGCCTTCCCCGGCCGCAGCCGCGGCGGTATGCGCAGGGCGTCCATGAAGGGCACGAGCCCCGCGGCCGGGGCGCTCTGCTCCTCCGTCTCCTCGGAAATGTTCTGGACAAGCGTGTCGGACATGGCCGAAACCCCCGTTTGTGTTTCCCTCGGGCCACCGTTGGTCTTCGGCGCACCCCTTTCGCCCTCTCAGAGGGGCAGGGGGCGCACGGGAGTTGCGCGGAAGATGGCGGAATGCGCCCTTCTGCGAGGATTGGCCGGAACGAGATGGTGGAGGGGCTTGCTCCGGCCCCCTCCGCCCGGTCCGGTGTTACGTTGGAACGCGGAGTCCCTCGGCACCCCGGACGAGCACGTCGTACCCGGTCAGGACAAGACGACGTAGTAAGCGATGCCCGTTACTACGTGAGGTTCCTGTCATGGCGTGGATTCTTCTGATGCTGTCCGGTCTGCTGGAGACGGTCTGGGCGGCGGCACTCTCGGCGTCGCACGGCTTCAGCCGCCTCCGCCCCACCCTGCTGTTCGTCGCGGCCGCCGCGCTGAGCATGGCCGGGCTGTCGTACGCGATGCGCTCCATCCCCATCGGCACCGGCTACGCGGTGTGGGTCGCGATCGGAGCGGTGGGCACCGCGGCCTACGGCATGATCGCGCTCGGCGACCCGGTGAGCGCGGGTCGGATCGTCTGCCTGGGCCTGATCGTCAGCGGTGTGGTGGGCCTGAAGCTGCTGCACTGAGCGCACACGAACGGGCCGCCGGCTCCCACGAGGGAGGCGGCGGCCCGTTCGGCGCCTTGCCGGACTCAGTGGCCGCCGGGGGCGCCCGCCGTGGCCGGGGGCAGGTCGGCCTTGACGCCGGGGTCGCCCGCGTCCGCCTTGTAGTCGGCCGGGGACGTCTCGTCCACGCCGTCGGGGGCCTTCAGCGCCCGCAGGACGAACGTGAGCACCACGGTGACCGCGATGTTGAGGACGAAGGCGGTGAAACCGATGTAGCCGATCTCCCCGATGCCCGGGATCTCGTCCGAGCTGCCGCCGAAGTGCTTCTGGGTGGGGCTGGCCACGCCGTACGCCGCGACCGTGCCGTAGACCATGCCGACCGCCCAGCCGCCGAGCAGTGCCCACCGGTGGAACCAGCGGGTGAACAGGCCGCCCACCAGGGCCGGGAAGGTCTGGAGGATCCAGATGCCGCCCAGCAGCTGGAAGTTGATGGCGACCGTCTTGTCCATGGTCAGGACGAAGGCGAGCGCGCCGACCTTCACCAGCAGCGAGACCAGCTTGGAGACCTTGGTCTCCTGCGCCGGGGTGGCGTCCGGCCGCAGGAAGTCCTTGTAGATGTTGCGGGTGAACAGGTTCGCCGCGGCGATGGACATGATGGCCGCCGGGACGAGGGCGCCGATGCCGATGGCGGCGAAGGCGACGCCCGCGAACCAGTCGGGGAACATGTTCTCGAAGAGCTGGGGGATGGCCAGCTGCCCGTTCTCCACCTTCACGCCCGCCGCGATCGCCATGAAGCCGAGCAGCGCCAGCAGGCCGAGCATCAGCGAGTACAGCGGCAGGATGGTGGCGTTGCGGCGGATCACCTCGCGGCTGCGGCTGGAGAGCGTGGCGGTGATCGAGTGCGGATACATGAACAGCGCCAGCGCCGAGCCGAGGGCGAGCGTGGCGTAGCCCCACTGCTGTTTGTCGCCGCTGGCCAGCGCGCCCTTGGGCTGCCCGGTGGCCGGATTCTCCTGCGACAGCGCGTGGCCCGCCTTGGCGAAGATGTCGTCGAAGCCGCCCAGCTTCATCGGGATGTAGATGATCGCCACCGCGATGACGATGTAGATCAGCGTGTCCTTGACGAAGGCGATGAGCGCGGGGGCGCGCAGCCCGGAGGAGTAGGTGTACGCCGCGAGCACACCGAAGGCGATCAGCAGCGGCAGGTCCTTGATGAACCAGTTGGTGTCCTCGCCGCCGCCCACGCCCATGACGTCCAGCACCGCCTGGATGCCGACGAGCTGGAGGGCGATGTACGGCATGGTGGCGAGGATGCCGGTGATCGCGACGGCCAGCGAGAGCCCCTTGGAGCCGAAGCGGCCGCGGACGAAGTCCGAGGTGGTGACGTATCCGTGCGTGTGGGACACCGACCACAGCCGGGGCAGGAAGGTGAAGATCAGCGGATACACGAGGATCGTGTACGGCACCGCGAAGAACCCGGCCGCGCCCGTCGCGTAGATGGCGGCCGGGACGGCGACGAAGGTGTACGCGGTGTAGAGGTCGCCGCCGAGCAGGAACCAGGTGATCCAGGTGCCGAAGCTGCGGCCGCCGAGCCCCCATTCGTCGAGGTTGTCGGAGTTCTCCGCGGCCCGCCAGCGGGCGGCGAGGAAGCCCATCACCGTGACGGCGAGGAAGAAGAAGATGAAGACGGCGAGTGCGACGCCGTTCACGCCGTCGTTCATGCGGAACCGCCCCCCTCGCGCGCCCGCTTCTCACGGCGGACCAGGATGTACGCGGTCGTCGTCAGCACGGCCGAGATCGGCACCCACAGCATCTGGTACCAGTAGAAGAACGGGATGCCGATGAAGGTGGGCTCGATCTTGGCGTACGAGCCGACCCACAGCATCGCCACAAAGGGCGCGATCAGGCACAGGGCGGCCACCACGCGGGTGGGCGTGACGACCGGGCTCCTGCCCGGCGGACCCGATGAAGCTGACGTGTCTGACATGGCGGCGGGCTCCCGTCCCCTCGGCTCATCACCTGCGCGTGATCATTTGTGCAATGTGCAGGGAAATCTAAGCCCGGGGACCGGTGGCCGTCACTACCCGTCCGTATATCGGTATGAGAAAGAATCCGGTCAGCCGTTGGGGCGCTGCAGTCGGGCGACGAACTTGTAGCGGTCGCCGCGGTAGACCGAGCGCACCCACTCCACCGGCTCGCCCGCCGCGTCCAGCGAGTGGCGCGAGAGCATCAGCATCGGCAGGCCCACATCGGTGCCCAGCAGCCCGGCCTCGCGCGGGGTGGCCAGGGAGGTCTCGATGGTCTCCTCGGCCTCGGCCAGATGCACGTCGTACACCTCGGCGAGGGCGGTGTACAGCGAGGTGTACTTGACCAGGCTGCGGCGCAGCGCGGGGAAGCGCTTGGCCGACAGATGGGTGGTCTCGATCGCCATCGGCTCGCCGCTGGCCAGCCGCAGCCGCTCGATGCGCAGCACCCGGCCGCCGGTCGCGATGTCCAGCAGCGCGGAGAGCCGGTCGTCGGCGGTGACATAGCCGATGTCCAGCAGCTGGGAGGTGGGTTCGAGGCCCTGGGCGCGCATGTCCTCGGTGTACGAGGTGAGTTGGAGGGCCTGGGAGACCTTGGGCTTGGCGACGAAGGTGCCCTTGCCCTGGATCCGCTCCAGCCGTCCCTCGACGACCAGTTCCTGGAGCGCCTGCCGCACGGTGGTGCGCGAGGTGTCGAACTCGGCGGCCAGGGTGCGCTCCGGGGGGACCGAGGTGCCGGGCGGCAGGGTCTCGGTCATCTCCAGCAAGTGGCGCTTGAGGCGGTAGTACTTCGGTACGCGCGCGGTGCGCGTCGCGCCGGAGCTGTTGCCGCCCTCGGCGGTGGCCGTCGTGGCCGTCGCCGCCATTGCCCCCTCGGTCTCCATCGCGCCCTTTCCGACGTCTGGTCTGCTGCCGTCACCGGCCTCTGATGATGTCAGCGGCTCACATCGTGGCACGCCCTGGCCCCGGGGTGGCTGCCCTGCCCGGATCTCGAAAGGTGTCGGTCCGGTAACGGAGCCGGAAGCGGCGTTGTCCACTCTTGACACCCCTATAGGTCTAGGCCACGCTGCGTGAAGTGGTCTAAACCATTAAACCTCTCATTCGGCGATGTGGGGAGTAGGGCGTCGTGAAGTGTGACCGCGTGGCGGCGGCGGAGGCCGCGGCGATGCCGGTGTCGGTGGGCTCGATTCCGGCGCGGTGAAGGGAAGATCCACGTCCATGACGACCCTCGCGCACGGTTCGCCCACCCTCACCCGGGACGCCCTCACCGTCCTCCAGCCCGGCTTCACCGGCACCTCCGCCCCCGACTGGCTGCTGCGCCGGCTCGGCGAGGGACTCTCCTCCGTCGGGCTGTTCGGCCGCAACGTCGCCTCGCCCGAACAGCTCGCCGCGCTCACCGCCCAGCTGCGCGCCGAACGCGACGACGTGCTGGTGGCGATCGACGAGGAGGGCGGCGATGTCACCCGGTTGGAGGTACGCGGCGGCTCCTCCTTCCCCGGCAATCTGGCCCTCGGCGCGGTCGACGACACCGGGCTGACCCACGCCGTCGCCCGCGAACTCGGCCGTCGGCTCGCCGCCTGCGGCGTCAACCTCAACTGGGCACCCTCCGCCGACGTCAACTCCAACCCGGACAACCCGGTCATCGGCGTCCGCTCCTTCGGCGCCTCGCCCCGGCTCGTCGCCCGGCACACCGCCGCCTGGATCGAGGGGCTGCAGGGCGCCGGGGTCGCCGCCTGCGCCAAGCACTTCCCCGGGCACGGCGACACCGCCGTCGACTCCCACCACGCCCTGCCGCGTATCGACGCCTCCCCCGCCACCCTGGCCGACCGCGAACTGGTGCCCTTCCGGGCGGCCGTCGCCGCCGGCACCAAGGCCGTGATGAGCGCGCACATCCTGCTGCCCGCGCTCGACCCGGCCCTGCCCGCGACCCTCAGCCCCGCAGCCCTGCACGGGCTGCTGCGCGCCCCGGCCGCCGACGGCGGGCTCGGCTTCGGCGGACTGATCGTCACCGACGGCATGGAGATGCGGGCCGTCGCCGACGCGTACGGCATCGAGCGGGGCAGCGTCCTGGCGGTCGCCGCCGGGGCCGACGCGATCTGCGTCGGCGGCGGCCTCGCGGATGAGGGCACCGTGCTGCGGCTGCGGGACGCGCTGGTCACGGCCGTCACCGAAGGGCGGCTCCCCGAGGCGCGGCTGGCCGAGGCCGCGGCGCGGGTCCGGGCCCTGGGGGAGTGGGCGAGGACCGCCGGAGGACCGGACGCGGCGCGGCGCGTCGCGCCCGCCCCGCAGGTGGGGCTCGCCGCCGCCCGCCGCGCCCTGCGGATCACCCCGGCGGACCCCGCGTACCGGCCGCCGACCGGTCCCGTCTTCGTCGCCGCGCTCACGCCGGTGGCCAGCATCGCCGTCGGCGACCAGACCCCCTGGGGCGTCGCCGCCGAACTGACCCGGCTGCTCCCCGGCACCACGACCGCCGCCTACGGCCCCGAGGACACCGCGGCCCGGGACGCGTCCGCCGTGGTCGCACAGATGCTCGACGCGGCGGCGGACCGTAGGATCGTCGCTGTGGTACGTGACGTCCACCGCCACGGCTGGATGGCCGGGGTGCTGGACGCCCTGCTCGTGGCCCGGCCGGACACGGTCGTCGTCGAGATGGGGGTGCCCCAGGCACCGCCCGCGGGGGCCCCGCACATCGCGACCCACGGCGCCGCCCGGGTCTGCGGGCAGGCGGCCGCCGAAGTCATCACCGGCGCCGATACCGGCGTCCTCACCGGCAACGAGGCCGGGCACTGACACTCCACGCACAACCGCACAGCCCACTGGAGGCACCCAGTATGTCCGCCACGACGACGGCCCCGCGCAGCGATCAGCCGGGCCGGATCATGTCCGGCGAGATGAACGAGCAGCCCGCAGTGCTGCGCCGCATTCTCGACCAGGGCGCTCCGAAGATCCGCGAGACCGCCGAGCGGATCGCCGCGCGCGCCCCCCGCTTCGTCCTGCTCACCGCGCGGGGCACCTCCGACAACGCGGCGCTGTACGCCAAGTACCTGCTCGAAGTGCTGCTCGGCAAGCCGTGCGGCCTGACCTCCATGTCCACCACCACCGCGTACGGCGCGCGGCAGGACCTCACGGACGTGCTGGTGATCACCGTCAGCCAGTCCGGCGGCTCGCCGGACCTGGTCGCCTCCACCGAGGCCGCCCGGGCCGCCGGGGCGATCACCCTCGCGGTGACCAACAACGCGGACTCGCCGCTGGCCGCCGTCTCCGAGTTCCACATCGACGTACTGGCCGGGCCCGAGAAGGCGCTGCCCGCCACCAAGACCTACACCGCCGAACTCCTCGCCCTCTACCTCTTCGTCGAAGGGCTGCGCGGCGGCGACGGCGCGGCCGCCAAGGTGCTGCCCGACCTCGCCCAGCAGATCCTGGACCGGCAGGACGAGGTGAAGCAGCTCGCGAGCCGCTACCGGTTCGCCGAGCGGATGGTCCTCACGTCCCGGGGCTACGGCTATCCCACCGCCAAGGAAGCGGCCCTGAAGCTGATGGAGACCAGCTACATCCCGGCCCTGTCCTACTCCGGCGCCGATCTGCTGCACGGCCCGCTCGCCATGGTCGACAACATCTCGCCGGTGATCGCGATCGTCACCGAGGGCAGGGGCGGCCAGGCGCTGCAGCCCGTGCTGGAGCGGCTGCGCGGCCGCGGCGCGGACCTGGTCGTGATCGGCAGCCAGGCCGAGGTGGACCGGGCGTCCGCCGGTTTCGCCCTGCCGACCGAGGGGGTTGGCGAGGAGGTCCAGCCGATCCTGGAGATCCTGCCGCTGCAGATGCTGGCGTACGAGGTCACGATCGCCCGGGGGCAGGACCCGGACGCGCCGCGCGCGCTGGCCAAGGTCACCGAGACCCGCTGAGACATCAGGGGGGAGGGGCGAGGAGCCGCGGAAACACCCGCGGGCCGCGGCGCCGGGGCGGGACCCTCAACCCACCCGGCACCGCAGCCCGGAGCTTCGTCGGCCGAACGGCCGACCTCAAGAGGCGTACGGAGCGGTCAGGGCAGAGCGCGCCGTGTGCCTCTGATCCACCCTCCTGTGCGGGGAGGGCGGAAGATCGCATCGCAGGCCATTCTGGACTAGACCAGTCTCATCTGTCCACGCTTATGTGTGAAGAGGCTCATCGTTCATCCGGGTAGGCTCGCCATGTGCCCTCCATGAACGATCTCGTACACCAGCACACCGCACTCGACGAATCCGATCTCGAGTGGCTCCACCTGCTGGTATCGGAGTGGCAGCTGCTCTCCGACCTCTCCTTCGCCGATCTCGTCCTGTGGGTGCCCACCAGCGACGGCACCCGCTATGTCTCGGTCGCGCAGATGCGGCCCAACACCGGGCCCACCTCCTATCAGGACGACATGGTCGGCCATCTCGTTCCCCGTGGCCGCCGTCCCATGCTCGATGCCGCGCTGGACGAGGGCCGCATCGTCCGGGAGGGCGATCCCGAATGGCGCGAGGAGGTCCCGGTGCGGGTGGAGTCCATCCCGGTCCGCCGGGAGAGCCGGGTCCTCGGCGTGATCGCGCGCAACACCAATCTGCTCACCGTACGGACCCCCAGCCGACTGGAGCTGACCTATCTCCAGAGCGCGTCCGACCTGGCCCAGATGATCGCCGCCGGGGCGTTTCCCTTCCCCGGTCAGCAGGTCGACATGGACGCCTCGCCGCGCGTCGGCGACGGGCTGATCCGGCTCGACGCGGACGGTGTGGTCCAGTACGCCAGCCCCAACGCCCTCTCGGCCTATCACCGGCTCGGGCTCGCCGCCGACCTCGTCGGCCACCACCTGGGTGAGACCACCGCCGAACTGGCTCCGGCGCGCGGCCCGGTGGACGAGGCGCTGGTCAAGCTCGCCAGCGGCTGGGCGCCCCGCGAGTTCGAGGTCGAGAGCGGCGAGAACGGCGTCATCCAGCTGCGGGCCATCCCGCTCAAGCCCAAGGGCGTGCACATCGGCTCGCTCGTCCTGCTGCGGGACGTCACCGAACTGCGCCGCCGCGAGCGGGAACTGATCACCAAGGACGCCACCATCCGGGAGATCCACCACCGGGTGAAGAACAACCTCCAGACGGTCGCCGCGCTGCTGCGGCTCCAGGCCCGCCGGATGGACTCCGCGCAGGGGCGGGAGGCGCTCAACGAGGCGGTGCGCCGGGTCGGTTCGATCGCGATCGTCCACGAGACCCTGTCCCAGACCCTCGACGAGCGGGTCGAGTTCGACGACATAGCCGACCGGGTGCTGGCGATGGTGGCCGAGATATCGCCCGGCAAGGTCACCGGCAGCCGCACCGGACGGTTCGGAATCCTCGATGCCGAGGTGGCCACCCCGCTGTCCATGGTCCTCACCGAGGTGCTGCAGAACGCGCTGGAGCACGGCTTCGGGCCGGGGGAGCAGGGCACGGTCGAGGTCTCCGCGGTGCGCGGCGGCACCGGCGAGGAGGGGCGGCTGGTGGTGATGATCCAGGACGACGGGCGCGGGCTGCCCGAGGGATTCGACCCCCAGCGCGCCGGAAATCTCGGCCTCCAGATCGTCCGCACCCTGGTGGAGGGCGAACTGGGCGGCACTTTCGACATGGTGCCCGCTCCGGAGCGCGGTACGCGTGTGGTCCTCGACATACCGGTGGGTGCCGAGAAGACTTGAGCATCTTCACGGACTCTTCGCGGCCCTTTCACCGGGGAGCGCGGGGCGACCGGGGGCAACTGGGGGCCGCGGGCAACGCACTGAGCCCCGGACCGGGATGGTCCGGGGCTCAAAAGCTCACGTTGCTGTGCGCATCGGGGCTACTGCGCGCTGCGGCTCGGGGGCCACGGGGCGTGTCTCAGGGTCAGGCGCTGGCGTTCCGCGCCCGGTTCCGAGCGGCACGGCGCTTCATGGCGCGGCGCTCGTCCTCGCTGAGTCCACCCCAGACGCCGGAGTCCTGGCCGGACTCAAGCGCCCACTGCAGGCACTGCTCCATGACGGGGCAGCGGCGGCAGACGGCCTTGGCTTCCTCGATCTGCAGCAGCGCAGGACCGGTGTTGCCGATGGGGAAGAACAGCTCGGGGTCTTCCTCGCGGCAAACGGCGTTGTGACGCCAGTCCATGGCTGCTCCATCTCCTCGTATTGCGGGCTTGTTGCTTGTGAATGTGAACGCTTTCACGAATCCCTCGACAAGGACAGGGCCGCCGCCAGTTCGGGAACCGGTGCGATCCGTGAGTTTGAGGAGGGGGTTCGGGCTCTCAAGGGGGCCGTTCGTCCGGCCGTCCCGATCGCCAAGAAGAGATTCGCAAACCTCGGCGGCGGATACAACCCCTTCCGGAAAGTTTTTTTTGATTCCTTGGTGTCGGCTGTATCACAGCCGTACTTCCGGGGGGTGGATCCCAGCCTAAACGTTCGACTGGAAGGACTTTATGGGGTCTGACTCACACAATCACACGCAGTGCACGGCGTACGCCTGTGAACGTCACGCTCGTACGCAGTCCCAGATGGTCTCCGTCCATCTGGAACGGCAGTGGCGCCTGGGATTGCAAGGTGAAGTCCGTCAGATCGTGCAGCCCTACCACATGCTTGCCGTGGGGTCCCCGGTCGGGCGTCGACATCAGCAGCTGGGTCGCGTAGCGGGTCATCGCCGGTGCCGACAGTTTGGCGAGTCCCAGCACGTCAAGGGCGGTGTCGAAGGACGCGCGCGGCGCCGCGTAGACCGGGCGGTTGCCCAGGAAGGTCCACGGGGAGGTGTTGCAGACTATGGACAGCGCCAGCTCCCTGACCGGGTCGTGGCCGGGCCGTCCGAGAGTGATGGTGCCCTGCCGCCGGTTCGGCTCCCCGAAGAACTGGCGCATCATCTGCCGTATGTAGAGAGCATGAGTCGAGCGCTTCCCGCGCTCGCGCTGCTGCTCGACCCGGCCGATCACGCTCGCGTCGAAGCCGAAGCCCGCGCAGAAGGTGAACCACCGGGCGGGCACCGACTCGTCCGCGGTGCCGGGGGTGCCGCCCGCGAGCCCGAGGCCCACGGTGCGCTCGGTGCCGTCCCGCAGCGCGTCCAGCAGGGCGCCGGTCGCCTCGACGGGGTCGTTGGGCAGGCCGAGGGCGCGGGCGAACACATTGGTGGAGCCGCCGGGGACCACCGCGAGGCGGGGCAACTCGCCCGGAGCGGGGCCATTGTGCAGCAGTCCGTTGACGACCTCGTTGACGGTGCCGTCGCCGCCCAGCGCCACGACCAGCTCATGAGTGCCGCCGTCGACCGCGCGGCGGGCCAGATCGCGGGCGTGCCCCCGGTACTCCGTGGTCGCCACGTCCAGCTTCAGATCGCTGGCGAGCGCGTGGATCAGGACGTCACGAGTGCGGGCACTGGTGGTGGTTGCTGCCGGATTGACCACGAGGAGTGCGCGCATGAGCGCCAGCCTACCGACCCGCCGGGGCACTCCCCGAATCCCGGGGGCGCCCGCCGGGCCGGGGCGGCGGCCGGGACATGCCCTAGGCTGCTGGCGTGAGCAGGAAGAAGCCCGCCCCCGCCAAGACCGCCAGGACCGCCGCTCCGGCGGCCGGGGCCACGAAGGCCGCCAAGCCCGCCACGAAGGCCGCTCCCGCCGCCGAGACCGCCGACGCGGCGCCCGAGGGGCCCCGGCCGGTCCGGCTGACCGTGGCCGCGGCGCTCGCCGCCGTCGAGGGCCTGGTGCTCGTGGGGTTCGGGATCTACGTCCTGATCATGGGCCTTGCCGGGAACCCGGAGAGCCCGCAGCAGGCGGAGACGCTCGGGATCACCGTGCTCGCCCTGGCCCTGCTGCCGCTGCTGGCGGCCCGCGGGCTGTGGCTGCGGCGCCGGTGGAGCCGCGGCCCCGCGATGATCACCCAGCTGATGGCGCTGCCGGTGGCCTGGACGCTGGTGCAGAACGGCGGCGGGCTGATCGCCATCGGGGTGCTGACCGCCGTAGCGGCCGTCGCCGTCCTGGCCCTGCTGATCAACCCGACCGCGACCGAGGCGCTGGGCATCGGCCCGCGCGACGCGTAGTCCCCCACCCCGCCCCTTCCCGAACCCGGGGGCAAGCCCCCGGACCCCCGCCGGGGCTCTGCCCCGCACCCCGCCGGGGCTCCGCCCCTGGACCCCGTTCGGGGCTCTGCCCCGCGCTCCGTTCCTCGAAGGCCGGAGGGCAGTCCGTGCCCGGGGCGTGCCCCGGGCACCGCTCGCTATTCCTCGACCAGGAGCCTGTCCCGCAGCTGGGCGAGGGTGCGCGCCAGCAGCCGTGAGACGTGCATCTGGGAGATGCCGACCTCCTGGGCGATCTGCGACTGCGTCATGTTCCCGAAGAAGCGCAGCAGCAGGATCTTCTTCTCGCGCGGCGGCAGATCCTCCAGCAGCGGCTTGAGGGATTCGCGGTACTCGACGCCCTCCAGCGCCTCGTCCTCCGCGCCGAGGGTGTCGGCCACCGCCGGGGACTCGTCGTCCGTGTCCGGTACGTCCAGCGACAGCGTGCTGTACGCGTTGGCGGACTCCAGGCCCTCCAGCACCTCTTCCTCGGAGATGGCCAGATGCTCGGCCAGCTCATGGACGGTCGGGGCGCGCCCGTGCCGCTGGGACAGCTCGGCGGTGGCCGTGGTCAGCGAGAGCCGCAGCTCCTGGAGCCGACGCGGCACCCGCACCGCCCAGCCCTTGTCGCGGAAGTGCCGCTTGATCTCGCCGACGACCGTGGGGGTCGCGTAGGTCGAGAACTCCACACCGCGGTCCGGGTCGAACCGGTCCACGGACTTGATCAGTCCGATGGTGGCCACCTGGGTCAGGTCGTCCAGCGGCTCGCCGCGGTTGCGGAAGCGCCGGGCCAGGTGCTCGACCAGGGGCAGGTGCATTCGCACGAGGTTGTTGCGCAGCTCGGCCCGCTCCGTGGAGCCCTCGGGGAGTCCCCGGAGCTCGATGAACATCGCCCGCGCGCCGCTCCGGTCGTGCGGATCGTGCTGCTGATGCACCTGCTCCTGCTCGTGCTGATCCATGTGGTCCGCCCGCTCTGGTCGGTCTCCTGCCGCCTCCGAGTCCGCGGGATGCGGTCGGGCCGGCGGGTGCGGGATGGCCGGGGTGCGTACTCCCCGCGATGATGCAGTGCTCACGGAGCCCCCTTTTTCCGTCACGGCTGTCCGGGGCCGGCGCCGCGCTCCTTGTACAGGCTGATGCTGACCGTACGGTCCTCGGCGACGGTCGAATCCACCTTGCCCGCCAGTGCGGAGAGCACCGTCCAGGCGAAGGTGTCGCGCTCGGGGGCGCGGCCGTCGGTGGTCGGAGCCGCCACGGTCACCTGCAGTGCGTCGTCGATCAGTCGGAAGACGCAGCTCAGCACACTGCCGGGGACGGCTTGCTGCAGCAGGATCGCGCAGGCCTCGTCGACCGCGATGCGCAGATCCTCGATCTCGTCGAGGGTGAAGTCCAAGCGGGCTGCCAGGCCGGCGGTCGCCGTACGCAGCACCGACAGATAGGCCCCCGCAGCGGGCAGCCGGACTTCCACGAAGTCCTGGGTCCCGGGCTCGCCTGCGATCTGGGACACCCTCACCTCCAAGGTGACACAAGCTGTTTGAGCTGAGCTGATTGGAGCGTCGGCCATATGCCCTTATGGTGGAGGGATAACGGACCGGCGCGATGTGCGGTTCGGCTGCGACGCTATCGCGATCTGCCACTCGGTGTCGCCCGGACGAAGCACGGCCCCCGTCACGGGTGAACCCCCGAGATGAACATTCCCGATATCACTCATAGTAAGCATATGAGTACGCAGCGTGGCTAGGGGTCTGCGGTCTCAATTCGAAAGAGATGTCGCCTCACTCAACGAACCGCTGGTCGAAGCTATGCCCGGCGCCTGGGCGGCCAGCGCCCGCAGCGGCTCTCCCGACATCCTTCGCACGGTCCATTCGTCCATCGGCTCCGCGCCGAGGGACGCGTAGAAGCCGATCGCCGGTTCGTTCCAGTCCAGCACCGACCATTCGAAGCGGGCATATCCCCGCTCCACGCAGATCCGTGCCAGCGCGGCCAGCAGCGCCTTGCCGTGGCCGCCGCCGCGGGCCCGCGGCGTGACGTACAGATCCTCCAGATACACCCCGTGGGTGCCCGTCCAGGTGGAGAAGTTACGGAACCACAGGGCGAACCCGACCGGCTCGGCCGCTCCCTCGCCGACTTCCTCGGCGATCAGGGCGAACACCGCCGGATGCTCGCCGAAGAGCGCCGTGCGCAACTGCTCCTCGGTGGCCCTGGCCTCCTGCGGTGCCCGCTCGTACTCGGCCAGCTCGCGGATCATGGCGAGGATGGCCGGGACGTCGGACGGCTCGGCTGTTCGGATCATGTGGTGAAGGCTAGCTCGCCACACCGACAACACGGCAGCGGATTCCCCCGCGCACCACGTCCCGGCACCCGCGTCCGCCCTGCCCGGGATGCCGGAGGCGGCTAGACAATCAGCAGGTCCACGTAGCACCAGCGCCAGTCCTCGCCCGGTTCGAAGCTGCGCATCACCGGGTGCCCGGTCTCCTCGAAGTGCCCGGTGGAGTGTCGATAGGTCGATGAATCGCAGCACCCCACGTAGCCGCACTCCAGACAGATCCGCAGCTGCACCGGATGGCTGTCGAGCGCCTGGCACTCCGGACAGGTGGCGGCCTGCGGCTCCGGTTCGGGGCGCGGCAGGGCCGGTACGTGCGGGCACTCCTTCATGATTGCCAGACTAGCGAGCTGACGAATCGGGACGGGCCGGGGCATGGACGTAACTCCGCTGTTGATGCTGGTCGCGGGCAGCGCGGCGGTCGCGGGCGCGGCCCGGCGCACCCCGGTGCCCCCGCCGCTGCTGCTGGTCGCGGCCGGGCTGGTGGTGTCGTATCTGCCGGGGGTGCCGGACTACACGCTGGAGCCGGAGATCGTGCTCCCCCTGGTGCTGCCGCCGCTGCTGCACACCGCCGCGCTCGACAGCTCCTATCTGGACCTGCGCGCCAATCTGCGTCCCGTGGCGCTGCTGTCGTTCGGCTACGTGCTGTTCGCCACCCTCGCCGTCGGCTGGATCGCCCATCTGCTGGTGCCCGGGCTGCCGCTGACCGCCGCCCTGGTGCTGGGCGCGGTGATCGCCCCGCCGGACGCGGTGGCGGCCACCGCCATCGCCCGCCGGGTCGGGCTGCCCTCCCGGCTGACGACCGTCCTGCGGGGCGAGTCCCTGGTCAACGACGCGACCGCGATCACCGCCTACCGGGTGGCGCTCGCCGCGGCGGTGGGGGAGGGCGCCACCTGGACCCATGCCGCCGGGGAGTTCCTGCTCGCGTCGGTGGGCGGCGTCGGCGTCGGCCTGGTCCTCATGGTGCCGCTGCACTGGCTGCGCACCCGGCTGCGCGATCCGCTGCTGCAGAACACCCTGTCGCTGCTGATCCCTTACACCGCCTACGCGGCCGCCGAACAGGTCGAGGCGTCGGGCGTGCTGGCGGTCGTGGTGGTCGCGCTCTACCTCGGGCACCGGTCCTGGCAGGTCGACTTCGCGACCCGGCTCCAGGAGGCGGCCGTGTGGAAGATGATCGCCTTCATCCTGGAGTCGGCCGTGTTCGCGCTGATCGGGCTGCAACTGCGGTTCGTGGTGGGCGGCCTGGGGGAGTACGGGGCGGGCGAGGCGGCCTGGTACGCGGTGGCCGTCTTCCTGGCCGTGGTGGCCGTACGGTTCGTCTGGGTCTTCCCGGCGACCTTCGTGCCGCGCGGGCTCTCCCGCCGGATCCGGGAGCGGGAGCCCGGCACCGACTGGCGGGCGGCGGTGATCGTCGGCTGGGCCGGGATGCGCGGAGTGGTGTCGCTGGCCATCGCCTTCTCGATCCCGGAGACCGTGCACGGCGGAGGCGGCTTCCCGGCCCGCACCCTGATCCTCTTCCTGGCCTTCACCACCGTCATCGGGACCCTGGTCCTCCAGGGGCTCACCCTGCCCGCCCTGATCCGGGCGCTGGGCGTGCCGGGGCGCGACGTCCAGGCCGAGACGCTCGCCGAGGCCCAGGCGCAGGCCCAGGCGTCGCGGGCCGCCGAGGACCGGCTGGACGCGCTCCTCGCCGACGAGCGCAACGCGCTGCCGCCACCGCTGGCCGACCGGCTGCGCCAGGTGCTGGAGCGGCGCCGCAACGCGGTGTGGGAACGGCTCGGCACGGTCAACGAGGTGACGGGGGAGTCGGCGGACGACACCTACCGCAGGCTGGCGCGCGACGTGATCAGCAGCGAGCGCGAGGTGTTCGTGAAGCTGCGGGACGCGCGCCGGATCGACGACGAGATGCTCCGTACGCTGCTGCGCCGACTGGATCTGGAGGAGGCGGCGGCCTACCGCGAGGAGACCGCGGAGGGCGGAACCTGACCGGCTCCGGCCGGGGCCCGCCCACCGCGGCGGGCTCCTACTTCAGCCGCTCATGGACGCGTGCGCGCATCGAGGCCATCGTGAACCCCCGGGGATCGATCTTGCCAGGCTGCCATTCGAGATGGCCGATCACGGACCGCTCCGTCCAGCCGTGACGGCGGCAGACCGCCGCCGCTGCCCGGGCGATCGCGTCCAGTTGGGCCTCGGGCCACGGGTCCTCGCCGTCGCCGAGGTTCTCGCATTCGAAGCCGTAGAACGCGCGATTGCCGTCCGTGTTGGCCTCGTTGTCGGGCGGGAGCGCCTTTTCGGCGATCACGGCGCGCAGCACGTCGTCGTCGCCGAGCCCCGCGTGGTTGGCGCGGCCGTAGCCGACGAGATGCACCCCGCCGTCCTTGGCGATCACGCCGTGGCACAGCGGGCCGGGCAGCTCCTCGTCACCGTCGCGGCAGATCTCGACGGTGAGGTCGGTGCCCGAGGTGACGGTGTGGTGGATCATCACACCGTGCACTCCGCCCCACGGCCCCTTGTGGTTCCGGTTGTGGTTCCGCCAGTCGCCGACCTGCACCACGCGCAGGCCCTCGTTCTTCAGCACCGCCAGGAAGTCCCCCGCGGACATGGGTGAGGCCATGACCGCCTCCGTTCTGATC
Organism: Streptomyces sp. NPDC040405; assembly: GCF_055595765.1. Lineage (NCBI taxonomy): Bacteria > Bacillati > Actinomycetota > Actinomycetes > Kitasatosporales > Streptomycetaceae > Streptomyces > Streptomyces sp. NPDC040405. The sequence goes on from NZ_JBVIVI010000002.1 coordinate 972,783, forward strand.
GTGCGGCGGACGCCGGTCGCGCCGCGCCTGCATCACCATATGCTTACCCATAAACACGCTTGGTCATCGAGTCCTGGCTGAGGGACGGTCGAGAGCGGCCGTTATGGTGCGTCTGACCCGCTCGACGACGCGCAGGAGAACCACCGCACCATGGACTACCAGGATGTACTCGACGAGGTCGCGGCCCATGTGGCGCCCCATATCGGCCGGGGTCAGGTGGCCCAGTACATCCCCGCGCTCGCGGCGGTCGACCCGGACCGCTTCGGTATCGCCCTCGCGGACGTCGACGGCAATGTGACCGGCGTCGGCGACTGGGAGCGGCCCTTCTCCGTGCAGTCGATCTCCAAGGCGTTCGGCCTCGCGCTGGTCCTCGCGCAGGACGGGGAGAAGCTGTGGCGCCGCGTCGGCCGGGAGCCCTCGGGCAATCCGTTCAACTCCCTGGTGCAGCTGGAGCACGAGAACGGCATCCCGCGCAATCCGTTCATCAACGCGGGCGCGCTGGTCGTCACCGACCGGCTGCACAGCCTCACCGGCGACGCCAGCACCACCATGCTGGACTTCCTGCGCGCCGAGAGCGGCAACCCGGGGCTGGCCTTCGACCCGGTCGTCGCCGAGTCCGAGTCCGGCCACGGCGACCGCAACGCCGCCCTCGCGCATTTCATGGCGAGCTACGGCAACCTCGACAACCCCGTACCGACCGTCCTCGAACACTACTTCTGGCAGTGCTCGATCGAGATGAGCTGCCGCGACCTGGCCCTCGCGGGCGGCTTCCTGGCCCGCCACGGACTGCGCGCGGACGGCTCCCGGCTGTTGTCGCGGCGCGAGGCGAAGCGGGTCAACGCGGTCATGCTCACCTGTGGGACGTACGACGCGGCGGGCGACTTCGCGTACCGCGTGGGGCTGCCCGGCAAGAGCGGCGTGGGCGGCGGGATCGTCGCCGTGATCCCGGGGCGGTGCACGCTGTGCGTATGGAGCCCCGGTCTGGACGCCCGCGGCAACTCGGTGGCCGGGGTGGCGGCGCTGGACCACTTCACGACGGTGACCGAGTGGTCGGTGTTCTAGGCGGCCCTCAGGGTGGCGCCGGGCCGGTGGCGGCGGGAGCATGGAGGGGTAGCAGGAGGTGTGGCGCCATGCAGCACGAGATGCGCGCGGAGTACGAGGAAGGCAGCTCCGGGCGGGTGGCGGGCGCGCCGGTCAAGATCTGGCACATGGTCCGGAGCAACGGCACGACCGCGATGTGCGGCCGTGAGCTGGCCCCGGACGCCGAGACGCAGGCGGCGGACCTGTGGGCCACGGGCGACTCCGGGCCCTTCTGCCACTCCTGCGGCGCGATGTATCTGCGCGAGGTCCCTTGAGCGACGGCGGGGGCGACTACCGGGAGCGGACGTCGCGGCTGGGCGGCGGCGCGGTGGTGTGGACCCGCACCGCGGGAGCCGGGCCGCAGCGGGTCCTGCCCGACGGCTGTACGGACCTGATCTGGGCCGACGGCAGGCTGCTGGTCGCCGGGCCCGATACGCACGCCCAGCTGGCCGCCGGGCCCGCGGGGACGCGCGCGGTGGGGCTGCGCTTCGCCCCGGGGACGGGGCCCGCGGTGCTGGGCGTACCCGCCTGTGAACTGCGTGATCAGCGGGTGCCGTTGGCCGCGCTCTGGCCGGAGGCCGAGGTGCGCCGCCTGGCGGAGCGGGCCTTCGACGGGCGGGCCGGGCAGGCCGGGCAGGTGGCGCGGGCGCTGGAGGCCGTGGCGCTGGACCGGCTGCGGGAGGCGGAGCCCGCGGATCCGGTGGTGGGCGTGGTCGTGGCGGGGCTCTCGGGCGGGCGGAGCGTGGCGGAGGTGGCCCGGGTAGCGGGGCTGGGCGCCCGGCAGCTGCACCGCAGGTCGCTGGCGGCCTTCGGGTACGGGCCCAAGACGCTGGGGCGGGTGCTGCGGCTGAACCGGGCGCTGGAGCTGGCGCGCGGCGGGGTGCCGTTCGCGGAGGTGGCGGCGGTGGCCGGGTACGCGGACCAGGCGCATCTGGCGCGGGAGGTGCGGGGGCTGGCGGGCGTACCGCTGGGCGGGCTGCTGGGGTAGCCGTGGCGGTGTGCCACCGCAGTTTCCCGGGGCGGGTCCCGCGGCGGTGCCCCGGCCCTGCCCCCGCGAGGCCGTCAGCCGGGCAGCGGTGCGAACAGGTCGACGGTGTTGCCGTCCGGGTCCAGGACGGTCGCGTAGCGCTGCCCCCAGAAGGCGTCCCAGGGCTCCTTGGCGCCCCGTACGCCCGCTCCCGTGAGCTTCGCGTACAGGGCGTCCACCTCCGCCGGGCTGTCGCACAGGAAGGCCGGTGCCATCCGTCCCGGCCCGCCGGGCGGCGGGGTCTCGGCCCGGTCCCACATCAGCCGTACGCCGCCCGGCAGCACGGCCTCGGCGTGCGGCTGGGCGTCGGCCTCGGCGGGGATGTCCAGGCCGAGCATGCGGTAGAAGGCGAGGGAGGCGGCCATGTCCGCGACGGCCATGCCGATCGCGTCGAATCGTGGTGTCATGCGGGCAGCGTAGGCAGCCCCCGACCCGCCGGTCTTGAACGAATCGGACGCCGGAGGGTGAGGGTCGCGGGAGGGCGTCAGGGGCAGCGGATGACCTGGCCGCCGTAGCTCAGGTTGCCGCCGAAGCCGAACAGCAGCACCGGGCTGCCGGACGCGATCTCGCCGCGTTCGACCAGCTTGGACAGGGCGAGCGGGATGCTGGCCGCCGAGGTGTTCCCGGAGTCCACGACGTCCCGCGCGATCACCGCGTTGACCGCGCCGAGCTTGCGGGCGACCGGTTCGATGATCCGCAGGTTGGCCTGGTGGAGCACGACCCCGGCCAGGTCCACCGGTTCGATCCCGGCCCGGGCGCACACCTCGCGGGCTATGGGCGGCAGTTGGGTGGTGGCCCAGCGGTACACGGACTGGCCCTCCTGCGCGAAGCGCGGCGGGGTGCCCTCGATACGGACGGCGTTGCCCATCTCGGGCACCGAACCCCACACCACCGGCCCGATGCCCGGCTCCTCGGCCGCCGTCACCACGGCCGCGCCCGCACCGTCGCCCAGCAGGACGCAGGAGGAGCGGTCGGTCCAGTCGGCGGCCTCGGTGAACTTGTCCGCGCCGATGACCAGCGCCGCGGTGGCCGAGCCCGCCCGTATCGCGTGGTCGGCGGTGGCCAGGGCGTGGGTGAATCCGGCGCACACCACGTTGATGTCCATGGCGGCGGGGCAGGTCAGGCCCAGCCGGGCGGCGACGCGGGCGGCCATGTTGGGGCTGCGGTCGATGGCGGTGGACGTGGCGACCAGCACCATGTCGATGTCGGTGGCGGCGAGGCCGCTGTGGGCGAGGGCCTTGGCGGCGGCCGCCGCGGCCATCTCGTCCACCGTCTCGTCGGGGCGTGCCACATGGCGGGTGCGGATCCCGACCCGGGCGCGGATCCACTCGTCGCTGGTGTCGACCATGGCGGCGAGGTCGTCGTTGGTGAGCACCTTCGCGGGCTGGTAGTGGCCGAGCGCCCGTACGCGTGAACCGGTCATCACTCCAGTCTTGGGGGAGACGGGCTCGTCCGGTGCGCGGGCACCTGCCAACGTTCGGGCCCGAGATCTGGAGCTTTCGGCCTTCCCAGGCGTCGGTGGCGGCCTTCCGGGGCCTGTCCGGGGGCCTTCCGGCGAGGTCCGCCACCGCGCGCTCATGGCCGTACGGTCAGGACAGCTGGCCGTCGTAGTCCGGGAGCTTGAAGGTCTTCTCGGCGTGGCCGCCGACCAGGTCGGTGGGGCTGTTGCCGATGTTGGCGATGATCGTGTAGCCCTTCTTCTCGATCTCCGCGCGCTTGGCCGTCTTGTACGCGCCGACCTCGTCGAAGAGGTCGGGGAGGCTGCGCACGTACAGCCCGGCCACCGGGTAGCCCACCGACTCCAGGTTGTAACGGGTGGGCAGGGTCAGGATGTCCGGGCGCGCGGTGACGAAGAAGAGGTCCACGCCGCGGGTGTGCGCGTACTTCGCGAGCTGGAGGGCCGGCTCCACGGCAGGCGCCGGGTAGCTGAACTTGAAGTCCGACTCCAGCGTGGTGTTGTCGATGTCGAAGACGATGGCCTGCTTCTGGCCCCCGGGGTTCTGGGTGCGCTGCTCGATGTAGGGCCGGGCCTGGTCGATGACGGCCTTCACGTCGCGCTTCCAGGTCTCGTAGTCGACCTTCGCGGCGGTGGTGGTGGCGGTGGTGCCGGTGGCGCTCGACGTGGCGGCCGATGTGGCCGCGGCGGTGGCCGTGCCGCCAAGGCCGATGGCGAGGCTGAAGGCCACCGCCGTCACGCCGAGCCGTCGTGATCGCACGCGTGCTGCAGTCATGGGTTCCGTCCCTCGTCGTCGTGTCGAAGTGTTTGCCCGGGTGGCATGTTCACGTTCGACGGTGGACATGAGAAGACCGCTGCGTTTACTGATGAGTAACGATTGGCGCGGAGTGAGCCTCCCGTGCCGGAAATAGGCCAACGACACGTGCCGTGCCGTTCTTTGACTGGTCAGCCGGTAGATGGGTATGTCATGTACTGAAGGGCCGGCCTGGACCTCGGCGGTGCACGCACCCCGCCCGGACGTCGTGTCATCCCCAGGGCTCCGGTGTCGCGCGCCTCCACCCTGCCGAGGAGGCTTGCATGTTCGATGATCGGCCCGCCTTCGGTGTCCGTGTGCGTGTGCTGGGCGGTGTCACGGTTGCCGAGGTCGCGGGAGAGCTGGACATCTTCGCCGCGGGACGGATCTCCGCACGGCTCGATTCCCTGGCCCGTACGGGATGTCCGGATCTGGTGCTGGATCTGCGGCGGGTCACTTTTCTGGACTGCGCCGGGGTGTCGTTACTGTGCCGGCTGCGCAACCGTGTGCTGGAACGGGAGGGCCGGCTGCGGCTCGTCATCGTCGATTCGCGGTTCCTGCGACTGCTGCGGATGGTCCGGCTGGAGGACGCCTTCGAGGTGCTGGAGGATCTGACACCGGCGGTCGCGGGCGCGGGGAACGCGGCGGCGGGCGGGAGCGGCGACGCTCTCGCCTGAGACGCGGACACGGCGGCGGATGCGTGCCGTCGCGCATCTGATCAGGCGTCAATAGGAAGAAACGAATTTCACTCGAACGGGGGTTTTTCGCTCGGGGAATGCCGCGTCCCTCTCTCTGTAACCGGCGGTCACCCCCTTACGCTCGCCTGCACGTCACCCAGGGCCCGGCGGAACCGCACCCTATGCTCCACTCTGCCCGCTTCCGGGAGTCCGAGGACGGTGAAAAGGGGGCAGTGTGCCGTTCCGAGGGGAATTCGTGATGTCGCAGCAAGGCGCTCCCCGTGGCGCATCCATGCCGCAGGGGTCGTCGCACGCGACGCCGGACGCCGCGCCGGGTTCCGACGCGGCCGCCGGTGACTTATGCCGCCTGCCGGACCGCCCGGTCCCGGCCCCGTACGCCCGTACGTCCCTGGTCGGCGGATACACCGTCGTGGCGCTGCACGGCGAGATCGACATCGCCGGGCTGGCGGACGTCGGCCCGGCGCTGGACGCCGCCACGGGGGCCCGGGCGCCCCGGGTCGTCGTCGACCTGACGCCGACGACGTTCTTCGACTGCTCCGGTCTGGGGCTGCTGTGCCGTGCCCATCGGCGCGTCGCCGAGCGCGGCGGGCGGCTGCGGCTGGTGTGCGGCGACCCCCTGATCCTGCGCACCCTGCGGGTGGGCGGGCTGCTCGACGAGCTCGGCCCGGTGGCCACGCTGGAGGAGGCGGTCGGCGAGGAGTGACGCGTCGGACGCGCGGTACGCCGGACCCTCGGTACCTCAGACCCGCGGCGGCGCCACCCCGTGGCCCCGGTGCGACCGCCCGCGGCCCCAGCCGCGGCGGTGGGAGTGGTGGCGGTGGTGGGCCGGGACATCGCTGTGGCGATCGGGCGCGATCTTGTTGCCGGTCTGGGCGTTGACCCGGTGGATCAGCAGCACACCCACGGCGATCATCGCCAGGATCACGGCCACGGTGACGAGGGTCTCCATGGTGTTCACTCCCTGGGGCCGGGCCCCGGCCTGGAGGAATTCCGGCCGAAATGCGCGGAACCTCAATGAATACACGGTACCTCCGCACACGGGCGGGAGCGCTCCGCGCGCAGGTCCTTCGGAAAACACCGGCCGCCCGCACCGGCGTCGAGGGACCGGGTGCGGGCGGCGTGCCCTGATTCAGTGGCTCAGTGACTCAGTAGCTCAGTGACTCAGGGGCGCATCGGTGGCGCGGGTGCTCAGTGGGTCTTGGCCAGCTCCTTCTTCTGCAGGGCGGCCAGGCCGTTGGCCCACAGCTGGTTCACGCGGTTGACCTCGGCCTGGTTGGGCTTCGAGTTCGTGCAGGACGTCCCCGGGCCGCCGCCGGACATCAGCTCGCTGCACGGGCCCGTGTAGTGGTCCGGCAGACCGAGCACATGGCCGGTCTCGTGCGCGGTGACCCGCGTGGAGTCGTACTGCTGGTTCTGCTTGTAGTCCAGGAACACGTAGCCGCTGCCGTGGCCGTCGGTGCTCGCGTACGACCCTCTGGAGTCGTTGCCCTCGCGGTAGGTGAAGTCGGGGCTGCTGCCCTCCCGCAGCTTCACGTTGGTCACCGCCGCGTTCCATATCTGGGTGCTGCGCGCTATGACCGACTTGAAGGTCGGCGCCGAGCTGGCGCTGTAGGTGACGGTGACCGCGGCGGTCAGGCTGGGCGCCTTCGCCCGCTTGGCCAGCGCCGACTTCATCACGGCCTTGATGAAGGCGTCGGTGTCGGCCTTGTCCTCGGCACCGGGGACGTACCCGGCGGACGCGGTGGTCGTCGCGGTGTGGTGTTCGGGCGTGGCCGCCGACGCGGGCACGGCGGCGAGGCTCGCCGCCAGACCGAGGCCGAGGGTCGCGGACAGCGCCAGCTTGGGAAGTGTCACGTGGGGGGCTCCTCATCGTCCTCGGGCCCCGGCCGCCGTGTGGGGTGCGGCGGGCGGAGCCCTGGATGAACTCTTGGTGCCGCAGAGTCTTGAGGAGATCCGGCGTGGCGCGGAGATGCCAACCGGCGATAGGCCCAGGGCATATCCCACCACCGGCCGGGCCGATCCCCCGTCGGCGCCGTCGGCTCGCCCCGCGAAACCCGACTCGCCCCGCAGAAAGGGGAATTGGTGCGGTATCAGTGTCTGGTGTGACGCGCGAGAGCGCCGTTATGCTCCCGCCGTGGAGCTCGAGGTGAGGCACCTTCGTGCGCTGTGCGCCATCGCCGACACCGGCAGCCTACGGAAGGCGGCGCGGCAGCTGGGCATGACCCAGCCCTCTTTGACGACACAGCTCCGGCGCATAGAGAACACCGTCGGCGGCCGGTTGTTCTCGCGGGAGGTCACCGGCAGCCGTCCCACCCCGCTGGGGCGAGTCCTGCTGAACCGGGCCCGGCCCATAGTGGCCGAGATGAACGACCTGGTCAGCGAGGTCCGGTCGGAGGTGGGGCAGGCCGCGGGCGAAGCCTTGCGCATCGGCAGCACCGGCAGCAGGGCCGTGGTCGGATGGCTGCGCAGGCTCCGGGCCCGCTTCCCGGACACCGACACCACCATCCACATCGACGTGTCCGCGAACGCCCTGCTGGAGATGGTCGCCGCGGACCAGCTCGACGCCGCGTTCGTCCATGAGGTCGAGGGCGCCCCGCTGCGGGTCCCCGAGGGCGTGCGGCGCCGCGTACTGCTGGCCCGCGAGCCGCAGTTCGTGGCCCTCGCCGAGACGCATCCGGCCGCCGCCGCGCCGGTCGTACGGCTCACGGACCTCGCCGGGGACCAGTGGATGGTCGACCCCGCGGGGGACGGTGAAGGTGCCGGGCTGCGCCGCGTCCTCACCGCCGCCGGGCTGAATCCCCGGGTGGTGTACGGGGACTATCTGACCGCGGCCGACTTGGTCGCCTCCGGGGAGGTGGTCGCCCCGTGCCAGCCCACGGCCCGGTCGCGCTCGGGCATGGCGGTGCGGCCGCTGCACGGGGATCCGCTGGGGGTCGGGCTGTTTCTGGCCTCGCGCGTGCCGGACGCGGCGACCCCGGCCGTCTCCGCCGACGTCGACGCGCTCTTCGCCGAGCTGGAGACCGCGTACCTGGAGATCGCCTGGGGGAGCGACACCTACCGCCAGTGGCTGCTGCGGAACGACAGCCCCCTGGTGCGGATCCGCGACGCCGGTACGACGGTCCCGCTGGCCGGGATCGGCCTCGCGGGCCCGTCGGACGGCGCGTAGCGCTCGCGGCGTCGAGGCGTCGCCGCCTCAGTCGTCGATCGCCTGGTAGGCCAGCGTCCAGAAGTCGAGGTACAACGGGGAGAACAGCGGGAACTGCGCGCGCTGGGTCAGCAGGACCGACACCATCTCCTCCGCGGGATCCGAGGCCCATGAGGTGCCGAACCCGCCGTCCCAGCCGAACCGCCCCGGCACCGCCGCGACGCCGTCCCGCCCGGTGACCACCGAAACCCCGAACCCCCAGCCCAGGTGGGACCACGCCCCGGGGACCAGGCCGGACACCGCCTTCTGCGCGGGGGTGAGCTGATCGGTCGTCATCAGCTCCACGGACGGCCGGGACAGGACGCGCTCGCCCTCGCCGTACCGCCCCCGGTCCAGCATCATCCGGCCGAACGCCAGAAAGTCGTCCACCGTGGAGACCAGGCCCCCGCCGCCGTCCGGGAACGCGGGCGGGACGGCCCATCGGCTGTCCTCGACCCCGTCGTACCGTTCGAGCTTCCCCGACTCGGGGTCGGCGAGGTACGAAGTGGCCAGTCGGCCGAGCTTCTCCGGCGGTACGTGGAAGCCGGTGTCCGCCATGCCCAGCGGCTCGAAGATCCGCTCGCGCAGGAACTCCTCCAGCGGGCGGCCGGTGGCCCGCGCGATGAGCACCCCCAGCACCTGGGAGCCGGTGTGATACATCCACTTCTCGCCCGGCTGGTGCATCAGCGGCAGCGTGCCCAGGCGCCGCATCCACTCATCGGGCTCCGGCACCGCGGCGGGGTCCGGCATCCCCACCCCGACCCCCAGCTCCTGTACGGCGCGCGCCACCGGATACGTGTCCTCCCCGGGGCCCGCGAGCATGCCGAGGCCCAGCCGGAAGGTCAGCAGATCGCGCACGGTGATCGGGCGGATCGCCGGAACGGTGTCCTCCAGCGGCGCGTCGATCCTGCTGAGCACCCGCCGGTCCGCCAGCTCGGGCAGCAGCCGGTCCACCGGGTCGTCCAGCCGCAGCACACACTCCTCGACGAGGATCATCGTCGCGACCGCGACGACCGGCTTCGTCATCGAGGCGATCCGGAAGAGGGTGTCCCGGCGCATCGGGTCCTCGGAGCCGACCGCTTTCGTACCGATCACATCGACATGTGTCTCACCGCGCCTGCTGAGCGCCGTGATGAGCCCGGGCGCCTCGCCCCGGTCGACGTGGCGGGCCATGACGTCGTGCATCCGGCCCAGCCGTGCGGTCGAGAATCCTCCGGTACGCATACGCGCGTCCCCCTTCGTCCGGTGAGAGCTGCCCGTGAAGATTCCCATACGGGCGCCGATGAGTTCCGGCCCGCCGCGCGGTCCCCCTTACCCGAGCCCGCGACAGCAAGGAGCGTCCCCGATGACCACGAGCCCCGAGCCGCGCACCGAACTGGACACCCGCTTCAGCGGCCCCGGCGCCACCGCCACCGCCTGGCCCGAGGGGCGCGCGGGGCTGGCGGACGCGCGGCTGTACTGGCTGTCGACCGTGCGCCCCGACGGCCGTCCGCACGTCACCCCGCTGATCGCGGTCTGGCTCGACGGCGCCCTGTACTTCTGCACCGGACCCGACGAGCAGAAGGCCAGAAACCTCGCGCGCAACCCGCACTGCGCCCTCGCCACGGGCGAAGGCGCCCTCCACGAGGGCCTGGACCTGGTGGTCGAGGGCGATGCGGCGGTGGTGCGCGACGAGGACCGGCTGCGCCGCGTCGCCGACGCGTACGTGGCGAAGTACGGCGAGGAGTGGCGCTTCCGGGTGCGGGACGGCGCCTTCCACCACGAGGGCGGTGAGGCGCTGGTCCACGAGGTCGCCCCGGCCCGGGCGTTCGGCTTCCGCAAGGGCGAGTACAGCCAGACGCGGTGGCGCTTCTGACCCCCTGCCGGTCAGCCGAGGTCGGGCGGCGCGCCCGGCAGCGGCTGCTCCGCCCAGATCGTCTTTCCGTCCGCGGTCTGGCGGCTGCCCCAGCGGCGGCTGAGCTGGGCGACCAGCAGCAGCCCGCGGCCGCCCTCGTCGAAGGTGCGGGCGCGGCGCAGATGCGGGGCGGTGTTGCTGGCGTCGGACACCTCGCAGATCAGCGAGTGGTCGTGGATCAGGCGCAGCTGGATGGGCGGAATTGCGTGCCGGATGGCGTTGGTGACCAGCTCGCTGACGACCAGTTCGGTGGTGAACACGGCCTCGTCGAGACCCCAGTCGGTCAGCCGCTCGGTGACGTCCCGGCGGGAGCGGGCGACACAGGCCGGGTCGGCGGGCACGTCCCAGGTGGCCACGTGCGCCGCGTCCAGGGCGTGGGTCCGGGCGAGGAGCAGGGCGACGTCGTCCAGCACGCCGTGCTCGGGCAGCAGCGTGCGCAGTACGGAGTCGCAGGTGCCCTCCAGCGAGGCGGCGGGGTGGGCCAGCGCGTCGGCCAGCAGCACGCGCCCCTCGTCCACGTCGCGGTCCCAGCCGCCCAGCAGGCCGTTGGTGTAGAGGGCGAGCACGGTGTCCTCGGGCAGTTCGAGGTCCATCGCCTCGAACGGCAGCCCGCCCACCCCGAGCGGCGGGCCCACCGGCAGGGTGAGGAACTCCACCGGCCCGCCGGGGGTGACCACGGCCGGTGCGGGATGCCCGGCCGCGGCCATGGAGCAGCGGTGCGACACCGGGTCGTAGACCGCGTACAGGCAGGTGGCGCCGACGTCCCCGGTGGTCTCCTCGTCCCCGGCCTCCGCGGACAGATGGATCACGAGGTCGTCGAGACGGGTGAGGAGTTCGTCCGGCGGCAGATCCACATCGGCGAGCGTCCGCACCGCGGTGCGCAGCCGCCCCATGGTGGCCGACGCCTGGATGCCGTGGCCGACCACATCGCCCACCACCAGCGCGACCCGCGCCCCGGACAGCGGAATCACGTCGAACCAGTCCCCGCCCGCCGCCGTGTACGGCCCGGCGGGCAGATAGCGGGAGGCCACCTCCACCGCCGACGGCCGCAGCACCGCCTGCGGCAGCAGACTGCGCTGGAGGGCCAGCGCGGTGTCGCGTTCCCGGGTGAAGCGGCGGGCGTTGTCCACACAGACCGCGGCCCGCGTGGTGATCTCCTCGGCCAGCAGCACATCGTCCTGGGTGAACGGCCCGGGGCGGCGGTGGCGGACGAACATGGCCACCCCCAGGGTCGTGCCCCTGGCCCGGATCGGCACCGACATGACCGAATGGATGCCGAATTCCTGGATCTTGGCGCCGCGGGCCGGTTTGAGAGCGGTCCATGCCGTGATGACGGGATCGTCGGCGGCGTAGATGATGGGCCGCCCCGCCACCAGGCACTCGGCCGTCGGCGAGATCTCCGGATAGGTGTCCACCTGCCCCGGCGCGATCACCGCCTCCGGACACCCCTCGATGACCGACTTCCGGGCGGCGCGGCGCAGCACGACCGGGCCGGTGAGCGGGCCGGTCGGCAGCTCCTCGTCCTGGTCGAGCCGGTCCAGCAGATCGACGGTCACGAAGTCGGCCAGCCGCGGTACGCACACCTCGGCGAGCTCCTGCGCGGTGCGGGTGATGTCGAGGGTGCTGCCGATTCGTACGCTGGCCTCGCTCAGCAGGAGCAGCCGCTGCCGGGCCCGGTACTGCTCGGTGATGTCGTGCGCCGCCAGGCATACGCCGTGCACCTGGCCGTCCTTGGTCTTCAGCGGCGCGAAGTGGGCCGACCAGGCGTGCTCCCGCTCCTCGCCGCCGGTGCGCGGATACGTCTCCATATGGCGCCGTTCGCCGGTGCGCAGGACATGCCGCATCAGCGCTTCAAGACCCTCGCTGCGCAGTGTCCCGGCGATGTCCTTGAGCCGCAGCCCGTGGAGGTCCCCCTCGGGCAGCCCGATGACGCGCGCCATCTCGGCGTTCACCTTGCGCAGCCGCAGATCGGTGTCGTAGATCGCCATGGGGCAGGGCGACTGGGCGTACGCCCAGGTCAGGAGCGTCGCATCGGAGGGTGCCGCGGTGTCGTCGGCGGGGATCGGGGCGATCAGCAGCCAGCCGTCCCCGGTGCGGTGGGCCAGCAGCCTCACCTCCAGCCGCCGCCCGTCGCGGTGGCGCACCGCCAGCGTGCCGTGCCGGCTCGCCCGTACCGCCCGGGCCCGCTCCACCACGCCCTCGACCGGCTCGGCCAGCAGCGCCGTGGCGGGCCGCCCCACCACTTCCGACGGCGGGTATCCCAGCAGCCGCCGGGCACCGTCGTTCCAGCCGGTCACCGTGGCATCGCCGCCGACGGTGACCCGCGCCGCGCCCGCTTCGTCCACGTGTCCAGTATGGCCGTCAAACGAAGACCGCACCCGGCCGCGGTGGCGTGCCGGGTGCGGGCAGAGGGCCTCAAGGGCCCCAGGGCCGGGTCAGGCCTTCTTGGTCTCCCAGAAGATCTTGTCGATCTGGGCGATGTAGTCCAGAGCCTTCTGGCCCGTGGCCGGGTCGGTCGACCCCTTGGCGGCGCTGAGCGCCTTCAGGGTCTCGTTCACCAGCTGGTGCAGCTCCGGGTACTTCTCGAAGTGCGGGGGCTTGAAGTAGTCGCTCCACAGCACCGAGACGTGGTGCTTCGCCAGCTCCGCGCGCTCTTCCTTGATGACAGTGGCGCGGGCACGGAAGTGCGGGTCCTCGTTGGCCTGGAACTTCTCCTGGACGGCCTTGACGGACTCGGCTTCGATGCGGGCCTGGGCCGGGTCGTACACGCCGCACGGCAGGTCGCAGTGCGCGCTGACCTGAACCTTGGGGGCGAACAGGCGGGAGAGCATAGAGCTGTCCTTCCATTCGTGATCGTCTTCTCAGGTGCGAGATTACTCCGTGTGGGAAGGCTTTTCTCGGGCGGGCTGGGGGGCCTAGGTCAAAAGTCCGGTGACATTCCGGGCGGCCTGGGCGTGTGACCTGGGATGGTGGGGCGGATGACGGCGTATGGACCGGAGGTGCCGTGATGCAGGAGCAGCTGCACGATCGCGGGCAGGAGCGGGACCGCGAGCAGCATGGGCTGCTGCGGATGGGGCTGGCCGAGGTGTACAACCCGTCGATGCAGCCGTCGCTCTACCCGGGTGACCAGTTGGTGGTGCGCTACGGGGTGTCCGTGCGGCCGGGGGACGTGGTGGTGCTCCGGCATCCGTTCCGGCAGGACCTGCTCATCGTCAAGCGCGCGGTGGAGCGGCGCGAGGGCGGCTGGTGGGTGAAGGGGGACAACCCGGACGTGGAGAACGACAGCCGGGAGTTCGGCGTCGTACCGGACGAGCTGGTGGTGGCCCGGGCGTGGTTGCGGGTGCGGCCCATGCCGGGGCGGTCCGGGGCGCGGGGTCAGCGGTCGATGGCGGGGCTGCTGTCGTGGGCGCTGTCGGCGGTGCGGCCCGCGTCGAGGCGCTTACGGGCGCGATAGGCGGCGACGTTGGCGCGGGTGGCGCAGCGGTCGGAGCAGTAGCGTCGGGAGCGATTTGTCGACGTATCGAGATAGGCGTTGCGACAGGGCGGCGCCTCGCAGATGCCGAGCCGGTCCGCGCCCAGTTCGGTGAGGTGGAAGGCGAGCCCCATGGAGGCGGTCGCGGCGAAACCGGAGCTGGCGTTGGCGGCGTAGTCGGCGATGTGCATGTGCCAGTCGGGGCGGCCGTCCGCGTCCCGTAGCTCGTGGCCGGAGATCTGCGGGCTCACCGGGAACTCGATGAGCAGCGCGTTGAGCAGATCCACCGCCAGCACCTCGTCCCGGTCCGCCGCCGCCTCGAAGACCGCGCGCAGCCGGGCCCGGACCGACCGCAGCCGTGTGACGTCGGCGTCCGTCGCGCGCCTGGCCGACTGCTGGCTCTCGCCGAAGAGGGTGCGGACGGCGTCGACCGAGGTGAGCGCGTCGGTGCCACGTGCGGGCTCCTCGCTGTTGACCAGACGCACGGCGAGGTCCGAGTAATAAGCCAGTTCCACTTGTGGTCCTTACGGGGGCGGTCTAGGGTCGGTTCCGTCAGGTCAGGTAATGGGTGCTATAGGTGCCAGGGTATTACGGACTACGGCATGGAGGAGCGCGATGACGGACACCCTCGCCGCGGCGGACTGGCAGGCGTGGCAACGGAGCTGGGACCGGCAGCAGGAGTGGTACCTCCCCGATCGTGAGGAGCGGTTCCGGGCGATGCTCGACGCGGTCGAGGCGCTGGTCGGACCGGAGCCGAGAATCCTCGACCTCGCGTGCGGCACGGGCAGTATCTCGGATCGGGCGCTGCGCCGCTTCCCCGGCGCCACCAGCACCGGCGTCGATCTGGACCCCGCGCTGCTGGCCATCGCGCGCGGGTATTTCGCGGGGGACGGCCGCATCACCTTCGTCAGCGTGGACCTGCGCGACCCGGGGTGGACGGGGCGGCTGCCGCACCCCACATACGACGCCGTGCTCACCGCGACGGCCCTCCACTGGCTGGGCTCCGATGAACTCCGGGCGCTGTACGGCCAGGTGGCGGGCGTGGTGCGGGACGGCGGGGTGTTCCTGAACGCCGACCACATGCCGGACCCGGACACGCCCCGGCTCAACGACGCCGACCGCACGTACCGCAAGGAGCGGCAGGCCCGGGCCAAGGCCGAGGGCGCCCAGGACTGGGTGGACTGGTGGGGCGCCGCCGCGGCGGACCCGGTGCTGGCGGAGCCCGTCGCCGAGCGGTTCACGATCTTCGGCAATCCGGCGGACGGCGACCACGCGGACGGCGAGGTGCAGTCCGCGGGCTGGCACGCGGACGCGCTGCGCGAGGCGGGGTTCGCCGAGGCGCGGCCCGTGTGGTGCTCGGTGTCGGACGCGATGGTGCTCGGGCTCAAGTAGCTCACGTAGCTCATGTAGCTCGCGTGCTCGCATCACTGCGCGAGGGCGGTACGGGGCCCTGGAGCCCCGTACCGCCCTCGTGATCGCTTCTCTACAGCACCTTCGACAGGAACGACTTCGTCCGCTCGTGCTGCGGGTTCGTCAGCACCTCGCGCGGAAGTCCGGACTCCACGACCACTCCGTCGTCCATGAAGACGACGGAGTCCCCGACCTCGCGGGCGAAGCCCATCTCATGCGTGACGACGATCATCGTCATGCCGTCCTCCGCGAGCCCGCGCATCACATCGAGGACGTCGCCGACCAGCTCCGGGTCGAGCGCCGAGGTCGGCTCGTCGAAGAGCATCAGCTTCGGCTCCATGGCCAGCGCCCGCGCGATGGCGACCCGCTGCTGCTGGCCGCCGGAGAGCTGCGAGGGGTAGTTGCCCGCCTTGTCGGCCAGGCCGACCCGGTCCAGCAGCTTCAGCGCGCGCTCCCGGGCGACCGCCTTGGTCTCCCGCTTGACCTGCACCGGCGCCTCGATCACGTTCTCCAGCGCGGTCATGTGCGGGAAGAGGTTGAAGCGCTGGAAGACCATGCCGATGTCGCGGCGCTTCGCGGCGACCTCGCGGTCCTTCAGCTCGAAGAGCTTGTCGCCCTTCTGCCGGTAGCCGACCAGGTCGCCGTCCACGTACAGCCGCCCGGAGTTGATCTTCTCCAGGTGGTTGATGCAGCGCAGGAAGGTGGACTTCCCGGAGCCGGACGGGCCGATCAGACAGAACACCTCGCGGGGGGCGACCTCCAGGTCGATGCCCTTGAGGACCTGTACCGCGCCGAAGGACTTGTGGACGCCCTCGGCCTTCACCATGGCGTTCATACGCTCACATCCCCTGGCGGTTGGAGCCGGACAGCAGGTTGACCCGGATGCGCTGCAGCGGCGTGGTGGGCAGGTTCCGGGTGGTGCCGCGCGCGTAGTACCGCTCCAGGTAGTACTGGCCCACGCTGAGCACCGAGGTGAGGATCAGGTACCAGGCGGCGGCGAGGAAGAGCATCTCCGCGGTGGCACCGGAGTTCTGGCCGACCTCCGAGGTGGCCTGCAGCAGGTCCCAGTACTGGACCGCGATCACCAGCGAGGTGGTCTTGAGCATGTTGATGAACTCGTTGCCGGTCGGCGGCACGATCACCCGCATGGCCTGCGGCAGGACGACCCGGCGCAGGGTCTTGGTGTGGCTCATGCCCAGCGCCTGGGCGGCCTCGGTCTGGCCCTCGTCGACCGACTGGATGCCCGCCCGGCAGATCTCCGCCATGTACGCGGCCTCGTTCAGCCCGAGGCCCAGCAGGGCGGCCAGGAACGGGGTCATGAAGTCCGACCACTCGTCCTTGTAGATCGGCATGATGTTGATGTAGTGGAAGACCAGCCCCAGGTTGAACCACACCAGCAGCTGCACATACACCGGGGTGCCGCGGAAGAACCAGATGTAGCCCCAGGCGATGGAGGACGTCACCGGGTTCTTCGACAGCCGCATCACGGCCAGGACGATGCCGAGGGCCACGCCGAGGACCATCGAGAGGATGGTGATCCAGATGGTGTTGCGGACGCCCTTGAGGACTTCGCCGTCGAAGAAGTAGTCCGGGATGGCGGCCCAGTTCACATCGCCTTCGGCGAAGGCGAAGACGAGCATCGCCAGCAGGGCGATGGCGACGACCGCGGAGATCCAGCGGCCGTAGTGCCGCACCGGGATGGCCTTGATGTTCTCCGGCGCGGGAGACGGGGTGCCGACGGGCCCCGTCTTGTCGATCTTTGTTGTCACGGGTGAGTGCCTTTCAGCGCGAGCGCGCGAGCTTCAGGGTCGGCCGGGGGTCACTTGCCGCCGTTGACGATGGCCTTGGTGACCGCGCCGTCCTTCACGCCCCACTTCGCGATGATCTTGTCGTAGTCGCCGTTCGCGATGATGAGGGCGAGCGCCTGCTGGAGGGCGTCGCGCAGCTCGGTGTTGTCCTTGGAGACGGCGATGCCGTACGGAGCGGCGTCCACCTGCTCGCCGACCAGCTCGAAGTCCTTGCCGCCGCCGGACGTCTTCACCGCGTACGCGGCCACCGGGAAGTCGCTGGAGCCCGCCGTGGCACCCCCGCCGCGCAGCCGGGTCTGGGCCTCGGTGTCATTGCCGAACGCCTCGACGCCGATCTTCTTCTTGCCCTTGGTCTCGCACTTCTTCGACTCGGCCTTGGCCAGGTCGTGCGAGACGGTGCCGCGCTGCACGACGATCTTCTTGCCGCAGAGGTCGTCCCAGGTCTTGATCCCCTGGTCGGCGCCCTTCTTGGTGTAGATCGAGACACCGGCGGTGAAGTAGTCGACGAAGTCGACGCCCTCGCCCGCCTTCTTGCCGGTGTCGGGGTCCACGCCGTCCTGGCGGCCCTTGTTGTCGGTCATGGCCGACATGGCGATGTCGTAGCGCTGCGAGCGCAGACCGGACAGCAGGGTGTCGAACGTGGCGTTGTTGAACTCGAACTTGACGCCGAGGACCTTGCCGAGGGCGTCCGCCAGGTCCGGGTCGATCCCCATGGGCTTGCCGTTCTTCTTGAACTCGACCGGCGGGTAGTTCATGTCGGAGCCGACCTTGACCACGCCGGCGTCCTGGATCTTCTTCGGCAGCTTGCTGAAGAGCGGCCCCTTCTCGGAGGCGTTGCCGGAGCTTCCCGTGTTCGCCTTGTCGGTCTGGTCGCCACAGCCCGTCAGCAGCAGGGCGCCCATGGCCATGACGGCGCCGACAGCGGCCGTCCGGGACGTCGTGGTGACCCGACGGCGCGTGAAGCTGGCGGTCATGCTGGTTCCTCCGGCAGGGTGAGGGGGTATCCGAGGGGCGGGAACACTCGTGTGGATGTCGCGCTCTCGTGTGATTGGGGCATCTTGCCATCTGGACGGGCCCGCCCGGGCGGCGATCCATGTCAAAATCGGATAACGGGCGATCCCCGTGGTGCACAGGAAACGGACACCGGGCTGTACAGCCCAGGTGCGGGGAGCGGTACGAAATTGTGATCATGCGGCGAACGACGTGTGACGGCGGCCTGCACATTCGAGGCTGCTTCGACCGCTTCCGACGGTTATGAGAAGTTTCCGAACACCAATGCAGCGGAACCCGTTCGTTCTGGGCATCCGCTTCCGGTAGAAAAGACGGCTACACCCCTCATCCGGGGCTCAGGGCGCGAGTGCGACGCGTCCGGCGTCCGTATCTGACTCCGCGTGGCAGATGTCTGTTCCGCGGCACCGGACGCGGTGCCCGCCCGCTCCCAACCTGGGGCGGTTACCCTCGACAGAAAAACGACAAAGGGGTCTAAAAGTGGCAGCGGAGATGGTGAATCCTCGCAGCGACAAGGCAGGCGACAGCGGCGAAGGAGCCGACGGAGTGACCGACGGAGAGCCCTTCGACCCCGCGTTCGCGCTGCACCGCGGCGGCAAGATGGCCGTCCAGGCGACCGTGCCCGTGCGCGACCGGGACGATCTGTCCCTCGCCTACACGCCGGGCGTCGCGAAGGTCTGCAGCGCGATCGCCGAGCAGCCCGAACTCGTCCATGACTACACCTGGAAGTCCCAGGTCGTGGCCGTGGTGACGGACGGCAGCGCGGTGCTCGGGCTCGGCGACATCGGTCCGGAGGCGTCGCTGCCGGTGATGGAGGGCAAGGCGATCCTCTTCAAGCAGTTCGGCGGCGTGGACGCGGTGCCCATCGCGCTCGACTGCCGCGACGTGGACGAGATCGTCGAGACCGTGGTCCGGCTCGCGCCCTCGTTCGGCGGCGTCAATCTGGAGGACATCTCCGCGCCCCGCTGCTTCGAGATCGAGCGCAAGCTCCAGGAGCGCGTCGACATCCCGATCTTCCATGACGACCAGCACGGCACGGCCGTCGTCACGCTGGCCGCGCTGCGCAACGCGGCCAAGCTGACCGACCGCGCCCTCGGCCAGCTGCGCGCCGTCATCTCCGGCGCGGGCGCCGCCGGTGTGGCCATCGCCCGGATCCTCACCGAGGCGGGCATCGGAGACGTCGCGGTCTGCGACCGCAAGGGCGTCGTCTCCGCCGACCGCGAAGACCTCACCGAGGTCAAGCGCGAGCTGGCCGGCTTCACCAACAAGGCCGGGCTCACCGGTTCGCTGGAGGCCGCGCTGGACGGCGCCGACGTCTTCATCGGCGTCAGCGGCGGCACGGTGCCGGAGGAGGCGGTGGCGAAGATGGCGCCCGGCGCCTTCATCTTCGCGATGGCCAACCCCAACCCGGAGATCCACCCCGAGGTCGCGCACCAGTACGCGGCCGTGGTCGCCACCGGGCGCAGCGACTTCCCGAACCAGATCAACAACGTGCTCGCGTTCCCCGGCATCTTCGCCGGTGCCCTCCAGGTCCGGGCCTCCCGGATCACCGAGGGCATGAAGCTCGCCGCCGCCGAGGCGCTGGCCTCGGTCGTGGCCGACGAGCTGAGCGCGGACAAGGTCATCCCGTCGCCGTTCGACGAGCGGGTCGCCCCGGCCGTCACCGCGGCCGTGGCCGCCGCCGCCCGCGCGGAGGGCGTGGCGCGCCGCTGAAGCCTTCGCCGACCGGCGTACGGGGCCGGGCCGTCCACGGGGCGGCCCGGCCCCGCTGCTTTCGCGGACAGGCGGTGTGACTCACACCGCGCCGTGGTTCCGTCGCCCTCGGGTCGCGGCCTATCGTCGGGATCATGTTCGCTGCCTACGCCGCACGTATCGACCGCGACCAGCCGCTCAGCGGCCTCGAACTGGGCGAGCGCCCCGAGCCGGAGGCGCGGCCCGGCTGGACGACCGTCAACGTCAAGGCCGCCTCGCTCAACCACCACGACCTGTGGTCGCTGCGCGGGGTCGGGCTCGGCGAGGAGGCGCTGCCGATGATCCTCGGCTGTGACGCCGCCGGGATCGACGAGGACGGCAACGAGGTCGTCCTCCATTCGGTCATCGGCCAGAGCGGCCACGGCGTCGGACCGCGCGAGCCCCGCACCATCCTCACCGAGCGCTACCAGGGCACCTTCGCGGAGAAGGTCACCGTCCCCAGCTGGAATCTGCTGCCCAAGCCGAAGGAGCTGTCCTTCGAGGAGGCCGCATGCCTCCCGACGGCCTGGCTGACCGCCTACCGCATGCTGTTCACCAACGCGGGCGTACGGCCCGGGGACAGCGTGCTGGTGCAGGGCGCGGGCGGTGGCGTGGCCACCGCCGCGATCGTGCTGGGCGCCGCCGCGGGCTTGCGGATGCTCGCCACCAGCC
This sequence comes from Streptomyces sp. NPDC040405, assembly GCF_055595765.1. Lineage (NCBI taxonomy): Bacteria > Bacillati > Actinomycetota > Actinomycetes > Kitasatosporales > Streptomycetaceae > Streptomyces > Streptomyces sp. NPDC040405. The sequence continues at coordinate 993,016 of NZ_JBVIVI010000002.1, forward strand.
GGGACGAGGCCAAGCGCAAGCGGGCGGTCGAACTCGGCGCCGAGGGGGCGTACGAGCCGGGGGAGCGGCTGCCGCGTCGGGTGGACGCGGTGATCGAGACGGTCGGCGCCGCGACCTGGTCGCATTCGGTGAAGTCCCTCAAGCCGGGCGGCACGCTCGTCATTTCGGGTGCCACCAGCGGCCCCAACCCGCAGGCCACCGAGCTGAACCGGATCTTCTTCCTGGAGCTGAAGGTCGTCGGGTCGACGATGGGCGGCAAGGACGAGCTGGAGGACCTGCTGAGCTTCTGCGCCGCGCGGGGGGTGCGGCCGGTGATCGACTCGGTGCTGCCGCTGGACCGGGCGCGCGAGGGGTTCGAGAAGATGGCGGGCGGCGATCTGTTCGGCAAGGTCGTGCTGACGGTCTGACGGTCTGACGTGCTGGCAGCCTGGCGGTCTGACGTGCTGGCAGCCTGGCGCGCTGGCGGCCTGATGTGCTGGCGGCCTGATGGGCGGTCACATCTGGCTCAAATTGCACTCTTGTTCGGCCCTTCGCGGTCAAGAGCGATGTATTGCCATCACTCTCGGTAAAGGGTCTGGTGCTCTCCGAAGTGGGCGCGGATAATCGTGCCGGGGGGATGCACATGACTGCTTCAGTACCGCCTTTGCCGAAAATCGAGTTGCTGGTCGACGCGCTCGAACAGCTCGTCACCCTGCCGCCGGGCCGCCGCGGCCCGGCGCCGCAGATCCTGCTCACCCAGCTGGCCGAGGGGCCCGAGGCCGGGCGGGTCGCGGACGGCCTGTGCGCGCGCTTCAGCGCGGGCGGCCGCGCCCGCGTGCCGTTCGCCCAGGTGGCGGGCGAGGCCGAGGCCCCGCGCCGGGAGCGGGTGGGGGCCACGTTCCAGAAGATCGAGGAGGAACTGCTGCGCAACCGGCCCGGCGGCTTCGGCAGACTGCGGCTGCCGCAGTTCCGGCTGATGTGCGGCATCGTCGAGGCCGACCTCGCCGGATGCCCGGCCGGCACACAGGCCACCGAGCTGCGCGACCAGAGCTACGAGGCGCACTGCGCCCGCTCGGTCTTCCTGCGCACCCTCCAGGCCGTGAGCGGTGGGGAGGAGCCGCCGCCGAGCATCCCGGGCACCGCCTGGTACTGGCTGCGCCGACCGCTGTTCGGCCTGCTCCCGCGCTGGTGGTACGGGCGGCGCCAGGGCCGCCGGATGACCCGCAAGGGCAGCTGGTACCGCACCTGGGCCGAACTGCCCGAGGGCGGGCCCGGCTTCTTCGCCGACGCCTGTCGGCTGACCGTGGGCGCGCCCGGCGCCGCGCGGCGCGAGCCGATCGTCGATGTGCTGCTGCGGGCGCTGCTCGCCGACCTCGAGCGGGCCTTCCGCCACCCCCGGCTCTCGCCCTGGGGGCGGCGCCGCCGCCATCGCGTGGTGCTCGTCTTTCCGCAGCCCCCGGCCATCGGTGATGACACCGGGCGACTGCTGGAGCAGTTCCCCCGGGCGGTCGAGCAGACGGGCTGCACCGGGGTGATGCTGGTGGCCGCGGTGCGCCCGGGCCGGGAGCGTACGGAGAGCTTCGCCGAAGCCGCCATCACGCTGAAGTCCTGGATCGGGACCACCGGCGCGGGCGGCGCCCGGGTGGTCCGGGTGGGCGTCGAGCCGCACGCGGACGACGAGGACGCGGCCCGCTGGCTCGGCCGCTATCCGGAGATCGCCGTCGGCAGGAGCCGTTCCGATGCGGCGCCGCGGGTGGAGGCAGCCGTCGCGGCGGTGGCGGGCGTCGCGGTGTTCGGGCTGCTCGGTGGCTACGTCGTGGAAGTGGTGACGGCGCGCAGCGACACCTCCTGCCTCGGCGGGGGCGGCGGTGCGTCGTCGGCGGCCCCGGCCGCGTCCGCTTCCCCCGCCTCGTCGTCCGGTGACGGGCGGGGCCGCCTGCCGAAGCAGACCCCGCGGGAGGTCTACGAGGAGGCGGTGGACGCCATCACCGGCCAGAACAAGCAGGCGGACAAGGCGGCCCGGTCCGGCGCCGTGGTCCGGACGGTCGGCTATCTGGGTGTGCCGGTGACGGCCGAAGACTGGGGCGAGGCCAAGTACAGCGGCGCCATCCCCGAGGTGCGCGGCATCGCGCTGGCCCAGGCGGAGATCAACGAGCAGGCGTCCGACCAGAAGAGCAGCAAGGTCTGGCTGAAGGTCCGCCTGATGGACGCGGGCGAGCGCTTCTCACGGGCGTCCGCGGTGGCCACGAAACTCAAGAAGGAGGTCAAGGCCGCCGAGCAGGCCGGGCACGGCGAACAGTTCCTGGGTGTGGTCGGCCTCGGCCAGAGCCGCCCGGGCACGCTGAGCGCCCGGGACCACCTCGCCGAGGCCGGGCTGCCCATGATCGGCACCGCCGCGACGGCCGAGGAGATGCAGGACTCGCCGATGTACCGTCAGGTCGCCCCCGACAACCACCGGGAGGCGCGCATCGCGGCGGACTTCGCGCGGCACGCCAATATCGTGCAGACCGGCCCGAAGACATGCGCACCCGCCAGGAGGGCGGTGGTGATCGGGGACCCGACCGACATCTACAGCGCGAATCTCAGCGACCGGTTCGCCGAGGAATTCGAGGACGTCCACCGCATCTGGTATCCGGTGCAGCGTCCCTCCGCCTCGCCGTCCACAGAGCAGAAGGCCCGAGGGGACGAATGGGTCTCCCACACCTCCCAGATGGCCGAAAGCATATGCCGGAGGCTCAAGGAGGAACCGCGCACCGTGGTGTACTGGGCGGCCCGCGCCCATGAATTCGAGAATTTCCTCAACGACTTCGACCGCCTCACCGGCTGCAACGGCCAATCGACCGTGCTCGGCGGCAACGACCTCGACAATGCGGTGGTCGAGCAGCAGCGCCCCAGCGAGAAGCACCTCAAGCTCCGGCTGTACTACACGGCGCAGGCCCTGGCGAAGGACAACTCGCCCAATGTGAAGGGCGACGACTTCCGCCGGAGGTACGCCGCCGCCCATGGAAGCGACCTGTGGAGCAATGACGCCCGGGTGCCGCTCGCCTCGGACGCGCTCGGAGTGCTGTCCGAAGGGATCAACGCGGCGTACCAGAGCGCGGGCACGGCGCCCTTCGGGCGGGGCGGGGTGCAGTCGGCGCTGGAGCGCGGGGCGGGCGGAGCGGAGGGGCTGCGCGGGGCCACCGGTTCACTGATCTTCGGCGAGGGCGCCAAGGTGCCCGCCAACAAGCGGCTGCTCATCCTGCACGACACCAGGGGCGCGTCGCCGGAGATCGCGCTGGAGTGCGGCATACGCGACAGCGGTGACGAGGCGAAAACCTGGGGGCCGAGGAGCGCGTTCGACTGTCCGCGCGACCAGGACGACGACGAGGGGGACGACGACTGAGACCGAGGCGGGCGACGACTGATCAGCGGTCCGGCTGCTCCTCGGCGAACGCCCAGCCCGACCAGCGGGTGACCTCGACGGCGATCACCGGTCCGTGTGGCGGCCGGTCGGCGTACTGCGGGTACTTGTCGACCAGCCGTCGCACCGGGTCCGCCCGCTCGGCCGCCGCCTCGGCCGGGACGATCCGCGCCCGGCCGTCGGCCCGCACCCACCACAGCTGCCGCCAGTCCTCGTCGTAGTGGTCGACCAGGAGGGAGACCGCCGGGTTGGTGCGGATGTTGCGCAGCCGCTTGAGGTCCTGGTGCCGCTTGGGCTTGTGGTCCACCGCGGTGACCACGGTGTCCATGCCGTCCCCGCCGCCTCCGCCTTCCGCGCCGTCCCGGGCGGTGAGCGCGAAGGTGGCGGGCACGAGATGCGGTCGGCCGCCCTCGTCGGTGGTGGCCAGCCGCAGCACCCGGGCGCGGGCGAAGCGCCGCCGCGCCTCGGGGGTCTCCAGTCGCATAGCGGCGAGGCTACTGCCGCGCCTCGTCCCGCGGCGGGACGAAGCGCCGCCGGGCGCGCGCGACCGGGGCTACTCCTTGGCCGGGCCGCGCAGCCGACCGTTGATCCGGGCCGCCGTCTCCGCCAGCCGCCGATGGGCGTCGGCCAGTTGGGCATCGGTCACCCCGTGGTCCCGGGCGGTATCGCGGATGTCGTCGCGGAAGCGGTCGAGCAGCCGGTCCAGATCGCGGGCGGGGTTGCCCGACGGCGTGAACTCCCCGGCCCACGCGGGCTCAGGCGCCGCGCTGTCGCTGTCGCCGTCGATGTCGCCGTCCTGCCGGGCGGCGCCGGACGCCGGTTCCGGTGCGTCGGTGCGCGGGGCGGTGGTCTTCGTTCCCTCGTCCGGGGCCGTCCGCCCCGACGGGGACATGCCCTGCCGGGAGATGCGGCTCATGCTGCGCGACACCTCGGACAGCCCCTCCCGCACGGCCTGCTGCCAGTCGCCCGCCCGGATGTGCTCCTGGGTCTGCTCCTGAACGCGCCGGGCGATCCGCTGGACCTCTTCGACCGCGAACTCCTGGGCGTCCTTGGCCTGCTTACGGGCGCGCTGGGCGTCCTGCCGGGCGCGGCGGCTCTCCTCCTTCGCGCGGCGGGCCTGCTCCTTCCACTCGTCCTTCGCCCGCCGCAGCTCCTCCTTCGCCTGCCGCCACCCCTCGCTGTTGTCCCACGGCCCCTCCCAGGGGCTGTGTGCGCTCTCGCCGGTGCCGGTACCGGTACCGGAGGCGCGGGCCTGCTGGGCGGCCTCCCGCATCTCCCGCCGCAGGTCGTCGGCGGAGCCGCGCACGTCCTCGCGGATCTCGGCGGCGAGTTCGGCCACCGATTCGCGGATCTCCAGCTCCAGGTCGGCCAGCTCACCACTGCGGTCGGCGAGTTCGGCGCGTCCGGCGTCGGTGATGGAGTAGACCTTGCGGCCGCCCTCGGTGGTGTGGGTGACCAGACCTTCGGCCTCCAGCTTGGCCAGGCGCGGGTAGACGGTTCCCGCGGAGGGCGCGTATAGCCCCTGGAAGCGCTCCTCCAGCAGCCGGATGACCTCATAGCCGTGGCGCGGGGCCTCGTCGAGCAGCTTGAGGAGATACAGGCGGAGTCGGCCGTGGGCGAATACGGGGGGCATCAGAGGACCTTTCCCTGCGAGCCGCCAGTGCTGTCGGCCGTGCTGTCGGCCTGGCTGTCGGCCGTGTTGTCGGTGCCGCCGCCGGGCGGCCCGTCACTGTAGCCGTCGCCGTCCTCGTCGGCGGGCGGGCGGCGCAACAGGGCTATCGCACCGGAGACGGTGGTGGCCTTGAGGCTGCCCCGGCCCGAGCCCAGGTTCCCGGTGATCCGCTTGGCGCCCCACTGGCCGGTGACGCGCAAGTCCTCGAACGCGTTGGAGACGGGCCCGCTCGCGGTGTTGGCCTCGATCCTGGCGTCGGCGGGGTGCGGCAGCCGGATGGCGATCTCGCCGGAGACGGTGCTGAGGCTGATGTTCGCGTGCTTCGCGGTGGGGGCGAGGTCGAGCACCATGTTGCCGCTGACGGAGTCGGCCTTGACGACCGGACCCGAGCCCTCGATCACGGTGAGGTCGCCGGAGACGGAGTTGAAGCGCAGATCGCCGGTGACGGCCTGGGCCGCGACCCGGCCGGAGACGGTGTCCGCGCGCACCGGACCGGTCAGCCCGACGAGGGTGGCGTCGCCCGAGACCCCGCGCAGATCCGTCCGGCCGCTCAGCCCGGAGGCGACGGCGGAGGCGTTGACGACCCCGATCGAGGTGGCGGTGCCGGTGGGCACGGCGAGGGTGACATGGACCGTGCGGTGGAATCCCTTGCGGTCGAGCCACTTGAGCAGGCCCTTCCAGGGGAGGTCGTCGTACGCGACGCTCAGGGTGCCGTCCTCCAGGGTCACCTTCAGCGGTGGCCCCTCGATCTCGGAGAGCTCCAGCCGCGCCGGGCCGCCATCCGTCCCGACCACGTTGACCGTGCCCTCCACGATGCGTAGGTGGAGGGCGGAGACGGGCTCGTCGAAGGTGAGCTTGTGTGGTTCGCCGAACGACCACTCTGACCGGGCTGACATCCCTGGCCTCCCTGGCTGGATGCGGTCACGCAACATATCGTGTCTTGGTAGACACGATATATCGTGGATCGCTGGAGTCAACCCCCTCGCGGGCCGCCCGCGGGCGCCCGGACCCGGACGCCTTTACCGCGCGTATGTGTCCGGTGCGGAGCGTGGCGATGGTTTACCTGTTGCGTAAATCGCATGCCGCCCGGTCCAATGCCGCTCCAGGAATTTCCGCTAGAGCATCGCTAGAGCATTGGTAGAGCATCATGGAGTACGAATGTTCGAGGCTGTTACCTTCGTGCCTTCAGAATCGGGAAGAAAGAGGGCAGTGAAGGTAATGGCGTCACAACCCTTGAAATGCTCGGCACCCATCGATTCCCATGATCTGCGCTCCGTCGCCCAGTTGCTCTTGCGGGCAGCGCACGACCACCCCGATTCCGGGGTACGTTACGTGACCGCCGAGGCGGGGCGCGACACAACACGCCAGTCCTATACGGAACTTCTGAGATCCGCGCGGCAACTCCTCGCGCCGCTCCGCGGGTACGGGCTGCGGCCGGGCGACAACGTGGCCCTGCTGCTGGACGGTCAGCGGGAATTCCTGACGGTCTTCTGGGCCTGTCTGCTGGGCGGGTTCGTACCGTGCCCGATGGTGCCGATCCCCGGTGACCCGGCCCGCTGGGCCGCCCAACTTTCCCACGTCAACGAGCTGCTGGACCGTCCGCTGCTGGTCACCACGGAGGCGATGAGCGCCGAGCTGCCCGACGTGCCCGGGCTCGCCGTGGCCACGGAGGAGCGCCTGCGGGACGCGGTCGGCGCATCCGGCGCGGACGGCGGCGTCTCGCCCGGGATTCACCTCGCCGCACCGGAGGATCTTGCCCTGCTGGTGCTGACCTCCGGCTCCACCGGGAATTCCAAAGCGGTCATGCTCACCCATGGAAACCTTCTCGCTGCCATGGCGGGAAAGGCCGGAAAGCAGCGGCTCACGGAGGCCGACACCACCTTCAACTGGATTTCCTACGACCATGTCGCCGCGCTTCTGGAAGCCCATATGCTGCCGCTGTACGTCGGCGCGGACCAATTGCATGCGGCGGCGTCGGTCGTTCTTGAGGAACCGTTGAATTTCCTCCGTATCATCTCCCGTCACAAGGTCACGATGACCTTCACCCCGAATTTCCTCCTCGGCCCGCTGAATGCCTCGGCGCGCGATCTGTCCGAGGAGATATCGGCGGGCGGTGAAGCGCTCGACCTCGGCTCGCTGCGGCATATCGTGAGTGGCGGCGAGGCCAATGTCGTCGCCACCGGCGAGGCGTTCCTCGCCCACTACGCCCCGTACGGACTGCGGGCCTCCGCGCTCTGGCCCGCCTTCGGGATGACCGAGACCTGCGCCGGGTCCCTCTACAACCCTGCCTTTCCCCTCACCGACGCGGGCCAGGAGTTCGCCAACCTCGGCACCCCCGTCGAGGGGCTGAGCATCCGGGTCGCCGACGACGACCACCGGCCGCTGGCCGCGGGCGAGGTCGGGGAACTCCAGCTCAGCGGGCCGATGATCACCAGCGGCTACTACCACGACGAGGCCGCCACCAAGGAGGCGTTCACCCCCGACGGCTGGTTCCGCAGCGGTGACCTCGGCCGCGTCGACGACGGTCGGCTGACCCTCGTCGGACGCAGTAAGGACAGCGTCATCGTCAACGGCGTCAACTACTTCAGCCATGAGATGGAGGCCGTGCTGGAGCAGCTCGACGGGGTGGCGGGCGGCTATGTCGCGGCGTTCCCCACCCGGCGCCCGGGCAGCGACACCGAACAGCTGGTGATCGCCGTCCACCCCGAGCTCGCGGACGACGACGAGTCCGGACTGCACCGTCTGATCACCGCGGTGCGCTCCACCGTGGTGATCCACTGGGGCTTCCGGCCGTCCCTCGTCCTGCCGCTGCCCAAGGACGCGTTCCCCAAGACCAGCCTGGGCAAGACGCTGCGCAGGCGGATGCGCGAGCGGCTGGAGTCCGGCGGCTTCGACGAGGTCATCGGGCGGGTGGCGGAGCTGACCACCCGGCGGCTGGGCGGCCACACCCCGCCGGAGGGCGAGACGGAACGGGTCCTCGCCGAGATCTACGCCGAGCTGTTCGACACCGGCCCGGAACGGATCAGCGCGACGGCGAGCTTCTTCGATCTCGGCGGCACCTCGCTGGACATCCTGCGGCTGCGGCGCCAGGTCACCCGGCGGCTCGGGGTGGCGGACCTGCCGATCATCACCGTGCTCACGGCGCCCTCGGTGCGGCAGCTCGCCGCCCGGCTGACCGGGGGCGGCACGCCCGCCGCCGAGGCGTACGACCCGATCGTGCCGCTCCAGACGGGCGGCGGGCGGACGCCGCTGTTCTGTGTGCACCCGGGCGTCGGCGAGGTGCTGGTCTTCGTCAATCTCGCCAAGTACTTCGTCGGCGACCGGCCGTTCTACGCCCTGCGCGCCCGCGGGTTCAACGAGGGGGAGAGGCCCTTCGAGAGCTTCCAGGAGATGGTGGACTGCTATGTGCGGGCCATCCGCGCCAGACAGCCGCACGGCCCGTACGCGGTCGCCGGGTACTCGTACGGCGGCGCCGTGGCCTTCGAGATCGCCAAGGCGCTGGAGGCGGAGGGCGAGCGCGTCGACTTCGTCGGCAGCTTCAACCTGCCGCCGCACATCAAGTACCGCATGGACGAGCTCGACTTCATCGAGACGGCCGTCAATCTGGCCTTCTTCCTCGACCTGATCAACAAGAGGCAGGCCCTCGACCTCCCGGGCGAGCTGCGCGCCCTGCCCCGGCGGGAACAGCTCACCCGGCTGCTGCGGATCGCCCCACAGCGCCGACTGGACGAACTCGACCTGGCCATGGACAAGTTCGCCGCCTGGGCGGAGCTGGCCCATGGGCTCACCGGCCTCGGCCGCACCTTCCGGCCCAGCGGCACCACCCGGTCCATGACGGTCTTCTACGCCATCCCGCTGCGCGGCACCAAGGAGGACTGGCTGAACCACGAGCTGCGCAGATGGGACGAGCACACCACGGAGCCGAACCGGTACCTCGACGTACCCGGTGAGCACTACACCCTCATGGGCCCCCGGCATGTCGCGGCCTTCCAGGCCATCCTCCGCAAGGAGCTGGACCGCGCGCTGGGCGACGTATGACCCGGCGGATGACCGTACGGACAGCGGAACGGACAGAGGAGAAGAGCACGGTGGAAGGCAAGAAGATCCTGGTCACCGGCGCCACTGGGCAGGTCGCCCGGCCGGTGGCGGAAGCGCTGGCGGTACACAACGAGGTGTGGTGCCTGGGCCGGTTCGGCGCCCCCGGCGTCGAGGAGGAGCTGCGCGCCCGCGGCATCACCACCTTCCGCTGGGACATGAACGACCCGGGGGCGTCCGGATACGAGGGGCTGCCGGACGACTTCACCCATGTCTTCCACTCGGCGGTGCGGCGCGGCGAGGACGGCGACTTCAATGCCGCCGCCGAGGTCAACTCCGTCGCCTGCGGACGGCTGATGAACCACTGCCGCACCGCCGAATCGTTTCTGTTCGTCTCGACCGGCGCGCTCTACAAGCGGCAGACCCTCGACCATCCGTACGCCGAGGACGACCCCGTCGACGGCGTGGCCGACTGGCTGCCCTGCTACCCCGTGGGCAAGATCGCCGCCGAGGGTGCGGCGCGGGCGTTCGCCGGGGTGCTGAACCTGCCGACCACCATCGCCCGGCTCAACATCGCGTACGGCCCGGGCGGTTACGGCGGGGTGCCGATGCTGTACTTCAAGCGGATGCTCGCGGGCGAGCCGATCCCGGTGCCCGTCGAGGGCCAGAACTGGTGCTCGCTGCTGCACACCGACGACCTGGTCGCCCAGGTGCCCGCGCTGTGGGCAGCCGCGTCGTCCCCGGCCGCCCTGGTCAATTGGGGCGGCGACGAGCCGGTCGGAGTGACCGATCTGGTGCGGTACCTGGAGGAACTGAGCGGGATAGAGGCGCGGCTCGTACCGAGTGAGGTGACGAGGGAGACGTACCAGTTCGCCCCCACGCGCCGCCGGGAGATCACCGGGCCCTGCCGGGTGCCGTGGCGCGAGGGCGTACGCCGCACGCTCCGGGCCCTGTACCCCGAGCACATCAAGCCGCGGTACGCCGCCCTGAGGGGAACTGAGGAGACCTGAGGAGTGATGAAGACCGTGGCATCACGAAACGTCGAGGCCATCCGCGCCGCCTACGCGGGATTCCGGGACCGCGACATCGAGGGGGTCCTGTCGGCCATGCACCCGGACGTCGCCTGGGTCCATCCGGAGGGGATGGAGAAGTACGGCCTCGGCGGCACCAAGCTGGGCCACACGGGGATCAAGGAGTTCCTGGCGCATGTGCCGAGCGTCCTGGGCGGGATGAGACTCGCGCCGCGGGAGTTCATCGAGCAGGGCGACCGGGTCGTGGTGTTCGGCACCCGGGAGGTGACGTCGCGCGGCGGCAGAACCGTGACCCTGGACTTCGTCCACTCGTGGACGATGCGGGACGGCAGGGCGACGAGGATGGAGGACATCTTCGACACCGTGGCGTTCCACGACCTGATCGAGGGCTGACGCCCCCGCGGGCCCCGGGCCGCCCGCCCTCATTTGTCGCGAGGGCGGGCCCGCCTGCGGGGGAGACGGCGGCCGAACGGTTCGGACGGCGGCCGAACGGGTCAGACGGTGGTGACGACGTCGTCGTACGTCAGCCGCGGCAGGCGGCCCATCCAGGCGTCCGGGCCCGGCTTGCCGATGTTGACGACGCAGATCGCCCGGTGGCGGCCGTCGCTGAAGAACTCCTTCGACACGGCGGCGTGATCGAAACCGATCATCGGTCCGGCGGCCAGCCCGGCGGCGCGCACGCCCATGATGAAGTAGCCCAGCTGAATGGCGGTGTTGAACCGCGCCGAGGTCTCCCGGGGGCCGGGGTCCGCGAAGATGTTCTGCGGGTTCTCGATGAACGGTACGAGCCGGGGCAGCTCCTCGTGGAAATCCAGGTCCGCGGCGAGGATCGCCGTCAGCGGCGCCTGCGCCGTCTTCCCCTGGTTGTTCCCCGCCATGTGCGCCACCAGGCGGCCGCGGGCCTCCTCCGAGCGCACCATGACGATGCGCAGCGGCTGCTGGTTCAGCGAGGTGGGCGCGTACTTCACCAGCTCGTAGATGGCACGGACCTGCTCCTCGGTCACCGGTTCGTCGGTGAAGGTGTTGGCCGTACGGGCCTCCAGGAACAGCTGCTTCTGCGCCTCCGGCGCGAGGGTGAGGTGCCGCAGGGCGTCGCTGTTCTCCGGTGCGCTCATGGAGCTTCTCCTCATGGCTCGTACGCGGTCCGTGGACGCGTACGTGATGATGAATTAAATGGACTGGACGGGCTAGTCCATTATGGTGAGGGAAGGCTAGACTCACAGGTCCATCGAGAGCAAGACCCGCTCGGAGTGAGGAGGTTGGACCGTTGCGGACGGACAACGGTCCGCGGCGCGGTGTCGCGGGACGGCCGGTGGGCCCGCAGCCCGCCAAGCGCCAGGCGATACTGGAGGCGGCCGTCGCGGTCTTCCTGCGCGAGGGCTACACACGGGCCGGTGTCGACGCCATCGCCGACCAGGCGCGGGTCTCCAAGCAGACCGTCTACAACCACTTCGGCGACAAGGAACGGCTGTTCCTCGCCGCCGTCGACGGCGAACGGGAGCGGGTCGCCGCGGGCTTCGCCCCCGAATCGCTGCGCACCCCCTCCGCGGAGGACGACCGGGCGGACGTCCGCGCGGCTCTCACCGCCTTCGGCCACCGCGTCCTCGGCGTACTCCTCGACGACCGGGCCTCCGCGCTGCGCCGCCTGATCATCGCCGAGGTCGCCCGCCACCCCGCGCTGCGTCCGGCCTGTGCCGAGGGCGAGTCCCAGCAAATGGTGAAATACCTGGCCGAAATGCTCGGCCGCCGTACCGACCGGGGCCAGCTGGACGTCCCCGACCCGGCCTCCGCCGCCCAGCAGTTCGTGGCCCTCGTCGTCCAGCAGGGCCTGTACCAGTCGATGTACGGCACCCGCCCGATCGCCGCCGTCGATGCCACGGCCATCTGCGAGAAGGCCGCCGACCTGATTGTCCGCGCGTACCGCACATGACGTGCGAGGAGGTGGCACCCATGCGTGCGAACGTTCTCGGACCGCTGACCCTGCGCCACGGCGCTCTGTCCGGAGTCCCCAGCGCGATGAAACCGCGCAAAGTCCTGTCCCTGCTGCTCCTCGGCGACGGCCGCTTGGTGCCGGTGCAGGCGCTGATGGCCGAGCTGTGGGGCGACAAGCCGCCGCGCACCGGGCTCACCACCCTGCAGACGTACATCCTGCACCTGCGCAAACTGCTCGCCCAGGTGTTCGATATGTCACCCGCCGTGGTCACCCGTGACGTCCTCCAGACCAGACCCGGCGGCTACGCGTTAGTGCTGCGCCCCGGCCAGCTCGACGTCCACGACTACCGCACCCTCGTCGCCCAGGCCGAATGCGCCCTGGAGGTCGGCGACGAACGGGCCGCCGACGCCGCCTTCCGGCAGGCCCTCTCCCTCTGGCAGGGCCCCGCCCTGGTCGACGTCGCCCCGCACGGCCGCCCGCTCCAGGCCGAGGTCGCCCGGCTGGAGCAGTCCCGGCTCACCGTCACCGAGCGCGGCATCGAGACCCGGCTGCGGCTCGGCGGCCATCTGGAGGTGCTGAGCGACCTCGCCTCGCTCGTCGTCGAACACCGCTTCCACGAGGGGCTGCACGGCCAGTACATGCTGGCCCTCCACCGCTCCGGCCAGCGCACCCGCGCCCTCGGCGTCTACCAGCGGCTGCGCATGACCATGGCCGAGGAGCTGGGCCTCGAACCCTCCGCCAAGCTCCAGCGCCTCCAGCAGGCCGTCCTGGCCTCCGACCCCCGCCTCGACCACGAAGCGGGCACCCCGGGCCGCGGCCCGGTGGTGGCGTAGCGGCTGCGCCCTCGACGACGGCGGCGTCCTCAGATGTCGTCGTCCTCGTCATCGAGCCGCGCCAGCCACGTCGCCAGCCGCTCCACCGGAACCTCGAAGTCCGGGTTCAGGTCGACGAACGTCCGCAGCTGCTCGGCGAGCCACTCGAAGGTGACCTCCTCGTCGCCGCGTCGCTGCGCCAGCTCCTCGATGCCGCGGTCGGTGAAGTACAAGGGTCGCTCCGGGGGTGGATGAGGCGGATCTACGGCCCCAGGATATGCGGCCCGGCCCGGACGCTCAGCCGCAGTCGCCCAGTGCGTCGATCAGCCCCCGCGCCTGGGGCGCGCCCCGCCGGAGGAGCAGCGCGGCGGTGGTGTGCAACTCGTTCCAGGCGTGAGGTCGGCCCACGTCCGAGGCGTCGGCAGTGCAGCCGAGCGCGGTGTGCGCGGCCGCGTCGGCATGACCGGCCGCGGCGAGCGCGTGCGCGAGGCACGCGCTGAACCAGGACCGATCGCGCCGGTAGGAGGCGGGGAGGGCGTCGATGCCGGTGCGCAGCAGGTCTGCGGCGGCGTCCCAGCGGCGGAGATGCATCGCGGCCATGCCGCGCTGAAGGGTGAACCAGTTCTCGCCGTAGAAGTACATCCACGGCGGCTCGTCCTCCGGTCGCTCGGCGGCGCGGGCTATGAGGTGCTGCGCCTCGTCGAGGAGGCGGTGGGCCGCGTCGGCCTCGCCGCTCAGCGCGTATCCGCGAGCCTCCATCTGGGCCGCCATGCCGTGGACGCCCCGTGACGTCCCGGGCGAGGCCCAGCGGGCGGCCTGTGCCAGGCGGGCGCAGCGGCGGCCGTCGCCCACTGACCAGGCCACGTGTGCCTTCATGCTGAGCGTCGTGGCCGCCATGTCGCCGTCGGCCGCTTCCATGGCCCATTCGTGGGAACGGTCGTACCAGGCGAGAGCGGTCGATGAGTCCCCCTGGTCCTGTGCCATCCAGGCGAGGAATTGCGCGTGCTCGGAGGCGAGCCGTACGACGCGGGTGGCCACGTCACCCGAGGCCGCGTCGTGGAGCCCGGCCACCGTGGCCAGCTGCTGCCGCATGATCCCGACGAGCGGGCGCGAGCCGATGTCGTCCTCGGCCTTGCGATGCTCGGCGAGGAGCCGGTCGAGCCAGTCGAGAGTCGCGCTGTCGGCACGGGTAGCGCCGCGTACGGTCTTCGTCAATCGGTCGAGCAGATCGGGATCCGGGGCGAGGGAGGGCAGCTCAAGCGATGCGATGGGAGCCGCTTCGTCAGTAGCCGCTTGTGGTCGGCCGCTTTCCCAGGGGCGGGGGCTGAGACCCACCAGGTGGCCTGGGATGCGTAATGCGTCGGCGATCTGCGTGATCTTCTCGTACGTCGTGATCGAGCCCTCGCCCCGGGCCAACTTGCCCACGCGTTCCGGCTTGATGTCGCAGGCATCCGCGATCTTCGAGAAGCTGATCCCGCCCCATTGCCGGGCGAGTTTGAAGACGGCCCCGAAATCATGGCGCTCCAGGGCCCTCCGCACATCGGATCGGTCGAGAACGTGGGGAGGAAGCGCGGCGGGGGAGAGGTAGCTGGACATGTGATTCCCAAGTTTCAGTGATGACAGGGAGATATCAGCACTCTCAAGCCGGATTGTACCCATCATGGGGATACCTCTGATGGGGAATCGGGACCTTCCCCGCAGCGGCACGCTGGTCACACGCCAATCGAAGGGGACCCAACTCCATGGGCAATCACGGGAAGCCGCCGGCGCCGAACCCGCAGCCTCCGCAGCTATCGCCACGGGACAGCGACGGTCAGCATCCGGATGTGTCGAGGCCCGGAGGCGGGACGCACCGGAAATGAGTCCCGATGAGTTGCGGGCACGGGCCGCCGAGGCCCTCGACGGCCTGGAGGGGTTCGCCGAGCCGTGGATGCGCGCGGCTTTCCTCAAGGTCCCGCGGCATGCCTTTGTCCCCGACACCGTATGGATCTGGCGCGGCGATGCCTACCGCCCGCTGCGTGCCGCCGACGACCCCGGCGCATGGGCCGCGCTGGTCCACGATCCGCTGGCGTCCGTCGTCACCCAGGTCGACGACGGGGCCGCCGAGGCCGAGGGCACGCTGCCGACCAGCTCCCTCAGCGCCCCCAACGCCGTCTTCACCATGCTCGCCGCCGCAGGTGTGCGCCCCGGCATGCGGGTGTTGGAGATCGGCACCGGCACGGGGTACAACGCCGCCCTGCTGTGCGAACGGGCCGGGGCGGCGAACGTGACGTCGGTGGAGGTGGACGCGGGGATTGCGGCCTCGGCCACCCGGCGCCTGGCGGAGGTCGGATACCACCCCCGCGTGGTGGCCGCGGACGGCGAGGACGGCTGGGCACCCGAGGCCCCGTACGACCGGGTGCTGTGCACGGCCTCGCTCCAGCGGGTCCCCTTCGCCTGGGTGGAGCAGACCCGCCCCGGCGGGCTCATCGTCACGCCGTGGAAGACGACGCTACAGCCGCATGGGATGGTGCGCCTGCGCGTCTCCGATGACGGCACGTCGGCGAGCGGCCACTTCGGCCAGCCGATGTCATTCATGGATCTGCGTGGCCAGCGCCGACCGGATTCGCCGCTCGGCGCGGTGTACTCCGCCGCGTCGTGGGAGGAGAGCCGCGACAGCCGTACCGCGCTCGACCCGTCGTTCCTGGACACCGGCTTCCACGCCCGATTCGCCCTGGGGCTCCGGCTTCCCGGAGTGCACTGGGCCGACGACGGATGGCTCGCCACCACCGACTCATGGGCGCACGTCCGGGACGGGTGCGTCCAGCAGTGGGGCCCGCGTGACCTGTTCGGCGAGCTGGAGCGGGCGTACGAGTGGTGGCGGGAGGCCGGTTCGCCCGAGCTGTACGACTTCGGCCTCACCATCACCGCCGACGGCCAGACCGCCTGGCTCGGCAGCCCCGGCGCGGTCATTGCGTCGTCCGGCTGAGGAGGCCAGGCCACCACCGCGCGCACGGCGCCGGTGAGGGCGGCGGCGGTCAGGGTGAGGAGGGCGGTGGGGGTGTCGCTGCGGGTCTTCGCCGTACGGGTGCATTACGACGCGGGAACCGTCTCGCGCTACCTCAACGGGACCGTCGTACCGCCCGCTGAGTTCGTGGACCAGCTGCTCACGCACGCGGCCAAGGCCACCGGGCGGGCCTCCTCGGCGGAGGTGATGGCCCATGTGCACGCCCTGCAGCGGCGGGCGTTGCAGGCCACCAACAGGGTGGGCTGGGAGCTTCAGCGGCTCCGTGATTGCCATTGGCTCGGGAACCAACACCCCTACAGCATCGGCGCCTCTGCGAATCATGCGCTCGTCCTGACGGAGGCGGACGTGAGGGCCCAGATGCTGGAGAGGGCCCTGACGGACATGACCGCCGCGCTCGGCCCCCGGCACCCCTGGACGCTGGGCATCGCACTCAACGCGTCGGCGGTCCAGTTGCCCACAGACGCCTGCGCCATGAGCCGGGAGACCGCCCGCCGGGCCGCCGAGGCGCTGGGGGAGCGGCATCCGCTGACCCTGCTGGCCCAGGTCGCGCTGGCCGCGGATCTGCGCGCGATCCGTGGCGGACGGGACGAGGCGGACGTGATCGAGGAGGTGGCCGTGCGCGCGCTGGAGGCCGTCCTGGGGCCGGAGCATCCCGAGACCGTGGCGGCCCGCCACCGCGTCCGGCCCGTCTGGGACTTCGAGCCGCTGCCGGTCTGAGCCGCCCGGGACGCCGGAAGGCCCGGCCCCGCGCGAAGCGGGAGCCGGGCCTTCCGTAGCAAGCCAGGTGAATCAGATGTCGAAGGCCTCGCTCACCAGCGCCTGCTGCTCCGCCTGGTGCCGCTTGTTCGACCCCACCGCGGGCGAGGACGAGTGCGAGCGCGACACGCGGACCAGCCGCTCGGCCGCCGGGACGTCGGCGCCGACCGCCAGCTCCAGGTGGTCGATCAGGTTGAGGGCCATGAAGGGCCAGCCGCCCTGGTTGGCCGGTTCTTCCTGCGCCCAGACGAACTTCTCGACGTTCGCGTACTTGGCGATCTCGGCCTGCACCTCGGCGCCCGGCAGCGGGTACAGCCGCTCCAGCCGGATGATGGCCGTGTCCGTCGCACCGCGCTTCTGACGCTCCGCGTCCAGGTCGTAGTAGACCTTGCCGGAGCAGAAGATCACCTTGCGGACGCCCGCCGGGTCCACCGTCTCGTCGCCGATGACGGGGCGGAAGGCACCGGAGGTGAACTCCTCGGTCTTCGACGCCGCGGCCTTCAGACGCAGCATCGACTTCGGGGTGAAGACGACCAGCGGCCGGTGGTGCGGGTTGTGGACCTGCCAGCGCAGCAGGTGGAAGTAGTTCGACGGCAGCGTCGGCGTGGCGACCGTCATGTTGTTCTGCGCGCACAGCTGGAGGAAGCGCTCGATCCGGGCCGAGGAGTGGTCCGGCCCCTGGCCCTCGTAGCCGTGCGGCAGGAGCAGGGTGACGCCAGAGGTCTGGTTCCACTTCTGCTCGGCGGACGAGATGAACTCGTCGACGATGGTCTGCGCGCCGTTGACGAAGTCGCCGAACTGCGCCTCCCACAGGACCAGCGCCTCCGGGCGGGCCAGCGAGTAGCCGTACTCGAAGCCCATCGCCGCGTACTCGCTGAGCAGCGAGTCGTAGACGTTGTAGCGGGCCTGGTCGTCGGAGAGGTAGAGCAGCGGGGTGTAGTCGTCGCCGGTCTCGCGGTCGACGAGCACCGCGTGGCGCTGGCCGAAGGTGCCGCGGCGGGAGTCCTGGCCGGCGAGCCGGACCGGGGTGCCCTCCATGAGCAGCGAGCCGATGGCGAGAGTCTCGCCCATGCCCCAGTCGATCGTGTCGTCCTCGATCATCGCCGCGCGCCGCTGGAGCTGCGGGAACAGCCGCGGGTGGACGGTGATCCGGTCGGGGGTGTTGACCTGGGACTCGGCGATCCGCTTGACGACCTCCTGGGAGATCGCCGTGTTCACCGGGACCGGGAACTCCGGCTGCGGCTCGGGAACCTCGGGCTGGGCCGGGGTCGAGATGGCGTCGCGGACCTCGGTGAAGACCTTCTCCAGCTGGCCCTGGAAGTCCTGGAGCGCCTGCTCGGCCTCTTCGAGGGTGATGTCGCCGCGCCCGATCAGCGACTCGGTGTAGAGCTTGCGCACCGAGCGCTTCTTGTCGATCAGGTCGTACATCAGCGGCTGGGTGAAACCGGGGTTGTCGGTCTCGTTGTGGCCGCGGCGGCGGTAGCAGATGAGGTCGATGACCACGTCCTTGTTGAACGCCTGGCGGAACTCGAAGGCCAGCCGGGCGACGCGGACGACGGCCTCGGGGTCGTCACCGTTGACGTGGAAGATCGGCGCCTCGATCATGCGCGCCACGTCGGTGGCGTACATCGAGGAGCGGGACGCGGCCGGGGCGGCGGTGAAGCCGACCTGGTTGTTGATGACGATGTGCACGGTGCCGCCGGTGCGGTAGCCGCGCAGCTGCGACATGTTCAGCGTCTCGGCGACCACGCCCTGGCCGGCGAAGGCGGCGTCGCCGTGGAGCTGCACCGGCAGGACGGTGAAGTCCGTACCGGCCTTGCCGATGATGTCCTGCTTGGCGCGGGCGACACCCTCGACGACCGGGTCCACCGCCTCCAGGTGGGAGGGGTTGGCGGTGAGCGAGACCTTGATCTGCTCGCCGTCGAGGCCGGTGAAGGTGCCCTCGGCGCCCAGGTGGTACTTGACGTCGCCGGAGCCGTGCATCGACTTCGGGTCGAGGTTGCCCTCGAACTCGCGGAAGATCTGCGCGTACGACTTGCCGACGATGTTGGCGAGGACGTTGAGGCGGCCGCGGTGGGCCATGCCGATGACGACCTCGTCCAGCCGCGACTCGGCGGCCGCGTCCAGCACGGCGTCCAGCAGCGGGATGCTGGACTCGCCGCCCTCCAGGGAGAACCGCTTCTGGCCGACGTACTTCGTCTGCAGGAAGGTCTCGAACGCCTCGGCCGCGTTGAGGCGGCGCAGGATGCGCAGCTGCTCCTCGCGCTCCGGCTTGTCGTGGCTGCGCTCGACGCGGTCCTGGATCCACTTGCGCTGCTTCGGGTCCTGGATGTGCATGAACTCGATGCCGGTGGTGCGGCAGTACGAGTCGCGCAGCACGCCCAGGATGTCGCGCAGCTTCATCATGGACTTGCTCGCGAAGCCGCCGACCGCGAACTCGCGCTCCAGGTCCCACAGGGTGAGCCCGTGCTCGATGATGTCGAGGTCGGGGTGCTTGCGCTGGCGGTACTCCAGCGGGTCGGTGTCGGCCATGACGTGGCCGCGGACCCGGTAGGCGTGGATCAGGTCGAAGACCCGGGCCGCCTTGGTGACGTCGTCGTCGTGGCTGACGTCGATGTCCTTGAGCCAGCGGACCGGCTCGTACGGGATGCGCAGCGCCTTGAAGATCTCGTCCCAGAAATCGTTCTCGCCGAGCAGCAGCTGGTTCATGATCCGCAGGAACTCGCCGGAGGCGGCGCCCTGGATCACCCGGTGGTCGTAGGTGCTGGTCAGCGTCATGACCTTGGAGACGCCCAGCTTGTTCAGGGTGTCCTGGGAGGTGCCCTGGAACTCGGCCGGGTACTCCATCGCGCCGACGCCCACGATCAGGCCCTGGCCGGGCATCAGCCGCGGCACCGAGTGCACGGTGCCGATGCCGCCGGGGTTGGTGAGGGAGGCGGTGACGCCGGTGAAGTCATCCATCGTCAGCTTGTTCGCGCGGGCGCGGCGGACGATGTCCTCGTAGGCCTGCCAGAACTCGAAGAAGTTCAGCGTCTCGGCCTTCTTGATCGCCGCGACGACGAGCTGGCGGTCGCCGTTGGGCTTGACCAGGTCGATGGCGAGGCCGAGGTTGACGTGCTCCGGCTTGACCAGGGTCGGCTTGCCGTCCTTCTCGGTGAACGAGTAGTTCATCGAGGGCATCGCCTTCAGCGCCTGCACCATGGCGTAGCCGATGAGGTGCGTGAAGGACACCTTGCCGCCGCGGGCGCGCTTGAGGTGGTTGTTGATGACGATGCGCTGGTCGAACAGCAGCTTGACCGGGACCGCGCGGACCGAGGTGGCCGTCGGCAGCTCCAGCGACGCGTTCATGTTCTTCGCGACGGCCGCGGAGGGGCCGCGCAGCGTGACCAGCTCGGGACCGGCGGCCGGCTCGGCCTTCGCGGGCTTCGCGGCGGCCGTGGGCTCGGCGGGCGTCGGCTTGGCCGGCGCGGGCTTGGCCGGGGCCGGAGCCTTCGCCGCGGGGGCCGCGGCGGGCTTCGCGGGCGCCGGGGCAGCCGCGGCGGGCTTCGCGTCCGCGGGCTTGGCCTCCGCGGGCTTGGCCGGGGCCGGGGCCTTCGCGGGCTGAGCGGCGGCAGGAGCCGCCGCGGCGGGAGCCGGGGCAGAGCCACCGGTCGCTCCCTGTGGTGGCGTGGCCACCGCGGAACCGGTGTCCTGGCCCGGCTTGTAGTCGGCGAAGAAGTCCCACCAGGCTCGGTCGACCGAGTTCGGGTCCTGGAGGTACTGCTGGTAGATCTCGTCGACGAGCCACTCATTGGGGCCGAAGGCAGCGGCAGGGCTAGTTCCCTGCCCGTCCTGCTCGTCGGTCGAGACGCTCGAGGTGTTGGGGGACTGTGGCGACACGGCGGTAACCGCCCTCTTCCGCTTCACAAGGTGGTGGACAGCGGGAATAAAGGCTACGCCTCTCGACCCCTTACGTGCAGGCCGCACTGGTCATCGTCGTCTAAGTCACACTCATCGGCGGGTTTCAGCGCATGGCGTGGCGGGAAACACACGTGGTTCCGCTACGACCGTCCAGCATGTGGGAACGCAAAAGAGCACCCACACCGCTCAGATGTGTGCTTCCGTCCTCGACTTTACGTCAATTTTGATCTCTGGACGTCCCCCGGAAGGGTGACTTTGATCCGGCAGCCCCGAGAGGATTCGGCCACCCCGATGCGTCCGCCGTGCAGATCGACGGCCCAGCGCGCGATGGCCAGACCCAGACCGGTCCCCCCGTCGCTGCCCTGACCGGGCCGCGGGCGGGCGCCGGGCGCCGGGCCTGCCGGGTTCGGTGAGAGGCTGCCCCGGTTGAAGCGTTCGAACACCCGGTGCCGCTCCGCCTCCGGGATGCCCGGCCCCTCGTCCTGCACCTCCAGCTCCAGGCTCCCCGGCCCCTCACCGCGCCGCGCCCGCACGCTGACCCGGCCGTGCGCCGGGCTGTGCTTCATCGCGTTGTCGATCAGGTTGGCCATGACCTGGTGCAGCCGCTCGGCGTCCGCGTACGCGGCCAGCTCTGGCGGGGAGACGTCGAGATCGAGATGGACGTCCTTACGGGTGTGCTTGCCCGAGCCCGCGTCCGCCCCCTTGGCCATGCTGGCCTCCTTGAGGATCCCGGCCAGATACGGCCAGACCTCGAAGCTGCGCGCGTGCAGCGGTACGACCCCGTTGTCCAGCCGCGACAGATCGAGCAGCTGTTCGACCAGCCTGCCCAGCCGCTCGGTCTGGCGCAGCGCGACCCGCATCGTCTCCGGGTCCGCCTCCGAGACGCCGTCCACGACGTTCTCCAGCACCGCCCGCAGCGCCGCGATCGGCGTGCGCAGCTCGTGCGAGACGTTCGCGACCAGCTCCTTGCGGTGGGTGTCCACCGCCTCCAGATCGGCCGCCATCCGGTTGAACGAACTCGCCAGGTCGCCGAACTCGTCCCGGCGCTGGGCCGCCCGCACCCGCTGGGTGTAGTCACCGTGGGCCATGGCCTTGGTGACGAGGGTCATCTCGTCCAGCGGGGCGGTCAGCCCGTGCGCCACGAACTGGGTGATCAGCAGCGAGGCGATGATCGAGAAGACCGTGATCACGCGCAGCTCGGTGTCCGAGTGCATCGCCGCGAACACCAGCAGGGTCGTGATGATGACCGACCCGATGACCAGCGCGCCCAGCGCCGCCTTGACCGAGCGGTACGGGTCGAACGGCCGCAGCGCCTTCCACACCCGGCTCCACGTGGTGCGGATCCGCTCGCTCCGGGGCAGGCTCCGGACCCGCCGGAGGTGCCGGTCCAGATCCCAAGGTGTCCCGGGAGGCTTCCTCATGCCGCGGGCGTCTCCAGGGCGTAGCCGACGCCGTGCACCGTACGGATCCGTTCCGCGCCGATCTTCCGGCGCAGCGCCTTGATGTGGCTGTCGACGGTCCTCGTACCGGAGGCGTCCGCCCAGTCCCACACCTCGGCCAGCAGCTGTTCCCGGGAGAGCACCGCGCGCGGGGTGTTCGCCAGACAGACCAGCAGGTCGAACTCGGTCGGCGTCAGATGGACGTCCGAGCCGCGCACCCGCACCCGGCGCTGGGCGTGGTCGATCTCCAGCTCGCCCAGCCGCAGGATCCCGCTGCGCGGGGTGTTCGCGGCCAGCGCCGCGCGCTCGACCCGGCGCAGCAGCACATGCACCCGGGCCGCCACCTCGCGCATCGAGAACGGCTTGGTCATGTAGTCGTCGGCGCCGACTCCGAGCCCCACCAGCATGTCGGTCTCGTCGTCCCGCGCGGTCAGCATCAGAACCGGCACCGGCCGCCGCGCCTGCACCCGGCGGCAGACCTCCAGGCCGTCGAAGCCCGGCAGCATCACGTCGAGGACCAGCAGATCGGGCTGCCACGCCTCGGCCGTATCGACGGCCGCCGGGCCGTCCGAGGCCGTCTGTACCTGGAATCCTTCGGCGCGCAAGCGGGCCGCGATGGCGTCCACTATGGTCGGGTCGTCCTCGACGACGAGGATCCGGCGTTGCGCGCCCGGGGTGGTCGTGGCGCCCCCGTTGTGGCCGTTGTGCATCTGCTCCATACGCCCGCCCCTGCGTCGTTCCCGTGAATCCGCGGCCGCCTACCGTCACGCGGGTGTCGAAACCCACGCCTTCCGCGCCTGGTCATTAACCGGCCACATTTCGTAGGCATGCAAGCGTAAGGGCAGCCTACGCGGCTCGGCTACGCGCCTCGAATTCCGAGATGCACCACGTCGGGAACACCCCGGGCAACCGCGATCTCTTCCGTACGCACCCGCGTGAACCCGGCATTCCGGAGAGCCTGCTCGAACGCGGGCGACGGCTGGGCCGACCACACGGCCAGCACTCCGCCGGGGGTGAGACGGCTCGCGCAGGCGGCGAGCCCGGCGGGGGAGTACAGCCCCTCGTTGTCCTCGGTGACGGTCCAGTCGGGGCCGTTGTCGATGTCCAGACACAGCGCGTCGTACGGCTCCGCGCCCTCCGCACCGGCCCGCAGATGCGCGACCAGATCGGCCTGGACGATCTTCGCCCGCGGATCGCCCAGCGCCTCGCCGGACACCGCCGCCAGCGGTCCGTTCCGATGCCAGTCGATCACCGCCGCCTCCCGCTCGACCACCGCGATCCGCCCCCACCGAGGCTCGGACACCGCCTCGACCAGCGAAAACCCGACCCCCAGGCCGCCGATGAGCAGCGCGGGGGAGCGGCGGCCGGACGGCAGCGCGTCGAGCGCGGCGCGGATCAGCAGCCGCTCGGAGCGGCCGTCGGAGGTGTCCATGAGGAAGCACCCGTTGGCGATGATCTCGAAGACGGCCCCGTCTCCGCGGCCGCCCTCGCCGACCGCGCCACCCCCGCTCGCGCCGCCCCCGCCCCGCCGCCGCAGCACGACCTCGCCGTAGGGGCCCTCCCGGCGGTCGACCGTCACCGGCCGGTCCTCAGCGATGTCGTACGGCGACTGCATGGGGCGGGTCCTCCCGGGCTTCCAAGCGTGACGTCCACGCGCGCGGACGGCCTCATCCTTGCGCCGCGGCGCCCCGCCGGTCCAGCCGAATATGTGGCTACCTTCACATCGCGGGACCGGTGAGATGACTCACCGGCCGATGGTTGTTGAGGCGTCTGCGGGGAAATGCGCCGCATAGCCGCCGGGAGCGGCGCGTGAGGAGAGAGGGGCCCGCCGTGACGACATCGGTGGAACGGGCCGAAGCGCCCGCCGGGGCAGTGTTCCCCCCGAACCCCCGTACCGCCCCGCCCGCTGCCCACCCACCGGACACCGCCCCGCCGACCCAGGCCGCCGTGCCGGGCCCGGCCGCCCCGCCGACCCCGACCGCCTCGTCGGCCCCGGCCGCCCCCGGCGCCGGTACGCCCCAGATACCGGCCCACCGGCCCCGTACGCCCGGGTGGTCCCGGCTCCAGGGCCTCCTCCCCACCCCCACCGGGACGCCGTTCGCCCTCTGCTACTCCCTGATCCTCCTCGGCACCGGCCTCTACGCCCACCTCGGCGACCCCCACACCGTGCACGCCCTGCTCACCGGCTCCAGCACCGATGTCTCGAACCTGTCCCAGCGGCCGCTGCTGACCCTGCTGGCCAGCGGGCTGTGGGTGGTGGGCGGCATCACCTCGCCGTATCTCGTCGTCCTCCTCCTCGTGCTCGGCGCGCTCGAACGGCGCGTCGGCGGACTGCGCACTGCCGGGGTCTTCCTGCTGGGCCACGTCCTCGCGACGCTGCTCACCGAGATCCCGGTCGCCGCGTCCGTCGCCGTCGGCCAGCTCCCCGACAGCTCCCTGCGCCGCCTCGACTACGGCGTCAGCTACGGCCTCCTCGCCTGCGCCGGAGCCCTCGCCGGGCTCCTGCCGCCCCGGCCGCGATGGGCGCTGACCGGCGGGATCGGCGCGGCGCTGGTCGCCGGAAGCCTGGTGCACTTCGACCCCCTCACCGACTGGGGCCATGCCCTCGCCCTCCTGATCGGCGTCGCCTGCTGGCCGTTCGTACGCCGCGTCGCTCGGCGCCGAGGGTGATCGCTCACAGCGAACGCCGGGTCGGGAACACCTGAGGGCTCAGCGGCATTGAGTCTGCATAGCTCAACTTGCCTGCCTAAGGGGAGATCATGGCTTCGCTGTCCACACCGCTCACCCTGCCCGTGCTGCCCCTCGACGACGAGGTGGTGCTGCCCGGCATGGTGGTGCCGCTGGACCTTTCCGACACCGACGTTCGCGCCGCGGTGGAGGCCGCGCAGGCCGCCGCGCGGTCCGACGGCGGGAAACCACGGGTGCTGCTGGTGCCGCGCGTCGACGGGACGTACGCGGGCATCGGCACGCTCGGCACCGTCGAGCAGGTGGGGCGGCTGTCCGACGGTGATCCGGGGGCGCTCATCCGCGGGGTGCGGCGGGTGCGGGTGGGGGCCGGGACCACCGGGCCCGGGGCCGCGCTCTGGATCGAGGGCACCACGGTCGAGGAGATCGTTCCGGATCCGCTGCCCGGTTCCGTCACCGAGCTGATGAAGGAGTACAAGGCGCTGGCCACCAGCTGGCTGCGCAAGCGCGGCGCCTGGCAGGTCGTGGACCGGGTGCAGCAGATCGACGACGTCTCGCAGCTCGCCGACAACTCCGGATACTCGCCCTTCCTCAGCGTCGCCCAGCGCGTGGAGCTGCTGGAGACCGCCGATCCGGTGGCCCGGCTCAAGCTGGCCGTGTCCTGGCTGAGCGACCACATGGCCGAGCAGGACGTGGCCGAGTCGATCGCCAAGGACGTCCAGGAGGGCGTCGACAAGCAGCAGCGCGAGTTCCTGCTGCGGCGGCAGATGGAGGCCGTGCGCAAGGAACTGGCCGAGCTGAACGGCGATCCCGAGGACGAGTCCGACGACTACCGGTCCCGGGTCGAGGCCGCCGAGCTGCCCGAGAAGGTGCGCGAGGCGGCGCTGAAGGAGGTCGACAAGCTGGAGCGGGCCAGCGACCAGAGCCCCGAGGGCAGCTGGATCCGCACCTGGCTGGACACCGTTCTGGAGCTGCCGTGGAACGAGCGCACCGAGGACGCGTACGACATCCAGGGCGCCAAGGCGGTGCTCGACGCCGACCACGCGGGCCTGGCGGACGTGAAGGAGCGGATCACCGAGTACCTGGCGGTGCGCAAGCGCCGCGCCGACCGCGGCCTCGGGGTCGTGGGCGGCCGGCGCGGCGGGGCCGTGCTGGCGCTCGTCGGTCCGCCCGGCGTCGGGAAGACCAGCCTCGGCGAGAGCGTGGCGCGCGCGATGGGGCGGAAGTTCGTCCGGGTCGCGCTCGGCGGCGTCCGCGACGAGGCGGAGATCCGCGGCCACCGGCGTACGTACGTGGGCGCGCTGCCCGGCCGGGTCGTACGGGCCATCAAGGAGGCGGGCTCGATGAACCCGGTGGTCCTCCTGGACGAGGTCGACAAGGTCGGTTCCGACTACCGAGGCGACCCGGCCGCGGCCCTGCTGGAGGTCCTGGACCCGGCGCAGAACCACACCTTCCGGGACCACTACCTGGAGGTCGAACTCGACCTGTCCGACGTGGTCTTCCTGGCCACGGCCAACGTCCTGGAGGCCATTCCGGAAGCGCTGCTGGACCGCATGGAGCTGGTGCGGCTGGACGGCTACACGGAGGACGAGAAGGTCACCATCGCCCGCGACCACCTGCTGCCCCGGCAGCTGGAGCGCTCCGGTCTGGAGCCGGGCGAGGTCGAGGTGGCGGACGAGGCGCTGCGCAAGCTCGCCGGGGAGTACACCCGGGAGGCGGGCGTACGGACCCTGGAGCGCTCCATCGCGCGGCTGCTGCGCAAGGTGGCGGCCCAGCACGAGCTGGGTGAGCGCGAACTGCCCTTCACCGTCGGGGCGGAGGAGCTGCGTCCGCTGATCGGGCGGCCGCACCACACCCCGGAGTCCGCACAGGACCCCGCCGAGCGCCGCACCTCCGTCCCCGGAGTGGCGACCGGGCTCGCGGTGACGGGCGCGGGCGGCGACGTGCTGTACGTGGAGGCGTCGCTCGCGGACGCCGAGGCGGGCGGCGCGGGGCTGACCCTCACCGGCCAGCTGGGCGACGTCATGAAGGAGTCTGCCCAGATCGCCCTGTCGTTCCTGCGCTCCCACGGCGCGGAGCTGGAGCTTCCGGTCGGCGACCTGAAGGAACGCGGCATCCACCTCCACGTACCGGCGGGCGCGGTGCCCAAGGACGGCCCGAGCGCGGGCATCACCATGACCACCGCGCTGGCCTCGCTGCTGTCGGGCCGCCAGGTGCGGCCGGACGTGGCGATGACGGGCGAGGTCTCGCTGACCGGGCGGGTGCTGCCGATCGGCGGCGTCAAGCAGAAGCTGCTGGCGGCGCACCGGGCCGGGGTGACCACCGTGATCATCCCCAAGCGGAACGAGCCGGACCTGGACGACGTGCCCGCGGAGGTCCTGGCGAAGCTCGACGTTCACCCGGTCTCGGACGTCCGCCAGGTCCTGGAGCTGGCTCTCCAGTCCGCCTCGGCGAGCACCCCGGAGGTCCCGGTGGCGGCGTGACGGACGCCGCCGGTGACCGTGGCCCGGAACCCCGTGTCGAACGGGATTCCGGGCCACGCGTGACCTGGCGCCGTGCGTATCGTTGGACTAACCGCTCGCGCGCGTTCTCGGTGTGCGGCGGGGAGGAGCGGCACAGTGACCGTCATGCCGATTGACAGGATCGAGATGGCCGACAGCGACGAACTCAGCCTGGACGCGTTGTTCGACTGGTTGGAGCGGAGCCACGTCCCCGAGGGCTACAAGGTCGAGGTCGTCGAAGGGGCCGTCTTCATGTCACCACAACGGACCGTGCACTGGCGCATCATCCGTCGCATCGTGCGGGCGCTGGAAGACCGCTTCGGCGTGGATGTGAATGTGCTGTCGGACGTGCGGATCGACTTCCCCGGAGAGGGGAACGGCTTCGCCCCTGACGTCGTCAAGCTCGCGGATGCCGCCCAGATGGCCTCCCCCGGCGGCTGGCGGCACCAGGACGTCGAATTCGTCGCCGAGGTGATCTCCAAGGACACGGCGAGGAACGACTACGGACCGAAGAAGCTGGCCTACGCGACGGCCGGGGTGCCCGTCTATCTGATTGTCGACGCGTACACCGGCAGGTGTCACGTCTTCACCGAGCCCAAGGACGGCGACTACCTCACCGAGTTGACCGTCTCCTTCGGCGGGGAACTCGATCTGACCGACACCGTCGTGGGGCTGACGCTCAAGACCGACGAGTTCCCCCGGGACTGATACGAGAGCAGGCAGACAGGTCTGTCTGGTAGCTTTGGCGGCGAACCAGACAGACCTGTCTGTTCGTTTATCGCTCTCGCGGAGGAAAGCCGTGCGCACTCTCGTCGTCCTCGCCCACCCCGACCTCGCCGCCTCCCGCGTCAACGCCGCCCTCGCCGAGGCCGCCGGGCCGGTGGACGGCGTCACGCTGCACGACCTGTACGCCACCTACCCGGACCTGCTCCTCGACGTCGAGCGGGAGCAGCGGCTGCTGCTGGAGCACGACCGGATCGTGCTCCAGTTCCCCTTCTACTGGTACTCGGCGCCGCCGCTGCTGAAGAAGTGGCTGGACGAGGTGTTCCTGCGCGGCTTCGCGTACGGCTCGAACGGCACCTCGCTGCGCGGCAAGGCGCTGCTCGTCGCCACCACGACGGGGGCGTCGGAGGAGATGTATCGCCCCGAGGGGTTCAAGCGCTTCACGGTCGCCGACCTGCTGGTCCCCTTCGACGCGACCGCGAACATCACCGGCATGCGGTACGAGGAGCCGTTCGTCGTCCATGGCACCCACGGGCTGGACGACGCGGCGCTCGCCGCGCATCAGGAGCGCTACCGCGCGCTGCTGGCATCCCGGGTGCTGAGGGAACGCGACCTCGCCGTCGCGTGACGCCCAATAAAGAAACGAAGGGCCCGGCCGCATCGCGTGCGGCCGGGCCCTGAGTCGTCTCCGGGGAGCTACACCCGCGCCGGGCACGCCTCCGTGACCAGCTCCCGCGCGGCCTCCCGCGCCGCCTCCGCGAACTCCGGCCGGGGCTCCAGCGCCGCCGCGGCCATCGCGCCGTCGACGAGGAGCGAGATCCGGAGGGCGAGCTGCGCGGGGTCGGCGGCCCCGGCCGCCTCGGCCAGTTCGGTCAGCCAGGCCCGTACGGCGCGCTTGTGCTCGGCCGTCGCGGTGTGCGAGTCGCTGCCCGGCTCGGTCTCGCCCGCGGTCCTGATGAACGCGCAGCCGCGGAAGCCGTCCCGCAGGGTCGCCGCGCTCAGCGCGTCGAAGAGGCCGGTGAGCTGGTCGCGCGGATCGGGCCCGGCCGCCTCGGCGGCCTGGGCCAGCGCGCCGCGCCAGTGGGTGTCCGCCTGGCGCAGATAGGTCAGGACGAGGTCGTCCTTGCAGCGGAAGTGGGAGTAGAGCGTCGCCTTGGCCACGCCCGACTCGGCGATGATCCGGTCGACTCCGACGCCCCGGATGCCGTGCGCGTTGAACAGCTCCGTGGCGGTGGACACGATCCGCTCGCGGGCGGATGGCCGGGCGCTGCTCATGGTGACGCTCCTCGGGTGGGGCAGGGGCGCGGCCGGAGGGTACGGCCGACGCCCTCCAGCGTACAGACAGACCTGTCCGTGCACCGGAGGGCGAGGAGCGCCGGGGGTGGCCGCCGGGTGTGGGGGGTGGGCGGCTCAGCGGTCGTGGTCTCAGCCGTTGGCGAGCGCCTTCAGCCGGTCGATCGCGCCGTTGAACAGGTTGTGGTCGCCGACCGTCGGGCCGGAGGAGGTGTACTGCCAGATGGTGTGGAAGCCCCAGCCCGCGGGCAGCTCGCCGACGGAGGAGCCGTAGCGCGGGATCCACAGCGGGTTGACGGCGCCGAAGGCGCTGGAGTTGCCGGTGCAGCTCTTCCACCAGCTGGTGGAGGTGTAGATCACCGGATCGCGCCCGGTGCGCGCTTTGTAGGTGCTGGTGAAGTCCTTGATCCAGCTGACCATCGCGCTGGCGCTCTTGCCGTAGCAGGTGGCGCCGTACGGGTTGTACTCCATGTCCAGCGCGCCCGGCAGCGTCTTGCCGTCCTTGCTCCAGCCGCCGCCGTGGTCGACGAAGTAGTTGGCCTGGGCGGCGCCGGTGGAGTTGTCCGGCAGTGCGAAGTGGTACGAGCCGCGGATCATGCCGACGTCGTACGAGCCGGTGTACTGCTGGGCGAAGTACGGATTGGTGTAGCTGGTGCCCTCGGTCGCCTTGACGTAGGCGAACTTGACCCCGCTGCTCCAGAGGGTCGACCAGGCGACGTTGCCCTGGTGGCTGCTGACGTCCACGCCTTCGACGGTGGCGAGCAGATCGGACGGCGGTTCACCGGACGTGGAGCCGCCCTCGTGTT
Organism: Streptomyces sp. NPDC040405; assembly: GCF_055595765.1. Lineage (NCBI taxonomy): Bacteria > Bacillati > Actinomycetota > Actinomycetes > Kitasatosporales > Streptomycetaceae > Streptomyces > Streptomyces sp. NPDC040405. The sequence continues at coordinate 1,022,991 of NZ_JBVIVI010000002.1, forward strand.
TGAGGATCTGCGAACCCGCCCAGTCGTCCTCGGGGTGGGGGATGGCCTTCGTGCCGCCGTCCACGGCCGGATCGTCGCTGTCGGCGAACGCGGGGCCGGACAGCGCGAGGGTCGCGGTCAGGAGGGCGGTGAGGAGGGCGGCGAGCAGGCCGGTCAGCGCGCTGGGGGTGCGCCGGGTCGGGCCGGATCTGTGCACAGGCATGGCGTGCCTCCGAAGCCTCGGTGGGGGGAGCGGGGAAGACATGCGGTTGGGATGGCCATGTCATAAATGACGCTACGGGCGTAGATAGCGAGGGGGAAGAGCCGGAGCGGGCTGCCGTTGGTCTAATCCTGCGAAATACTGGTGGAGCTGCGGTAACAGCCGTGCGTGCAAGAAAGTTTCACGATGTGAAAACCCGGAGAGGGCTCTGACGTGCACAACAACGGGGCAACGCCCCCCGAGGAGGGTGCGGGCGGCACCTTGGGCGGAATTGGTGTAGACCACGCGTTCCTGGCGCTGGAGCGCGAATTGGCGGTCTTCCTCCGCCGCGCCCGCGCCTCCTCGGGCGAATTGGCCCGCGAGGTCCACCCCGATCTGGAGTCCGCCGCGTACGGACTGCTGATGCGCCTGGAGGACGCGGGGGAGCAGCGTGCGACGGACCTGGCGGCCTATATCGGCGTGGGCAAGGCGACGATGAGCCGTCAGCTGCGCGCGCTGGAAGGGCTCGGACTGGTGACCCGGGCGCCCGACCCGGCGGACGGCCGGGCCTTCCTGGTGCAGCTCACGGACGAGGGCCGGGCCCGCTTCCGGCGGGTCCGGGTCGCCCGGCGCGCGCGGTACGCCCGCCGCCTCGCCGCCTGGGAGCGCAGCGAGGTCGCCGAACTCGCGCGGCTGCTGCACCGGTTGAACAGTACGCAGGAAGCCGACGAGCCCGGGCAGGCGGCCCGCGTGGAGCGGGACCAGTAGGGCGCTCATGTACGTCAGGATCCGCGAGCCGCGCGGATCCGGCGACGTGGGTGTGGCGACTGCGCTACGCGTCCCCTGAATGAGCGGGTGTCAGACCCCTGCGGCCCCTGCCGTGGCTACGGCTCGACGAGCACGGCCGCCGCGTCGTCGTGGGCCTTGCCGCGCGGGAAGGCCGTCCGGTCCGGGTCGGCCCGCTCCGCCGCCCGCACCCGGTCGATCAGCGCCTGCGGCCCCTCCTTGCGCAGCAGCCCGAGGCAGGCGGCCCAGTCGCCCTCGCGGAACACCTCGACCCAGCGCGACGCGCCGTCGGTGAGGGCCGCCAGGGCCCGTACCTCCGTGCGCGGCAGGCTGCCGGTGACCGCCTTGGCGGTGACCGCCGGATCGGCCGCGGCGGTGAAGAAGCCGCCCTCGACGTTGCGCAGCGGGCCGACCCGCCGCCCCTCGGCGCGCAACCGGTCGATGCGGTCGTCCAGCACGGCCGTCACCCCGCCCCCGGTCCGCTCGATGAGCAGGGCGGAGTCGGAGAGCACCAGGTACTCGACCCGCTCCACGTCCCAGCGCGCCACGACCACGGTCGCCTGGGGAGTGAGGGGGTGAGAAAGGTCACAAGTTGAACTATGTGCCTCGGCGGTGCGCGCGATGGCGTACGCGAGGCAGTCGGCCGGTGACGTATCCGGGCGCGAGCCGGTCAGTTCGAGCAGCGCGCCGCCGAGCCGGGCGGTGTACCAGGGCACGCCGTGGGCGCATCCGGAGTCGCCCTCGGGCGGGGTCACCCCGTCCAGCACCACGAGCGCGCCGCCGTGTCCGGACGCGGGCAGGGCCACGGACGCGTAGTCCTCGTTGGGGCGCCGCGGATCGCCGGGGGCGGTCGCGAGTTCGATGCGCATGCCGTCATTCTGCCGCTCACACCTCGTGCGGGTGCGGGCAGGGGGATGCGCATCCTGCCAGGACGGGCAAGCGTTTTCCAGCCCGTGAAATTCGGCCGCCGGGTATGGTCCGTGACGAAAGTTGGTGCTCAACTACGCAATGCGGTTCACTCGTTCGGGTGGGCCGAGTGGGTGATGCGTACCCGCTCCGGAGCCGTCCCTGGAAGGGTCGGAATCCCCACCGGAGGTGGGGAAACGCAATGTTGATCCGTCGTCACCTCCGGAACCACAAGCGGTCTGGAACCACAGCGGTCGGGCGAGAAAAGATGGTGAGCACCGGTGCGGAAGAAGCGGCTTCGCGGCACCCAGCGCGAGCACATCAGTGAGCCCCGCGAGCAGCACGAGCAGGAGACGGCCGGGGCTGCTCCGAAAGCCTTAGCGCCACAGCCGCCGCGGGGGCGCCCCGCGCGCGTCCGCAACCGGCTGACCGCGTCCGTCGCCCTCGTCTCCGTCGCCGTCCTCGCCGCCGGGGCCCCCGCCGTCCTCAGCGCCCTCGACGACGCCACCGAGGCCCAGCGGCTGGTCGACCTCGCCGAGGCCAACCGCGGCACGGTGACCCTCGCGCACTCGCTCGCCGACGAACGCGACGCCATGACCGCGTTCGTCGCCGCGGGCCGCACCACCACCGCGGGCGGAGGCGTCTCCGAGGACCAGCGCGCCCGCGTCGACCGGCAGGTCGCGGAGGTGCGCGGCCAGGTCCCGGCCGCCCTCGCCGCGCGCTTGAGTACCCTCCCCGAGATCCGTCAGCAGGCCCTGACCGGCAAGGGGTCCTCGCTCGACGTCTTCGACGCGTACACCGAGGCCGTCCAGGCGCTGAACCGGGTCGCCGACACCCTCGCCCGCAAGCTACCGGCCGATGCCGACACCGGTCCCGCCCCCGCGCTCGCCCCGCTCGGCCGCGCCGTGGAGGAGGCGTCCGCCACCCGCGGGCTGCTGCTCGCCGCGCTCGCCGACCCCGGCGGCCAGTCCCGGCTGACCACCGCCGCCCAGCGCACCGAGGTGCGCGAGCAGTCCGCGCTCGCCGACTTCCACCAGCTCGCCCCGGCCTCCGCGCGCGACGCCTACGGCCGCACCGTCAACGGCACCGAGGTCACCACCGCCGAGCGCTACCTCGACCGGCTCACCGATCAGCCCCAGCTCTCCGGCCAGGAGCTGGCCGTCGACAAGACCCGCCTCGAAGCGGCGCTGACCGCCCGCATCGACCGGATGCGCGGGGCCGAATCGGCGCTCGCCTCCACCGAGATCACCCGGCTCGGGCAGCTGCGCGACGACGACGTCACCGCCCTCGAAGTGAGCATCGCCCTGGCCGGTGCCTGTCTGCTGCTCGCCCTCGGCACCAGCATCCACAGCGCCCGCTCGATGACCCGCCCGCTGGCCGCGCTGCGGCTCGGCGCCCGCCGGGTCGCAGCCGACCCGGCCGCCGAGGGCCAAATCGCCTACAAGGGCCGTAACGACGAGTTCGCCGACGCCGTACGGGCTGTCAACGAGCTCCACCGGGCCGCACTGCGCCACCACGAGCACCTGGCCGAGCTGCGCGGCGACCACACCCGGCTGGCCGGTGAGCGGCAGCGGCTGGCCGACGAGGCCGCCGAGCTGCGCGCCGAACGGGACGCGGTCGCCACCCGGCTGGAGGGGCTGCGCGCCCGGGTCCACAGCAGCTTCGTCAACCTGGCGCTGCGCAGCCTCGGGCTGATCGAGCGCCAACTGGCGATCATCGAGTCCATGGAGGAGCAGGAGCAGGACCCCGACCGGCTCGAAACGCTCTTCCAGCTCGACCACCTCGCCACCGGCATGCGCCGCTACGGCGAGAACCTGCTGATCGTCGCGGGCTCCGAGCACCAGGCGAACCATCCAGGGCCGGTGCCCCTGCTGGACGTGCTGCGCGCCTCGATCAGCGAGGTCGAGCGGTACGACCGGGTGCACCTCCAGTCGCTGCCGCCGCACGCCCAGGTCGCCGGGTTCGCGGCCGACAGCATCAGCCATCTGATCGCCGAACTGCTGGAGAACGCCACGACGTTCTCGCCGCCGGACGTCGGGGTGCAGGTGTCCGGCTGGCTGCTGGAGAGCGGCGAGGTCATGCTCTCCGTCCAGGACGAGGGCATCGGCATGACGCCCGAGCGCCTCACGGAGCTGAACGAGCGGCTCGCCGACCCGGTCCCCGAGTACTGCCAGGGCCCGCAGCCGGACGATCCACTGGGGCTCGGCCTGTACGTGGTGACCCGGCTCGCCGCACGGCACGGCGTACGGGTGTCGCTGCGCGAGCAGCAGCCGGGCGGCGGGGTGGCCGCCGTCGTCGTCCTGCCCACCAGGATCCTCCCGTCGGGCCCGCCCGGCGCCGGACTCCCGCCCGCCCCTCCCGCCACCACCGGCCTGCCCGCCTTCCCGGGCGCCGCGGCCGAGGCCAACGGCAACGCCCTCCCGTCCCACGACCGTCCGGGCGCCCCGGCCGGAGCGGGGGCCGGAGCCGGTGCCAGTGCCGCCGCCGCGGCCGCCGAGGCGGAGGGCCCGGCCGGTACGGAGGTCCCGGGCGTACCGGGCCAGCGCCGCCCGGAGCCGACCGCCGAGGAGCCGGACCCGGCGCCCCAGGCGCCCGCCGCGCCCGCCGCGCAGGACCCGGGCCCCGAGACGGTGTCGTGGGCCGCCCCCGGCGAGGCATGGGCGGACGCCGCGGACGAGGACCCGTACCTCATGGAGCCGACCCCGCCGCGCGGGCATCCGGCCCCGGGCGCGACGGGGGAGGAGCTGCCGGTCCTGCCGAAGCGCACCCCGAAGACGCCCAGGGCCGACGACCCCGCCGAGCCCGCCACTCACGCCCCGCCCGCCGCCGAGCGCACGATGGAGCTGACCGTGCCCGGCGCCGAGCAGGCGTTCGACAGCCGCGCCGTACGGCCCGCGAGCGCGGACGCCTGGGGCCCGGCCGAGCCGGAGCGGGAGCCGGAGCAGGGCGAGGAGCAGGAGCAGGAGCCGCGGGACGAGCCCGCCAACCCGTACGCGATCGGCCCCGACCAGCACTCGCACGCCCCGGAGCCGACCGGCGAACTGCCCCGCACCGGCAAGGGACTTCCCAAGCGGACACCGCGGAACGTGGCCCGCCGCGACCCCGACCCGCAGGAGCGCACGGGGTCGGTGAACGCGGAGGAATTGCGGCGTAGGCTGGGCGGGTTTCAGCGCGGCGCACGGGACGGCCACCGGGACGCGGAGGCCGAGATCGCCGCTCGCGGCACGGCCGGGCAGCGGGGCACGGCGCCAACGGGGGCGCAGGACGGGGGCGGCACGGTTGAGGAGGCACGCGGGTGAATGCGCCCAGTAGTACGTACGGGTTGAGTCCTCAGGCCCGTAATCTGCACTGGCTGCTGTCGAGCCTGGTCGAGGAGGTGCCGGGCGTCCGCTCGGTGGCCGTCGTCTCGTCCGACGGGCTGATGCTGCTGTCCTCCGACGCGCGGCACACCGCCGCCCCCGCGGGCCCGACGGTCCAGGACGGCCCGAAGGGCTCCACCGCGGACCTCGCGACCATCGTGTCGGGGCTGGGCAGTCTGACGCTCGGCGCGGCGAAGCTGATGGACGGCGGCGGCGTCAAGCAGACGGTGGTGGCGATGGACGAGGGCAGTCTCTTCGTCATGTCGATCAGCGACGGTTCGCTGCTCGGGGTGCACGCCACCCCGGACTGCGACATGTCCGTCGTCGCGTACCACATGGCGCTGTTCGTGGGCCGGGCCGGGCATGTGCTCACCCCCGAACTGCGTTCCGAACTACGGAGGTCGATGGAGTCGGCGCAGTGACGGCAGGGTCCGGCCGGGCCGCTCGCAGACCGGCCCGGGTGCGCCCGTATTCGCTCACCGGCGGGCGCACCCGCTCGGGGCATGTGCTGCTGGTGGAGACGTTCGTGGCCTCGCTGGAGCCCGCGGACGGCCCGGTGGACGGACCGCTGGATCCGGCGCCGGGCGCGGCGCGGGAAGCCGCACCGGGCGGTCCGGGGGCGCGGATGCTGCCGGAGATACGGGCCATCATCGAGCTGTGCCGCAGGATGCGTTCGGTCGCGGAGGTCTCCGCGATGCTCAAGATTCCGCTGGGCGTGGTGCGCGTCCTGCTCAGCGACCTCGCCGACCAGGGAAAGATCCGTGTGTACGGCACCGGGCGGGGCCCGGGACAGCCGGATCGCGCGTTGCTCGAAAGGGTGCTCGTTGGACTTCGCAGACTCTGAGACGATGACGGTGACGCCGCCGCATGTGTCGGAGATACCCGGCGCCGGTATACCCGGGGCCGAAGAACGGCTGCAGAGCTGGCAGACGGACCGCTCGCGGGCGCCGATTGCCACGAAGATAGTGATAGCGGGGGGTTTCGGCGTCGGGAAGACGACGTTCGTGGGCTCGGTCTCGGAGATCACTCCGCTGCAGACCGAGGCCCTGATGACACAGGCCAGTGAGGACGTGGACGACCTCGGCGCGACGCCGGAGAAGCTGACCACGACCGTGGCGATGGACTTCGGGCGGATCACGCTCGAATCCGATCTGGTGCTCTATCTCTTCGGCACCCCGGGCCAGCAGCGGTTCTGGTTCATGTGGGACGACCTGATGCGCGGGGCGATCGGGGCGGTCGTGATGGCCGACACCCGGCGGCTGGAGGACAGCTTCCCGGCGCTGGACTACTTCGAGAGTCTCGGCCTGCCGTATGTGGTGGCGGTCAACCACTTCGAGGGGACCCCGCTCTACGGCCCCGAGGACGTCCGGGACGCGCTCTCCGTATCGCCCGGGGTACCGGTGGTGACCATGGACGCGCGGCAGCGGGTCGCGGCGGTGGACGCGCTGCTCGCGCTGGTGGGGCACGCCGTTGACGTGTCACCCGGGTGAACTAACCTCGGCTCCGCTCGCGGAATGGAATGTCCCGTTCCTTTTCCTGTCCTGAGCCTGAGAGAGAGCCACCGTCATGCGGAAGATACTCATCGTCGGAGCCGGGCAGTCCGGTCTCCAACTCGCCCTCGGCCTCCAGTCCGAGGGCTACGAGGTCACCTTGATGGCCAACCGCACGGCCGACGAGATCCGCTCCGGGCGCGTCATGTCCACGCAGTGCATGTTCCGCACCGCGCTGCAGCACGAGCGCGACCTGACGCTCAACTTCTGGGAGGGGCAGGCGCCGCGCATCGAGGGCCTCGGCGTGTCCGTCGCCGGACCGCCGACGCCCGAGGGGCCCCACTCCCGCGCCGTCGACTGGGTCGGGCGGCTCGACGGATACGCCCAGTCCGTCGACCAGCGGGTCAAGATGGCCGGGTGGCTGGAGCTGTTCGAACAGCGCGGCGGCCGACTGGTCATCCATGGTGTTTCCGTCTCCGACCTGGACTTCTTCACCCAGAGCCACGATCTGGTGCTGGTGGCCGCGGGCAAGGGCGAACTCGTCTCGCTCTTCGGCCGCGACGCCGCCCGCTCCCCGTACGACACCCCGCAGCGCACGCTGGCCGTCGCTTACGTGCACGGGCTGGACCCGCGCCCCGAGCACCCCGACCACGACGCGGTGCGCTGCAATCTGGTCCCCGGCGTCGGCGAGCTGTTCGTCATGCCGGCCCTCACCACCAGCGGGCGCGCCGACATCCTCTTCTGGGAGGGCGTCCCGGGCGGTCCGGCCGATGTCTTCCAGGGCGTCACCGACCCGTCCGAGCACCTGGCCCGCACGCTGGAGCTGATGGAGCGGTTCACCCCGTGGGAGTACGCGCGGGCCACCAAGGTCGAGCTGACCGACGCGGGCGGCACGCTCGCCGGTCGGTACGCCCCGACCGTACGCAACCCGGTCGGCGAACTGCCCGGCGGCGGCCTGGTCCTCGGCGTCGCCGACGTCGTGGTCGCCAACGACCCGCTCACCGGCCAGGGCTCCAACTCGGCCGCCAAGTGCGCAGCCTCCTACCTGGACAGCATCGTGGCCCACGGTGACCGGCCGTTCGACGCCGCGTGGATGCGGGACACCTTCGACCGCTACTGGGCCACCGCCCGGCACGCCACCAAGTGGACCAACGCGATGCTCGCCCCGCCGCCCGGGCACATCGTGGAGCTGCTCGGCGCGGCGGGCGGCCTGCCGCCGGTGGCCGACCGGATCGCCAACGGCTTCGACGACCCGTCCGACTTCGAGCGCTTCTTCTACGAGCCGGACAAGGCCGCGGCCTACCTCTCGTCCGTGGCCGCCGGATCCTCCTAGGGGGTGACCTAGCGCCGGGCCGCGCCCGGACGGACCACGCCCTGCACCGGATTGGACGCCAGCGCCGAGAGCCGCACCGTGGTGCCGGGCCGGGGCGCCTGCACCACCTGGCCGCCTCCCGCGTAGATCGCCACATGGCTTGCGCCCTTGTTGTAGATCACCAGGTCACCGGGGCGGATCTGGCTGAGCGAGATCCTCGGCAGCCGTCGCCACTGCTCCTGGCTGGTGCGCGGGATGACCCGTCCGGCGTGCGCCCACGCCTGGGAGGTCAGCCCCGAGCAGTCGAAGGAGTTCGGCCCTTCGGCGCCCCACACATACGGTTTGCCGATCTGGTTGAGCGCCCACCGCAGCGCCCGCTGCCCGGCCGACGCCGAGGCCATCGGGAGGCGGCCCGGTGTCTTCGGCACGGAGGGAGTGGTGGCCGTGCCCCCTGCCGGGGCGCTCGGGGTCTGGGCGGCGCCCGAGTCCTGGCCGCCGCCGGTGTCCTGGCCGCCGCCCGTGTCCGCGCCCTGGTCCTGACCGGGGTCCGGGAGGGGCGGCGGGGCGGCGGCGCCCTGGGCCCGGCGACCGCCCAGCGCCCCGGAGGCGACCAGCTTGCGCTGCGCCTTGTCGGTCTCCTCGCGCTCCTTCTCCGCCACCTGGGTGATCTGGCGGGCGGTCAGCGAGGCGAGCATCTTCTCGATCTTCGTGAGCCGCTTTTTCACCTTGTCGCGCTGTTTCTTCTTCTTCGCGCTCAGCGACAGCTGCTTGTCCAGGGCGGCCCGGGCCTTGGTGGCGAGGGCGTCGGCGTGCCGCTCGCCCTTGATCAGCCGCGCCACGACGGCGGCCTCGCGGCCCGCCGCCCGGTCCAGCTCGCGCGCCTGGTCGACGGCCTTCTCCGGGTGCGGGGTGAGCAGCGTCAGCAGGAAGGTGTACGTGGAGAGCTGGGTGTGGCCCTGGTACTGCTGGCGGGCCAGCCGCCCCGCGTCCTGGCGGCTGTCGGCCAGGTCGGTGCGGCTGTGGGCGAGGTCGTCGGTCAGCTTCCGGGTCTTCGAGCGCTGTTTGCGCAGCTTCTCCTCGGTCGCGTTGTACGCCTCGGTCGCCTCCTCGGCCTTCCGGTACAGCGTCTTGAGCTGGGTGAGCAGCCCGGCGACGGACCGGTCGGCGGGACGGGCGGAGGGCTGGACGGGGGCGGCCGTGGCCGCCGGGACGGGCGGGACGAGCGCGGCGGCCGCGGTGATCGCTGCCGCGCAGACCGAGCCTACGATCCGTCCTGACACGGGCTCACACCTCCGGCTGCGGGAACAGGGTCCGACGACTACCTCAGCAGGAACGTGGCGCGACAGTCGTATCTTCGGGAGAATGATGGGCGAGTCGGCTCAATACGGTCACCCGTGCGGAGGGCGGTCGCGGCTGGCGGAGCGGCTTTCGGGCACGTCTCAGCCCGGCTTGGACCACGGCCACTTCGGTCCGCTGCCCGGCCTGCCCTCCGGGTCGTACTCGTAAGCCCAGCCCCGGATCAGCCCCAGCCGCCGGGTCGTGCCCACCGGGACGCGGCGGTAGACGTACACGGTCGGCGGTCCACCGGCGTCGTCCGGGACCGGGACCTCGTACGTCTTCGGCGGCTGTCCCGTGGCGCCGACCAGCACCGACAGCACCCGGCCGTCCAGCGGCCCGCCGACGAACGGCGTCTCCTCGCTTCTCACAGCAGGTGCCGCGCCGCGCCGAACACCGGCGCCACGCGCCGCGCCAGCGCGCCCACCGGGCCCTGCGCGGGCTCCGCGGCGAGCGCCGCCCGTATCACCCGGGCCGCCTGCGGATCGGTCGCCGCGGTGGCGGCCAGCAGGGCCACGAAGTGGTCCACCAGCCAGTCCCGCAGCTCCCGGGCCGACGGCTGCTTGTCCTCGTCCAGCCAGATCAGCGAGGCCGCCTCGACCGCCGTGATCCAGGTGCGCACCATCATCCGCAGCCGGGCGCCGGGTTCCTCGGCGGGTTCCTCGGCCGCCAGATGCCGCAGGATCTGCTCGGCCGCGGCCCGCCGCACCTCGTCCACTATGGCGCTCGTCCGCGAGGTCTCGGCCACGCTGCCGCCGTGCAGCAGTGCGCTGAACCCCGCGTCGTGCTCGTCCACGAAGGTGAGATAGCGGTCCAGCACGTTGGCCAGGCGGCCGCTGAGCGGGCCGGTCCGCGGCTCCTCGAAGCACCCCTCCAGCTCATCGGCCGCGCTGCGCAGCGCGGCCTCGTACAACTGCTGCTTGCCGCCGGGGAAGTAGCGGTAGACGAGCGGGCGGGAGGCACCGGCGGCCGAGGCGACGTCGTCCAGCGACACGTCCTCGGGCACGTGGTGGGCGAACAGGCCGAGCGCGGCGGTGATCAGTTCGGCGCGCCGCGCCTCGACGCTGAGCCTGCGGTACGTCCCGCGGCGCACGGTGGCCGGGGGCGCCGGGGTCGCCCGGTCCGCGTCCGCCGGGGCGGTGCCACTGCTCGTCGTCATGCCTGGCAGCGTAACCGCACCCGGGCGGATGGCGCGGGGCGGCCCGTTGACGGAGGCGCCTCGCGGCCCGCCGGCGAAGCCCCCTACAGCAGGCCGCTGCTCTGCCACAGCCTGCGGCCCACGCCGCGCAGCACCCCGACGTCGTCGAGGAATTCGGTCAGCCGCCGGGCGCCGCCGCGCATCACCTCGCGGCGGTGGCCGCTCGCCCGCACCTGGGCGACGGCCGCCCGCCGGTCGAGGCCGACATCCGTGTACACCTGAGGGTTGACGAAGGCGAGCGAGAAGAGCCGGGCGAACTCGCCCGAGCCGACGCGGGTCAGCTCCTTCTCCCAGCGCGGCGCCCGTACCATCTGGCGGCGCAGCTCCTCCCGGGCGTACCGCACATGGCGCGCCTCCTCCACCACATGGATCCGGGTCACGCCGCGCACCAGCGGCTGGACCCGCTCATCGGGGAACGTCAGCCGCTGCATCCAGTCCAGCACCTCCTCGCCGAGCAGGGTGGCGGTGAACGAACCGGGCGTGGTGGAGCACGTCTTGAAGAACCGGCCCACGTTCTGGTGGAGCCGGGACACCGGGTACGCGGGGGTGCCGCCCTTGGCGATCAGCCGGGCGAACATCTGGGAGTGGCGGCACTCGTCGGCGATTTCGGTGAGCGCGTAGCGGACGTGGGCGCTGGTCGGGGACTTGTCGTAGATGTGCCGGGTGAGCAGCTGGATCAGGATGATCTCGAACCAGATGCCGAGCGAGGCCAGCGCCGCGGCCTCGTGCCGCGCCAGCAGCATCCGCTGCTCCTCGGGCATCCGCCGCCACATCGGGGTGCCGTAGAGGGAGACCAGCTCCGGCGGCCAGAACCACTTGTCCGGCTCGTGCGGGGCGTCCCAGTCCAGCTCGGTGTCGGGGTCGAACGAGTGCCGGGCGGAGGCCAGCAGCAGCCGCTCCGCCACCTGTTCCCGGTCCCTGAGGAGCCCGAGCGCGTCCCGGGACGCGGCTGATGCGGTCGCGGTCGTCATCGCTGGAGACACCTCGGAGGAATGGTCGCGGCTGGACACCCCTTATGAGACTCTGTGTCAGCAAGCCCGTCAATCCCCCGCGGAAGTGTTGGTGCGCAGCGAGGCGAAGGAGACGCCGTGTCGACGCAGGAGCTGTACTCCATGGACCCCGGCGACCCGATGTGGCAGGTGCCCGCCGCCGGTGCCGCCCGGTTCAGCTGGGAGTACGACGACCACCGGTCCCGGCTGCTCGCCCTGTACCAGAAGGGCAAGGACAAGCAGTGGGACGCGACGAAGCGGATCGACTGGGACCTGGAGGTCGACCCGTACGACCCGCTCGGCACCCCCGACGAGGCCCTGGCCCTCTACGGCACGCCCCACTGGGACCGGATGTCCGAGCGGGAGCGGGCCGAACTGCGCCGCCACGCCGCCTCCTGGCAGTTCAGCCAGTTCCTGCACGGCGAACAGGGCGCGATGGTGTGCGCCGCCCGCATCGTAGAATCGGCGCCCGACCTCGACGCCAAGTTCTACTCCGCCACCCAGACCATGGACGAGGCCCGCCACGCCGAGCTGTACGGCCGCTTCCTGCACGAGAAGATCGGCCTGCTCTACCCGATCAACGACAACCTGCAGGCGCTGCTCGGCGACACCCTCCGCGACTCCCGCTGGGACATGGCCTATCTGGGCATGCAGGTCCTCATCGAGGGCCTGGCGCTGGCCGCCTTCGGCCTCATCCGCGACACCACGGACAAGCCCCTGCCGAAGCAGCTCCTCGCCTACGTCATGCAGGACGAGGCCCGCCACGTCGCGTTCGGCCGGATGGCGCTGCGCGACTACTACCGCGACCTGACCGACGCGGAGCTGCGCGAGCGCGAGGAGTTCGTCATCGAGGGCTGCTACCTCATGCGCGACCGGCTGCGCGGCGTCGAGATCATGGAGAACCTGGGCATCCCGAAGGCCGAGGCCGAGGAGTACGCCGAGCGCTCCCCGTACCTCCACATGTTCCGCAAGCTGCTCTTCAGCCGCATCGTGCCGTGCGTGAAGGACATCGGCCTGTGGGGCGAACGCCTCCAGCGCGCCTACGTCGACATGGGCGTCCTGGAACTCGGCGACAGCAATCTGGACCTGCTGATGAACCAGGACGAGGAAATCGCCCAGCGGCTGGACGCCGAGCGCTTCGCCGCCGAGGAGGCCGCCCGGACGGGCGAGGTGGAGGAGGCCATCGCGCAGGGCGCGGCCGAGGACTGAGGCGGCTCAGCCGTCGCCGGAGGGGCTCAGACGCCGGCCGGGCGGGCCGGGCGGATGGCCTCGGCGGCCGCTGAGGCGAATCCGGCGAGGGCGCGGGGGCAGCGCCAGCGGGATTCCACCTCGGCGGGGGAGAGTTCGCCGGAGTCGGACCCGCCGGACCGCTCGGCGAGCTCGTCCCAGGACACGTCCTCGCTCGCGGGGTCGCCGATCAGCTCCAGGGCGGTGGGGAAGCCCTCCAGCTGTCCGATGTCGAGGCCCTCGTCACTCGGGTGCCCCGGATGGCCGCAGGGCGCCTGCGCTCCGTCCGCCGCGACGGCGCGCAGCGCGGCGGCGGTCCGGTCCGCGAGGCCGGGGGCCGAGTGCCACATCACGTGCCCGTACATCAGCACCAGCCCGAGGGCCGGGAACGCCACTTCGGCGGAGCCGGTGCCGTGCGCCGCCCGGGCCGCTTCGAGCCGGTCCACGCACGCGGTCACCACCGCGTCGATCTCCTCGTCCTCGCCCAGGTAGTAGCCGTGGTGGATGCACTCGTAGTCGTCGATCAGGTCCTGCAGCTCATTCATGATCGCTGCGACGCGTTGTCGGTGGCGTGTGGTTCCCTCGGTGCTACGAGCGTCGCCTGCCGTTCCGCCGCCGAGAGGACCCGCCCCATGACCACCCGCCGCCCCGCCGCCGCCTTCCGCCGCCTCCACGACGACCGCACCGGCTTCCTGATGCCGAACGCCTGGGACGCCGGGAGCGCGATCGTGCTGGCGGAGGCGGGGTTCGAGGCGCTCGCGACGACCAGCGCCGGGATCGCCTTCTCGCTGGGCAGGCCCGACCACACCATCCCGGAAGGCGGCAAGGCGGTCTCCCGGGCCGAGATGTTCGACCGCGTCCGCCAGATCACCGAGGCCGTGGACCTGCCGGTCAACGGCGACCTGGAGGACGGGTACGGGGCGGAGCCCGAGGCGGTCGCCGAGACCATCCGGCTGGCCGTCGACGCGGGCCTCGCGGGCGGCAACATCGAGGACTTCGCGGACGGCGCCCTGTACGACGAGGAGCTGGCCGTCGCCCGGATCGCCGCCGCCCGCGAGGCCGCGGACGCGGGCGGCACCGGCTTCGTCGTCACCGCCCGCACCGACGGCCTGATGCTGCGCTCCCCGGACCCGCTCGCCGACGCGATCCGGCGCGCGGGCCGTTACCGGGAGGCGGGCGCGGACTGCCTCTACGTACCGGGCGTCAACGACCTCGCGAGCATCACCACCCTGGTGAACGAGATCGACGGCCCGCTCAACGTCGTGATGGGCCTCGGCGCCACCAGCCTCACCGCCGACGCCCTGCGCTCCGCCGGCGTCGCCCGCCTCAGCCTCGGCGGCAGCATCGCCCGCGCCGCGCTGGGCTTCGTACGGGACAGCGCCCGGGAGCTGCGGGAGCGGGGGACGCTGACGTTCGCCGAGACCCAGATCCCGCAGGGCGAGCTGAACGAGCTGTTCGCCCGAGACCGCCCCTGACCCGTTCTTGGGCGCGGTTTCCCCGTCGGATCGCCTCTCCGGCCAGGGTGTTTCGCGCCATGTGGCGGGGACGTGACCGCTCCAACACCGGTCCGTTACCCGGGTTTTGCTAGGTTCTTGATCACCGCCACCGGAAAGGCCGAGGTCATGTGGGGATGACTCGGGCCGGGGGCGGGTTGTGTGATGGAACGGCCAAAGGGTGCTCTCCACGGCGGTGGGGGGCACCCCTTTGTCAGGCCGATCCGGAGGATGATGGTGGGGTGCGGATTCGAACGAGCACCATCGAGGAACTTCCCCAACTCCAGGACATAGAGCGCGCCGCGGGACGGTGCTTCCGGGACATCGGGATGGACGAGATCGCCGACGACGAGCCGCTGACCCTGGCCGAGCTGGAGCGCTATCAGCGCGCCGGGCGGGCCTGGGTCGCGGTGGACGGCACGGACCGGGCCATGGCCTACGTGATCACCGACCCCGTCGACGGGAACACGCACATCGAGCAGATCTCGGTGCACCCGGACAGCGCCCGCCGCGGAGTGGGCCGGGCGCTGATCGAGCACGTCGCGGCGCGGGCCGCCGCCGACCGCGTACCCGCCCTGACCCTGACCACCTTCGTGGACGTGGCGTGGAACGCCCCCTACTACGCGGCCCGTTGCGGCTTCCGGACGCTGACGGAGGACGAACTGACCCCCGGGCTGTGGCAGATCCGCCGCAGCGAGGCCGGGCACGGGCTGGACCGGTGGCCACGGGTCTGCATGCGAAGGGACACCCGCTGATGGGCCCCGCCGACCCGATGGACCCCGCGCCCCCGGCCACCTCCACCGAGCTGCTCGGCCTGGCAGCCGACGCCCGCGCGCTCCTGGTCAACGCCGACGACTTCGGGATGTACCCGGCCGTCAACACCGCCGTCGTCGAGGCCATCGAGGACGGCATCGCGGCGTCGTGCAGCCTGATGGTGCCGTGCCCGGCGGCGCCGCACGCCATGGAACTGCTGCGCGAGCGGCCGCACATCCCCTTCGGCATCCACCTCACCCTCGTCCGCGACCTGCCCCGCCTCCCCTGGGGACCGCTGTCGCCGAAGGAGCGGGTGCCCTCGCTGCTGAACGGGGCGGGGGAGCTGTACGACCCCGCCGGGATCCCGGAACTGCGGGCCCGGGCCCACCCGGCGGAGGTCGAGAGCGAGTTCCGCGCCCAGATCGAAGCCGTACTGGACGCCGGACTCGCACCCGCCCACCTGGACTGGCACTGTCTGGCCGACGGCGGCCGCGAGGACATCCGCGACCTGACGCTCGCACTGGCCGCGGAGTACGGCCTGGCGGTACGGATCTGGCTCGATCCCGCGCGGCGCACGCTGCGGCGGCGCGGGCTGCCCGCCCTCGACCACCCGTTTCTGGACAGCTTCAGCCTCGCCCTCGACGGCAAGGCGGCCCGGTACGCCCAGTTGCTGCGCGACCTGCCGCCCGGGCTCAGCGAATGGGCCGTACACCCGGGGCTGGACGACGCGCACGCCCGGGCGGCCGACCCCGGCGGCTGGCCGGTCCGCAGCACTGACCACGCCTTCCTGACCTCACCGCAGGCCCGCGACATCCTCCGAGAGGAGGGCATCGCGGTGGTCGACTACCGGGCGCTGCAGCGGATCTGGGCTGCCTGAAAGGGGGCTGCCTGGAAGGGGGCTGCCTGGAAGGAGGCTGCCTGAAAGGGGGCGACGCACAGCTCGTCCACGGCCCGCCGCAGCGCCCGTATCCGCGCCGTCTCGCCGCCCCGCCGCCACACCAGGCCGAGCATCGAGTCCGGCAGCCCCGCCACCGGGAGGGACGTGATGTCGCGGCGGCCGTGGTACTCGGCGGTCGGCGCGCACAGCAGCATCCCGCCCCGGCCCGCCGCGACCGCCGTCAGCCCCTCCTGGAGGGTGCGCACCCGCGGGCCGCGGGGGATCGGACGGCCGCCGGGGGTGACGGGCGGGGCCATGAACTCCCGCCAGTAGCGGGGCGCGGGATCCGACGGGGCGACGAGCGGGCAGTCGGCCAGCTCCTCGGCGTCCACCGCGCCCGCGCCGTCCACCGTGCCCGTGCCGCCCACCGTGCCTGCGCCCGTACCCATGCCCGCACGCCCGCCCCGCCCCGCGAGCCGGTGCCCGGCGCGGACCACCAGCGTCTGCGGCTGCCGGGAGAACACCGGACCGAGGACCAGATCCGGTTCCTCGACCGGCAGACAGACGATCGCCGCGTCCACCTCACCGCCCCGCACCGCGCCGAACGGATCCGCCATCGGGATCTCCACGGTCTCCGGTTCGCAGCCCGGATGCCGGTCCCGGAAGGCCGCCAGCGCGGCCATCACCCGCTCGTCGGCGGCACCTTGGAAGCCGACGCGCAGCACGCCCGTGAGGCCGCGCGCCGCGCCCCTGGCGCCCTCGACCGCCCCGGACAGCGCGTCGTACGCGGGCCGCAGTTCGGCCAGGAACCGCTCGCCCAGCGGCGTCAGCCGCACCCGTCGGCTGGTGCGGTCCAGCAGCCGGGCACCGATCCGCCCCTCCAGCGCGCGCAGCAACTGGCTGACCCTGCTCTGCGATACGTACAGCCGCTCCGCCGCGCGGCCGAAGTGCAACTCCTCGCTGAGCGCCAGAAAACACTCCAATTCGCGCATTTCCAGCCCGGACATCGGCCTCCCTCCACTGATCCATGAGTCCCGCTCATAGAAGACTGAAGACTTCGGCGTTGTTCCCGGCCGAACCCAGCGGTTCATTTGAGTCATGTCGAATTCCACGCCCCCTACCACGGAACTCACCGCTCCGGCAGGCGCATCCGGGTCAGCCGCGCCCGACCCCGCGCACTCGCCGCTCAGAGCCTGGCTCGCCGTCGTCGCCGTGGCGTTCGGCACCTTCTCCGTCGTCACCACCGAGATGCTCCCGGTCGGCCTGCTCACCTCCATCGGCTCCGCACTGCGGGTGTCGCCCGGTACGGCGGGCCTGACCATGACCGTGCCCGGGCTGGTCGCCGCGGCCGCCGCGCCGCTCCTGACCGTCACCGTCGGCCGCCTCGACCGGCGGCTGGTGCTGTGCGCCCTGATGGGGCTCCTCGCGGCCGCCAACCTGGCCTCGGCCCTCGCCCCCGGCTTCGCCGTGCTGCTGCTGTCCCGGGTGCTGGTCGGGGTGTGCATCGGCGGGGTGTGGACCCTGGCCGCGGGGCTCGCCGTACGGCTGGTGCCGGAGAAGTCCGTAGGCCCCGCCACCTCGCTGATCTTCAGCGGGATCGCCGTCGCCTCCGTCCTGGGCGTACCGGTCGGGACGCTCATCGGCGACCTGCTCCACTGGCGCGCCGCGTTCGCCCTCATGGCCGCGCTGGCGCTGGCGATCGCCGTGGCCCTCGCCGTCACCCTGCCGCCGCTGCCCGCCACCGAGACCATCCGGCTGCGCGAGGTGCCGGGGCTGTTCCGCAACGCCCGGTTGCGGGTCGCGCTGATCACCACGCTGCTGCTGGTCACCGGCCACTTCGGCGCGTACACCTACGTCCGCCCGGTGCTGGAGGACGTCTCGGGCGTACGGCCGGGGCTGATCAGCACCCTGCTGCTGGCGTACGGCGTGGCGGGCATCGCCGGGAACTTCCTCGCGGGCGCCACCGCCCACCGCGACCCCCGCCGCACCCTCATGGTCATCTTCACCGCTCTGGCCACCGCGGTCCTGCTCGTACCCGTGGCGGGCGGCACCCTCGGCGGCGCGGTCGCGCTGCTGGTGCTGTGGGGGCTGGCGTACGGCGGGGTGTCGGTGACCTCGCAGACCTGGGTGCTGCACGCGGCGCCGGACACGCGGGAGGCCGCCTCGGCGCTGTTCGTCGGCGTCTTCAACATCGCGATATCGCTGGGCGCGCTGCTCGGCGGCCAGGCGGCGGACGGGATCGCGCTCGTGGGCGTGATGTGGTTCGGCGGAGCGCTCGCGGTCCTGGCCCTGGCGCATGTGGCGATCTTCGGAAGGCGGTAGCCGCGTGCCGTGAGACCCTGAAACCAGGGGGCTCGTCTTCGGGAGTGGTCCGATGGCAGTGAGCATGCACGTGGTCTGGAGCAAGACCGAGCCGGGGCGCGTCATCTACGAGACGCACTCGATCGAAACGATCACCGACGGCAAGGGCGTCCACGCGACGGTCGACAGCCACACCTACGAGATCTCCGTCAGCAGCCGCGCGGAGGCCGAGTCGATCGCGGACGCGGAGGGTTACGAGCTGTTCCGCAAGGGCGAGGCGTGGGAGAGCCTGCCCGAGGAATGAGCGGGACCAGCGCCGCCGGGGGCCGCTTTTCGCTGCGCGTATCGCCGCGCTGATCGCTGCGCGTATCGCTGCCGTGCGCCGCTCAGCCCAGCCCGGGCTGAGCGGCGTATCGCGTCTCAGCCGCGTCTCAGCCGTGACTCAGCAGGAAGTCGACGTCCCGGGCCTCCGGCGCGTCCCCGCCGACCGTGACCGGCCGGGTGGCCGGGGCGTAACCGCTGGCGACCACCGTGTAGTGCTCACCGGTCAGGCCCTCGAAACCGAAAGCCCCGTCCGCACCCGTGATGAACTGCCCGACGACATCGCCGGAGCCGTCCAGCAGCGCCACGCGGGCGTCCTCCAGCGGCCGTCCGCCCTGGTCACGTACGGTGCCCCGGACGCGAGCCGCGGCCCGCAGCGACACCTCGACCCGCACCGGCTCACCGGCGGTCAGCTCGACCTGGGTGGCGTGCGGACGGTGATCCTCGGCGCTGAGCGTCAGCGTGTACGTGCCGGAGCCCAGCTCCGGAAGCGCGAACTCACCCTTCTCGTCCGTCCTCGCCGAGCCCGCCACCTCGCCGTCCGCGCCGGTCGCGGTGGCCGTGGCCCCGGCCAGCGGCGCGCCGCCCTCGGCCCGTACGGACCCGGTCAGCCCGCCGCCTCCGGCCAGCCGGAGATCGCAGACGACCGGGACGTCCGACACCATCAGCGTGGCGGCCTGCGGCTGATGGCCGGGGGCCGAGCCGATGAGGACGACGCTCGCGCTGCCGGGCGCGGCCACGGTGTAGCCGCCGTCGCGCCCGCTGACCGTACGGCCGAGCTGGCGGCCGCCGGTGTCGATCAGGGTGACGGCGGCGTCGGCCAGCGGGGTGCCGTCGGGGCCGAGGACCCGGCCGTGGATGACGCTGCCGGTGAGTGCGGCCTTCTCGACGACGGCCTCGACCGGCTCGTCGACGGGCTCCTCCACTACGGTCGGCGTCGAGGCGGTCGCAGGCGCGGACGTGACACTTCCGACGGAAGCCCGCCGCTGCCCCGGCAGACAGAAGGCGATGAGCAGACCCACGACCGAGGCCGCGCACGCCACCATGAACGACATCTGGAAGCCGTCCTTGCTCGGCAGCGCGACCCCGCCGAAGTCCGTCGTCTGGTGGGCCAGGATCACCCCCACCACCGCGCTGGAGGTGGACATGCCGATGGACCGCATCAGGGTGTTCAGCCCGTTCGCCGCGCCCGTCTCCCGGGCCGGTACGGCGCTGACGATCAGGGTCGGCATGGCCGAGTACGCGATGCCGATGCCGATGCCGAGCGCGGTGGACAGCACCACGATCTGCCAGATGTGGTCGATCATCACCAGGCCCGCGCCGTACGTCGCACCGATCACGATGATGCCGCTGATCAGCGAGACCTTGGGGCCGCGGGAGGCGTTGATGCGCGCGGACAGCGGCGAGACCAGCATCATCGCGACGCCCATCGGGGCGAAGTACAGCCCCGCCATGACCATCGACTGGCCGAGTCCGTAGCCGGTGGCCTCCGGCAGCTGGAGCAGCTGCGGCAGGATCAGCGACATCGCGTAGAACGAGAAGCCGACCATGATCGAAGCGAGGTTGGTCAGCAGCACCTGGCGGCGCGCGGTGGTCCGCAGGTCGACCAGCGGTTCGGCGGTGCGCAGCTCGAAGAGGCCCCACAGGAGCAGGATCACCAGGGCCGCGCCGAACAGCCCGAGCGTCGTGCCGCTCGTCCAGCCCCAGTCGCCGCCCTTGGTGATGGGCAGCAGCAGACAGACGAGCCCGGCCGTCAGCCCGACCGTACCGATCAGGTCGAAGCGGCTGGGCGTACGTACGGAGGACTCCGGTACGACGGCGAGCACCAGCGCGATCGATATCGCGCCCAGCCCGGCGGCCCCGTAGAACAGCACGTGCCAGCTGGTGTGCTGCGCGACGAACGCGGCGGCGGGCAGGCCCAGCGCACCGCCGATGCCGAGCGACGAACTCATCAGGGCCATCGCCGAGCCCAGCCGCTGCGGCGGCAGCTCGTCCCGCATGATGCTGATGCCGAGCGGAATGGCGCCCATCGCCCCGCCCTGGATGGCCCGGCCGACCACCATCACGACCAGATCGGAGGTGACGGCGCAGGTCAGCGAGCCGATGACGAGCAGCGTCAGCGCGACCATCAGCATCCGGCGCTTGCCGAACATGTCCCCGAGCCGCCCCATGACGGGAGTCGAGACCGCCCCGGCGAGCAGGGTCGAGGTGACCACCCAGGACGCGTTCGAGCTGGTGGTGTGCAGCAGCTGCGGCAGCTCGCTCACGAGCGGGACGACCAGCGTCTGCATCACCGATACGGCGATGCCGCAGAACGCGAGCACCGCCACGAAACCGCCACCGACCTCGCGCTGCGAGAGCGACGTGCCGGGCGGCGCGGCGCTCAAGGGCTCCTCGACGCGGGCTGGGGCTGACTGGGCCATGCGGATGCGGCCTCCAAGCGGTACAACAGGGATGAGTGGGAGATGTGCATCCTACACATGATGTGTATCGTGCACACTTCTGTTTCATGGAGCGGGGGCAACGAGGAGGAAGCGTGCTGGAGCGGCTGGAACTGCTGGAACGCGAGCTGATGCTGGTAGCCAGGTGCCACGTCCTGACACCGAGGGACCGCAAGACATCTTCTGATGAACCCTGCGCGCCAGACCGCCTCGACCGCTCCGCCTACCTCCTCCTCTCCCGTCTGGACACGGAGGGCGCGATGTCGATCGGCCAGCTGGCCGACGCGTTCCAGCTCGACGTCTCGACCGTCAACCGCCAGACCGGCGCCCTGCTGCGCGGCGGCCTGGTCGAGCGCATCCCCGACCCCGACGGCGGCCTCGCCCGCAAACTCCGCGTCACCGCCCTGGGCGCCGACCGCCTCACCGCCGAACGCGACCGCCGCCGCACCAGCCTGGCCCGGCTGCTCGAAGACTGGACCGAGGAGGACCTGTCCCGCTTCGGCGAGGCCCTGACCCGCTTCAACCGCGAGGTCGAGACGCTGGACGGCCACCCCTGGCCCCGCGAGGAGACGGAATCCCCGACCGAGGCCAAGCGTTGACCTGAACAGAACCGCTCAGCCCGCCCGCTCCGAGGAGGACTCCCACCATGCCCACTCACCCCCACACCGGCTCCGGAACCGGCCACCGCGTGGAGGTGGCCCGCGGCACGCAGCACGTGAAGGTCACCATCGACGACCAGGTCGTAGCCGAGACGAACCGCCCCCTGCTGCTCCACGAGACCGGCCTGCCCGTGCGCTACTACCTCCCGCCGGAGGACGTGGACCTGACCCTCTTCGAGCCCACCGACACCCGCACCACCTGCCCCTTCAAGGGCGAGGCGGCGTACTGGACGTACATCGGCGCGGACAGCGGAGGCGAACTGCGCCCGGACGTGGTCTGGGCATACCCGCAGCCGATCGACGCGGTGGCCGAAATCAAGAACCACCTCTGCTTCTACGACACAACGGCCAAGCTCACCATCTCCTAGCCCCCAGGGCCAACGCCCCCATCACCCCATCAGTGGCCTTCCCCTGAACCCTCCGGGGGAACGGCTGACGCGTGCACCTCCACGCGTACTCCTGGCTGGGCGAGAAGGAGCTGTTCGACCACGAAAACCTCCGCCGCCTCCCCGACCGCCCCCTGCCCCCGGTCACGCCGGAGGACGAGGAGCACTACCGCGCCGCCCTCGACACCTTCCGCCGCTCCGAGCTGCCGCCCATGGAAACGGCGTACTGGCTCCTCAAAGCCCCCACCCTCATCCGCGCCACCTTCCACGAACCCAAGGACGCCGCCACCTGGCTGGGCCAACAGCTCACCGAACACGCCCCCGGCTTCCTCTCCCGAGACGAAGCCAACACCGCCCGCCTCTCCCGCCTGCTGGCCACCACCACAACCCGCCTCACCCAAGGCGCCGACGTCTCCTTGGGCTTCTACACAGGCCGCACGTCCTTCCTCTCCCTGGCCGTAGTCCAGTGCTCCCCGAACCCCTCGTCCCCGGACCTCCTCTGCCCTGCTCGGTGACATACCTCGCCCGAGCCCATGCGATCACCTGCGGGACCTGCTCTGTGCCGTGCTCAGGGCGTCCGATCGGCATCGGAGTCGCCGTTTCAGGTGTGTTGTGTGTACTGGGCTGGTAGATACGGTGTTTAGGGGGCTCTCGGTAGTGGATCGTCCCCATATGCGTTCTTGCTCCTGGGAGGTAACGCCCGTATGACACCCCGGCACGTGACCGGCGCCGCACGCCCCCGCATCAGCGATCCCGGTCTGGATCGGTTGAAGGCGGTCCTCGGTGGCTGGCGCGGTTCGCTGCTCGATATGGGCGGACGGAACAGACTTCTGAACTTCCGCCACACGAGGACCGCCACCCTGGAAATCACCTCGCCCGGCGCCGCGGCCGTGCTGAACGGCCTGGCGCGGGGCTGGGACTTCGCTCCTGTCGAGGAGCGAGAGGACGACGAAGGCGACGAGGAGACAACCCAGAAGACGCTGCCTCCCGAGGAACGCCACAAGGCGGTATTAGGCGGGCGACTCGTCACCCAGAAGACCCGACAAACAGCTCTGCACGGGGCGCTCCGCCTCCTTCGCGGCAAGTCGGCCCAGGTGTACAACGACTACGGTCTGTGGGTGCTGTGGCTGGGCGTGGGCATGCTCGACTGGCGGGAAGCGGGCGCCCAGGAAACCAGCTCGGCCCCGCTGCTGCTCGTTCCGGTGGAGTTGCGCCGCGATCGGCGAACCGGCCAGGCGCGACTCTACCCGGCGGAGGGCCAGGAGCCGGTCCACAATCCGGCCTTGGAAGTGAAGTGCGACCGGCTGGGCATCGACTGGTCACCGGTGACGGGAAACGACGTCGCCGACCTCGGCCCGGTACTCGCCGCCGCGCGTCACATCGCCTCCGGGCAGGACGGCTGGTCCGTCGACGAGCGGGTGGTGCTCGGCCTCTTCTCCTCGTACAAGGAGGCCATGTACCAGGACCTCCAGCAGAACGAGGACCGTATCCTGGCCCACCCTCTGGTACGCGCGGTCGCGCTCGGCCCCGACGCCGAACTGCCCGCCGACGCGATCTCCTTCGAGCCACCCGAGCTTGACCGTATCGACGAGGTCCAGCTTCCAGAGCGGACCCCGCTGGTCCTCAACGCCGACGCGTCCCAGCGCCAGTGCATCGCGGCGGCCCTCGACGGGCGTTCCTTCGTGATGAACGGTCCGCCCGGAACGGGCAAGAGCCAGACCATCACCAACATGATCGCCGCGCTCATGCACGCGGGCCGCAGCGTGCTCTTCGTCAGCGAGAAGGCGGCGGCCCTCGATGTCGTACGCAATCGGCTGCGCCGCGTGGGCCTCGGTGATTTCGCCCTGGCCCTGCACAGCGGCGACACCACCAAGAGGGCCGTGGCGACGGAACTCGCCCGGGTGCTCACCACCGAGGCACGGGTCTCCGGAGCAGCCGAGCACGAACTGGAGCGGGCCCGCCGGCTGCGTGAGGACCTCTCCAGCTACGCGGCGGCAATGAACCAGGTGCGGGAGCCGATGGAGCGCACGCTGCATGACGTCCTGGGCCGCTTGGTACTCCTCGAACAGGACGGCACGCCTCAGCTCACCCTCCGCGCGGACCACCGCAAGGCCGTCAGCGCCCTCGATGCCGGGGCTGTGGGGAACCTCCTGGTCGCCGCCGAAGCCATCAGCCGCGCCTGGCGACCGGCGGCTGAGGGGGAGGCGTTCGCCTGGCGAGGGTTGGTGGGGTCCTCCGCCCTGCCGACCGTGTCAGAGGCCGCCGAAGCGCTGTCCGCGCTGCGCGCCGTCGGTGAGCGCAGGCCCTTCGCGGCCACGATCGGCGAACCCCGTACGGTGCACGATCTCACGCGGGCCGTAGGGACACTCCGTGCCGGACTGCCGGAGCGGAGCCCCGTGTCGGGGGCCGCTCTCCCCGAGGACATCTCGGGCACCCTCGCCCAGCTCGCGGACCACCTCGGCGCCCGCAAACCGGATACGGCAGAGGACGCGTTCGCGCTGTTCGCGCTGACCGATCTTGCCTCTGAGGCCCATCGGCCGCTGAGCGGTTGGTTCGGTCCGGACACCCTGCGCGACGCTCACGCGGCCGCGGAGGAGCTGCGCCGAGCATTCGTGATTCTTGCGGAAGCGCGCGGCGCGGCCGGTGACGTCTTCGGCGAGCAGGTCCTCACCGCAACGGAACTTCCCGAACTCGTACGCCGCTTCTCGGAGGAGCACCGAGGTCTCACAGCCCGCTTTTCCGCCCAGTACAAGGCCGACCGGGCGGCCGTCACCGCGCTCACCCGGGACGGCACCTGGCACAAGAAGCTCATCGGCCGGCTCGACCAAGCCCTGGCATGGCAGCGGGCGGATGCGGAGGCCGCTCGCCTCGCCAGCCTGCACGGCGACCTCCTGGGACGGTATACGCCCCGGACCGAGGCGGACCTGGCGCCACTCGACAAGGCACTGGCGACGGCCGACCGCATAGCCCGGCTCTCGGGCGGCATCGAGCGCACGAGCGTGCTCGTCTCCTACCTCGCCGACGGCGATTCGGTCCCGGACCCGCTGCCACGGCTGCTGGCCCGCAGCGGACGGGACGCCCTGGGAGACTGGTGCGACGCCGCCGCGCAGCGTGCCGACCGCTGGTCCAGCGCGGCGACGGCACTGCTCGGACTCTTCGACGACACGCGGCGATCACAGCTTTCCCCCGCGCTGCTGGGCACCCTCGATCAGGCTCAGCGGATCGTGGACGCTCTCCTGGCGGACCCGCAGGGGCCCGAGGAGTGGCGGGCGTACCACGACGGGCTGACCGTGCTGGCCGGCCACCGGATCGACGAACTCGTCTCCCGTGCGGCGGAGCGCGCCATCCCGGCGGAGCGGCTGTCCGCCGTCGTGGAGTACGCGGTGCTCAGGGCGTGGGCGGACGAGCTTCTCGACACCGATGAGAGGCTTCGTACGACCCGCTCCGCGGATCTGGACGCACGGGTGGCGGACTTCCAGGAGGCCGATCGCCGCCTGGTCGAGGCCGCGGGCGGCGCAGTGGTCGAGGCGTGTAACCGGCGCAGGCCCCGCAGCTTCAGCAGTGGCTCGGGCAAGGTGATCATTCGGCAGGCGGAGCTGCAGCGACGCCACATGCCCGTACGCGAACTGCTCGGCCGTACGAGGGAGGTGGTGCAGAAGATCAAGCCGTGCTTCATGATGAGTCCTCTGACAGTCAGCCAGTTTCTCCCTGCCGACTACCACTTCGATGTCGTGATCTTCGACGAGGCGTCGCAGGTGCGTCCCGCCGACGCCATCAACTGCATCTACCGGGGTGACTCCCTCGTCGTCGCCGGCGATGAGAAGCAGCTTCCGCCGACGTCCTTCTTCGACTCGGCCGTCGAGGACGACAGCGACGAGTACGACGAGGACGTGCCGGACTCCTTCCAGTCCTTGCTCGACGCCTGCAAGGCCGGTGCCTTGAACGTGCTGTCCTTGCGATGGCACTACCGCAGCCGTCACGAGGACCTGATCACCTTCAGCAACCGGGAGTTCTACAACAACTCCATGGTCACCTTCCCCGGCGCACTGGACCACGGAAACGACGTGGGCGTCCGTTTCTTCCCCGTGGACGGTACGTACGACAGGGGCGGACGGCGGGACAATCAGCTCGAGGCCGAGGCCGTCGCCCAGCGCGTCATCCACCATTTCGACACCCGCCCCGGTCACACCCTGGGCGTCGTAGCCCTGTCCCAGGCCCAGGCATCGGCCATCGACCTGGCGGTCCAGCAAGCCCGCCTGATGCGCCCCGACCTCGACCACCGCTTCACCGAAGACCGGCTCGACGGCTTCTTCATCAAGAACCTCGAATCGGTCCAGGGCGATGAGCGAGACGTCATGATCATGTCCGTCGGGTACGGCCCCGACGAGAACGGCAAACTCGGTCTCAACTTCGGCCCCATCAACAAGGACGGCGGCTGGCGCCGGCTCAACGTGGCCGTCACCCGTGCCCGCTACCGCATGGAGGTCGTCGCCTCCTTCCGCGGCGGCAGCCTCGGCGAAAGCCCGAACAAGAGCGTCCAGCACCTCAAGCGCTACCTCCAGTACGCCGAGGACGGACCCGGCGTCCTCGCGCAGGACCTCCTGCAGTCGGCCGACGCCGAGCCTGAGAGCCCCTTCGAGGAATCGGTGCTCCAGGTGCTGCGCGACTGGGGATACGACGTCCAGCCACAGGTCGGCGTCGCCGGTTTCCGTATCGACATGGGCCTGCGTCACCCCGACGCACCCGGCACGTATGCCCTGGGCATCGAGTGCGACGGGGCGATGTACCACTCCTCCAAGACGGCCCGCGACCGTGACCGGCTGCGTGAAGAAGTCCTGCGGGGCCTGGGCTGGAAACTCCACCGCATCTGGGGCACGGACTGGTACCGGGCGCGGGCCGCCGCCGAGGAGCGGCTCAAGGAGGCGGTCGCGCGGGCCCTCGCGATGGATCCGCTGACGGCACCGGCTCCCGAGCCGCCGCTCCCCGCGCCGGACCGCGCTGCGATCCCGGCTCAGCCGACGACGAGCCCGGACGCCGGGCCCACCGCCGAGGACCATGAGCGAGTCCCCGTCGACACGGAGCCCGACCGCCCCTGGAGCGCCCCGTACGCCGTGTACGAGGCACACGTGACGTCGACGGCCGAACTCCACACCCCCGAAGCCCAGCCCGCGCTGCGCCGGATCCTGACCCGGGTCATCGAAGCCGAGGGTCCCATCCACGAGGAGCTGCTGGTTCAGCGTGCCCGTGAGGCATGGGGTGTGGCGAGGGCGGGCTCCAGGATCCGCGAGAACATCCGGCAGGTGGTGCGTGGCCTCCGACGCACAGGAGCGGTCAACGCGGACGGTGACTTCCTCGACACGGCGGACAGGCAGGACCTCAAGGCCCGCCACCCGGCGGACGGCGCCCCCGCACGCCAGGCTGCCCACATCGCCCCGGCCGAGCGCCGGCTCGCACTCCGGGAGCTGGCCGCCGAATGCCCGGGCATGTCGCGCGAGGAACTGCTCCGCCAGGCATGCGATTTCTTCGGCTGGCGGCGGCTTGGCCAGGACATTCGAGCAGCCCTGGAGTCGGATGTCGCCGAGCTGTACGCACAGGGTGTGTTCATGGGAGCGGAGGGCCGCATCACGGTGACGCGATGAGCCCGGTCGCCCAGCACGGCGGATCCCGCAGGCCGCATCAGGGCACCGTCAGCCCACCGGCTCCGGGGTCCGGGCCTCGGCCTGGACGAGTTCGCGCAGCTTGGCACGCGTCTCGGCGTCCGTGGAGTAGATCACGGTGCCTTTCATGCCCCGGGTCAGCAGCACCTTGTACGTGTTGCGGATCAGCCGGTCCACATCCTCATACGGGGTGGATTTCTTGAACACCGGGTCCTTCGAGGCCGAACGGTCGGCCACCCATCGGTCATCGCGCCACACCAGGTCCGGCCCCATGATGACGCCACTCCAGTCGTACTCGAACCCCTGTGCCGTATAGACACAGCCGACCTGACCGAAGCCGGCCGGGTCGGTTGCCCACAGCGCGGCCGGGGGCGCACCCGCCACCGCCCGGTCACCGTAGACGTTCCACGGCCTGGCCCAGCCGCCGATGACGACATCCTCCGGGAGCGACTGACCCGGCGCGATCTTGGTGGTCCACTTCCAGCAGTACCCTGCGGACATGCGGGCGCCGTACCCCTGAGCGCGTCGGCTCTCCAGGAACGCCTCCATCTGCTCTGGAGTGTCCGCCACCATGAGTTCCATTTTGGAGTCGGGCTCCCAGTCGACCGGGCTCTCGTCCTCCAGGCCGAGCAGCCGCACCACCCAGTCCAGGTAGGCGTCACTGCCACCGCAACGGAACTGGCCGTCGAGGGGCACTGTAGTGACGGGCAGCCCCTTGGCAGCCGCCGCGTCTTCGATCTCGCCCAGGGAGCCCATCTCGCCGGGTCGTACGACCTGGTGCTCGTCCAGGAGGAAGACCGGCACCCGGGCCGCGTCGATGAGTTCCTCCACCTGGCGCTTGCCGGTGCGATCAGCGGCCCGCGTGTAGCGGTTGGCTGAAGTCTGGCGCATCCGGTGTGCCTCGTCGCAGATCAGCACGTCGAGACCGTTGCGCTCGGCGGTCATGAAACTGTTGAAGTACTTGAAGAGATCCTGGACTTCCCGCTTACGGGACCCCGCGACCTTCCGCATGGTCTTGGTGAAGGAAGCCGAACCCGTGGCGTGCAACGCGGACCGCCCCTGGCGGTACAGCTCGCCGAGAAGGGACAGCGCGATCACGCTCTTCCCGCTCCCTGGGCCACCGGTGACGACGATGACTTCCTTGTTGTCGGCCTGCCGCGAGTTCCTAACGGCTTTGAGCACGAGTTCGTACGCGATCTGCTGCTCAGCGAGCAAGCGGAACTGTTCCCGGTCTCGGACCTCCTGAGCGGCGACATCGATGAGCTGAGTGGACGGCTTGATCTTTCCTGCTTGGAGGGCATCGGCAGCAAGGGCGCCGGCCTCCGGTGCGAGGTGCTCCTGGAGGAACTCGATGAACTTGCCCCGCTTGTCCCCGGTGAAGAAGCGACCGCGCGGACTCTGCCCGGCGACATCCAGCGCTCCGACTCCGAACTCAGTGGCGTTGTGGAGGTAGGCCGCACCGACGACCTGGTGTTCCCGCCCGTCCAGCGCCCCGTTGAACCGGGCCAGGTAGTCGCAGTACCCCCGGACCTGCTCGATGGGATTGAGCATCGGGCGGGAGCGCATTCCGTCGACGTGGCAGAGCCTCGGGGCTTCCTCGTCCGGATGCGCCTCGGTCCACTGCTTCAGTTCCACGACCACGTAGGAGGGTTCACGGGTCTTCGGGTGTACGCCGGCGAGTATGGCGTCGGCACGCTTGCTGGTGAGCGGCAGCGTGTACTCCAGCATCACCTCGACCTCGCCGAGACCAGCCTCCATCACGGCGTTCACCAGCGCGGGCAGAGAACGCTCCCACGATCGGCGCTCGCCGTAAGAGGGCTGATGTCCGTGGGCGTGAACGAATCGGTCCGCCAGATGGAAGTACAGCGCTCCCGACTGGATCTCGGCGGCGGCCGACGCGACGGATTCACGGATCAACAAGAAGAGCCCCCAGACAGCACACGATCGCTGGTGCGGGTGGGGGCGTGTCCTTCACATCCTGTACGGGGGGAAGCCCGTCAGAAGCGGAAGCCCGGCGGGCCGCAGAAAAGTCGGTATCAACTGTAGTTGCCTTCGACGGCGCTGTGGCCGGGGAGCACAGTTCGGAGGAACTTCTGGGTCTCGGGATCGGTGGAGTACAGACGCGTGCCTCGCGTGCCCCGAGTGGAGAGGACCCGGTAGGAGTTCAGCGCGTACCGCAGGTACTGCTGAGGGGTGAGGTGTTTCATGACCGGGTCTTCGCTCTCGCCAGGCTGGGCGCGCCACCCCTGGGCCGTCCAGACAAGGTCCTTTCCCAGAATGACCGCCCCGTAGTCGTACTCCATGCCTTGCGCGGTGTAGACGCACCCGACCTGGTGCTGTCCGCCCTCGTCCGTGGCCCAGAAGGCGCGTCCCGGGACCCCGTCTCCGGCGACGATCATGTCGGCCCGTGAGTTCCAGGGCCGCTCCCACAGGTGCTCCCCGGAAGCGTCCTTCCAGCGAATGGAAACGTCCGGCAACAGAGGTGGGACATCGGGGGAATTCCAGCGCCAGCAGTAGCCGGCGGTGATGCGCGCGCTCAGGCCGTCGCGGATGTGACCGGTGATCCACTCCTCAAGCTGTGCGGGATTCTCCGCGAGGGCCAGGTCGTAATCGTCGCCACTCCAGCGCCGCGGGCGTGCTTCCGGAGACAGCAGGGCGTCCACCCAGTCCAGATAGGGGCGAGAGCCGCTGCATCGGAACTGGGCGGGTAGATCGACGTGGGCAAAGCTGCAGCTCTCCTGCTCGGCCATGCGCCGCAGCTCATCCACGGTGGTGCCTTCGCCCGGGCGGACGATCTGGCTTTCGTCGAGGAAGAGGACAAGGACGGCACACTCAGCTATCAGGTCGGTCAGCAGCTTGGGGAATTCTTTGGTGCGCAAGCCTTGGCCCGTGCGGGCACGGTGGGCCTCATCCAGCAGCACAACGCTCGAATCTTTGTTGAGCTCGCGGGGCAGGCGGGTGGTGAATGTGGCGATGAGCCCCCGCGCCGTTTCTCCGACGGCGCGACCGAGCTGCTGAGACAGGGTCCCCGTAGGGGAGAGAAGACGCGGGTTGGCGCCGGGGTCCCGACAGAGGTCACCAAAAATCCGGGTCGCGATGGCGGTTTTCCCGGTCCCAGGTCCTCCGGTGACGACGACGATGTGCCCACGGCGTCCCTGCCGTGCGGCTTTGATGGCGCTGTCGATGCGCTGACGCGCCTCGTCCTGCTCTCCGATGAGGCGAAACGTTTCGTGGCCGCTGATGACGTCGGCGACCCTGGCCAGCAGCTTCGGAGACGGGCGGTGTCGCGTCTCCAGGAATTCGGTGACACGTTCCGGGGCCGCTGGCTGCAGGCCCGGGCAGTGGAGGCGTTCGGCCAGCAGATGCGGCGGAGTGTCAGCGGTCACGTCGTCGGGGCCGAGTATGGAGTACGCGGCGCTGGGGCCCGACTCCTGAAGCCCCCGCAAGCCGTCGATCAGGTCCGGAGGAGCCGCATGGAGATAAGCGAGGCCTTCGACGTCGAGGTGCAGCTCGGGAGGAACCCACTCGTTGAGGTAGTTGACGTAGCCACCGACCTGACGCGCCGGGTGGAGCACTTCCCTCTTTCCTACGTGGAGCATCCCCGACCCCGCGTCGTGGGGCGCGGCATATTTCCACTGCTTGAGTTCGACGGCCACAGCGACCAGGGACTCTGCCCCGGGACGATGGCCAAGAAGGAGCGCGTCGATGCGCTGGCTGGTGCCCGGCAGCTCGTACTCCAGCAAGAGGTGCAGCTCGCTCAGCTTCGCTGCGAGCAGGACCTCCAGCAAGGGCGGCCAGCTGTTCACCCAACTCTCTACTTCTTCTTCGCCGGGGGAGCGTCCGTGGATGGTGCGGTAGCGATGGGTGCACTCTCTGATGAACTCGGGATCGGTGACCTTCACCGCAGCCTCAGCTACCGTTCCTCCGAAAATATGCATGGCCACGATCTAATCAGTGGTGCCCGCAGTCAGCCGCGTCGCCCCTTGGGCACGCGGCGGTGGCTGATTTCGCCCTCTACCTGTCCACACCCGGCCAGGTCACGCTGGTCAGATGCGGCACCACGTGCAGTTCGACAGGCTCGCCATCTACATCGACCAGGACTGGGTGGTACGGCGGAGTGCGGACGACACGTTCGTCGGCGGTCTCCATCGGCACCCTGAGCACTTCATCAATGAAGAGCACGTCCGTTACCACCGAGGCTTGTGCGGCCGGAACCCGGTGGACACGGAAGCAGAGTGACCCGGCCAGGTGCCCCAAGCGGCATCGCGGCGTTATCCAACCCGGGTCAGGAACCTGACGGCCTCGCGTAGCGCCGCTGCCGCTCCGTCCAGGTCGGCCAGGCGGGAGGCGAGCGTCGCCTCTGCCAGCCGCTGTGGAAGAGCCGCGCTGAACTTCAAGCCGGTCAGGGCGCGCGGGTCCACTGCGGGCAGGCACAGGTGCTCGGCGCCCTCCGCAGCGGCCTTCTTCCATTCCAGTGGGGTGATGTCCTCGCGCAGCCGGACGTACGCGTCCGTGGGGCGCTGGAGGGGGTCGGCGACAGAGGTTAGCGTGGCGGCGAGGGTGGCGTTGGCGCGGTATCCCGCCCACGTCCACCAGCGGACGTTCGTGTCCCGCCCGCCCCGCATGATCACGGTGCCGCCGGAGTGCACCAGGTTGGTGCTCGCTTCGCGGGCCTGGGTGAGCGCGCGCTCGGCGCGCCGGGTGAGTGCGACCGGAGGTGTCGCGCCAAGCAGCACTTCGCGTGCCGCCCGCGACAGCTCGTACGAAGCGGCGCGGGCGAAGCCGACGCTGCCCCAGCGGGCCCTTCCACCGCTGTCCACCGGCTCGACGAAACAGCGGCGCCGCGACCAGTCGATGTAGGTCACCTGCCAGCTGCGTCCGGCGAGCAACAGTCGGCGCGGCCCGACGATCTCGTCGGTGAGCAGCGCGGGGTCCGTGGTGCCGATCACGGTACGGCCGGACAGCACGGTGAACTCCGGCGCGGCGGTGAACACCGCAGTGAGGTCCATGAAGTGCCGGAAGCCGAAGCGCTGTTCGGCTTCGGGACCGATGAACATCAGCCCATCGTCCCGGTCGAGATATCCCTCGTCGACCAGGTGGCGCACGATGGGCTCGGCCGAAGCGCCGAACGGGCCGAGTCCGCCCCACCAATCCCGCCACAGCCGGTCACCGACCCGGTGCTCCTGAAGGCACAGGGCGAGGATCTGCTGGGCCGCGATGTGCCGGGGTTCCGGCGGAGCGACGACCGGTTCCACCCAGCCGCGGGACCAGAGCAGGAGAAGGGCGGCCGCCGAGAGCAGACCAGGCTCGTCCACCGCCAGGAAGAGGCAATTACGCAGCGAGCCCGGTCGCCGTCCCGTGCGGCCGAGGCGTTGCAGGAACGAGGCGACCGTGCCGGGAGCGTCGATCTGGATGACCCGGTCCAGGTCACCGACGTCGATGCCGAGTTCCAGCGTGCTCGTGGAGACGATCACGCAGTCACGGGCCTCCGCGAAGGCTTCCTCCGCGCGGCGTCGCTCGTCAGCGGACAGCGAGGCGTGCGACAGGAAGGTGGTGACGCCTTTCGCCCGCAGCGCTTCGCCGAGCTTCTCCACATCCCGGCGCGCCTCGCAGAACACCAGACGCTTCTCGCCCCGGTGCAGCGCCGCGATCACGGTCGCCGCGTTGGCCAGGGAACCCACATAGTCGAGTTCGACCTCCCCGGGCGGCGGAAGCGCCGGAGCCTTCTCCCGCAGGTGGGGAGCGACGACCCGCGCCGTGCGCTTGCCCGCACCGGATCCCTGGAGCCAGGTCAGCAGCTCCTGCGGATTGCCCACCGTCGCGGAGAGGCCGACACGCTGGACCGGCCGGTTTGCCACCCGCTCCAGACGCTCCAGTACGGCCAGCAGATGCCAGCCCCGGTCGTCCCCCGCGAAGGCATGCACCTCGTCGACGACGATCGTGCGCAGCCCCGAGAAGAAGGCCCGGTGATCGACGTTGGCACTGACCAGCATCGCTTCCAGCGACTCCGGAGTGGTCAGCAGCACGTCCGGCCGGTCGTGCAAGATGCGCTTACGACGGGTCTGGGGTACGTCACCGTGCCAGAGGGCGGAGGTGCGCCCCAGCCACGAGGTGTACGTCTCCAGCCGGGGCAGCAGGTTGTTCAGCAGCGCCTTCAGCGGACAGACGTAGAGCACCGAGGTGCCGGTCCAACCTCCCTCCGCCATCCGCGACAACAGAGGGAAGCATGCCGCCTCGGTCTTGCCTCCGGCGGTGGGCGCCAGCAGCACCGCGTCCGCCCCGTCCATCAGCGGCGCGATCGCCTCTTCCTGGAGCGGCCGCAGGCCCGGCCAGCCCAGAGAATTCACGATGTGGTGCACCAGACCTCGGTGCAGTCGGTCCAGCGGGTCGGGGCCCGCGGGCGCCTCCGTCACGGGAGGTCCAGCGCGATGTCATCGGCGCTCGTGGTTGCCGCGGCGTTGCGTTCGACCTCGCTCAGCTCCGTCGCGTTCACGGTCAGGGCGTAATGCTCGCGCGGGTCGAAGTCCTCGAACTGATCGATGCGGTCGAGGACATCGCCGACGAGCTTCTTCAGGAACACCCGGGGTGCCACACCCACCTTGCCGCCCAGCGCCCCGCCCACGGCCTTGGCGAGGTCGGCGATATAGACCTCGTCCGCGAGGGCCTTGACGCGCTCCGGGTTCGATGAACCACTCGCGTACAGATCACGAATCGTCAGCCCCAGACCGATGAGCGAGTCGAGCGTGAAGCCGGACAGCCGGAGCTGCACCGCGCGGGGGTTGTCGAAGCGGGGGTCCGTGCTGAAGTCGGTGGCCAACCGCTGTGCGAGCGGCGCCAGTCGCTGCACGCCCTGCTGTCCGTCGTAGAACGCCGGTGTTCCGGTGATCATCAGGTACAGCCCCGGGAAGCGCCCGGAGTGCACCTCGTCGATCAGCTGGCGCAGCGCGTTGAGCGCCTTGTCGCGCGCGTCGGAGCGGACCCGCTGGAGCGTCTCCACCTCGTCCAGGACGACGAACAGCCCGGCATGCCCCGAGTCGCGCAGCACCGTCAACAGCCCCTGCAGGAAGCCGAGGGCGCCGAAGTGGTCCAGATCGCCGCGCACCCCGGCCGCCTTGCGGGCAGCGGCGGCCACGTGCGGCTGTCCGCCCAGCCAGGCCATAACCGCTGACGCGGTGGCCTCGTCGCCCGCCGCGAGCGCGTTCCGGTATCCGCGCAGCGCGATGGCGAACGACGGAGCGTGCCGGGAGACCTCGACGAGCCGGGCCGTCATCAGCCGTTCGACCTCGTCGGGCAGCTCCTCCTCCGAGACTCCGTCGGCGAGCGCGTCCTCCTCCAGGGCGTAGGACCAGGCGTCCACCACGGGCCGCAGGGCGCTTGGGGGAAATCCAGGTGTGGTCAGCCGCTCGGTGAGACGGCGGTAGACGGTCTCCAGCTTGTGCAGGGGCGTCTCGTTCTCGGAGACCTGGATCTCGGCGACGGCGAACTTACGGCGCTTGGCACGCTCGCCGAGCCACCGCGTGAAAAACGTCTTGCCGGATCCGTACTCGCCACGGACGGCCTTGAAGACGGAAGCGCCCGACGCGGCAGCGTCGAGTTCCGCGTCGAGCGCGCTCTCGAACCGTTGCAGACCTGTCGCGAGGAGATCGAGCCCGCTTTCGGGGACGGCACCACGCCGAAGCGCGTCGATGACGTCACGGCGCCGGGCCGCGCTGACGGGTCCGGTTCGGGCAGGGCTGTCTGTACTCACCCCATCAGTCTCGCACTGCGGTGGGCGGCCCTGGCGGCCCTGCCGTAGCACTTGACGCACGGTTGGTCACTTGGTGCAATCGTGAGTTCACCGCTCAGCCTCAAACGGGGAGAAGACCCAGCGTGGCGCTCGACGGCCTCAATCTAGGCGCTGTACTCAAGGACGTGGCTACAGGAGCCCTGCAGCTACCTGATTTCCAACGCGAGTGGAAATGGGATGACGAACGCATCAGGGCCCTCATCGCGACCGTGACGCTCGAATATCCGCTCGGTGTCGTGATGGCGCTGCAGACTGGTGGAACGGCCCAGTTCAAGCCCCGCACGCTGAGTGGTGCGGAGAGCGCCGAGGGGACGACGCCGGACTTACTGCTCCTGGACGGGCAGCAGCGCATGACCTCCTTGTACCAGTCCCTGTACCGGGATCAACCGGTTGAGACGGTCGACGCGCGGGGGAAGGACCTCAAGCGCTGGTACTACATCGACATCGCCAAGGCCATCGGAGCACCGGCGGACCGTGACGACGCGGTCGTCTCCGTGCCCGAGGACCGCATTCTCCGGAGTGACTTCGCCCGCAAGGTCGTCCTCGATCTGAGCACGGTCGAGAAGGAGTGCGCGACCGGTTTCTTCCCGCTCCACATCGTGTTCGACATGCAGCGCGTGACCCAGTGGCTGCAGGAGTTCGTGAAGGCCGACGGTGCGAACTGGGAGATCTGGAGCACGTTCCAGGAGCAGGTCCTCAACCATGTGACGCAGTTCCAGGTGCCGATGATCAAGCTCCCGGCCTCCACCACGATGGACGCCGTGTGTGCCGTCTTCGAGCGGGTGAACACCGGCGGAGTGTCACTCAACGTCTTCGAGCTGCTCACCGCCACCTACGCGGGCAACCAGGAGCATCTCGCGGAACGCGGCGACTACTACCGGCTCCCGGTCGAGTGGGAGCAGATCAAGAAGGACCTGACCTCCTCCTACCCGGTGTTCGGCCGCATGGAGGCCGGTGTTGAGGACGGTCTGAGCAGCAGCGACTTCCTCCAGGCCGTCGCGCTCGTCCGCACCTGGGAGGAGAAGGGGGCCGGGCAGCGCAGCGCGGTGTCCTGCAAGCGTCGCGACCTGCTGCAGCTGCCGCTCACGGACTTCCGGCGCCTGGCGCCCCGGGTGGCGGAGGCGTTCAAGTGGGTGGGGGCCTTCCTGGAGCAGCAGTGCATCGTCCGCACGGCGGACCTTCCGTACCGCACCCAGCTCGTGCCCCTGGCCGCCGTCCGCGCCATCCTCGGGGAGGAGCTGGACACGCCGGGCTCGGATGAGCGGATCGCCCAGTGGTACTGGTGCGGTGTGCTCGGCGAGATGTACGGCGGGTCGACCGAGAGCCGTTTCACGCGCGACGTCGAGCAGCTCATCGGCTGGATCCGTGGTGAGGAAGGGACCATCCCCGACACGATCGCCGAAGCCGCCTTCCTGGACGACCGGCTGGACAGCCTCACCACCCGCAACAGCGCCGCCTACAAGGGCATCTACGCCCTGCTGGTCAAGCAGGGTGCCGTGGACTGGTACTTCACCGACGCGCCTCTCACGGCGGGCCGGCTGATCGAGTACAACGTGGAGGTGCGGCAGATCTTCCCCAAGGGGTGGATCGCCAAGAACGGCTCGGCGCAATCGGGCAAGGCGAATTCCATCGTCAACAAGACGCCGTTGTCCGCCCGGGCGAGCCGCAGCCTCGTGGGATCTCCCGCCGTGTACCTCAAGTCGCTGACGCTGGAGTCCGGGATGCGCCCGGAGTGGTTCGACGACGTTCTCGCCACTCATCTCATCGATCCGGCCGCCCTGCACGAAGCCGACTTCGAGCGCTTCTACGAGAACCGTGCGCTGCAGCTGCTCGACCTGGTGAGGTCCGCCATGGGTAAGCGCACCGTCTTCCGTGACACGGCGAGCTGGTGAGCGCGGGGATGTCGCATACACCGTCCGAGGAGCAGCTCCGCGAACTCCGGGGCAAGCTGATCCCGGTCTCCGAGCTTCTCGCGCTCTTCGGTACGCGAGTGAGGAACGACCAGTCCGTCCTGTTCATCACGCAGACGCTGAAAGATGCCGGACTCTCGACCATCCCCTATTTCGCCCACTGCAGCCTCAGGGCCGATGTGCAGGTCGTCCCCGAGGAGTCGGTCGCGCCCCCGGAACCCGACGGCGGGGAGGACGAGGAGGCGGAGCGGGACGCACTGTCACGAGGGACGCTGCCGCAGCATTCCTTCAGAATCGGTGATCTCCCGGCTGCCCGTAACGGGGTCGACTCCGTTCCGTCCACCGCACAGGTCAAGACGGCCACCCATCTCATGCTCGTCAAGAACTACTCCCAGGTCCCGGTCATCGACGGCATGTCGACGCTGCGTGGTGTGGTCACGTGGAGTTCGGTGGCCAGGATGTACGAGAAGAACGATGACACCGCCCTCGCGAACGCGATGGTGGAAGATCCACCGACGGCCGATGTCCACGGAGACTTCTTCTCCTTGTTGCCGATGATCAGCGAGTACGGCTATCTGCTCGTCCGGGACATGAGCGGCCGTATCACCGGCATCGTGACGGCCGCCGACGTCACCGAGCGTTTCGAGGCGACGGCATGGCCCTTCTTCGTCATCGGTGAGATCGAGTTCCGGCTCCGCAAGTGCCTGGGCGCGGCGCTCGAACCGGACGCCATCCGCGCGGTGCAGCGGAAGAACAAGCAGACGGGCCAGATCACGGACCTGATGTTCAACGGCTACGTGAAACTTCTCGACGGCCACCAGGAGAACCCGGCGCTCTGCCAGAAGGCGGACCAGAACTGGCAAGCTCTTGGCTGGTCGCTCGCGGACCGCGTCCAGTTCGTGCGGCAGCTCGACCGGGTGCGGGAGATCCGCAACATGATCGCGCACTTCGACCCCGAGCCGCTGTCGCAGAAGCTCTGCCAGGAACTACGCCAGTTCCTCGGGCTGCTCCGCCTGTACACCTGACGGCCGCCGGGTGCCGGA
Source organism: Streptomyces sp. NPDC040405 (assembly GCF_055595765.1). Classification (NCBI taxonomy): domain Bacteria; kingdom Bacillati; phylum Actinomycetota; class Actinomycetes; order Kitasatosporales; family Streptomycetaceae; genus Streptomyces; species Streptomyces sp. NPDC040405. Next base: position 1,061,398 of record NZ_JBVIVI010000002.1, read on the forward strand.
CCGGCTGTCCGGTCCGGCACGCAGCGGCCTGCCTCAATCCGTCACCGCAGCTCGAACTGGTCCCGCAGCAGGCCGGTGTGCAGCCGCACCGTCCTGCCGTCCGGCAGCGTCTCCAGGACCTGCACCCCGTCGTGGTTCAGCAGCTGCCGCAGTACGGCGGCGAAGCCGTCGGCCGCCCTGGAGGCGGGCAGGCCGACGCGCTGCGCCAGCGCCGTCACCGGAAGCGTGCCACCGGCGTCCAGCAGCGCCCGTACGGCCCTCTCCACCCGCGCCAGCTCCGGCGGGCGGGGCCTGCGGGCGAGCAGGTCCACCTGAGCCTCGAAGATCTCGGACGCCATCAGCCCCTCGACCAGCGCGTCATCCGGAGAGACCGGTGAGACCGGTGTCTTGGAGAGCAGGGCGTCATCCCCTTCCGAGGGGACCAGCGCCACGTCGAAGAGCGAGTCGTGGCTCTTGGCCAGATCGGCGTCCGCCTTCGCCCGCTTGGACGGCTTCCTCGCCGGGGCGGGCGCCGCGGCGGGCCGTACCGGCGTCGGCGCGTCGGCTGCCGTGTCGAGCGGCCACCACGGCGGCTGCTGGCTGCCCAGCTCACGCCAGCCGCTCGGTGGCTCGGCGCCGAAGGGGAGGAAGGCCAGGACGGGGATGGCGACTTCGGCTAGGGAAGCGCCGCCGTGGTAACCGGCCTTGTGCGAGGTGTAGCGGGAGTCCGCGTCCCAGAGGGCGACGATCTCGCCGCCGGGCTCCGGGGCGACCACGCGCGGTCCCGAGAGCGCGATCTCCGTCTCGGCGAGCGGGCTGTTGCCGGAGCGGTGGCGGGCCGACTCCACGCGCTCCGGATCGGTGCCGACCCGGTTCCCGCGCCGGTCGATGACATGGCCGTGGTCGCTGGTGAGGATCACGGCCCGGCCCTGGGTGGCGGCGAAGTGCAGCAGGTCCCGCAGCCGCCCTATGTCCCCGAGCCGCCAGGCGCCGTCGCCGAGCTTCTGCTCGGTGGCGAGCCGGTCGTCGACGGTGTTGAGCACCACGGCGACATGGGTACGGTCGCCCTCCAGTGCCTCGTGCAGTTCGGGCCCGAGGGGCGCACCGCTGGTGTCGCCGCGCAGGTCGTCCTTGTGGAAGACGGCGGCCTCCTCCTCGCCCCAGAAGCGGTGCTCCGGGAAGAGCCGCTTCTCGTCGGCCTGGGTGCCGTTCATGAGGCGGGCGGCGAACAGAGAGGTGCGCGACACGGCCGTGACGGTGGGCAGCGCGGCGGCCATCGCCCGGCGCACCGGGGTGCCCTTCGCCTTGGGCAGCGGGTCGTACTCCACCCAGTGCTCGCGCAGTTCCTCGCCGAGCTGGGCGGCGATGGCCGCGCTCATCCCGTCGAGGACCAGCAGCAGCACCCGGCGCTTCCCCGCCTTCACCACGGGGGCGACGACCTTGGGCAGGAAGGTCTCCACCGTCAGCATGTCCTCCGGGGGCCTGCCGCCCGCCGTCCAGGCCGCGAGGGACCGGGCGAAGTGGCGGTCGATGTCCCGGCGGCGGGCGCGTACGGAGGTGCCCAGGACGTCGTAGGCGGACTTCAGCGTCGCATCGGGGTCCCCGCCGGACTCGATGTGGTCGAGTGCGAGGTCCACCCAGCCGGTGTCGGTGACGTGCCGTCCGATTCCGGCCCGCACGCTTTCGCTCTCCGCCTCGCCACCGGTCGCCGGTTCGGTCGCGAGCCACCGGGTGAGCCGCTGCGCCATGCGGGCCCGCTCGATCCGCGGCCGGGCATCGGGTTCGGGCGCGAGCCGGTGGTGGTCGAGCGCCGCCACCGCCCGCGCGATCCGCGCCTGCTCTCCGGCCGACAGCGCTTCCCCGACGGCGGTGAAGCGGGCCTCCAGCCCCGCGGCCAGCACAGGGCTCGTACGGGTGGCCCGCTCCGCGCCGAACTGCCGCGCCAGCGAGGCCGCACGGTCGCGTACGGAGCCGGAGAGGCGCCGCGCTGTCGCCGCCGACTCCTCATGGGCCGACCGTCCCGTCAGCAGCAGCCCGGAGACGTACTCCTCGCAGGCGCGGCCGAAGGCCGCCACCAGGATGTCCAGGGCCTCGCCGTGGGCGGGCGGCTCCTCGCCGAACCAGCGTTCGGCCCGCCCCCGGGCCCGGTAGTTCTCCGCGTCCGCCGCCGCGTCGGCATGCACCCACAGCGCGGCGCAGACCAGGCCGAAGGCGACGGCGTCCGGTCCGTGCTCGGCCTCGGCCAGGGCGAGCAGCGCCCGTCCGGCCTGGCCCGCCTGGTCCGACGAGCCGAGGAACTCACGGATACCGGCCCGCTCGGGGGCGCGCAGCGCCAGGTAGCGGTCCGGGCCGCCGGACGCGAGCGACCACCGCAACAGCGTGTGGATGTCGAGTTCGTCGCCGTTCGCGGACAGGGTGTGCTGCTGATCGCGGTCCGGGTCGTACCGGCCGATGCCGAGCCTGCGGAGAGTGAGTTCGCCCAGCGCCTTGTCCCGGGACAGCACCCCGCCCGGAAGCCGCGGCCAGCCGCCCGGCGGGGTGGCGTCCAGCAGCGCCTCGGCCGCCCAGGTCTCATCCACCAGCCAGCGGTCGGCGCTGGCCGCGCCGAAGGATTCCCGGACGACGTCCCACGAGTCCACCACGTTGACGCGGTGCCGGTGCACCTTGGCCAGCAGGTCGGGGCCGAGTTCGGCCTCTTCCCGGTCGGTGAGCACCACCAGCACGTCGGGGCCGGGCGCCGCCGGCGCCTGGTGCGCCAGCACCAGTTCGTACGCGGCGAGCGGCGAGGGCGCGGTGGCCACCGACGCGTGCCGGTGCTCGCCCCACGCCAGTTCGGCCGGGCCGTCCCAGCGCGGCGCGGCGCGCAGCAGTACGGCCCGGCGCTTGCCCGGGGTCAGGCCGGGCTGGGACGCCAGGTACTGGGCGATGGTGGCGGAGTTGAGCCGTGCCGCACTGGTGGTGGGCCCCGCGCTCGTGTTCGTCGTCGTGGTCGTCACCGCACCTGCCTCGTTCCGCTCATTCCACGACCCGCCAGCTGATCTCGATCGTCGCGTCGGGGTCGGTGGCCGTCAGTTCGTCCAGTTCGGCCCGGAGCTGGGCGATCACCTGGGACGCCTTGGCCCGTCCGCCGCCCGACCGGCGCGCCGCACGCGGGCCGGGGAGCGGGTGGTTGGTGGACACCGGCGGCCGGGCGGTGTCGTCGTTCAGGCTCACCGCGTCGGGCGTGGTGAGCTGGGCGGGCGGGGACACGGGGACCGGCGGGACCGTGGGCGTGGGCGGCTGCGGGCGGGCTGCCGCCTGGCTGCGTTCGATGACCGAGACGATGGACTTCCGCGCGTCCCGCAACGCGTCCTCGAGCCGCATCGTGCGCTGATCGGCGCGCGCCGCGCCGCGCAGTGCCTCCAGCACCGCCTCGCCCTGCGGCCCGTAGTTGGGCGCGAGCTTCAGCATGTCCCAGGCCGCGACGACGAGCGCGTCGGCGACGGTCTTGGCCTGCTTGATCGTGGCCCCGTAGCGGCCGGCGGACGCCTCGCCCAGCTCGAAGGTGGCGAACGTCGTGATGACCTGCTTGGCCGCCGCCGAACCCCCGACCGTGCTCTCGGAGAGGTCGCGCAGCTCCTTGAGCAGGTCGCGGGCGCGGCGGGCGAGGGTCAGCCTGCCCGTCGCGGACTCGTCGGCGCCGTCCAGGCCGAGCAGCTTCGCGTGCTTCTCCAGCTCCTCGACCAGCGTGTCCACATGCGGCTTGTAGTCGCGGGCCTTGGCCGTGATCTGCCGGGCGAAGTGGCTGACCAGTCGGCCCCGCCGCAGCTTCGGGGGCTGCTCGCCGAAGATGTCCCAGAACCGGCGCCCCGCCTCCTCCCAGACCGCCTCGTCCGGCAGCGGCTGGGAGCGCAGACCGTCCTGGGGCTTGATGGCCGACAGTTCGGGCGCGGGGTCGAGCAGCGACCCGGCGCGCACCCACACCCGGTCGTCCATCTCCGCGTACGAGGCGATGACCAGGTTGACGAGGAACGCGTCGAGGCCCATCGGCTCGGGCCGGTCGATCCACTCGGCCAGCTTGACCACGCTCAGATCGCCCGGACCGCCGTCGGTACGGGCCTGCAGGTTGAAGTGGTCCACCCAGCGGCTGGAGGGCCGGAAGTAGACCTCTCCCTGCTGGCCGAGCCCGAGGGGCGCGGCGATCCGCCGCATCAGGGGCCGGTCCTTCGAGGGAACCTCGACCTGCCGCTCGGCGGATTCCGCCGCCGCCCGGATGTGCCCGAACACGGTACGGGCCTGCGCGGGCGTGACCGCCGTGTTGGTGCCGTCGGGGTCGAGGTCGGGGTGCGCGGGGAACTGGTGCGCCAGCAGCTTCTTCGCGATGTGCCGCGCCCCGTCGGACAGGCTCTGGCCGATGGAGACCTTGAGGTCGGAAACGTCACGCAGCGATGCGAAGTGGTCATCGAAGGACACATCGACGTCGGACGCCTTCTTGTCCGCGCAGCCGTACGCCTGCTTGAAGGCCGCCGTCACGGTCTTGATCAGGGACTCCCGCTGCTCTTCGAGAAGCACCCTGGCCCGCGCCCGGTTGTCGGCGTTGAGGTGCTGGGCGTAGTGGGTGTCGAAGCGCCGCTGGTCGGCCAGCGCGTAGTCGATGACGACCAGCTTCTGGAAGTCCTTGTAGCGGGGGGCCGACAGGTAGGTGGGGATCCAGCCCACGGTGCGGGTCCCCGTACCGGACTGCTCGCGTAGCGTGCGCAGCCGGTTGACCGCCTCGACGGAACCGTGTTCGCTCTCCTGGTACGGCAGGTCGATGACCAGCCGCCACAGCCCGTCCTGGCTCGGCGAGAACTCGTGGTCGGGCAGGTTCTCCTGGTCGTTGACATCGCCGATGACGACTTCCGCCGTGCGGTTCGAGCCGCGCCAGACGAGCGCCAGATCGTCCGCGCTGCCCAGCCGCTCGTGCACCTCCAGGCCCAGTTCCTTGGCCAGGAGCCGCCGGGCCAGGGCCCGGCGGTTGGAGCGGTTGTTGTTCACGTTCGCGTTGGCGATGACGGAGTCGACGTCCACCCCGGCCAGTTCGAGCCGCACGCCGGGGTTGAGCTTGGTGCCGGTCGACTTGATCTCCACGAAGTGGGTGGCCCACTCGTCGACCTTCGCCTTGATCATCCCGACCTCCGCCCCGGGAATGGGGGAGAGGACCGAGCCGTGGTTGAGCGCGCCGAGCCGCCGGATGGTGAGGTCGCGGAGGGCGGGCACGCCGGGGGCGAGGGCGGACAGCAGCAGCGTGCACATCAGCCGGTTGTCGCCGACGAAGCCCCGGCAGCGTTCGAGGAGCTGCTGGTCGGTGATGGTCTCGCGGCGGTGCTGGTAGCGCTCGACGTCCTCCTCGGTGATTTCGTACGTCCCGAGGAGGTGCGGCCGCAGCTTGGTCCGGTACAGCTTGTCGGCGACCTTGAACTCCACCTTCAGGCTGTCCACGAACGGCCTGTCGCCGCCGTCTGCGATGACGGGGTAGAGGTCGCCGAGGGGGATCAGGTTCTCCAGCGTCGCGTCGTCGCGGTGGTTGGCGAGGAGCTGGCCCATGAGCTTGAGGCCGGTGCGGGACCGCTGGAGGGCGGAGGAGATGTGGACGAGGGTGTCCATGAAGGCGGGGGAGAAGGGGTACGTCAGCCGGAACGACTCCTCGTCGGCCCCGGTCGTGATCTCGTCCGAGCCGAGCAGTACGTCCCAGATCTGCGGCCCCACGCGCTTGACCTTCGCGAAGGCGGCCTCCAGCTTGGCGGCGGCTTCCGCGTCCTTGGGCGTGAGGAGGCGCGCGTGGGCGATCTGGGGGAGGTTGCGGTCCTCGAGGGTGATCTTGTCGAAGCGGCCGGAGGCGAGGTTGAGGCTGTCCTGGATCGCGGTCTCGGCCGCGCCGGAGGTCTCCTCGCCGACGAGTTCACGCAGGTCGCGCTGGCGGGCGATGAACGACACGATCGGGATGGCGCGGCGGGAGTCGGCGCCCTCCACGAAGTTGGTGATCTTGTCGGTTTCGCGGGAGACGAACTTCTGGTCGTGGATGCGGTTCGCGAGCCAGAGGATCAGCTCGTCCAGGAAGAGGATCAGTCCGTCGTAGCCGAGCGACTTCGCATGCTCGGCGATGACGGCGAGGCCGGCGTCGAGGGAGATGAACCCGTGCTCGTCCTCGGCCGCGTGCCGGGCGAAGCCGGGGAACCAGGTCATGCTCGCGTCGTGAACCAGCTTCGCGCGTAGCTCGGCCGGGGTGCTGGGGTTGACGAGGTTGAGGTTCACCTCGCCGCCGTCCAGCTCCTCGGCGGCGAGTGCGGCGTCCAGGAGTTCCGGCGTCCAGGTGAACGGATCGCCCCACTCGTCGTCGTCCTCGTCGTCGGCGCTGGCGCCGGGGGTGGGGGCGTCGGCGAGCCCCGCGATGAAGGCTTCGTCGCCGACGCGGTGGCGGTGGGAGCGGATGTCCTCGAAGAGCGAGTCCGTCCGGTACACCTGCGGGGTCGGGGCGTCCTTGTGCTGGGGCAGGGACTTGACGTGGCTGACGTAGCCGCCGAGGACGCGCTGCTCCAGCGACTTCGCGCCGAGCATGTGGTAGGGGACGAGCAGGAACCGCTTGCCGTCGGCGCCCAGCCACTCGTGCTTGGTCAGCACGGGGTCGAAGTCCCCGCGGCTACGGACGGCAGCGTCGCCCCGGAGGAGGGCGTGGAGCACGGCCATGAAGTGGGACTTACCGGAACCGAAGGAGCCGTGGAGATAGGCGGCCTTCGAGGTGTGCCCGTCGAGGGATGCCTTGATGAGGCTGAGGGCCTCGTCGAAGTTCTCCAGGAGCCGTTCGGTGACGACGTAGTCCCGCAGCGCGCGGGCCGCCCCTTCCTCGGTGACGGCCTCGGCGAGCTTCAGCACGAAGTCGGAGGTGGAGATCGACGTCTTGATGTCGATGACGTCGCGGAGGAGAGGTGCCGTGCCGGTGGCGTTCGGGGCCATCTGTGTCTCGCTTCTCCTGGTTCCTGCGTCCTGGGTGCGCGTGAGCGCGTGGGCTGGACAGCAGGGTCTCCCCCCCCTGACCCGGGGCGGCGACGGTTACGGATGGTCTCCGCGCGGCCCCGGTGTGTTGTCGTCAGTCGTCGTGCGACGGCTGTGGCCCGTCCACGATCGTAACGGTTTGTGTAAAGGGGAGAACCGCTGCGCGGGGCGGGCCGGGGTGGAGTGACCGGTGGGGGAGGGACTACAGGTTGTCGAAGTCCCCGGCCGTCATTCCGGCCTTTTGGCCCGGCTCAGCGCAGGTGCGTGACGAATGCGGCCCAGGCCGCCCGGCTGACGCGTATGACGGGACCGGCGGGGTGCTTGCTGTCGCGGACGTGGACGAGGTGGGAGAGGTTGTCCGCGACCTCGACGCACTCATTGTTGCCACCGCTGTACGTGCTCCTGCGCCATCTCGCACCTGGCAGGTCCGGTGCTATGTGGTGTGCGCTCTTCATGATCTGTGCTCCTTGGCCCGGCGACGGATGATGCCACGGGACTCCATCGGAGAGAGCGCAGACGTGCGTGCGGCGCCGAAGAGGTCTTGGTAACGGGAGACCTCGGCCTCCTGCTCGAACCAGATGGAGCCGGTTGGGTTGTCCGCCAGCACGACGTCGAGTGCACTCTCCTCGGGGAAACCCAGCACTACGTACGGCCCGAACATACTCGCATGTGCTCCGCGCGAGAACGGCAGCACCTGGATGGTCACGTTGGGGTTCTCGGAGAGGTCCAGCAGGCGCTGGAGCTGCGCCTTCATCACCTCGGCTCCGCCAACTTGTTGGAGGAGCACGGCCTCTGACAGAACCGCCCAGACATGCAAGGCGGAGTCGCCAGTGAGGCGTTCCTGCCGGGCGAGCCGCACTCGGACGAACGCTTCGATCTCGTCTGCGGTCTGCCACTGCTGGGAAGCAACGGTCACGGCCCGGATGTACTCGGGGATCTGGAGCAGACCGGGGACGAGTTGCGCCTGGAACGTGTGGATAGAGCTGGCCATGGCCTCCAGAGCGATGTAGTCGCGGTAGGTATCGGCGAGCACCGAGCCGTACTGGTTCCACCAGCCCTGCCTACGTCGGCGATTGGCCTTGCGCGCCAGCGCAGCCAGTCGTCCTCTCACCTCGGCATCAGTCACGCCGTACGCCTGCAGCATCGCCGTCAGATCCGGCAATCGCACCGCTACGCGTCCGTTTTCGATGCGGCTGATCTTGCCTTTTGTGCAGTCGAGGGCCTCGGCGGCTTGGGCGGTGGTGAGACCTGACGCGTCTCGTAACCGCTTCAGCTCATCGCCAAGTTGGCGGCCGAGAACGGTCGACGGGTTCGGGCTGGTGCTTTTCGCAGGCATGCGTACAGCTCTAGCAAAACAGCGGCCCCGGCGGGCTGAGCTTAACTCGAAAGGGGGAAATTTGACATCATTCCAGTTGGCAACGTTGCAGATTCGTGTGGTGCATGGCCATTCTGCTGGGCACGGACATCGGCGTCCTGCGGCTGTCGGCCATGGGATTCCGGGCGAACTTGGACCTCATGGGGGCCGTCATGGCTGCACCGAACGAAGTCACCTTCCGGCTGTCCCGGCGTCGCAGTAGCGTCCGAAGGGCGCGGGCCTTGCTGTACGCAGCACTCGGCAGTTGGGGAGTCGAACAAGACGCTGTGGAGACAGGGGAGTTAGTTCTGTCCGAGTTGGTGACCAACGCGCTGCGGGTGCGAGTACCGCGTGACCGGCTGGTGGGCGTACGGATCGCTTGGCTGATGGAAGAGGGCATGCTGCGCCTGGAGGTCAGCGACGCAGGAGAAGGGAAGCCCGAGGTGCGGGCGCCCGGTGAGGACGACACGGGCGGGCGGGGGCTCATGCTCGTGGAGGCGTTGGCTGATCGTTGGGGTTTCGAGCAACGTGCGTGCGGGATTGGAAAAACCGTCTGGGCCGAGCTGCAGGCCCCGGACCGGGTTCCTGAACACGACGGAGCTGAGATCGCTGCGGCAGCGGTCCGCCCGGGTCAGTGCGTACGGGTGTGGGGCGCTTGGCGGACGGTCCGAAGCGTGGGTACTGAGCGTTCTGCGTCCGGCGACGGGTGCACTGTCGTGCTTGAGCTGGACGACGGCCCCGCGCTGCGGGTCGACCCCACCGCGCCGTTGACCGTACGAGACGCCGCTGTGTCCTCCCCGCGCAAAGGCGGGGAGGACACAGCGGGATAGTGATCAGCCCTTGGCCGAGCGCCGGCCACGAGTGGCCGGGGCAGGCCGCCAGGCCCGCAGGTCGTCATCGGTCAGGTCGTGTTCGCCTTGCTGGGTGGCGCGGTAGCCCGCGAAGAAGGCTGCGGGAGAGCTGCCGTAGAGCGGGTCGAAGTCGTTGTGCCACTGGTCGAGCCACGGCTGTAGTTCGAGCAGCCCCGCGAGCAGCGGTGTCATCTCTTCGGAGGACAGCCCGTCGTGGTTGGTGAAGTACGTGGCGAGCGCCTGCGCCTGCTCTCGATGGTCCCAGCCCGCCCAGCCGAACAGCTTCGGCGTCCCAGAGATCGCCCCGGTCGCATACGAGATGAACCGTTCCTTGGGCACGTCCAGCTTGCCCCGGGCCCGCCAGTAGGACGGCTTGAGGAAGTCGGCCGAGGTGTACTTCGGCGGCACCGGGATGGTGTCCCGGATCTTCCGCTTGGCGGGCTCGTCCGGGGCGGCGTCTTCCTTCCGCTGGAGATCCCAGACGTGCTCCCAGTCTTCGCGCTTCTTAAGGCCGCTGGGCTTGTAGCGGAGCGCAGGGAGGAACGGCACGTGCTCCTCGGTGAGGAGGTCGGCGACGACGGTCGCCAGCTCTGTGCGCGGGGCGTACAGCTCCGCGACGGACACGAAATCCTCATCGAGGGACAGCGCGGAGGTGAGCTGGCCGAGGGTGAGGATGGTCGGCTGCCCGTCCGGGAACCACAGCTCACGGTTCTCCATCCGGTTCAGCAACCAACTCTTGAGCGCACGCTCCTGGAGGACATCCCAACCCTCGGTTGCCCAGCGACGCTTGTATTCAGGGCGCTCGATCATCCCGATGGCTCGGGACGTCTCGATGACATCGATGCGCTTCTGGACGACGGCCTTGTAAGCGTCGGACCAGTGGTCGGGCAGCTCAGTGATGGGAGTGGAGCCGTGCCGCTTAAACCACTCGTCGGATGCCTCCCCCTTCTTCATACGCCGGGCGAGCACGATCTCAAAGGCGCGCTCACCGAGGGAAAGTGCTGGGACTTCCGCTTCGGGGGTACGTAGATCTTCCGAGTGCAACTTATACAGAGAGTAAACCTGCCAGTCCAGCTCTTCTTGGAGCGCGATCATCCGAGTACGAATGGACTCCCACTTGCCTTGGGCTTCGCTTAGGGATGCGGCAGTGGGGGCGGGGTACTCAGTCCTGGTAAGTGCCGCAGGGATCGTGGCAGCAAGTTCCTGCGCGCAGTTCTCGAGAGAAGTCGCAAGTACCGTCGGGTAAGTCGACGGTAGGGGGAATCGTTCCAGATTTGTTCCGTTGAATTGATAGCTCCAAGACCACGGTTGATCCGATTGGCCCCCGCCAGATTCTGGGCTTCCGCCCTTCTTGTGGCAGTTCATCTTGAGCCAGAAGCAAGCAGCCGAGCTGTTAAGGAGTCCCAGTAGCTTGAGGTGCGCCTCCTCGCTGGCCTCATCCTGAAGCTTGATCACAGGTGCTGTTTGCTTAAATACGCTTCCGCCTCGATCCAGCACGAAGTGATTGTGCGTGGAAACTTCAGCGAAGCTGATGGACAGGGGTGTCCGGTAGGCGGAAGCGGTGAACTGCATATAATCCCACCACTTCAGGCCAGCATCTTCCATGTCGCCTTGGAAGGTGCGTCGCGCTTCGAGTACGCGCCGCAGGGACCAGAGTTCGACTTCGAGGTCGCCAGGACCAAGCTGCTCAGCGTATGGAAACCAGATTGCTTCATGCGGTTGTGCGCTCCAGTCGCGCACGATTTCGCCGACCATTAGGGGGCGAAGGGCGCGTCGGTCCGCCACCGTACGATAGCTGGAGCGCCTAGGGCGAATATAAGCTTCATCGGCACCAGCCCGAATGCCTCGACCAATTGGCGGTTCGATGGCACCCTTCAGGGGCGATACTCTTGCTTTGTCTAGCTGTTCGACCATTTCGAGCCCGCCGTCAGCCAGCATCCAAGGCTGCTTCGAGAAGTAGCGATCGCGATCGAGATCGTCCACCGAAATCCACTGATCGGTTGAACCAGGCTTATCGATCTGATCTACGATTGCTCTCCATACGAGACCATCCTCGCCATTTTCTGGCGCTCCCGGCTCGCCTTGAATGCTACGAGCGGTGCGAATTGTTGGATTGCGTCCATGTCCGGATCGTCGTCGACCCACAAGGATGACCGTAGGTGTTCCGTGGCCCGGGATGAACGCTCCCGAAGTGTCAACGACTTCGGTCAATTCGACCTTGTGTGCGAAATATTCTTCAATCAGTTTATTTCCGAACTCGCGTTTCATGAAGGAGTTCGCGGTGATTTGACCAACCAATCCGTAACCGCAGCCATCTGGTTCCCCTGTTTTGGCTAGCTGGAAGAATCGCTCGGCGAAGGGAACAGACAGTGCGTAGGTTCCAGCACAGGAAGCGTACAGACTCCGATACAACTCGTTCAGTTTTTTGTCCTTGACCGTGATGTAGGGCGGGTTCCCCACCACCACGTCGTACCGCCCCTGTTCCAGAATCCCCGGATACTCGTGCACGTCCTCCGTCGCGTACGAGAACTCCGCCAGCGGATCCCCGGACTCCTCACCCAGCAGCGTCAACTCAAGCTGCCGCGCCTTGATCAGTGAGTCGCCCACCGCCAGGTGAATCGGCCAGTCGTACCTGCCCGCCTGCGCCAGCCTCCGCACACCCGCCGCCGCCATCCCCGCAACCAGCAGCCGGAACCGCGCAATCGCCACCGCGAACGGGTTGATGTCCACCCCGTGCACCGCGTTCAGCGCATCCCGCACTCGCTCGTGCACATCCCGCCCCGGCTCTCGCTCCGTAAACAGCCGGACCATCCGCCGAAACGCACCCAGCACGAAGTGCCCCGACCCGCACGTCGGGTCGATCATCTTCAGCTCGCCGAACTTGCCGCCCAGCTCCCGCACCACCGGGTCCATCGTCCGGTCGAGGATGAACTCCTCCACGAACTCCGGCGTCTGAAGCAGCGCATACGTCTTCCGCGCCGACTCCGACAGCCACTGGTATAGGTCACCCAGGAACCGGGTGTCCCACCCCTTCGTGGGGTCGTTCTCATCCAACGGGTCGGTGAAGTCGTGAACCAGCCGGTCCCCGTCCTCCCCCTCACCCCGCTCACGCCAGAACTCCACCAGCGCCCGAGCCGCATCATGCGACAACGGAATCTGGTACAGCGGATTGCGCCGCTTGTCGAACAGCAGCTTCCCGGCCTGCCCCCCGCCCAGTTCCTCGAACGCCCGCTCCAGCCACCCGCGATACGTCGGGTCCGGGTTCTCCTCCACGTACTGCGCGTACCGGGCCTCCGCCAGGTCCCGACGCTCCGCGTCCGGGCCCGTCAGAAACGGCTCCTCAATCAGCCGGTTGTCCTCACAGAACCGCACGAACACCGTGCCCAGCACCCACGCCACCGCGACCTGCGTGACCCGTTCGTCCAGCCACGCGTTCCACGTCGCCGCCGTACGACCCAGCTTCCGCGCCTCGTCGTACTCCGTCCGGAGCCGCCCCGCGACCGCGTCCGCCGCCCGCACTCGCTCCACGCGGTCCGCCGACAACTCACCCTCAGCCGAACCCGAACCCGAACCCAAACGCGCATCCAGCCACGCACTCCACCTCGGGGTCGCCGGATCCGCCTTGCTCGCCTTCTCGAACTCCTGCCGCAGCGGTTTGAGGACCGACTCCCCGTCCTTGACCTGCTTGGCGAGATCCACCTCGATCGCCTTGACCTGCTTGATCAGGTCCGTCCGCAGCGCTGGAGCGTCAATCACGTCGTCACATCTCCCGTGTTCCCCGTTGTCCCCAATGTGCCCATCGCTCCGGCGGCTCCCGCCCCCGCCGCTAGCCGTCCCCCGGCGAGCCCGCGCGCGCCGCCAACGCCTCCGCCCGGTGGGCGTTGGCCACCCACGACTCGGGCAACTCGATCCATTCTCCCAGCCCGGACTGGTACGGCACAGCAACCGCGCCCAGCCTCGGCGGTCGGGCCGGGTCGCTCTGCGGGCACAGCAGCCACAGCCCGCGCCCGCCGTCCCGCGCCGCGTCGGCGAGTCGTTCCAGGACCGCCATCGCGTCGTACCGCGCGAACGCGCCCGCGTCCGTCAGCAGCACAGGAGACCCCGAGCCCGACCCCCGTGCCCCTGACACCAGCTCCCGCAGCCGGGGCTCCACCGTGCCCCAGCTCGTCCGCGCGTACTCACCGAACCGCATCGCCGCCTTCGAACCCGGCTCCGCCGCGTCCGCGCGCAGGATGGTCTCCCACGTCGGCTTCGGCCGCGGGTCCACCTGCTCGTGCAGGGCCCGCACGAACAGGTCGGTCACCGACACCGCCTCCGCGCCGAAGCGGTCCGACGTCAGCTCGCACACCGCGCGGCCGGCCAGCCCCGTCCGTACTGTCAGCACCCGGAAGCCGTCCCGCGGGGCCGAGGCCAGCAGCCGCTCCTCGGCCACCGCCGCGCCCGCGAGCTGCGGGTCGTCGGAGTAGCGGTGCGCGGTGAGGACGCCGGTGGCCTGGCGGGCGGCGTCCGACGACAGGTACGTGGACTGGCCGTCCCGCTGGCGCGGGATGTAGCGCAGCGTCCCGTGGCCCTCGCGGGTCTTCAGCTCCAGGTCGAACCCGGCCTCCCGCAGTGCCCGCGTCAGCGGCCCGTCCGTCGGCAGCGCGTGCCCGCGCCGCTCGTTGAGCAGCTCGGGGAAACGGGCCCGTACCCGTTCGTGGATGTCCTTGGCCGTGAGCCCCGGCTGCCGCTCGTCCGGCATGCCGGGGATGCGCGGCACCAGACCCGCCTGGGTGAGGCGCAGCGCCCGTACGAGCGGCAGATCGCGGGGGTAGATCTCCAGGCGGGGGGTCGCGGCGGCCCGGCGGGAGGCGGCGGCGGCGATCTCGACGATGCGCCGCTCGTCCCATTCCACGGCCGGGCTCGGAGGCGCGATGGTGCCCAGCTCGGCCAGGACCGTGGCCGCCGTCGGCAGGGTGTCGAGCTTCGCCAGCCGGTCGGCGGCCTTGCCCAGACGCTGGGCGTAGTGGAGCAGACCGGGCCCGGACGGGGTCTCGGGCGCGTCGTCGGGGACGACCTCCAGGGCCAGGAGCCCCGCGCCCATGCCCTCGTCGGCCGCGTCACGGTTCGGCGCGTGCTGGAACTCGGCCTCGTCGGGGACGAGTTGCTCGACCTCGACCACCGCGCGTACGGCGGCCAGCGCGAGCGCCCGGCGCTGCTCGCGCTCGGGGAGCTGGGTGCCGCGCCGCACCGCCAGGGCGTCGGCGATCTCCGCCGCGGAGGCGACCCGGCCCAGGTCGCGCAGCAGATCGAGGATCTCGGCGCGCAGCACCCGTACCGCCGGTTGTTTCTTCCAGCGGGTGCGCTGGTTCTTCAGCATCTGCGGGATGCGGCCGGCCGACAGCCCGAGCGCGCTCGCCACGTCCTTCTGCTTGGGCCAGACGCCGATGTCGGGCAGGGTGCCCCGCTCGTCGGGGAGCCGGAGCAGCAGCCGCACCATCTCGCACTCGTTGCGGTTCGCCTCGTCCTTCTTCAACTCCGGTACGAAGATGGTGGCGAGGGTGTCCAGGGTGACCCTGCGCAGGGCGCGTTCGGGCAGGCCCTCCGCGTCGCCGTTCTCCGCGATCGCGGTCGCGAGGGCTGCCTCCGCGACCGACAGTTCCTCCTTGGCGTCCTTGCGCCCCTCGGGGGTGAGTGGGGCGGCGGGCTGTTCGGCGAGCCGCTGCCGCCACTCCTTGATGCGGCGGAGGACTTCCTTACGGGTCTTGGCGCCCAGGCCGGGCGCGTTGACGAGCTGATGGCGGCTGTAGTCGAGCAGACCACCGACGTCGTTGACGTGCAGCCCGTAGACGAAGGACTGGGCGGCCGGGCTGAGGCCCGAGGCCGAGATGGGGGTTTCGCGGTCGGCCTCGGCAGCCAGCCGGTCGCGCTGCTGCTCTGCGCTCTCCTCCTCGGCTTCCGGGATCGGGGCTTCCTGGGCCTCCGCAGGCGTCTCCCCGGAGCCGCCCGTACCGCCGCCCGTACCGCCCGTACCGCTCGCGCTGCCCGGCGCGGCGGTGGGCTGACGGGAGCGGCGCGACGACGGCTTCGCCTCGTCCATGGCCAGGAAGATCTTCTTCCAGGCGTCCCGCATCGGCTTGAGATCGGGGTAGCGCCGAGCTGCGTCCCGGTGCAGGGCCTTGCGGAAGAAGTCGACGAGGCCGTCCTGCACCGCCGGATCGAACGCATCGGCCGCGATCTTCGGGTACGGCTCCTTCTTGGCATCGGTCTGGCGGGGCGAGACCCGGCCGTCGCCCCAGACGGGAAGCTCCCGGGACGCCATCTCGTGCAGGGTGACCGCCAGGGCGTACCGCTCGGCGTGCCCGTCGTACACCGAACGCTCGGTGAGCGTGCCGATGAACGGATCCAGATAGCCGTCCGTCCCGGCCCCGGTCTCCTGCACCGGATAAGCGGCCAGCGAGAAGTCGATGAGCACCAGCTCACGGGTGCGGTTGGGGCGGATGCGGATGGCGATGTTGTCCGGCTTGATGTCGCGGTGCCACACGCCCTCGCCCTCGAGGAAGTCCACCGCGCCGAACAGGTAGTCGCCGTACGCCTCGAGCTGGTCCACGGACAGGCGGCCGAACTCCCGGAGCTGGCGGGCGACGGTCTCCTCGCGCCGCCTGCTCCTGCGCTCCCCGGGCCCGGCCGGTTCGCCGTCCTCGGCCTCGCGCTCGTTCCCGACGTACTCCATGACGAGGACGGTGCGGCCGCCGATGCGCTGCGGCTCCGGCTCGACGAGGCGGATGATCCGCGAATCGGGGCGCAGCCGTCCCATGATCTCGGCTTCGCGGGCGAGCATCTCGCCCTTGCTGTCCGAGTTGGCGACCTTCAGCACCGCGAGGGTCTTGGAGAAGCGCACCTCGGGGCCCGCCGTCAGGTCCCGTACGAGGAACGCGCGGCTGGTCGACCCCGTACCGAGGCGGCGCCTGACCTCCCAGCGGCCTGCCAGCACATCGCCCGCGACCGCTTCCAGCGGGTCCTTCTCGGGCTGGGCCGGCCGTGCGGGCTCCGCGGGGGCGGGTTCGGTCAGGTCCGCCTCGACGACCTCCAGCATCTCCAGGAAGTCGTCCACCGAGTCCAGGCGGTGGTCGACGTGGTAGGCGGTGGCCGCCTGCACCAGCTCGTCGACATACCCCGACAGGCCGTCCACCACGGCGCTCGGCCGGAGCCCCTCGCCCGCCTCGTACCGGGCCAGCAGCTCGGCCTGGCTGGCGGCCGGGGCCTTGCCGGTGGCCAGCAGGTAGGTGAGGACGCCGAGGCCGTAGATGTCCAGCGCCACGGGGTCGGCCTTCAGCGCGGTCAACTCGGGGGCGAGGTACGGGTCCGCGCCCTCCGCGAGATGGGCGCCGGCGCGCGAGAGCGTGGTCGGCGCGAACCGCTCACCACTGCTCGGCGTGCCGGACCCCGGGCCGCGCTGGACGGCGACCTGCCAGTCCGAGATCTGCAGATACGGGGCGAGCCAGGCCGCCTCCTCGCCGTTCCCGTTCCCGTTGCTGTGCGCGTTTCCGTCCGCGCCCGCCGCCTGCTTCCGGGGGCGGGGCATGACGTGGATGGCGCGGGCCGCGAGCGTGCGGTGGTAGATCCGGCGGCCGTGCGCCGAGCGCACGGTCTCGGCGAGCTGCCGGACCAGCGCCATGCGGCTGAGGATGTCCAGCTTCTCGCCGTACTGCGCCAGATACTCGTCCAGGCGCAGCGTCCGCGGATCGAAGTCGAAGATCAGCGCGGGGCCCGCCGAGTGCCCGGACGGGTCGTACTGCTTCAGATAGACGACACCGGGGTGCTGGAAGCGCCGCAGCACCGCGGCCTCGCGCCGCGCCGCCCGGTCCACCGAGGCCCGCAGCTCGGCGTCCGAACCGCGCTCCCGCAGGTAGACGCGGATACGGGCGGCCTCGGGCAGCTCGCTGTGCCGGGCCAGGTAGTCCGCCCAGGTCGGCCCCGAGTCGAAGGACTTCCGGTGCAGCAGGTACGGGCCGACTTTGTACTCGGCGTCGCTCCGGCCGATGCCCACCCGCTCCAGGGCCGACTTGATGCGGCGCGACCGCGACCGGTCGATCCGGCGGTGCTCGTCGCGCGGGGGCTGGGCCAGCATCTGTGTGAGCTGGTGGACGGTGTGGAGGCCGTGCTGGTCGTGGGCGGGCAGCCGGTTCTTCAACGAGGAGTCGGTGAAGCAGACGGCCTCCGACACCCACACCCGCTCGCCCTCCTGGGCCAGAAGGCCGGCCAGCTCCTTGGCCTTCTTGTTGGCCAGGTGGAGCGGGTTGCCGTGGGTGATCTGCCGTCCGCTGGGCTGGGTCTGGAGCCAGGTGCCGTTGCGGGACTCGACCGAGCCGTGCCAGTCCTTCAGCTCGATCAGATACACGCCGCCGGGGGCGACGACGAGCAGGTCCACTTCCCTGACGTGGCCGGTGTGCGCGGTGAAGGTGAAGTTCGACCAGGCCCGCCACGGATCGTTGTCGGGGAGCTTCTCCCGGATGGCCTCCAGCCCCCGGCGCTCGTGCTGGAACTCGGATTCGGTGACCGTGACCCACCGGCCGTCCCGCATGCGCCATCCCCGCTTCGTGTTCACGTCGATCTGTACTGATTGCGGCTGCTCGGCAGCAATATCCCCGGCACAGATCGTAACTGTTGCCAGGACGGTCCGGGAGCTTCGCGGCATTCGCCGGAGCTGGGGCACCCCCATCCCGTGGCGTGCGATGGGATCCGGTCTCGGGGCAGGGTTTGAGACTGCGCCCCCGCCAGAGGCTCGCATTGGACATGCCCCCGCGAGTCAGCTTCTCCTATCAGGGGACGGATCTGTCGTCCCATGCGTGTCGGATCATCTGGCGGTCCGCCAACGCGCCCGCACCCGCCCATCACAAGGACCCAGGTCGGCGGCGCCACGGGGGTACCTGGGTGGGGTACTCGGAGGCATTCTCAGCTTAGCTCGGTGGAAGCCGGCTCAGGGGAGCCACCGTCTGGCTTGAGCACGGCTGACGCGCGCCGCGTCGACGTACCACAAGCGACTCTGTGCGTCCCAGTGTGCGTGGAGCTGTTCCTTCGCCGTGTCCTTCTCGTCGTAAGGAACCTGGAGATAGAGCCGACCGTCCACGACATCGCCGGGTGAAATGCTCTTGCGTGACTCTCTGCGGGGCCGCCAGGCAGCCACGTCGTGCCTGCTGAGTCCGTAAGCTGTCCGCAGATCGTCCAGGCGCTGTTGGAATTCCTCGGCGCTTTGGGCTTCCCACTGGCGGACCCACGGGAGCAGTTCCTGAACGCCTGCGAGGAGGGGAGTGAGTTGGTACACGGTCCAGTCGGGCCGCTGGCAGAGCTCACTCGTCAGATCCAGCAGGACGTGCACGCGGTCCGTCTCGCTCCAGCCGGACCAGCCGAGCAGCAGAGAGCCGTCTTCGGCGGCGCCTTCAGGATAGGAGAGGAAGCGCTCCCGGGGGATATCAAGGCCGCCTCGACGCGACCAGTAGGAAATACGACGAAAATCGTGCGCACTGAACTTGGGCGGGACCGGGATCCCGAGCGCCTCGCCCGTCCTGTCCTCGCTCCGCTGGAGTTCCCAGACCTGTTCCCACTGGGCGCGCTTACGCAGCCCCGACTCCTTGTATCGCAGCGCTGAGACGCAGGGCACGTGCTCGCTGGCCAGGACCGCCGCCAGCACGTCACCGAGAGTCGCGTCCCGCATCCCCAGGTGATCTGCCGCGTAGAGGGCAGCGACGGAACGCAGGTCGGCGTCGTCACCGAGTTCCTGAGCGAGTTGGCCCGCAGTCCGGGGACGCGGGCGGGCAGCACCGCTCCCGCGGTCGAACCACAGCCGCTCGTCCTCACAGCGGTCGAGCAGCCAGGAGCGCAAGGCTTGTGCCTCGCGCCTTTCCCAAGGCTCCGAAAACCACCGCCGCTTGTACTCCGGGCGCTCGACGAGAGTGATGACCGGGTGCGATTCGATGGCGTCAATCCTGGCCCGCACGATTTCCCGATAGGCGGTCGGCCAGTGCGACGGAATCTCGGTGATGGGTGCCGCATCGCTTTCCGTGAACCAACGGTCTCTCGTGAACCAGGAGTCCGCTGCTTCTTCGGCGCGCACTTTGCGTGCCAGCACGATTTCGAAGGCACGCTCACCTGGCCGCAGCGGAGGCGGCGCGGAACCAGGAGGCATGGCCAGGCGGGTTTGATCACCGGCGGAGAGCAGTCCGTAGGAGCCGTAGACCTCCCAGTCCAGTTCTTCCTGATGGGCGATCATCTGGTGACGCAGCTCCTCCTGAGAAGATCGCGCCATATCCAGGGCCTCCCGGTCGGGCGGGCGTTCATCCGCGCACATGGCGCTCGGCTCATGGGCATCGAGGCGGAGCCCGAGGGCGTGCAGCGCCCGTGCGTGGCCGAGGGGGGCGTCGGCGGGCAGCGGAAACCGGGAAAAGGATGTCGTCGCGAAGGTGCAGGACCGTGCCCATTCCTCGCCCGGCAGCGGAATGCCCAGCCCGTCGGATCCGGTACTGGAGTTGACCTGCTTGAGCCAGAAGCAGGCCGTCGACGAGTTGAGGATTCCCAGAAGGGCGACGTACTCCTCCTCGTCCGCGGTTGAGGGCAGCCGCAGGACCGGAGCGGTTCGGCTGAATGCCTTTCCGTCCTCCTCCAGCGCGAAGTGGTTGTGTGAGGCCACATACGCGAACGTGATGGCTGGCCCTTTTACCCCACCGCGCGGCCAGCGCCTCCAGGCCCACCAGTGCCGGGTCCGTGACGGCTGGTGCGACCCGGGTGCCGCCCGCAGAACCTGCCGCATCGTCCAGAGATGGCGTCCCCACGAGGTGGTGAGGTCCGGGAGGAGCGGCGAGCCGTCCGCGTCATAGGGGGCCAGGACCTCCGTCGCCGTACCCGCACGCCAATCCCGTACGGCCTCGCCCGTGACCAGGCGGCGGCCCAGTGCGGCCGAGTCCGGATGCCTGCTGAACCAGGGCCGGCCGAGAGCGAAGACGTCTTGCTGCCCTGGATCGGTGACGACGCCGACCGGGGCGGCGAGAACGTCGGTCAACTGCCGCGGCGCTCGGGAGAGCGCGTCCATGAGGTCCGCTCCTCCTCCACCCGTGAGAGTCCACGGGAAGCGGTGGAAGCGCTGACGGGGTTCGTCCTGGACACTTACCCACTCAGAGGTGCTGCCGGGCCGCCCCGCTTGGCCGAGGATCGCCTGCCACACGAACCCTTGGGCTGGATCCGCCGGCCGCATCGGTTCTCCGTGCACGCCGAGGACTGTCCGCACGGGCATGTCAGGCATGCCTGGATCATTGCGCCCGACCAAGATCAGAGTTGGGGTTCGATGGCCTGGTACGAAGACTCCTGAGGTGTCGATGACGTGCGTGAGCCGGACACGTGGAAAGAATTCCTCGATCAGCTTTTCGCCGAAATTGCGTTGCGTGAACGAACTCGATGTGTACATTCCGACGTAGCCGCCGTGCTGTCCGTCGGCTTTTCGTGCCGCGAGCTGGAACATGCGCTCGGTGAAGAAATTGGAAAGAGGGGGTGTCCCTGTGGCCGATGAGTAAGCGTCGCGGTATGCCGCGCTCATCATCTTGTCGCGCGCCAAGATAAAGGGCGGCTCTCCTAGTACGGCATGGTAGGAGAAACGGCTCAAAAGGTTGCAGCGTTCGGAAAATTCTCGGATATGCCGGACTGTTCCGCCACCTTCATCCTCCGTCTCGGGGAAAAGATGCGGCGGTGTCTCCTCGGGCGCACCGGCTCCCTCCAGCAAGGCGTCGCCCACCGCTACGTTGATGATGTGGCCGGGGGTCTGGTCCAGGGTCCCCGCGCCACTCTCCCGGGTGGCAGCGAGCAGTAGCCTGAAGCGCGTGATGCTGACGGCGAACGGATTGAGGTCGCAGCCGTGGACGGACTCCAGCGATCGCAAGATCAGCTCATGGTTCGCGGTTTTGGGTTCCGCCAATCGCCACGCGGTCAGTAGCCGTTGGAAGACTCCGAGCGGAAACTCCCCCGATCCGCATGCCGGATCGATACTACGGAACCCCTTGAGGCCGAACTCCGCGACAGCCGGGTCAACGACGAGGTCGAGAACGAAGTCCGCGATGAACTCAGGCGTTCGGATGAGCCCGTAGCTCTTCCGCGCGGCCTCGCTGATGTCCTGGTACAGATCCCCCAGGAAGCGTGTGTCGAGTTCAGGATCGGTGAAGTCGAAACGGACCGAGCCGTCCTTCTCGCGTCGTCGCCAGAACGCCACCAGCGCGGCCGCGGCCTCAGGGGAGGGCGATAGCTCCCCGAGCGGGCCGTGCTCCATATCGAAGATGCGGGACATCGCCTCGTGCGAACGAGCCAGGTGTATGAACGCTTCCAGCAACCAGTCCCGGTCGTTCTTCTCCGGGTACTTCGCGCCATAGGCTTCGTGCCGCTCTTCCGCCTCCACCGAGCGGTCTCCAGGCCCCGTGAGAAACGGTTGGCGGATTAGTCTGTTGTCCTCGCAGAAGCGCACGAATACCGTGCCCAGAACCCACGCGACAGCGGCCTGCGTGATGCGCTCATTCCGCCAAGCTCCGTACGTGCTTGCCGTACGGGAGGACGTCCTCGCATGTTCGTACGCGCTCTTCAGACGGGCGCGAAACCGCTCAACGTTGTCGCTGCGCTCACGGAGGTCGTCCTCCATCGCCAGAACCTGCTTGCGCAGGTGAGGAATGAGCCCAGCCCTGTCCAGCGAGGACGTCCCTGCATCAGCTCCGCCAGTCGGAGGCACAGCGGCGACCTCTCCTCCGTACATCGTCAACATTCACGATCCACTGTCCTGTCGGATACATCCTGCCAGCTCTCGGGTCCGACAGCCCGGATCGCCGACCGTCGTCGGCCGGTGTGCACGACCCGTCACGGCTTGGGCCCTATCATTCCTGTGCGTGCCGGTCTGAGCACAGCCGGGCACCGCTGTGTCAGGGTGAGGTCGGGCTGGATGATCAAGGGGGACACATGCTGACACGGCTTGAAGTCGATGGCTTCAAGAACCTTCTGGATCTCAGGGTCGAGTTCGGCCCGTTCACCTGCATCGCGGGCGAGAACGGCACGGGGAAGTCGAACGTCTTCGACGCGATCCAGTTCCTCAGCCTGCTCGCCGACCACTCCATGATCGAGGCTGCCCAGGGAGTCCGTGGAACCCACGGCGAGCTGCACGGCGACGCGCGCGACCTGTTCTGGAACGGTTACGCGGCCGGCGAGCACATGATGACGTTCGCCGCGGAGATGATCGTCCCGGGTGAGGTGGAGGACGATTTCGGCCGCCTGGCCGAGCCGACGTCCACGTTCCTCCGCTACGAGCTCCGGCTCGGGTACCAGCCGCCGCGCGGCGGGGAGCGGGGCGGCAGACTGACGCTGCGGTCCGAGGACCTGATCCAGATCCGACCGCGTGACGCCGGATCACATCTGCGGTTCTCGCACAGTGCCAAAGGTTTCCGGAACGCCGTGGTCCGCGGACGCCGGTCGCCCGCGCCCTACATCTCCACGACACTCGATACCGGTGACGCCGTCGTCCGTATCCACGCTGACGGAGGCCGTAGAGGTCAGCCGCGTCCCGCACCCGCGAGCCGGGCCCCGCGGACCATGCTGTCCACGATCAACGAAAATGACGATCCGACCATCCTGGCGGCGCGGCGTGAGATGCAGTCCTGGCGGCGGCTGGCGCTTGAACCCTCTGCACTGCGCACCGCCGACCCCTATACGGACCCCGACGAGATGCAGCCCGACGGCCGACATCTGCCGCGGTACCTGGACCGGATCGCCCGGGAGAAGTCGCCGGACGACCCTGCTCGGATCTACTCGCGCGTGGCGGGGCGCCTCTCGGACCTGTCGGGGCTGCATGTCCGCACACTGGATGTAGAGGCCGACGGCACGCGCGAGTTGCTGACGATCAAGCTTCACGAGATCGACGGCATGGTGCTGCCCGCCCGTAGCTTGTCCGAGGGGACTCTGCGCTTCCTGGCCCTGTGCGTCCTCCTGGAGGACCCGCGGGCAGGCGGTCTGATGTGCATGGAAGAGCCGGAGAACGGCATCCACCCGGCCAACCTCTTCGCGATGGTGAGCCTGGTGCGTGACCTGGCGGCGGACGCCACCGAGCAGGTTGATGAGGAGGACAACCCGTTCCGGCAGGTTCTCATCAACACCCACTCGCCGGGGGTCGTGGAGCTGGTCGGCGCGGCGGATCTGCTGATCGCCGACACCTCGACCGTTCCCGAGGCCGGTGGCAGGACGGCACGCAGTTTGCGTCTGCGCCCCCTGGCCGACACCTGGCGCGCCGGCGGTGCCGAGAAGGGGTACGGCACCAAGGCCGACATCCTCGCGTACCTCACGACTCCGCCACAGGCCCGGCTGACCCTCGAGGGGAGCGACTCGTGACCGTGCGCGCCCTCTACCTTTGCGAAGGGTCCAGCGACACGGGCCTGCGCTTCCACATCGAGGCGATCGCCGCAGAGACGGGCCGGGAGGTGCTCGTGACGGTTCCCGACCTCAATCGCCTGCCCGACAAGCCTGGCCACTCGGTCAAGGACAAGCTCCGAGCCGCACAGCATCTCAGCGATGGCGGGCACCCGTACGACCTCGTCGTCATCCACCGCGATTCGGACGGCCACCCCGCGGATGTTCGCCGCAGAGAGATCGCCGAAGCGGTGGCCCAAGTAAGCCCAGGCCTGGCACACGTACCGGTGATCCCCGTGCGAATGCTGGAAGCGTGGCTGGTGCTCGACCATGCCGCGATCCGCGAAGTGGCAGGAAATCCCAACGGCAAAGTGGCACTTGACCTGCCGAAGGCGACCCGGGTCGAATCGGAGTCCAATCCCAAGGCTTTGCTCAAACAAGCGCTCGCCACGGCAAGCGAAGAGAAGGGCCGCGGTCTGAAGAAGCTCCAGGCACGCTTCCCGGAGAATCGCGCGCGACTCCTGCAGATGCTGGATCGCGAAGGGCCTGTCAAGCAGCTCGCGTCATGGCAGTCGTTCACATACGACTTGCACGAGGCGTTAGGCAACGCTTGACCGGCACCCACTCGGGCTCCTGCGCTGAAGTGGAGTAGGGGCGAGACGCATGTGGGGCTCCCGTAGGTTGGAGGAGGCCACCCGGCCGCAGAGCGTCGCTCTCGTACTGGCGTCGCTCACCCGGTAGCGCGCGGCGCCACAACGACGAGTTGGCTCAGGACCGTCACACGGTCACCGCGGCCGGATTCACCGCCCGTCACCTCGCTGCGGCGGACGGTCTGCACTCTCCCCTCCGCCGCCGTCTCGGCCTGCACCTGCCGCCCGCATGCACGAAATGGTCTCGGGCGAGCCGTTGTTCACTCACGACTCGCCGCTTCTCATACCCGGGATGCACGGCGAGGCCCAGCCCACCCCGCTGCGCCAACTCGTACCGGACGTCCCCGCCGCCTTCGAATCCCTCGTTCTCGAACTGCTCGACAAGGACCCCGGCGACCGGCCCGCGCACCCGGGTGAGGTCTACCGTCGGCCGGCCGCCAGGCTGCCCGTTCCCGACCTGCCGGAGAACACTCTGCGGCCGTGGACGGAGGTCGATCCGGCCCGGCCCTTCCGGTACCCGAGGGGGCCCGACGCCCGCCCTGTCCGCCGGTGGCCGAACGAGGCGGGCGGTATGCCCTGACCGTTACGGCAGGCCAGGCCCGTCGTCGAACAGCGACAACTGCCCCGGTGCGTCGTCCGGTTCCGGCCCCGTGGTCAAGCCGGGGGCGGCCGCGGCGTCCGGGTCGGTGTCTGCCGTCGGGTCGGCGGCGTTCGGCTCCGTTTCCGAGGTTTCTTCCTCCTCGGTGCGCGTCGGCAGCACGTACTCCTGGGCGAGACCCGCCAGATGGAGCGGCAGCGGCAGACTCAGCGCGTCCGGCAGGTCCGGCGCCTGACGGAGCTGGTGAGCCGCGAGGGCCAGGGCCTCCGGAGAATCGCCGTCCTCCCGGTGGCAGCCGAGGACGGCGAGCTCCACGAGCCCTGGATTCCAGGCCGCCTTGTCGGTGTCCACCGTCATCTCGCCGGCCCGAGGTCCCAGAGTGAGGGCGCGCGGGGCGAGCTTGTCGGCCGCCACCGACAGCTTGAACGTGCGTGCCTTCGGCGTCGTGGACCAGAACACGCGTGCCGTCTCAGGATTAGCGGACGGGTCGGTCCACAGATGGGCGGCGAATCCGTTCGGGCCCTCGGGGTTCACGGCCCACCACTGCGCCGTCTCCCGGCCACGGGCCGTACGGACCCGCACCAGCCGCAGATCCGGCTCCAGGCGACGGGCCGGGGCGTGGCCGTCGCGGAACTTGTCGGCCTCCACCCGGCCGTCCTGCAGCCAGGTCCAGTGGGACCGCATGTTCTGCGCGTGCGCCAGCATCATCGTCGGCTCGCCGAGCACCGAGTCGCGTACCTTCTGCAGCCACTCCTCTGTGGCGCGACGCTGCTCGGTCATGTCCGTCCACCACGACACGCGCCCACCGTTCTCCGCTTCGCCGTCACCCGCGGGCGGCATCAGGTCCTTGGGGACCTCCGCGCGCCGGGTCAGCCGCAGCAGCAGCTCCGGGTAGGGGATCCACTCACGGGCGTCCTCATCCCACCCCTGCACCCGTGCCAGGCCGGAGCCGGGCCGCTCCGGCGTGACGAGGACCGCCACCGGCACGTGCCCGGCCCAGCGGGTCCGGCTGCGCTTGTTCTTCCGGACCATCCAGACCGCCAGATACCGCAGTCCCGTCGGCAGCTGTTCACCGAGACTGTGCTCGGGATGGACCCGTACGCCCAGCTGCCGCAGCCCGTCGTCCCAGGCCTTCGCGGCCCTGAAGCCCGCGTTCTTCTCGCTGTTGTACCCCTTCGCCTTCTTCGGAACGCCCATGAACTGCGTCAGCACGCGCGCGTCCGCGCAACCCAGCCGGAGCGCGAACTTCGGATCATGGGCGGCGGAGCTGAAGTCCTTGGCCCGGTCGAGCTCCACCAGGGCCAGGGACGGCAGGCCGACCCGCCCCGCGGCGGTGAGAAAGGCCGCCGTCTCCTTCCGGCGGAGAGCGAGTGCAGCCGTCACCGACTCGCGTGAGTGCCGAGTGCCCTCGGGCAGTGGAAGATCGCCGCCGAGCGAGCCGGTGAGCTTCAAGCAGCGCAGCCGTATCCTCAGCTCCGGCATCTCCCACTCCAGGATCACCGGCCCGCTCTCGTAGCCGCCGGCGTCCTCCGGTGCCCCGCCGTCGCCCTTCAGATCCAGATGCTCGGCGAGCGCGGTGATGGCGGTGTCACGCATCGTCGAGGTCTGCCACAGCACACTGGCTTCAAGGACCGGAATATCGCCGGGGTCGGCGTCCGGAGCCAGGCAGCGCAGCGCGAACGCGGCTCCCAGGCGGCGCGCTTCCGCCCGCTTGCGCTCCTCGGCCGCCTTCTTCTCCGCCTGGGAAGGATCGCGGCGCGGATTGGCCGGGACGCTGCCCGACAGCCGGGTGTGCACCAGCGCGGGAGCCGGACGCAGCTCATCGGGCAGGGCTTGCTCCGCCCACCGGGTGATCTCGGAACGCTGATGGGACATCAGGCCCGCACCCACCTCGTGCGAGCCCATGGCGGTGCTGTACACGACAGCCGCCCGCATGCCGTCCCGAAGCCACTCCTCGGGGCCGGTGAGAATGGACTCGGCGTCCGGGAAAGGCTCGGAGAGCGAGATGTTCCGCAGAATGCCGGCGGGCCCGCCGCCCACCCAGTCGTGGCCTCCCTTCCCCCAGGCGAGCCGGGCCAACGCGAACCGGTCGGTCGCCGGAGCCCCGGGCAGCCACGGCACGCGAGGCCGCAGCAGCACCGTGGTCCGGCGGCCGTACGGGAGATGGAGCCGCCCCGACTTCGCCCCGATCCGCGTGGCGTAACGCCGGATGTGCGTGTGCAGATGGAACCGCGGGCGCGGGTCGAACGGCACCGTGTGCAGCGTGATGTTGAGGACCACGGAGAACCACTCGGTGCCACGGCTCCCCTCGTGGGGCAGCGCCTGTGACACCAGCTCCGCGCCCTGGTCACGGGGCCCGCGGGGCACGGCGCGGAAGCGCAGCCGGCCGGCGCCGAAGTCGTACGGCTCCAGGGCGAGGATCCGCCGGGCCAGCCAGTCGGTCGTCAGCTGGAACTGCCGGGAGTCCGGAGCGGCGGTGCCTCCCTTGGCGGACTCGCACCGCACCAGCTCCACCTCCACGCCTTCCTGCCACTCAGGTGGTTGCTCCCACAGCAGCGCCCGCGTCTCGGTGAGGAGCGAGCGGTACTCCGGTTCGGGCCGCAGGTCGCGCAGCCAGGCGCCGAGCAGCCCGCGGAAGGCGGCCGGCGGAAGGGGATCGGGGACGCTCTCCGGCGCGTACAGCCAGAAGTCCGGGCCCTCGCCGCGGTGCCGGGCCGGCCGCGGCCGCACCAGCAGATCCGGGGCGAGCGACTGGAGCACCTGGTCCATGCGGAACGTCGGGACGGTCTCCAGGGGCTTCTCACGGCCCTCGTTGCACAGCGCGAGGAGTGGACCACGCCACTGCTCGGGAAAGGGGAGGGCGCGGTAGCGCGCCGTCACGGAGGTGTCGGGGGCGGGCAGCCAGGAGGCGGTGCGGATCGCGTCGTAGCGCTGGGCCATGTCGGTGTCCCTCAGGAGGTGTGGTGGGTGATGTCGCGCAGGGCCTTGTACAGGGGCGCGTACAGCAGGCGGGCGACTGCCGGATCACCGGGATCGGTGACGTACGGAGGGGGAACGCTCGCGTTGAAGTACGGCGCGAGGACGTCCCGGAGCCCGGTCAGCAGGCCGTCCTCGCGCGGCAGGGTGGACGCCGCCACGCTGGGGGCCAGCGCTCTGGCGGTCTTCGGCGCGAAACGCGCGTCCACGAACACCACGCGGGCGGGTACGCCGCCGCGTACAAGTCGCCCGATGACCTGCCAGATGGTCACCAGCTGGTCCCAGGTGAAGGACCGCCTCTCACGCTCGGACAGCCGCGAGTAGATGTAGCGGCGGGCCAGCAGCCTGCGCCATTCGGCGCGCGCCACATGGCGGAAGGCGAGTCCGGCGGCGTCGAGCGTTTCCGCGCCGACGGCGAGCTTGCCGAACGTGCCCTGCTCCAGGCCGGGTTCGTCGCGGACGAACCGGGCTGCCCAGTCGTTGATCGCGAAGACGGCCAGGGCCAGGTCGTCGGGTCGCGGGTGCGGCCGGGCGAGGAACAGCGCGGCACCGAACGCCGCGTTGCGCTGGGCGTTGAGGATGTTGTGGCCACGCTCGACGGCCATCAGCGGCGCCACCAGGATCTCCGCGCTGGAGTCCTCGGCGAACGAGGCGAGGTCACCCCTGCGCAGCACGGTGGCGCGCTCCGCCTCCGGGCGCCCGGGGGGACCGGAGCCGCGTACGGACTGCTCCAGGTCGGCGTCGTCCGCCGCCAGGACCCGCACCCGCCCGTGCCAGCGCTCGATCCCGTTCAGCACGTCGGCGGCGGTGCCGGCCTCCTTGTAGCTGCCGACCAGCAGGATCGCGCGCCTGCGGCGGTCGTCGGCGATCCTCGCCAGCTCCTGCTCCAGAGGGCTGGGCGAACCGCCAGGCCCCGGGGAGCCCAGCCGACTGACCAGCGCCCGCGCCGCCGCCGGCCTGGCCTTGGGCTCGGTGCCGGACAGGCTCATCGGGCGACCCTCGTCGTCGTACAGGAAGTGGGTGGTGAATACGGACTCGCCGACGGCCTCCAGCGAACTCTCCGACGGCTTGAGCACCGCCCCTACAGGGGCGAGCACATGGGCGCGGGTGGAGGTTCCCGCCCAGCTCGTACCGGACATCAGCACCACGTGTGGCCCCGGGCGGCCGGCGCCCGGGTCGGCACCCACCTCGTGCAGGGAGAGCAACAGCTCCCGGCCGATGCCCGCGCAGCGGAAGAAGCGCAGGGTGCCGCTGTGCCGCCCGTCGTCGTCCCGCTCGCGTTCGTCAGGCAGGTACTGGAAGCCCAGCACATTGCCCATCGGGGCCTCCGGAACCAAGGGCGCGTAGTCCAGCGGAGGGCGGCGGGAGAGCTCGTTGCCGGTCGAATCCAGATGCAGGGCCGCCTCGACCTGCGGCCACAGGAAGACGAGGCGGTCGAGACGTTGGTTGAGCGCGCTCAGCAGCAGCATGAACTCAAGTCGCCGGGCCGTCAGATCGAGCCAGCTCTCGTCCGCCGCCTTCACAGCCGCCGGTGTCCCCTCCAGCAGTTTGTGCAGGACGGTCAGAACGCGCTCCCGCGTGGCCGGGGCGGACAGGGTGGTGAGCAGGTCATGGGCGAGGGTGACCAAGCCGTCCGTCACGTCGCCGTACGGGCCGTTGCCGCCCAGCGGATCATCGCGGAAGGCGTCGAAGCGGTCCCTCAGCTCCGCGCGGCGGTCGTCGGCCTCGGCCCCCGCCGATTCCGGTTCGGGAGCGTCGTCCTCGTACGCCTCGTACAGCTCAGACTCATCCGCCACCCCGTCCGGCGCTCCCGACGTGTGGTCCACCGAGAACCAGTCGCCCAGCAGCTTCTCCTGGAGAGTCCAGGGGCTGAAGTATTCGATGTCGGCCCACTCGCGCAGCTCACCGTCGGAGATCAGCAGTTTGTACAGCCGGTCCGTCGCCGAGTGGGCCACGGTCAGGGAAGCCGACCAGCGTTCGATCTCCTGGTCCGTGAGAGGCAGTCGCCCTTGCTTGGACAGCTCCTCGATCCGATGGGTCTGCACCGTGTCGAGCCAGGAGTCCAGGCCCGGGGAGACCAAGGTGGCGGAGGGCGCGAAGATCTCGTCCAGCTTCATCTGCACCGAGTCCGCCTCATCCACGATGATGATGTCGCTGCGCAGGCAGGCGAGCTCGAGGTGTCGCAGCCGCTCCGCGCCCAGATGCCGGGGCACGGCCGACTGCACCAGACTTGCCGGGTTCGCCACCCAGATCAGCGAGTCCACCAACTCGCGCGCCGGGCGGTGGCGCGGGCAGGCATGCCACAACGGGCAGCCATGCGGGGCGCCCTTCGGCTCGGCGGGCCGCTCGGCGGCGGTGCGCTGGGTCCCGCCCGGACGGTACGGGGCGGGCAGCGACGTCGCCTCCGAAGCCGGGGCCGTCTTCTCCGGGTAAAGCGAGGCACAGGGCGCGTCCGCGTACCGCAACGGCTCGGCCGCTTCCGTGCCACGCAGCGCGTCCACCACGCATACGGTGCTCAGATCGTCGAAGCCGGGCGCGTCGTGGTCGAGGAGGTTGTCCAGGCCCCGGGCGGCGAGCCTGCGGTGCAGCCGCTGGACATGCGTCGGGCGTGTGGTCAGGCCCAGCACGGGGGGTGCGGCCAGCCCCAGGTCACCGAGCAGACCGCTCAGACGCAGCTGCTCGGCGACATCGCCGACGACGAGCGTGGTACGCAGCCCTCGCCGCGCACCCCACACGGCGATGAGGATCATCAAGGTCGACTTGCCCGCGCCGACCATGCCGGCGAGGTGCAGCAGCCCGTCGAGGCGGAGGACGTCGGAGTCGGTGAAGGACCTTCCGTCGGCGTTCCGTGGAGCGATCCGCAACTCCGCCAGCCGTTCCTGCCAGTGTCCAGGGCCGGCGGCATCGTTCTCCCGCTCCGTCTCGTCCATCCAGCGGGCCGTCTCGGAGAGTTCGGTCCGCGTGATGGTGAGGGGGATTCCGTCTCCGGGGCGTCCGGCCTCCGGATCGTGGCCGGGAGCGGGTTCGGGACGCGGCCGCTCGGGCAGCGTCACGGACATGGGCCGCCGCCAGGCGAGAAAGGTCGACCGTCCCGCCGGGGCCAGGGGCAGCTCCTTGCGGGCGAGTGGTGGCAGGGAAGCCACAGCGGCGTCGTAGACGGCGAACCGGTCCGATGCGACGGCCGGATCCACGCGGGTTGCCGGAGAATCCTCGGACGGCACCTCGTACGCGCGCAAGCGCGGCGGCAGTGCTCGGTAGGTCTCCAGAGCCTGCTGCCAGGTGCGGCGACGCCGCAGCGTCCACAGCAGGTGTCGACCCGACAGGAGCATCGCCGTGTGAGCGTCCGTGACGGACAGACTTCGCGCGGGCATGAAGGGGTAGCCCCCGAACATGACGTAGGCCCCTCGCACCGGTTCCTCCGGTGCGATCCGCTCCAACAGCCGCAGCGCGAGTTCGACCTGACACACCAGCGAGGGCTTCACACCGGAGAGTTCAGGAGGCACCTCGCTCCACAACCGGGCCAACTCCTTGCTCACCGGCCTGTGCCAGCTGTCCCGGTCACGCACCTTGTACTCCTTCCGTCTCGTCCCGTCGCGCGCGGGCCCGCTCGATCAGCGCGGTGTCCGTAAGCAGCTCCAGTCCGCGCGCCGCGGCGGGGCGGTTGCGCTCGTACGAGGCGACGTAGCCGGGGCGGTCGTCCGCCCGGCTCTGCGGCACCACCCAGAAGGCCTCGTTGTACGGCGGCTCCTGCGGAACCGGCCGCGCGGCCCGGCCGAGGAACGCGGGATGGGCCCAGTCCTTCACATCGACGGCCCAGACCCAGCCGTCGGGGAAGGAAATGTGCAGGTCGTAGGCGTCATACGCCGGCCACATCCGTACCCGCAGCCCCAGCGCACTCAGCTGTGTTTCCAGCTCCGTCTCCGCCTGGCCCGGGGCGGTGACGAACTGGCGCAATGGACGTTCCAGCTGGAGGAGCTCGCCTGCTTCGTCGCGTGTGATGCGGTGCCCCACCGGGGGCGGGCCCTGGCGGCGGCAGCGGTCCCTCTCGCACCACCAGGAGCCGTCACGGACCGGCGTCAGCAGGGTGCGGCAGCGTCCGCAGGTCGCGTAGACGTCGCCGCGAAGATAGCTCTCCGGTACCGGCTGGTAGACGCGGCCGATCAGCTCCTTCACCGGATCCAGCACGTGGTCCACGGAGACGACGAAGGCTTCGGCGGACGTCAGGACGGGCCGGGTGACGAGCAACCGCCGGAACTCGGTATACGCGTCCTCCTCGCCGTACTCCCGGCACAGCCGGAGCGCGTAGTGAATCACTTCACGGTCCCGGTGAACCTGGGCGCTGTCCCGGGACTTCTCCGCCCACTCGTGGCACAGCTCGGTGGGGCGGGAAGAATCCGGATCCAGCAGCAGGTCGCCCGGGCCGACGGCATCCGCGGGCAGGTCCACCGGCCAGTCGGCCACCGGCCGTGCGCGGCACCAGGCCAGCAGGTCGGGGAGGCTCACCGGCGGCTCCGCGCCCCGCTCCAGGCAGGCCAGCACCGTGCGGTCCAGGGCCTGCTGCACCCGAGGCGGGTACGGCAGGGTGAAGGCGTCCAGACCCGTGACGTCCTCCAGCACGGCGAGCGCGGAAGCGACCGTTCGCATCAGCGGGACACCGGCGTGAGCCGACCAGTCGGAGGCGTGCGGCGGGAGATCGTCTGTCATCCGCACCTCGTCACCCGGCCTTCACATGGGCCTGGCCGGCGTCGCAGAGGCCGAGCATCTCACAGCCGCCGCAGTGCTTTCCGGTCTTCGGCTCGTATGTCTCGTCCACGGCCCACGGACCCGCCATGCCCGCTATGGTCCGTCGTGCTTCAGCCTGGGTGTCCGGCTCTCCCGGGTCTATCACCTCACGCCATGACGTGTCCTCGAGCAGAAGCTCCAGTTCGATCCGGGACCGGCGCGGATCGCCGCCGGGGACGTCGGCGGACATCAGCAGAATGGCCAGAGCGAGCTGGGGGTAGGTCTGCAGGAGCTCCTCCCCTTCCCAAGGGGGACGGGTCGTCGTCTTGGTCTCGTGCCAGATCCACCCCCCGGACCGGGTGTACAGCAGATCCGGGTCGGCGATGATCAGCACATCGAGCTCCGGGTCGTACGCGGTCAGGCGTTTCTGCACGAGGACTTCCTCGCCGGGGGCGAGGCCATCCAGCGGGCAGGCGCGCACATGCTGCGCGAGCATGGCGAGCGCGGTCGCCTGCTCTTCGTCGGCCAAGCCGGGCAGCGCGTCCGGGAGCGTCACTCCTCGGCAGCGTCCCTGCCGGTGCCGCTGGTTGAGCCAGTCATCGACGGCACGTCCCCTGCGGATCGCCGGGCTCTCCGGTGCGGCCGACCGCAGGTGCAGGACCCGGGTGAGGTGGAACAAGGCCGGACAGCGGGCGTGCATGCGCAGATCGGTGGCCGAGACGGAGCGGCGTTTGCGGGGGCGACGCGGTCCCGGTACACCAAGCAGGCCGTGCGCCCTCGGAGGCTGCTCACAGCCGAGGAGAGCCTCGCACCGCGTACAGCTGGAGCCGGGATTCAGCCGGTCATCGGCGATGACGCGGCCGAGCGCGGGCTTGGCGTCCCGGGAGAACTTCTGAGCGACCTCGTGGGCATCCCAGTCGGCGAGGACGGTGTGCTCGCCGTCGCCGCAGCCGACGCCGACGATCCGCACCCGGTCCGGACGGACGGTATTCCCGGGAACAGGATGGTGGGGCTCGCGGAAGGCCGAGCGGGACGGGGCTCCCGTGGCCACGACCGACGCCGCTTCGGCGATCAGCGCCGACGGACGGTCCTCCTTGAGGACGTTGACCGACAGCAGCCACAGCTCACGCTCCGAGCCGTCGGCGGACGCGTAGCGTCGGCCCCAGGCGGTGCGCTCGTAGCGGGTTGCCCCGTGGGCGGTGGGAGTTCTGAGATTCGTGATGGATGTCCACTCCTCCCGGACGGCGACCGTCTTGGGCCGTCCGGACGCGACCCGGCCCGTCTCAGCCCTTTCGCGCGCCGCCAGGTAGTTCCGTACCGCTTTGTGGGTCCAACGCACGTGCGATGGGTGATACTTGCGGTTGCGGGCGATTCGCCGGAGTGCCTCCGCTGCTTCGACGCCGTCCAGTTCGATGGCGTCGAGAGCGTTCATGACCGGCGCCAGGGAGAAGTCCTCGATGGGCTTGCCGCGGGGCCGCTCCGGTGCTTGCTCGATGAGGGGCCTGGCTCGCAGAGCGTTGCCGCGTGGGCAGTCCTGGGGGTCTTCCTGGAACAGGGGGAGCGAGGTGCGGATGAGCCAGGCGCCGCCATCCGTATCGGGCGGAGGCAGTTGAAGCGTCACGGCGAACCCCTCACTGGAGACAGGAACGGTTCACTCAGGGAAGCGCATGTCTGTGAACTAAGTCAAGCGATGCACTTCGCGTGAGTCGCGCAACGGGTATGGTGGTGATGCGTAAAGGCGCCATGGAGAACGGGGTGCGTTGTGGAAGCCGGGGACGTCCTCGACGGCCGCTATCGGGTCGACGAGCCGCTCGACCAGGGCGGGATGGGCAGTATCTGGAAGGCGGTGGACAGCGACACCGGGGCGTGGGTGGCCGTCAAGGTGTTGCGGCTCGACGCCTACACGCAAGGCCGGTTCAGCCAGAGTGAACGGACGCGGCGAAGGATCGAGCTCCTCAAGCGGTTCGAGCGCGAGGGCACGATCCTCGAAGAGCTGAAGCACCCCGCGATCCCGCGCCTGCTGCACCGTGGATACCACCGCGAGGAGCCGTACCTCGTCATGGAATACGTCGAGGGGGAGACCTTGCGCGACTTCCTGGACCGTCGCCGTCCCCTTCCCCTGGGAGCCGCCTGCGCGATCGCCGTGGACGTCGCCGAAGCGCTCGTGCACGCACATACCCGCGGCGTGGTGCATCGAGACCTCAAGCCCGGCAACATCGTGCTGGCCGCCGATGGGGCCGCGAAACTGCTCGACTTCGGCATCGCGTTCCTCACCGACCCTGACGCGACCCGCTACACCGTGCTCGGCGCCACCCCGGGCAGTGCTGGTTACATGGCTCCGGAGCAACTGCGCGGGCAGCAGACGGTCTCCGCCTCCGTGGACCTCTACGCCCTTGGCTGCGTGCTCTTCGAGCTGGTGACCGGGCGGGCCCCGTTCGAGGATCAGCCGGACCGCAACAAGGACACGCAGCACCTGGAGGATCTGCCCCCGCGCATCAGGGCTTTCAACCTCGGCCTTCCTGCTGACCTCGATGACCTCGTCTGGGATCTTCTCGGCAAAGCTCCGGCGGACCGTCCCGCGCATGTGGGCGTGGCTCTTGAGGTGCTGCGTGGTTACTTGCCGGCACCGGGCGAACCACCGCCTGAGCCCGCGCTGGATCCCGATCCCACGGCGCGCCACCGGTCGAGTTCCTCCACGGGTTCCGAGTCGGTCCGTGGCCCCGCGGACGTCGCGCGACGCCCGGCCCGGCGGCGCGCTGCCTGGCTCGGGCGCCAGGAGTTCGCGGCCCTGCTGCGCCGGGCGCGTGACGAACTCGACGCGCACAACCCCAGCCGCGCGTGCGAACAGCTCTCGCGCTCGCTCGAGCGGGCTGTCGCGAATTGGGGGCTGGGAGAGTCCACCGTTGCCGATGCCCAATTGGCATGTGCCGATGTGGTGCGGCTCGAAGGCGACACCCACCTGGCGAAGCCGCTGTACGAGCAGGTCGCGATGGCCCTCGGTCATCACGGGGATCAGGCGTCGCGGGCGCTGGCGCTGGAGGCCCGGGTCGGGGTGGCCGAGTGCAGGGTGCCCGAGGGGGATCTGCGTGGCGCGCTGCAAGGGTGGACGGACGCGGTCGCCGATGTGCTCAGCCTGGTGTCCCCACCCGCGAGGCTTGTGGCGCGGTGCCGTGAAGTCGCGCTGGAACTCAACGAACGGGGTTGCGCGGTGACGATCGCACCATTGGTCGCCGAGCTCGAGGAGAGGTGAGGGTCAGTTTCGCGGGAGTCGGCCGGTGGCCAGGAGGTCGCTGAGCGACCGGGCCAGTTCGCCACCCGATGCGCGTAGCTGGCCCAGTTCCCGTTGGAATACGGTCAGTCTCCGGTAAATCTCACCGTAACCCTGCTGCTCATCGAGTGACAGGCGAGGGACCCGAAGGCGACGTACGTCCACGCGCGAGGACGTGGAGGCATGTGTGCCTGCCCGGCGGACATTGCCGGGCGCGTGCAGGCACCCCGCGAGGAACCACGGGTCGAGAACCGCTGGATCCGTGCGGAGCGCGTACAACTGGGGCCCTAGCACCGACGGCGCATCGGTGTCCACGCGCACCTCAAATGCTCTGACCGCCCCCACCACGATGACATCCGGTGAAGCGGTCACGGTGAGGCTGCCATCGGCTTCACCACGCGCCACGTACTCCGTTGGCAGCCAGTACTCGGTCTCCTCCGCGATCATGAGACCTGGGACGGTCAGGACGGGGACCGCGTCTTCGGGCCGTTCACCTCGCTGGACGAGCTCATCGGGCAGGCCCTGACCACCGTGGATTTCGAGAGCGCCGGCTCGCTCGAGCTCGGCCACAGTCGTGTGCGTAGCGGAACCGTCGACTTCCTGAGGGGCGACAGCGGACAACAGCCCTGCCACTTCTCGTAGTTCACGCAGATGTGTATTAAATCGTGTCCACGATCGATGCAAATCAGCAATATTCGCCACATCGACGCCCGGAATGTGGCGACCCGGAGTCAGGTCGACTTGCTCGTCGAGCAGCTCTATCACCGGGACGGACGCGCTCTCCGAAAGGCGCTCACCGCTCAGAGCCGCCGTCACGCTCTTCGTCAACCGGGGCCAATCGATGCTGCCCTTGCCCATCGAGGCAGGTCCCAGCCCGTGCGCGGTGTCCACGAGGAGCAGGCGATCGCTGCACGGAAGGCCCTCCGAGGTGCCCAATACCCACAGATGGAGGCCCACGCCATGCGGCGGGGCGGCCCCGGGCGGCAGGGCGATCACGGCGCGGAGCATGCCGGCGCGCAGGAGCCCTGCCCGGATGCGTCGTCCTGCCCGTCGGGCCGCGACCGCGGGAGGGAGTACCAGTACCGCGACTCCACCCGGGGCCAAGGCGGCGACAGCGTGCTGAACCCAGGCGAGTTCGGGCTCGGTGCGCGGCGGGTACCCATAAGCCCAGCGGTGGTCGGTCGCGAGCTCCGCGTGTCCCCAGTCGCGTTCGTTCGACGGGGGATTGCACAGCACCACATCGGTGCGCACGTCCGCGTGGGCGTCTGCTCGCAGCGTGTCCGCAGTGGTCACTTCGGCTGCGGAGCCGGCCATGGCAAGCCGGGCGGTGGCCAGGGCCGCGAGTACGGGATCCCTGTCCTGGCCGAAGAGCTTCGGCGCGCGCGTCGCCTCCTCGCGTGGCTTCCCAGCCGCCTGGAGGAGCGTTCCGGTCCCGCACGCAGGATCGAGCACCGTGTGCACTTCTCCGCGGTGGACGAGTGCGGAGATGTGCGTCATGAGGTCGGCCAACGGCTCTGGTGTGGCGCTGACCTGGCGGAAATGCGTCCGTAGCCACCGTTCGAGCAGAAAATCGAACGTCCTCTCCGCTCCTTCGTCGGCGGCAATCCCGATGGCTCGTTCCAAGAGGTCGGTCTGCTGAGCATCCAGAGCAGGTGGTTCCATTACACGGCTGAGATCACCGCCCGAGCCCAGCCTCAAGCCCACGGCTGCCACGAGGTAGCCCATCGTCTCGCGGTCGCCGAGTGCCTCAAACTCTGGCCAGAGACGATCCAGAGGTTCCACCGTGGCTTTGATCTTGTTCTCGGCCCGTAGCCACTGCTCGACATCGAGCAGAGAGAACTGGGGGCTGGTGTCGCTGCCCCCGACCGGGGCGGGAAAGGTCTCGTAGCGTCGTCGCCAATTACTGACGGCGGCACGGCCGACCCCGGCGAGCCGCGCGATCTCCGCGAGGGTCACGAACACGACCGACTCGGAGGCTTTGCTCATCACGGTCTCCAACGGGCGACGATGGGTCGTTAGGGCAAAGTACTCGCCTGTAGGCGGCACCCCTGCGATCCAGCCGTGGCGGATGTTCCTTGACTTAGTTTACAGATGGGTGGTCGAAAGTCGGAGCAGCGGGTTCACTGCAGGGAGTAGAGATAGCACAGATGTTCGCCATGCTGGGGCTGGGCTGTGGGGAGCGTATGAGGCGCCGCCCCGTCGGGCGGAGGCGAGCGACGACGCGGCATCCGCCCCGCCGTCCGTCTGCTGCCGAGGGACTTGGCGGAGCTGGTCGCGCTGGGTCTGAAACCTCTTCCTCGGCGACGGGGGCGCGGTTGGCCTCGGCGGCCTGGATGATTCGTTGAGATCGTCTCGCTCGATCAGTGCCTACGCGTGAGACAGGGCTACCCCTTCTGACGGGGGCGTCCCTCGTAGACTGGGTGGCCTGATCCTTGGGCCCGACCTCACCTGGGACGGCGGCGCATGGACCGTGCACCGCAACCATATGCGAAGCAAAGCCAGGAGGATCCGTTCGGGTGACGAGCTCGTACGCGGCATTCGCAATGCCCGCGGTGCCCTCATGACGCGATCGATCCGTGGCACGGTCCTGTATTCAACCGACCCGGTCACCAGGCAGCCTTTTGCCGATCTCGGCGTTCCAAAGATCTGACCGCCGGGCCGCAGAGGTTGTCCCGCCGGACGCGGCGGCGCCCGGCGGGGACGGGGCGGCTCAGGAGAAGTTCACGTCGCTGCACAGGAAGTACGTCTGGTCCATGTGCGAGGCCTGCCAGATCGTGTAGACGACGTGGCGGCCGGTGTAGCCGGAGGTGCTGACGTCGATCGAGTAGTTCTGGCTGGGCGCGTACTTACCGGTCGTGGTGACCAGTTGCAGGTCGCTCCACTTCAGCGGCTGGGTGGTGGGGTCGTACCCCTGCCGGGTGACGTAGACCTTGAAGTAGTCGGCGCCGTGGCTGGCCTGGTCGTACAGCTTCACGGTGAAGTTCTTGCCGATGGTCGTGGTCTTCCAGGCGCCCGGGGTGTCCAGGGAGTCGTAGCGGCCACCTTCGGTGTGGCCGCCGCTGCACAGCTGTCCGTCGGGGACGGCGGCCGGGAAGTTGCCGGCGGAGCCGTTGCGGTAGAGCCCGTTCCAGTTCCACATGGCGTTGGGGTTGGCCTGCCAGGCCTGCCAGCACATGGGGTCTTTCTGGGCCATCTCCGGGTTCAGGTGGTCGCTGCCCCAGCGCAGCCAGCAGCCGTAGTTGCGGGAGGCGGGGTCGATGACGGATCCGTGCGCGCTGGCGGTGCCGGACCAGGGGATCAGGCCGAGCAGCAGCGCGGACAGCAGGCCGAGGACGCGAGTTGCCCAAGATAAGAGATTGCCGCGTTCATGACAAATCATTGCGCGATCTTCCTCCATCGTCCGTGGGGGAGCGGGAGAGATATGGGAGCGCTCCCAATCGCCAGCTTGCCCGACGGCGCCTATGCGAAACGTTCCGTTGCCCGCGCGGACTACGCCGGAGGCGACGCCAGCGAGACCGTCACCACCACCGGCAGCAAGCGCCCCGCCCCACGCAAACCCTCCGCGACCATCTCCAGCAGCCACACCGCGATATCCGGCGACCACTCCCGCGTACGGCAGCTCAACCGCATCGCCTCACGCATCCCCTCGGTGTGCGGCACCCGGTCGAGATCGAGTTCCAGTCCCGTCAGGTCGCCTTCCGGCGCGGACGCGGAGACATCCACCGTCCCCTGCGCCATCTCCCGCACCGCTTCGCGAACGGCCGCCGCATCGCCCGAGCCCACCCCGCCCGCCTCGGGATGGCAGGAGACGGTGACCACCACCTCGTACCGAACATCCGGATCCGCCAGGCCGAACCACGGCGCCAATTCGGTCTGGCGGAAAGCCGCATTGTGTTCGGCCGCCTGCAACGGCAGCAGGGCATGCAGACCGGTGAACGTTACGGTGCCCACGCGAGCCAAAGTCTCGGACAACACCAAAGACATCGGCCGAACAGGAAGACCCGGACGCGGAGGGTCGGTAAGAACCCCCGCCTGCAACCAGGCCAGCTGATGAACCCCGCCATCCTGCGTCCAATCACCGCCGACCTCCTCATGAGCCCAGGAAGTGGGCTCATGGCGAGCCGTGACCTCTCCGTCCTCATGAAGCCAACTGGTCAGGGATTGCCAGCCGTAGGAATCGGCCCGGTCGATCGCAAAGCCGAGGACATCTTCCTCAACCGTGCCTTCGTCGTCCTGCTCTACTGCCCGCTCAAACCAGGGATTCCGCTGGAGAATCCCATGCAGACCAACAATCACGGTGGGCGGAATCACGGGCACTCCCGGAAAATGTGCGGCGCTGGAAGGTGTCCTTCCAACGCCGCTCTCAGCTCTTGATCACGTGCCACAGTAGTGGCACACCTTGCCGACAGAGCACCG
This sequence comes from Streptomyces sp. NPDC040405, assembly GCF_055595765.1. NCBI lineage: Bacteria > Bacillati > Actinomycetota > Actinomycetes > Kitasatosporales > Streptomycetaceae > Streptomyces > Streptomyces sp. NPDC040405. Next base: position 1,101,623 of record NZ_JBVIVI010000002.1, read on the forward strand.
ATCAAGGCATCGCCCAAATGCGCGTACTTCTAGGCATTGGTCAACGGCGCGGGTTCCCGATGATGCTCCAGCCAGGTGCGGCTTAGACGTCGTCTCATTTGGACCTGTCAGCTCCCCCCTTTCAGGGCCCGCAACGGTGCCCGTACGGGCCTGGGCTGACGCTGTGGTGGAACAAGCCCCCCCGGCCAATCAGGCCGGAAGGAAGCAGCGACCCGTATGGAAGTCACCCTCGGGCAGCCGTGCCGGCCTGGCGGGCAGCTTGTATGAGAACTCAGTTGCCACTGGTGAGTTTCTTCGTTACCGATTCAATGAATGCGGCGGCTTCTGGCTCGGTGATCTCCACATGGTCGACATCGTTGTGCCCCAAGTCGTAGAGTCGCAAGTATTCGGTGGGCTCCCAGCGGAGGTTGCGAGTGAAAGCCTCGTCATGCCTTTCGTCGCCACTGCCGATGAGGCGCCGCCGTACGATGCCCCGCGGACTGCTGCGCGGATAACCCTCGCTGACCTTCGCGTAGTACGTGATTCGCCCTTTACCGTCGAGAGCGTCGAGCGTGGTCGGCGCGAGGGTGAGGAATGGCATGGCGGAGAGATTCTCCGCCAGATTCCCCTGAGGGATGGCCACACCTTGCAGATCGATGAACTGTCCGATCGCATAGTCGCCACCGCGCTCGAACAGGAGCAACAACGGCTCGTACATTTCCGGGATGTCCGGCAGCGTGGCCTTGCTCTCGGCGCGGACCGCGGCCCAGTGCACCACGCCGCGGCAGGTGGCCTGGATCGATGGCGTGCCCACGTTCAGCCGGATGAATTCCTCGAGATCGGCGGAGATCTCGGGGTCCAGTTCGACGGACGGATCTACGTACTCGGCAAGGTCGAAGAAAGGCCAGGCGGCTTCGGCGTCATACGCCCGCGCCCACTGGGCCGCCCGTCGCAGATACTCCCGCATCAGCAGGGCGCGGGAGCGGGCGTGACGGAGTGACGTGGCGAAGTCGTCGTCCCAGGTAATGGCGCGCAGCCGATCAAGGACGATGCGCGGTTCCTCTGCGGTCACTTCAGGTTCAGCCCCTTCGAACGCAGCTCCTGCGCGACAGCCTTCACTACGTCGTCAATGTTGGACATGTCTTCCCGAAGCATGACATCGGGTTCCCTGAGCCCCAGAGCGCCCCAGTGCTTGAAGCCGCCCTTCCGCTCGTTCGGAGCCAGGTCGTGTGCTCCGGCATCCCGAGGTTTGTCCGGGAAGTTTTTATAATACTTTCCATCCGCCGGGTCCACTTCCCAGAGGTGGGGGTGCGGCTGGGTGTACGGCAGTCCCGCCTTCATGAGCCGGCTCTCCACGTACTCGTGTGCCATCAGTGACCGGAAACGCAACATTTCCGCTTCTGAAAGGCCGCCCCGCTGTGCCTTGGGCCACAGCTCGGCGATGTCGTCGGCCGGTTCGAACAGGCCGTGGCGAACCTGGTTGGGGCCGGTCGTCACATCGTGCTGCGCCCGGAACAGGTGAGTCTTGACTTGCCGGAGTACGGACTCGTCGATGCCCGTATTCTGGGCGATTCTGGGTAGATCCTCTCGGTTGGGCGTCGCCCGGATCTCGTCGTAGACGCGCCCGGCGAACTCCGAGGGTTCGGTTACCCAGTAGGCGCCGCCGGGGCCACCGGTCGGACCGCCCTCGCGAGGCATGCCAGGAACATCGGTGTCGTGCTCATCGTTTCGAGTGCCGTCCGCAGCGTCGTCTGCGGTGTCTGCCGCGTCGTCGCCCACATCTCCGAGATCGTCACCCACCGACCCGAGGTCGTGGGCCGTCGAGTCGAGGTCCTTGCCGAGCGCGGGTGTCACGTCGTCGGTGCCGTGCGCGCCGATCCTGATGACGCCCGCGTCGCGCGGTACCGGCACCCTGCCGAACAGCTCCGCCTGCTCGGCCCTGATCGCGGTGAGTTCCTCCGGGGAGACGCCGGGTAGACGCTCCTTCTCGTACAGGGCGTGACCGTCCATCTTGGCCGCGAAGCTGTCCGCCGTGTGGAACTGAAGCTCGAAGACCTGGCCACTGACCGTGTCTCGCCAGGTCGAGTTGATGCCCTTGTAGCCTGCGGAGTCCCAGGTGTTCTTGAACGTGACGTTCTCGAACCCTTTTGCCCGAAGGTCGTTGATCGCCTGCTGGACACCGTGGGTGTAGCTGTTGCTGGGGACCTCCATCGTGTAGCGGATGGAGTCCTTGATGCCGCCGAGTACCGCGCCGTGGTCCACGCCGATGTCTTCGAGCATGTCCGTGGCGAGCTTGCGCTTGAGGGAGTCCTCGCCCTTGAGGCGATACTCGAGGCCGGTCAGCTTGCCGTCGTCGACCCTGCCCGCGATGTCCTGCATCGACTCGGTGATCCGCGGTTCCGCCTCCGTGGATCTGCGCATGAAGTCGTCCGCGGCGGCATTTGCCTCACGGTCCAGGCGCAGACCGTTCTCGCCTGCCCAGGCGCCGTCAGGCAGATTGCCCTCCGGGCCCTCGGGCAGGGCCGCCCCGGGGCTGCCGAGGTCACCTCCATGGGGCGGAGTCGGGACATCGGCTCCGGAGCTGCCCGGAATGTGATCGTCCCCGGCGCCCCCTGGGGTGCGGTCACCGGTGGCTGGTACTTCATGACCGCCGCTTCCCGGGCCGTCCCCGTGCTCACCGCGGGCGGGGGGTTCGTGGCTGGCGGATGGGCTGTGGCCGAGGTCGTCGGCGTGTCCGCCGGAGAGGTGGTCGCCTGCCCCGCCGCCGGGGAGGCCGTCGCCGGTGCGGCCGATGTCGTCGAGGTTGTGGTCGAGGCTGTCACCGAGGCGGATGACGTTGCCTGCGTTGCCGGCAGTGTGGGTGCCCGCGCCGACCAGGGCAGGTTCCTTGACGGGGGCGTCCACCCGGGGGGTGTCGGCTCCGGTGGTGGGGTGAGTGGTCTTGTCCACCGCGCCCGTGGGGGCTTTCTCGACTTTCTGGAGGACGTTGCCCTTCTCGTCGAGGAGGTTGCCGTCGCCGTCGTAGTACCGGGCGGGCTCGCCCGGACCGGTCGGCAGTTTTGTGGCGTCCTCGGGGAGTGCGGGGACGTCGTCGGGCAGTTTGACGGTGCCGTCGGGGAGCTTGGCCGCGCCCTCGGGGATGGCGGCTCCCTCGGGGAGGTCGATGGTGCCGTCGGGGAGTCTGACGGTGCCTTCGGGGAGTTTGATCGTGCCGTCGGGGAGTTTGGGGATCTCGATCGCTTGGATGCCCTTGAGGCCCTTGGCGATGTCGCCGATCTTGGAGAGTCCTGCTCCGGCGCCCTTGGCGACGTAGGTCATGGGGTCGATGACGCGGCCGACTTTTCCGGTGGCGGAGAGGACCTTGGCGACGGCTCCGGCTTTGCCGGCGCCGGAGGCGGCGCCGCCTGCGCCGCCGGTGAAGACGGTGGTGACGACGTTGAAGGTGACGGCTCCGGCGGCCCGGCCGGGGTTCTTGCCCCATTCGTCCCAGGCGACGAGGGCTTTGCCGGTCTGTTTCATGGTGTTGCGGGAGTCGCGGAGCCAGGAGGGGAGCTTGTCGTCGGGCAGGCCCCAGAAGGCTTCTCTGGCGCCGGGGATGGCGCTGATGGCCAGGCCGGTGCCGAGTTGGGCCAGGCCTTTCCAGGCTTTGCCTGCCGCGTCCCAGCCGTCGACGCCGACGAGGGTGCCCAGGCCCTTGATGGTGCCCCAGACGCCGTCGACGATGACGCCGTCCCAGACGAAGGATTTGACCCAGTGGCCGACTTCCCAGGCGTGGTGTTTTTCCTCGACCGGGTCGCCCCAGGGGAGTTTGGCGTTCTTCAGGTCGTCGGCCGCGAAGCCGTACTGGTTCTTGGCTTTCGATCCGTCGCCGGCGACCATCTGGGTGCCGCCGAACAGGGCGGTGATCTTGTTGTGGCAGGTGCGCTCGGCTGCCCAGAAGGCTGCGACGGCGGCGGTGATGTCGTCGCGGAGCTGGTTGTGCTCGTCGACCTTGTCGCCGTCGTACTCCCAGTCGTCGTCATCCTTGTTGTCGTTGACGAAGGTGGTGGCGTCGGCTTTGAGCTGGGTGAGTTTGGTGACCAGGGGGCGGATCTCGGTCGCGTATTCCGAGAGGGCGGAGGAGACTTTGCCCAGGTCGTCGGCGAAGGTGTCGGCGCGGTCCTTGACCGGTTTGGTGGTCGCGAAGAGCCGTTCGGCCTCAGGGGCCTTGTAGTAGGCGGACAGGCCCTGGAAGTGGGTGTGCACATCCGCGCCGGTGTCGCGGATGTGCCCGGCGTCCTTCGTCAGGTCGCCGTGAGCCTTCTCCAGCAGTTCCAGGTTGCCGGTGTACTGGGGGATCTCCTCCGGCTTGATCACTTGGTCTGCACCCCCGGTTTCTTCAAGTCCAGATCCGGTACACCAAGAGCCTTGTGCTGTGCGTTCGCCGCCAGTTGGAGATCCCCGTCCAGGTACGCTGTCGTCGCGTCCATCGCACCCTTCAACGACTTCACAGCACTCGCGGCGTTGAACTTCAGATCCGTGGACACCTGCTCTGCGAACTGCGACAACGCCAGCGCGCCCAGTCCGCCCGCGGCCTTCTGAGCGCCCTTACTGCCGCCGCTGTTGCCCTCGGCACTGATCGTGTCCGCGCGCGCCGCCGACCGCAGATGCCCCCCGTACGACTTCGCGTGCTTCTCGATCTTCCTCGCGAACTCATCCGCCGTCTTCGGGACACCCGAAGAACCCTGCGGTCTCAGGTCCCACCTCGCCATGCCCCTGCCCCTGTTCCCCCGCACCCCGAGGGCGGGTCAACCGATCTCGTCCACCGTAGCCTTCGCCCGTGACAGCGTGTGCCGCGCCGTCCCGTCGCTCAGCGGCCACCGGAGTGCGCCGCTATTCGCTGCCGACATCCGCGACGCGCGTTGTCACCCTGCTCCTGGTCACCCTGGACCACGCCGAGGCCAACCCCGACTGACCCATCCGAACTCCCCGACAGCGAACTCTGGAACGATGACCAGATCTCATCCGACCGCGCCTTGAACGAGTCGAACGCCGCTTCCCCGGCCGTTGAACTTCCCCTCCAACAGTTGCGCCTGCCTGCGCCAACTACGGAGCTATCCTTACAACTCCGCGAAATCAGCGCAATCGAGAATCGCCGCGCTGTGACGCAGACGTGACAGGGACAGCTGGACGGTTGATTCTGGGGTACCCCACGAAGCGCTGACTGCCCCGCACCATGGTTGCTGGCCGAGCAGGTCTGAGCGGGCATCAGGCCGTACACCCGTTAAAGGAGGCGACGGGCGGACGCCGAGGCGGCCCGTCGTACGGCGGCGTCCGCCACGGTGCCGCCATCGCCTCCCACCGTGGCGGTGAAGCGGGCGGCGAATTCATCCTCGTCCCGGCTCAGCACCCAGTTGTCCACGGCCGTGGTCAGTACGGTTCGCTGAGCGCGGCGGCGTACTCGGCGAGGAGTCCGACGTATGCGCGCCGTCAGATCTTGATGACGGTGACGTGTCCGCCGCACAGTGCCGTGCTGTCCTCGGGGTCGGAGGTGAGCACTGTGGCGGGTCCGGGTACGGCAGCGGGTGATCGCATCACGCCGCGTCCGCTCCGTCGGGTGTCTGCTGCTTACGGGCCTGCTGGAGTTGGTCCCGGAGCGCTTGGACCTCCTCGTCGGTGATCGGTCCGTGTTCGGCCTCGGCGACCGTGATGAGCTCGTTGAGGTTGTCGCGCTCGATCTGGCGGGCCACGGCCGCGGCGACGTATGCGGACAGGCCGGACGGCCCGCTGCGAGCGCGAGCGGCTTCGGCGATGTCCCGTGGCATCGTGATCGAGCACTTCTGGGCGGGCTCGGACATGCTCCTTACGCTGCTACGCATACTCCCCGTGTTCCCGTGAGTTGTCAGGGCGCGAGGTCGGCCAGGAGATCGTCGAGGACGGTTTCCTCCTCGACGCGTACGCCGAGTTCGCCGAGGGCGGCCCGCAGGTCCGGGTCCCAGGGAGCGGAGGCAGGCGTGCCCGTCAGGGATGGTGCCATGGGGCTTCTGCCGGCGGCGGCGCGGTAGTCGACGGTGGTGTAGCGCCAGGGGCGCCAGGGCACGCGCTGCAGCAAGGCGGCGGCGATGCGTATGCCGCCCCAGTCGAAGTCGCCGTGGTAGAGCAGCTTTGCCCGGTGGGAGTGCAGGTGGCGCAGCAGGGTGAGGGCGGCGGCCGAGGGCTGGCCCTGGAGACAGATCAGGGGTGGGCAGGCCGGGCCGTAGGTGTCGGCCGCGGTGGCGAGCACGGTCGGGTTCTCGCAGATGTGCACCGCGGGGGGCGCCTCGCGGGGAGGGGTGCGGGTGAGCTGGCGCAGGGTGAGCACGGCGGGTTCCCCGGTGCCGGTGGCCCAGTCCAGCGCGGGTGTGCCGCGTAGGCCCAGGGTCAGGACGGTGGAGGACAGGGCGTCTTTGAGGAGGCCCGCGGAGGCCCATGCTTCGCGGCGCCACTCGGCTCCGGTGCCGTCGGGGAAGCCGGTCAGGGCGCGGATGCCGGAGTGGACGAGGGTGGCGAGCGGGGCGCCGTCGTCGAGGGCGTGGGCATCGCCGAGAGTGCGGGCGGCGAAGGCCGGGAGGGAGACGGCCGGATCCGTGGGCAGGCTCCGCAGCGCCGTCGCGGTGGAGGCGAGAAGGGCCCGGGCGGTCTCCGGGGTGCGGGCGAGGCGGCGGACGAGGCCGCTCACACGTATGTGCTCGCCCCAGTCGGTCAGTTCGGGCCGCTCGGAGCACAGGCCGGTGAGCGGGGTGTACGCGTCGTGCCAGGCGTCCGCCTCCCGCTGGCGTGCGTCGCTGAGGAGGGTGACGGGTCCGGTGAGGGCGATGATGGCGGTGGCGAGGCCGTCGGGGCTGACGCCGGAGCGGCGCAGGATGGTGTCGACGGCGTCGAGCCGGATGCTCAGCGAGCGCCCGCCACCGGGGGTTCGGCCCAGCAGGCGCTCGGCGGCGGCCCGTTCGCCGTCGGTGGGCGCGGCCAGGATGACCGGGCCGGTGAGTGGCTCGGCGCGTTCCATGCGGCGGCGTATCCGGTCCAGCAGCCAGGCACAGCCCGGATCGCCGAGGAGACGGGTGAGGCGGTTGTGGTCGACGCGCCCGATGGGGGCGTCGGGTGTGCTCATGTGAGTGTCTTCCCCTTTTCTCGCCATGGGCGGCCCTTTCCTCTCCACGGTCGGTCCTGGGTCACTTCTCAGGCCCACAGGGCGTCCTGGCCGGGTGCGGGATTCTCGGTGGGGGTGGACCCAGGCTCCCCGGGGGAGTGTGCCGGTGCGGGGACCGTCGCCATGCGGCGGTCGGGTTCGGGGGCCCGTGCCCGCTCGGCGCCGTCCCACTGCCAGCGGGTCACCAGGACCGCGGCGATGTCGTCGACGCGGGAGAGCTGCGCGATGGCGATGCCGGGTACTTGCGGGTAGCAGGCCCATTCACGCTCGCTGGTCATCACCACGTCCAGGTCGAAGGCGTGGAGCAGGCCCAGGCACTTGGCGCGGGAGTCGTCGTCGACGCCGGCGAAGGCTTCGTCCAGGGTGACCAGGCGCGGGGCGTGTGGAGCGGCGGTGGCGTAGTGAGCGGAGGCGGCGGCGAACAGGGGTACGGAGACGGCCAGGACGCGTTCGCCGCCGGAGGCAGGCCCGGTGGCGGGCACCCAGGCGCCGTGCTGGTGGCGTTCGATGCCGAATTCGTGCCAGGCGCGGTAGTCGAGCGCGGTGGTGAGCACTTCCAGCCAGCTGCCTGTGGCGTTCTCGGCCTGCGCGCGGGCGATCTGGGCTTGCAGGAACTCGCCGACCGCCGCCCGGTCCTCGGCCGCCCAGGCGTCGGCGGACTGGCGCAGCCGCGCCCGCGCCTGTGCCAGTCCGACCGGTGCCTTCCGGGAGGGACGCCACATCAGGCGCAGCTTCATGCCGGTGGAGGTGGGCCGCTGCTCAAGTTCGGTGTTCATGGCGTGTACCTGGCGCTCAGCAGTGTTGATCAGCTCCTGCAGGGTGCCGGCGACCTCGGTCAGCAGGTGGGTTTCCAGGATTTCGCGTTCGTGCGCCGACAATATGCGGGTCAGCTCCTGGACCTCGGTGGCCAGGGCCTCGGCCAGTTCGGGCACGGCCCGCCCGTGGCCCTGGTAGACGAGGTCGACGATCATCCCGTCCTCGGTCATGCGCGCCGTGGCGCTGTGGCCGCCCCGGGAGAGGACGTCCTGGAGCTTCTTGTACTCCTCGCTGAGCCGCTTCTGCACGCGTTCCCAGGCGCCCTCGGAGTCGTCCGTACCGGACAGTGCCGCCTCGATCGCCCGGGCGAGGGCGATCGCCGGGGTGGCGGCCCAGGATCCGCCGTCCAGCGGCGGTACGGGAGCCTCAGGCAGGGCGACGGTCAGCAGACCGGTGGCCGTGAACCGCTGGAGCGCGGCGATGGCCTCGGCGCGTGTGGCCGCCGCTTCATGGACGTCCTTGTCCAGCTGCTCGATACGGCCCTCGGCACGACCAGCGCGGCGGTCTGCGGCGGAGTACTCGTGACGGGCCTGCTTCTGGTCCCGCTCGCAACGCTCGAGAGCACCCGCGGTTTCGGCCAGACGGTGCTCCAGTTCGGCGACGGCCGCGCCGACGGTCGAGCGGAGAGTGGTGTGGTGTTCGTCCGCGGCGGCGGCGAGCCGGGCCGCCTCGGCCATACGCTGGTCCAGTTCGGCCACCCGCTCCCCGGTCCGGCCGGCTTCCGCCTGCTCGTCGGCGACACTGCGTCGCGCCTCGACCCGGTCGCGCAGGGCCGGCCACAGGGCGGCGAGGGCGGCCGTATGGTCGGCCAGGGCCTGGCGGACGGCCGTGAGAGCCGGTCGATCGGCGGGCAGGTTCACGGCGTCGGCCGTCTCGGTCAGTGCGGTGGCCGCTTCGGCCTCGCGGCGGGCCGCCTCGGTGAGTTCGGCCGCGCGTTCCTCCTGGCGGGTGTGGGACCGGTGGGCGGCGTCCGCCGCTGCGGCGGCCACCGCGTGGGCGTGGCGCAGGGGGGCGTCGTCGGGGACAGCGGCCAGTTCGGCGTCCAGGGTGCGCCGGCGTGCGGCCACCGTGGCGCGTTCGGCTTCATGGCGTGCCGTGTCGGCGGCCAGGGCGTCCAGTTCGCCGCGCAGGGTGGCGATCCGGGCGCGGCGTGCTTCCTCGCGAGCGCCTTCACCCACGTACACGGCCGCTTCCTTCGACCAGCTGCCGGTCAGCGCGCCGATGCGGAAGTGACCGTCCGCCGCCACCCATGTGCCGGGCGCACCGGTATCCCCGAGACCGATGGCCGCCAGGAGGGCGGACACGGCCGGTTCACCGACCTGCGTGGCCCGGGGATCGCCGTGGTCGACGGCGGGCCGCAGCGCGTCGGCGAGCACGGAGCCGGCCCGCGACGCATGCGAAGGCAGCGGGGACAGCAGCACGTCGTGCCCGCCCGCCTCCAGCATGGTGCCGTCCGGACACACCCACGCGTCCAGGAGCCCGGACGCCTCCAACGCGGCCTCCAGCCCCGCCCGTTCGTCCGGAGTGACGTGGTCGTGGAAGTCGACCAGCCTCCACAGAGGCGCACCGGGAGTCCGGTCGCGCAGGCCCGGGGTACGGGTGCGGGGTGCCTCCGGTCCGCGCTGGCCACCGGCCTCCAGCTCCGCCAGCTCCCTTTTCGCCGCGGTGCACCGCTCGGCCAGTTCGGCCAGCCGCTGGCCGAGTGCGGCGGCCTGGTCGGCCAGGTCCGCGGCCTGCCCGCGGTGGGCTGCCGCGGCCTGCTCCCGGGCGGGGCTGGGGCCGTGCAGATGCGTGCCCCAGTCGTGCAGAGCGTCCAGGAGCCCCGCCGGGTCGGGAAGGTCCAGTTCCGTGCACTGGTCGAGGTGTTCGCGTACGGCACCCACCAGGTCCTGGCCAGCCTGTGTGGCGGATGCCTCCGCCTGGGCCTGGCGTTCGGCGGTGTGGGCGGCCTCGGTCTGGGCCTCGTCCAGCCGGCGAGCGGCGGCCCGCCGTTCGCCGGCGGCCTGCTCGGCCCCCGCGGCCAGCTCCTCCACGTGGTCGAGGGTGCGCCTCCGGCGTGCCACCGACTCCTCGGCCGCGTGGCGCAGTTCTGCCTCCGGGACCGCGTCGTGGGGCCCCAGCACGTCGTCGATCCGGGCCGCCCGGGCCGTCTCCCCTGCCTGGCGCAGTGTGCTCTCGACCCGCTGCTCGGCCGCTGCCAGCCGTCCTTCGGCGCCCGTCAGGCGGTCGAGGGCGCGAGAGTTCACCTGGGCGGCCTGGTCCCGGTCCGTTTCCGCTCGGGCCCGTTCGTCGGCGGTGCGCCGCGCATCGGCCGCCGCCTGCTCCAGCTCCCGGGCGCTGCGCATCTCCGGACCCGCGCGCAGCGCGGCATCCTGGGCCGTCAGCCGCACGGCCGTCTCCTCCAGCTGGGCGATCCGCTCCGCGGCCTCCGCCCGTTGCCCCTCGGCATCCTCCCGCTCGGTCCGCGCCTGGGACAGGTCGCGGTGCAGCTGTTCGTAGCGGGCGTGTTCGCTGCGCGGCAGCCGGGCCCGTCGGCGGGTAGCCACGCGGGCGTAGCGGCGGTAGTGGTCGAGGAAGGCGGAAGCGGCCCGTTCGGCCTCACCGGCCGCCCGCAGTTCCTCCTTCTCCTCGTCCAGGGAGCGGAACGCCTCGGCCACATCGGCGATCACCGCCTGGTCCATGGGCGGCAGCGCCTCGGTCAGCGCGCGGGACAGCGCCGTCTCATTGGGGCGCTTGGACAGCTGGGGCTGGCGCAGCTGGATGAGCAGGTCGACCAGGGCGGCGTAGCGCCGCTCGCCGAGCCCGAACAGCGCCTCGTCAACCGCCCTGCGGTACGCCTTCGCCTGGTCGTGGACCATACCGCGTCCGGCGACGGCCTCGGCCAGGCGATCCCGCGACAGCGCGGTGCCGGTGGCGTCGAGCAAGCTCAGCTCCTCGCCGACGCGCTGGTCGGTGACCGCGTACCAGTGGCGGGCGATGCCGCGGCCCGTTACCGCTTTCAGCCCGCACAGCAGCGTGCGGAAGTGGGCCCGGCCCGATTCCTGGTCACGGCGGCCGAATTCGATCCAGGTGTAGCCGAGCCGCTCCGGGTGCGGGTGCCGGCCGCCGAGCAGCAGGTTCCACTCCATGCGCTTGCCCGGGTCGGCGTCGGGTTCCACCCGACGGGCGGACAGGTCGCCGTCCAGGAGGAAGGGCAGGGTCAGGGCGAGCACCTTGGACTTGCCGGTGCCGTTGTTGCCGCGCAGCAGCAGGCGGCCGTCACGGAACCAGAACTCCTCCGTGTCGTAGTGGAAGAGGTCGACCAGGCCGATGCGCAGCGGTTGCCACCGGCCGGGTGTCGGGTCGGGCAGGGCGGTCACGACTGCGGTGCCTTTCGCTTGGGTGTGCGGGGCGTGCGAGGAGCACGGGGTGTGCGGGAGGACACCTGTCCCGGTTCCGCCACGACGGTCTCGCCGACCGCGTACCGCGCGAGCGCGGGCAGCGGGACGATGCCCTTCGGGGCGGCGGCGGCCAGGCCGAGCGCGGTGAGCCTCTCCAGCGCCTGGCCGACCAGCTCCGCCTCCGCGCCGGGCTGCTTGGCACTCTTCGACCAGAACGCACCGTGTTCGGCGGCCAGCTCCTGAACCTTGCGTTCGAGGTCGGCGCGGCTCACCTCGCCGTCCATGGCCGCCAGGTGTTCGGCGAGCAGCAGGGTGACGTGCCCGTGGGTGCCCTGCTCCGGCATGCGTACGTCGGTCAGATCGTCGTACGGGTCGACCATGGCGATGCCCTCGGCCCGCACCTCGGCGACCAGGCCGGTCAGTTCCGTGATGCGGGCGGTGAGGAAGGCGCGCTGGCGGGTCAGGTAGACGAGTTCCTCGTCGGTCAGCTCCTCGTAGTACAGCACCGGGTCGTCCAGCAGCTTCCGGGTCAGCCGCTGGCGGATCGCGCGGAAACGGAGCTCGTCGCTGTCCAGCGCGCTCTCGGCGGTCAGCTCGGCCAGTCGGTCCTCGAAGTCCTCGGTGATGATCGTCGACGGGCCCCGGCGGGCGGCCAGCAGCCCGGCCAGGACGCGCCGCTGCACGTCGTAGAGCACGTCGCCGCTACCGCTGACGTATGCCTCTTCCTCGCCGGCCACCCGCCGCAGCACCCCATGGCGCAGCAGCAGCCGCACCACCGCCGCCAGATCCAGGCGTTCGTCGCGGCGCTCCATGGTGAACTCCACCCCGGCGGCGGCCAGGTGGGGATCGGCGGCGTCCAGCACCACCTGCTCGGCCAGGCGGCCCAGGGCGATCTGCGCCTCACCCCGCTCCAGCGCGGCCAGCGCCAGACACAGCAGCACATACCGGCGGCGCGTGAACGCGGCGCGGCCACGGGACGCCTCGCGCGCCGGATGGGTGGGATCGGCCAAGGTGCCGGGCGTCCGGGCCAGCCGGGCGGCCTCCGCGTCCACCCGCAGCGACCAGCCGGTGTTGCGGTCGAACCAGTCGCGCAGTTCCGAGGCGTGCTGCCGCACCAGCCGGAACTCGTCCGCGTGCGGGCCCTGCGCCAGCAGCAGCGGCTCCTTCAACAGCGTCCGGGCCGCCTTGTGCACCTCGGCCGTTCGCCGGCCGTCCAGCACCTCGCCCAGGGGCGTGGTCATGGTTCCCCCTCAATCGTCTCGGCCGGTGCGCGGCCGTCCCGCGCGGCCGGGCCGGGTGAGGTCGGTGATCTCGATCAGGTGGTCGGGGCCGCGGAAGGTCCCGCCCGGCGTACGGATCTCGGCCGTCGTCCCGTCGGCGAGGGCCGTCAGCCGGATCTCCATCGAGCCGTCGTTGCTGGTCGCCACCGTGTTCGTCATACCGGGGCGCCACGTGGCCAGGGCATCGCCGAGCAGCTGCAAGAACAGCCCGAAGGCCACCGGGTCCAGTTCTCCCACCGCGGACAACCGTATGGTGTCGTCCGTCGCGAGCCGGGCACGGGCGGCGGCGATCTCCTCCGCCTGCCTGGCGGCGATCTCGGCGAGCCGGTGTCGCTGCTCGGAGCGGTCCTGCACCCGGCGGGCCCGCCCGCGGCGTTCGTAGCTTCCGGTACGGCGCAGTTGCGGGCTGATCCGCAGCGGCTCGGCCTCGGCCCACGACGTGGACGCGGGCACCGGGCGGGCCGTGCGCTCGGCCAGGGTATCGGCGTCCACGGTCAGATGACGCGCGGAGTACAGACCGAAGGCGGCGCGCCACAGCCGGTGCCGCGCCTCGTCGTCCGGGGCCTCGGCGAACCAGCGGGCCAGGGTACGGAAGTCCGCGGACCGGTCCGAACGCCCGGCCCGACGCTCGTTCAACTGTCTGACAACCGCGAGGAGTTGCGGGATCGCCCCGAGGGCCCGCCCGCGCAGCAGCCGGGCCTGTGACTCACGGCCGTCCGCGGAGACGAACCAGGCGGTGAGCCCCGACCACTTCGCCGCCCACCGCTCATACGCCTGCTCCTCGGCGCTTTCGGCATCCTCGGGCGCGGCGTCGGCCGCCTCACGGGCCGCCGCCAGCCGCAGCAGCGCACCGGCCCGCCCGTCCTGCTCCAGCTCGCCGATGAGCACCGCGATCCGCCCGCCCAGCGTGATCAGGTCCTGGATGAACCGCTCCAGGTACTGGATCAGCCGGTCCTTGTAGGCGAGGAACACCTCGACCTCCACACCGTGCAGATCCATGGTGCGCTGCAGCGACCCCATGAACGCCCGCGCGTTCTCCGCCAGCGCCTCGAACCGGCCCGTCAGCGCCGACAGTGCCAGATGCGCCTTCGCCGCGTCCGGCCCGCCCTCCTCCCGCTCAGCCGCGATCACCAGAAGGGCCCGGAGCTGCGTGACGATGTCGTGCAGCGCCACCGCCTGTAGCGCACCGCGCCGCCCCAGCGCCTCGTCGTACACCGACAACGCCTGCTCGGCGGCTTCCCCGGCCTGCGTGAGCTGGTAGATGAACCGCTTGCGGTAGAAGTCCTCGACCGCGGTGACCCGGGAGGTGTCCGGATCCGCCCGCAGATTGCCCCACTCCACGAGGCTGTCCAGGGCCTTCACCACCGCGTCCGGATCCGTCGGCCGGTGCTCCGGCGGCAGCGCGGCGTGCACGTCCTCGGGCCGCAGATGCACCGCGAACCGCTCCTTCGCCGCGAGGAACGCACACATCACCTGACGGTACAAAGCCGCGTTCGGCACGGTCAGATGGATGAACGGCGCGTGCTCGCTGCCGCGCGGACCGGAAGCTGGTGACGTCATCGTCCCGGCATTCTTCCCGACACGTACAGCGGGACGGAAATCCCCGCCGCGGGGCTTGACAGGACGCCCCGCCGCTTACGCGTCACACTCCGCTTGCGCAGAGCGACCGATCGCTTGCAGACCACACCGACCTCCCACCGAGAGCGCAATGACGCGACGTTCCGCCTCCGCAGCCGGCGTCGCCGCCAGGAACATCGCCGGCCAGGAAGAAAACGGTACGGCGCACCACTGACAGACCCGGCGAACGCAGCGCGACTGCCGCCGCGCGTGGGGGTGAGAACACGTCTTGCCCACGTCCCCGGCCAGATCTTGATAACGGTGACCAGGCTGCCGCGCAGTGTGGCAGGGCGACCACCAGCAAACGTGCCGTCGTGCGTATCGCCTCCTTGGTGTCGGCCGACGATCATGTGCGGCGAAGGCTGATCTGTTGCGGGATCTGTCTTTGCCGCGACCGCGTACCGGATAGGTTCATCCCATGCCCAGCCGTCTCCTCGAACTCCACGTCGAGAACTTCCGAAGCCTGCGCGACGTGACCATCCCGCTCGGTCCGCTGACCGTGCTGGTGGGGCCGAACGGCGTGGGCAAATCGAACGTGTGAAGGTTTTCGACTTCCTTGCCGACATCATTCGCACGGCCCCCGCTGTCGGACGCGTCTCCTGAAGCTCGATCCGGGCGTGGACCGATCGACGCCGAGAGCACGACCGGCGGCCTGAAGCAGCGCGACGACGGCGAGGCGCGGGTCGAGAGCCCCGGAGCGATCCGGGGCTTTCGTCATGCTGAGACGGCAGGCGCCGGACCTTCCGGAGGTGGCGGGAACGCCCGTTGCTGAGGGTAGGCCGACCTGCGGATCATGTCGTGTGTGCCGAACTGGACTGATCTCATAAGCCAAGCGCTCAGCGCCTTACTGGGGACCGTCGTCGGCGGCGCCATCACGGTATTTGTTGCTCGCTGGCAGACTGCCAAGACGATCAACGCACAGACTCAACTTGCAGCTGACCAGCATGCCGCCAGCGTTCAACTGGCGCGGGCCGAGAGGGAGCGGGAGAACTCGGCGGCGGCAGCCAAGCAGCTTCTTGAACGCTTGGCCGATCTCTATGCCTGGTTGCCCTCACTGCCAGACGTAGCTCTTGAAAATCCCAGGCTGAGTGAACATGCGCGGGTGCGATGCGCTGACGCGGTGGAATCTGTCCGGCGTGCGATGTTCACCGAGCTATTCTCGATCACGGACGCCGAGATGCGTGAGCGGTATCGAGCATTGGTACGTCTCGTCTACGACGCAGGCTGGCGCGGGGCAGGAGGCCAGCGTCCTGAACGGCTGATCCGCGATGTGCGCAACTACCTGCGTTACGTGCAGGTGTCTCTCGGGTGCGTCATAGACGGCGAGTCTCTGCCCATCCACGAAGAGCCTCCGATTCTCGACCGAGACTCACCTGCTGTCTGGTTGCCGTCCAGTTCTTCGGTGATCTGGAGCGATCCGGCCGACGGCAGCTGAAGAAGGAGACGGCGCTCAAAGTGCATGTGGCCTGTGTATTTGGCCTTCAAGATCATTACGTGGTCATTGCGTGATCACTGTCATGAGGCTGATTTCGGCGGCGTCCGGCCGCGTATACGCGAAGACCCCGCATCCAGCGTTGCGGCTGATGTCGGGGTCTGCTGGCACCTTTCGAGGTGCCCCCGGCAGGATTCGAACCTGCGCACACGGCTCCGGAGGCCGCTTCGGTCCCTGGCGTATGCACAGGTCAGCGCTACCCCGCAGCGCGGTGGGTCGGAACTCGTCCACAGATAGTCCACGATCTCTGGCTGCGGACGAGTTTGACGACAAGATCAGCTGTCAGCGGTCATGTGTTGGGTGCGCCTAAAGAGGTAGAAGCCAACGGTTTGCCCCTTGAGCGCGACGTTCTGGCCAGAGGACATGAACTTGTCGCGGCTCTGCTGCCCCTGCTCTCGGCGTCGATCGAACTCTGACCCTTTGACGGCGTGTCAATACTGACCCATTTGTGGATCTTCATCTGATTCTTGGCCTTGGTGATCAAGGTCAGGAGGGAAGGGGTGATCCTCGTGGAAGACTGGGCAGAGATCCGTCGTCTGCACCGGGCGGAGGAGATGCCGATCCGGGCGATCGCGCGGCATCTGGGCATCTCGAAGAACACGGTCAGGCGGGCCCTGGCCAGTGACCGGCCGCCGAAGTACGAGCGGCCGGCGAAGGGCTCGGCGGTGGACGCGGTCGAGGTGCAGATCCGCGAACTGCTGCGGGAGACGCCGACGATGCCCGCGACGCGGATGTGGCGTTTGCACAGGTGGTCGCGGATGGCGCGGGAGGAGGACGCCTTGTCGGTCAGGACCATGCCCGGTCTGGTGCGGGGTCATCCACGGTGTTGGGGAACCCGCCCGAGCGCCGCGGCACGTACCATCGCAGCACGCTGACGCCGAACTGGTGAACCCCGGCAGGACTTCCACCATGACCGAACGACGAGGACCATGGACCCGCCACGGCCGGATGCCACTGTGCACGACACCATGCCTCACCGCCTACCGGGACGAGGTCACGCTTCCGCACGGAGAGCGAGGCATCTACGACTGGGTGCAGGTGCCGGATCAGGTGCGGGTGGCCGCGTTGGTCGACGGGGCGCTTCTCGTCGTCGAGCAGTACCATTACCTCGCGGGACCGATGTGGCAACTGCCAGGCGGGTCCGTGGATCCGGTGGACCGCGGCAGTCGCGCAGCGGCCCAGCGGGAACTGGCCGAGGAGACCGGCTACCGCGACGGACGGTGGGGCGACAAGGGCTCGCTCCACGCCCTGCCCGGGCTCACGCCCGCCCGCGTCCACCTGTGGAGCACGATCGACCCCACGCCGTCCCGTGCCGCACCGGAACCCGCAGAGGCAGACCTGGTGATCCGCCTCATTTCCCTGGATGAGGCGGTGTTCGCGGTACGGGACGGGCGCCTGCGGTGTGCGGCCAGTGCTGCCCTGGTGATGATGCTGGCCCTGGAACGGAGTCCGTGAACCCGTCAGCCCAGGTCGCCCCGCGCGTCTAGGTCGAAGTCCTCCTCACGGCCGGCGAGCCGGTCCTCGCACCGCTTCAGCTCCGCCTTGAGATCGGCGCGCCGCTGCGGGGCGAGCGCGGTCCGTTCGAGCATTCCCCGCAGGGCGTCCCGCCGGATCAGGAGGTGGACGGGACGCTCGGGGCTGATGAACTGCTCCGTGTATGCGTACGCGGTCTGGTAGT
This sequence comes from Streptomyces sp. NPDC040405, assembly GCF_055595765.1. Lineage (NCBI taxonomy): Bacteria > Bacillati > Actinomycetota > Actinomycetes > Kitasatosporales > Streptomycetaceae > Streptomyces > Streptomyces sp. NPDC040405. Next base: position 1,119,033 of record NZ_JBVIVI010000002.1, read on the forward strand.
CCTGCTGGGCAATGCTCAGCCGGGCCCTGAGGCCGGTCCGAATGTCACGGCGCTGCCTGCTGAACTTGCGGTCGAGTTGGTCCAAGGCTGTGCTTGCCTCGTCGACGCGTGAGGTGCGCAGCGCACAGAGCACGTAGTTGGCCAGCACCTCGAAGCGTACGTTGTCGGACTTCTCCACTGCCTTCTGGGCGAATTCATAGGCAGTTCCCACGTTGCCGCAGAGGTACTCCACGCGTGACGCGCGGTGGCTGACCATCTCGGCGCGATCGATGTCCGCCAGGCGCACGAGTAGCGAGAGTGCCGTGTCCCGGTCGCCCAACTTGCAGGCGATCTGGATCTTCAGGTCTACGACGTAACGGTTGTCGGGCTGCTTCTCCTCCGCTCGCGAGATGTGTTCGTTGGCCCGGGGCAGATCGCCCAGACGAAGACAGCAGTCGGCCATCTCGCGGTGAATCGCCATACCACCGCGGCCGCTGTCGAGTGCCTTCTGGTAGTGGTTCAGGGCCTCTCGGTGCTCGCCCCTGTGCCTCTCCAAAAAGCCCATGAGGAAGAACGCGTCGCGCACCTGACCACGCTTCTTGAGCTCTGCGATGTGTTTGTCCGCCTCCGCGAACTCGCCGAGCTTCACATGGGCGCGAATGAGCGTCGTCCGGGCCTGGTGGATGCTGGGATCGGCGTCGAGCGCGTCGGTCGCCATGTCGGCGGAGCGCTGGTACTCCTGCTCGTGGTAGTAGTGCTCGGCCAGCTTCACTCGGTCGGTGAGCAGGGCGTACGCCCGGGGAGTGGACTGCTGCCCGGCCTTGTCCATGGCGCGGAACAGGGTGCGTTGCAGGGCCAAGTAGTCGGTTCCGTCTTCGGACCGGGCCAGGAACTCGTCGAGTTTGCTCGCGACCGCACCGTACTCGGCCTTACTGCAAGCACCGAACTCGCGGCGGATCGCGTCCACGGCGGGCCCGGACACTTCGTACCAGCCGCCGGCGGTCGGGACGATCAGAGAGACGTCGATGAGATGGATCAAGGCCTTCTCAACACCGTCGTCCGAGGTACTGGTTGTCTCTTGCAGGACGGACAGCGGAAGCGGGCTGTTCGCCGCCATGACTCGGAGGATCTTCTGCTCCAGGTTGCTGAACTTGTTCTGTTTGAGATAGGTGGTGAGCGGCGACGCGCCGAAATCCGAGAGCATCCGGCCGCGGATCCCGAGGTCGGGCCCGTAGGCCGTGATCAGTTCGAGCGCGTACATGACCGAGGGCGGATAGCCGCGGACCGCTGTGGTGATCTCCTTGACGGCCGCGGGGGCCAAGGTGATCTGGTGGGCCTTCGCCATGAGGCCGACGAGACGGCTGATGTCTGCATCTTCCAGGGGCCGGAGATGGACCACGCCGAGCGGGCGCATTCCTCGTGCGATGAAGTGATCCGGCGAGGGCCGCCTGTTCGTGAGCAACGCGGTGACGATGTCCGGGTACTGGCTCAGCGACTCGATCAGGTCGAGGATGTACGGCGCGATGTCACCGTCGTTGTCCAGGAGCCCACCCTCGTCATGGAGCACGGGCATCTGGTGGTACTGGCAGATCTCCTGGAACTTGGCCAGCGCATGTGCAAGGGCCTGCGCGTCACTGAGCGCGGTGATCTCTCTGGTCCGCTGCAGGGACTCTTCGGGGGTCTCCGAGGGATCGACCAGCGCGGAGAGCTTTGCGGCCAGGGACTGCACCGTGTCGCCGGGTTCCACGTCGATGACCAGGAGGGTCTCCAGGTCCAGCGACTCGCGGACCATCTTGGTCAACGTGGCGCGTCGGCCTATGCGGGGAAGCCCTGTCACGCAGGCGACCTGGCTCTCCGCTCCCGGTTCCGGCGCGGAGTACACGTCCTGAAGTGCCGCGATCTCGGCGGCCCGGCCGACGAAGCGGGGGCTCTGGCCCTGACGCACCAGATCGTCGATGAGGGTTCTGATCCCGCGTGCGGCAGGCTTCGCCGCGATCGTCGTGATGTGCTTGGTGCGGTTCAACCACTCCGGCAGATCCTCGGGCGCGATGTCCGGGTCCAGGCGGACCACCAGGACGTTCTTGATCCGCCCCATCGCTGTCTGGAAGCGTGCCTCACGGATCTCGTGTGCCACCCAGGGGGAGGCCAGGGCGGCCTTACTGAGGAAGAAGACGAAAGCCGCTGATTCCTTGAGGGCCTCGTCGATGGAGCCAAGGATGTCGCCGCCAGCGTGGAACGACCGGTAGTCGATCGTGGCAAAGGCGCGGCCGACCTCGGACGCTACTTCTCGTACGAAGGCGGCGTCCTGGGTCGAGTAGGAGAAGAACGCCTTGATCACGGAACGGCCGGTCCTCTCGGGGCGGGCGGCTGGGACGAGACGGACGCTCGCGGAGCCTGGGCTGGAACGACCTCCGAGGTCCCGATCAGATCCGCGGCCCCTGCGACGTTACCCAGCACCTGGGCCAGTTCCAGGAGAACCAGACGCAGCGAGTCGAGATCGGCTCGTAGAGCGCCGATCTCCTGCCAGGTGTTCTCGTGCTCGATGGCGGAACGGCCGGCCGGGGCGGAGTTCTCCCAGGCCGTGAGCCGCGGATGCCACTTGCTGAGGACGGGCCGCACCGCCCTGTTCAGCACGGTTACGGCGAGGATCCCGAACGACACCTCGTTACGCGCCCCGGGTGGCGCGACGTCGGGGCCGTACCGTTTGAGGATGTCGCGGACCGTTGCGAAGAGGACGTACATGGAGGTCAACGCCTCACGTGCCGAACCTTCGTCCTCACGCAACGGGGCGACGGAAACCCGCGTTACCAACTCCACGTAGAGCTCCCAGGCAGCCCTCTGCTCGGCGTCGTCGGGCTCCCACTCACCACCAATCTCCCCCAGGAATGGAATGGTGATCTTGACGTTCAGACGCTTTGGCCGCATGTGTCCCCCTGTGCCCCCTGCACGTGTCGATCCGTCAGATGGTAGATCAGTCACGGGAGCACCGGAGGCCGGATTCAGAGAGGGGGGGAGGGACTGCTTCCCCGAGTGCTGACCATGGCAGTGGTGAGGCAAGGCGGTAAGGGTGTGTGACTTCAACGCGTCGCTTCAGGTCGTCACCGGGACCTGGCACGCCACAACCCCTCAAGTTACTTCTCTTCTCTGGCATCCGTGCGGATGATCGCAACCGTGGCCTTTAACCTCCAGCGGCCGTGGCGTTCGTTTGCCGATCTAGCCACCTTGGATGGTGCGCGGGACTGAGCGGCGAGCGCGTAAGAAGAGCGCCGAACCGCTGTCCGTCCATTTACCTGCGGCGATGCCCCAAGATCCCGTCCACAGCTCGTCCACGGACCCCGACATACAGCCGCTTCGAGCGGCATACGCCTGCACAAACACGAAGACCCCGGCCTCAGCGTTTCCGCTGGTGACGGGGTCTCTGGGCACCTCATACAGGGTGCCCCCGGCAGGATTCGAACCTGCGCACACGGCTCCGGAGGCCGTTGCTCTATCCCCTGAGCTACGGGGGCTTGCCTGTCGCTGCTGTCTCGCGGCGACGGGTAGAACACTACCAGTTCGCCGGGGGTGGTCATGAACGCTTATCGGGAGAGAGGCGGGGGAGGGGACGGGCGGGAGCGGAGGGGGGTATACCGCATGTGGAGGGTGGGGCGCAGGGGAGTGGGGGAAAGGTCCCTCGCACGTGGCGGAAGTGGGCAAAACGCGGACGCGGGGGCGGGGGCGCGCCTACTCTTCGGGGTGTGCCTGGCTTGTCCGGCCGGGTCCTTGTCGTCGACGACAACAAGGTCATCCGGCAGCTGATCAGGGTCAACCTCGAGCTGGAGGGCTTCGAGGTCGTGACCGCGGCCGATGGTGCCGAGTGCCTGGAGATCGTTCACCAGGTGCGGCCCGATGTGATCACTCTCGATGTCGTCATGCCCAGACTGGATGGGCTGCAGACGGCGTCCAGGTTGCGTGCTGATGCTCGGACCCGGCAGGTGCCGGTGGCGATGATCAGTGCGTGTACGCAGGTGGAGGTGGACCGGGGGCGGGTGCTGGGGGTGGATGCCTTTCTGGCGAAACCCTTCGAGCCCGCTGAGCTGGTGAAGCTCGTGGGGCGGCTGATGAAGCGAGGGGCTGCTGGGGCGGCGGCGCCCGGTGATGCTGAGCCGGCTGTGGGGCCCACCGGCTAGCCGAGGTATTGGGTTGGCCGGTGGGCGCCGGTCTGGAAGGTGAGGGGGAGGGGCTCGTCGCGCCCCGGTTGAAGGGGTGCGCACGTCCGAAGGGCGAAACCGGTTCGCGGGGGCACCCCCCTCCTCCCATACGCTTGTGCCGTGACACCCGCCCAGCTCTCCCGCACTGTGCTGCACACCGTGCGTCGCGCCGTCGAGGCCGACGAGCTGTGTGTCGATGTGCCGGAGCGGGTGAAGGTGCAGACCCCGCCGCGGCCCGGGTGCGGGGATTACGCCACGAACGTTGCCTTGCAGCTCGCTCGGGGGCGGGGCCCAGGGGCTGCCGCGGGCATTGCTGAGGTTTTGCGGCGGCGGCTCGTTTCTGCGCCCGGGATCGCGGCCGTGGATATCGCCGGGCCCGGGTTTCTCAACATCACCCTTGATGCGCGCTCGCATGAGCAGATGGTCGGGGTCGTGCTGGAGCAGGGGGATGCTTACGGGCTCGGGGACGGGCTCGCGGGGACCCACGAGTGCTTCGCGCCTGCCCACGAGGTGCGGGCCGCGCTGGTGCTGCATGTGGTCAGGGGGCTTGTTGAAGGGTGTGGGGGGTCCGTCGACGTAGCGGTCGGCGGTGAGGTTATTTCTGTGCGGGATGCTGGGGTCGGGGCCCGTGAGCTGCTTACTCGGCTTGGGGGAGATGCCGCTCGGTGGGGGTTGTTGCGGTCCGCCGCCCATGACGTTCCCGACCTCGACCCGGCGCACCTGCTGGCCCAGCGGGAGGGGAATCCGCTCTTCCGGGTGCGGTATGCGCATGCCCTCGCTCACCGGTCCCGCAACGACGCGGAGGGTGCCGACGACGGCGCGCTGCTCGGGTTGCTCGGCGACTTTCCCCGTACCGTCGAGGCCGCCGCCCGGCACCGGGCGCCCGATCGGCTTGCGCGGCACCTTGTTGCCACTGCTGATGCCTTCCTTCCGGGTACGCGGCGAAAACGTCTTGCCGAGGCCACCCGCGTCGTGCTCGCGAATGGCCTCCGCCTGCTTGGCATCAGCGCCCCGATACGCCTTTGATCAATTGAGAGAGACAGCATGAGCCGTTCCGCCCACCCCGCCGGGCCCCGTCACGCCGATGTTCTGCCCGAGGGGCATTACGCCGCGCCGCCCGCCGATCTCAATCAGCTCGATGCCCGGGTCTGGTCCCGCACGGTCAGCCGGAATGCCGACGGTGTCGTCACCGTCGGCGGGCTCGACGTCGCGACGCTCGCCGAGCAGTTCGGGACGCCCGCGTACTTCCTCGACGAGGACGACTTCCGCGCCCGCTGCCGGGCCTGGCGGGAGGCGTTCGGGGAGGACGCGGACGTGTTCTACGCCGGGAAGGCGTTCCTGTCCCGCGCCGTGGTGCGCTGGCTGCACGAGGAGGGGCTGAACCTCGACGTCTGCTCCGAGGGGGAGCTGGCCACCGCGCTCGCCGCCGGGATGCCCGCCGAGCGGATCGCGTTGCATGGGAACAACAAGAGCGGTCAGGAGATCGAGAGGGCCGTCGGCGCCGGGGTCGGGCGGATCGTGCTCGACTCCTTCCAGGAGATCGTGCGCGTCGCGCACATCGCGCAGAAGCTGGGCAAGCGGCAGAAGGTCCAGATCCGGGTCACGGTCGGCGTCGAGGCGCATACGCACGAGTTCATCGCGACCGCCCACGAGGACCAGAAGTTCGGCATTCCGCTCGCGGGCGGGCAGGCGGCCGAGGCGGTACGGCGGGCGCTGAAGCTCGACGGGCTCGAGCTGATCGGCGTGCACTCGCACATCGGGTCGCAGATCTTCGACACCTCCGGCTTCGAGGTGGCCGCCCACCGCGTGGTGGGGCTGCTCAAGGAGGTCCGGGACGAGCACGGGGTCGAGCTGCCCGAGATCGACCTCGGCGGCGGTCTCGGCATCGCGTACACCCCGGACGACGATCCGAGCGAGCCGCACGACATCGCGAAGGCACTGCGGGAGATCGTCACCCGGGAGTGCGCGAGTGCCGGGCTCTCCGTGCCGCGGCTGTCCGTCGAGCCGGGGCGGGCGATCGTCGGGCCGACCGCGTTCACGCTGTACGAGGTGGGTACGGTCAAGGAGCTGCCGGGGCTGCGGACGTACGTCAGCGTCGATGGGGGCATGTCCGACAACATCCGTACGGCGCTCTACGATGCGGAGTACTCGGTGGCGCTGGTCTCCCGTTCGTCCACGGCCGAGCCGATGGTGTCCCGGGTCGTCGGCAAGCACTGCGAGTCCGGAGACATCGTCGTACGGGACGCCTTCCTGCCCGCCGACCTGGCGCCCGGCGATCTGATCGCCGTCCCGGCCACCGGCGCGTACTGCCGCTCGATGGCCAGCAACTACAACCACGCGCTGCGGCCGCCGGTCGTCGCCGTCCGGGACGGTCAGGCGCGGGAAATCGTCCGGCGGGAGACGGAGGAGGACCTTCTGCGGCTCGATGTCGGATAGCGACTAACGGCGTCAGTCGGCGTCGGTTAGCGAGAAGTAAATCTCGGATACTGGACCCGGGGCAGGAAACCCCGACCCAGTGCAAGAGACTGGTGCACCACCTAGATGGATGAGAAGCGAGGTCGGATGATGCGTACGCGTCCGCTGAAAGTGGCGCTGCTGGGCTGTGGAGTCGTCGGCTCAGAGGTGACGCGCATCATGACGACGCACGCGGACGACCTCGCGGCGCGCATCGGCGCCCCGGTCGAGCTGGCCGGGATCGCGGTGCGGCGCCCGGGGCGGGTCCGGGAGGGCGTACCGGCCGAGCTGGTGACCACCGACGCCACCGCCCTGGTCAAGCGCGGGGACATCGACGTGGTGGTCGAGGTCATCGGCGGTATCGAGCCCGCCCGCACGCTGATCACCACCGCCTTCGAGCACGGCGCGAGCGTGGTGTCGGCCAACAAGGCGCTGGTCGCCAAGGACGGCGCGGCGCTGCACGCCGCCGCCCAGGAGCGCGGGGCGGACCTGTACTACGAGGCGGCGGTCGCGGGCGCGATTCCGCTGGTGCGGCCGCTGCGCGAGTCGCTCGCGGGCGACAACATCAACCGCGTCCTCGGCATCGTCAACGGCACCACGAACTTCATCCTCGACCGGATGGACGGCAGCGGAGCCGGGTATTCCGAGGCGCTGGACGAGGCCACCGCCCTCGGGTACGCCGAGGCCGATCCGACCGCCGACGTCGAGGGCTTCGACGCCGCCGCCAAGGCCGCGATCCTGGCCGGGATCGCCTTCCACACCCGGGTCACCCTCGACGATGTGCACCGTGAGGGCATCACCGAGGTGACCGCGGCCGATATCGCCTCCGCCAAGCGCATGGGGTGCACGGTCAAGCTGCTCGCCATCTGCGAGCGGGCCGCGGACGGCCGGTCGGTGACCGCGCGGGTGCATCCGGCGATGATTCCGCTGGCCCATCCGCTGGCCTCCGTCCGCGAGGCGTACAACGCGGTCTTCGTGGAGGCCGACGCCGCGGGTCAGCTGATGTTCTACGGACCGGGCGCGGGCGGTTCGCCGACCGCCTCGGCCGTCCTCGGGGACCTGGTCGCGGCGTGCCGCAACAAGCTGGCGGGCACCGCCGGGCCGGGGGAGTCCGCGTACAGCCAACTGCCCGTGAGTCCCATGGGCGAGGTCGTCACGCGCTACCACATCAGCCTTGACGTCGCCGACAAGCCGGGTGTCCTCGCTCAGGTCGCGACAGTCTTCGCCGAGCACGGCGTGTCGATCGATACGGTCCGGCAGCAGGGGAAGGACGGCGAGGCGTCCCTCGTCGTCGTGACCCACCGCGCGAGCGACGCCGCGCTCTCGGCGACCGTCGAAACACTGCGTCGGCTCGACACCGTTCGTGATGTCGCGAGCATCATGCGGGTCGAGGGCGAATAAGCAGGCGGCCGATTGCAGGGCCGATAGCAGGCCGATTGAGGGCCGACAGAGGCGGAGCAGAGGCCGAGTAGAGGGCGAGCGGAGAAAAAGGGAAATCATGAACGCAATTGCTGACGCCGGGCCTCGAATGTCCGGCACCCGCCAATGGCACGGCTGGCGGGGCATCATCGAGGAGTACCGCGACCGCCTGCCGGTCGGCGAGACGAGCCCCGTCGTCACCCTCCGCGAGGGCGGGACGCCGCTGGTGCCCGCGCAGGTGCTCTCCGAGCGCACCGGCTGCGAGGTCCACCTCAAGGTCGAGGGCGCCAACCCCACCGGGTCCTTCAAGGACCGCGGCATGACGATGGCCATCAGCGCGGCCAAGGAGGCCGGCGCGAAGGCCGTCATCTGCGCCTCCACCGGAAACACCTCGGCCTCGGCGGCGGCGTACGCCGTACGGGCCGGGATGGTCTGCGCGGTGCTGGTCCCGCAGGGCAAGATCGCCCTGGGCAAGATGGGCCAGGCGCTGGTGCACGGCGCGAAGATCCTCCAGGTCGACGGCAACTTCGACGACTGCCTGACGCTCGCGCGCGGCCTGTCCGAGAAGTACCCGGTGGCGCTGGTCAATTCGGTCAACCCGGCCCGTATCGAGGGGCAGAAGACCGCGGCCTTCGAGATCGTCGACATGCTCGGCGACGCGCCCGACATCCATGTGCTGCCGGTCGGGAACGCGGGCAACATCACCGCCTACTGGAAGGGCTACCAGGAGTACGCGGCCGAGGGCGGCCCGTCCTCCCGCACCCCCCGGATGTGGGGCTTCCAGGCGGCGGGCTCGGCTCCCATCGTGCGCGGTGCGCCGGTCAAGGAGCCCGCCACCATCGCCACCGCGATCCGGATCGGCAACCCGGCCTCCTGGTCGCAGGCCGAGCGGGCGCGGGACGAGTCGGGCGGCTTCATCGACGAGGTGACCGACCGTCAGATCCTCGCCGCCTACCGGCTGCTCGCCTCCCAGGAGGGCGTCTTCGTCGAGCCCGCCTCCGCGGCGAGCGTGGCCGGGCTGCTGAAGGCGGCCGAAGAGGGCAAGGTCGACCCGGGCCAGCGCATCGTGTGCACGGTGACCGGCAACGGGCTGAAGGACCCCGACTGGGCGGTCGCGGGCGCACCGCAGCCGGTCATCGTCCCGGTGGACGCCGACGCGGCGGCCGTACGGCTCGGACTGGCGTAACGCGCGAGGCGGGCCGGGGCGATCCGAGGACGGCACCCCGGCCCGGCCCCGGCCCGCTCTCGGCCCGGCCCCGGCCGCTCTCGGCCCGGCCCCGGCCCGGCTTCCGTGCCTGCATGAACTTCCACGTCAGCGGGTGCTGGGCCCCGCGCAGGAGAGCGCCGGGCCGCCCATGAGGGGGGCGTGCGCCCGCTTCCCGCCGCCACCGTTCGGCGGGGCGATCTCAAGATCCAGTCGAGTGATGGACGAGATGCGCAGGAACGATGAGGGCACGTGGAACCCTCCAGTAGAGTGGACCTGGTCGACGACAGGGAGTGCGACACGCATCGTGCGCCTCCCGTGCGCCCTATGTCGCCACAGAACCTTCCTTCGATAGGCTGTACTGAATCCGCCCCGACGCAGAGCGTCCACCTCTGTGCGGCGTCGCCGTACTGTCACGGCCCCCGCGGTGTTCCGTACCTCTTCGAGCAATCTCACGTCACACAAGGAGAGTCATCGAGCGATGGCCGGTCCAGCGTTCCGCGCCGCCGCCGTCCGAGTGCGCGTCCCTGCCTCGAGCGCCAATCTCGGTCCCGGCTATGACGCCTTCGGTCTCGCCCTGGGGCTCTACGACGACGTGGTGGTGCGGGTAGCCGACTCCGGTCTCCACGTCGACATCGCGGGCGAGGGCGCCGAGGGCCTGCCGCGCGACGAGAGCCATCTGCTCGTACGGTCCCTCCGTACCGCCTTCGACCTGCTGGGCGGGCAGCCGCGCGGCCTCGAGGTGGTCTGCGCCAACCGCATTCCGCACGGCCGCGGGCTCGGCTCCTCCTCCGCCGCCATCTGCGCCGGGATCACCGCCGCGCGCGCCGTGACGATAGGCGGCGCCGAAAAACTCGACGACGAGGCGCTCGTGGAGCTGGCCACCGAGATCGAGGGCCACCCCGACAATGTCGCCGCCTGTCTGCTCGGCGGCTTCACCCTCGCCTGGACGGACGCGGGAGCCGCCAGGGCGATCAGAATGGACCCTGCCGATTCCATCGTTCCGGTGGTCTTCGTGCCCGGGAAGCCGGTGCTCACCGAGACCGCCCGAGGACTGCTGCCGCGCACCGTCCCGCATGTGGACGCGGCCGTCAACGCGGGGCGTGCGGCCCTGCTCGTGGAGGCCCTGACCAGGCGTCCCGAGCTGCTGCTCGCGGCGACGGAGGACCGGCTCCACCAGGAATACCGCGCTCCGGCGATGCCCGAGAGCGTGCGCCTGGTGCACCGACTGCGCGCGGACGGCGTCCCCGCGGTCGTTTCCGGCGCGGGCCCCACGGTGCTCGCGCTGGTCGAGGACGGTGCGGCCGACAAGGTCGCACGACTGGCGGGCGAGGGATGGGCGGCCAACCGGCTGGCTCTCGACGCCGGGGGGGCGAGCGTCCTGCCGCTCAGCTGACCCAGCCGCCCGGGGCGTCCCCGGGCCCAGCACAACTCGATTGCCGGTTGGAGAGGGGGAATGTTTGTTGGATCCGGTAGTGTTAACCTCAAGTCTGCACTCAAAGCCTCTTGGATGTATTCGGAGGCGTAGTGCTCAGTGTCCCCATCCGGGACCACCCTTCTTCCGGGAGCCTCCCACACTGCCTGAGCAGCCTGCCTGAGCAGTGTCGTGCACGCTCCGGAATCGGCGTGGCGGTCGAAGCGAACCATTCTGCCGCGTCGGAACCATGAATGTTCTCTCCGCCGTACCGGCGGACCACCGCCCCGGCCCGGTCCGTAACGGAAGGACCACAGCCGGACAGCACAACCGGTCGCCGAGCCAGACAGGCCGACGCCCGCTCCAGGGAAGGACCCTTCGTGAGCGACACCACCGATCTGATGGGCGTGAACGCCTCCGGCACCTCCGACAGCGGTGTCGGCAATGCCGCCGCGCCCGCTACGGACGCTTCCGCGCCTGCCACCGGTGCTGCCACTGGCACTGCCCCGCGGCGACGCCGCTCGGGCACCGGCCTTGACGCCATGGTCTTGGCAGAGCTGCAGCAGCTCGCCTCGAGCCTGGGAATCAAGGGCACCGCGCGGATGCGCAAGAGCCAGCTGATCGAGGTCATCAAGGAGAAGCAGGCCGCATCCGGCGGCGGAGCCCAGGGCTCCGAGTCCGCCCCGTCCGCCGAGGGGGGGACCAAGCCGAAGCGCCGCGCGACCTCCAAGGCCCGTACGGGCGATGACAGCGCGGACGCGGGTAAGCAGAACCAGGCGGACAAGGCCGAGAAGGCCGCCAAGGCCGACCAGGCCGCGGATGCCGAGAAGGCCGGCAAGGCCGGTAAGGGCGGCAAGGCGGACAAGGCCGCCGCGCAGGGGCAGATCGACATCCCGGGTCAGTCCGGGGAGCCCGCCGCCGACGAGCAGCCGGCCGGTGAGCGCCGTCGCCGCCGGGCGACCGCGCCCGCCACCGCCAACGCCGAGTCGGGCGGCACGGCCACCGCCGTCGAGACCCGGACGGAGAACCGGACCGACGCCCGTTCCGAGGCCAGGACCGACACCAAGGGCGACGCGGCGGCGGACACCGCCGAGGGCAAGGGCGCCAAGGGCGGCGACCGTCAGGACCGCCAGGAGCGCGGCCAGAAGGGCGACCGCCGCGAGCGCGGCGGCCAGCGCGACCGGGGCCGCGGCGGCAAGGGCGACGACGCCCAGCAGGGTGGCGGCGGCCGTCAGCAGCGCGACGGCGGGCGCGGCCAGGGCCAGCAGCAGCAGCGCCCGGACGACGACGACGACTTCGAGGGCGGTCGCCGCGGGCGCCGCGGCCGCTACCGCGACCGGCGTGGCCGTCGTGGCCGCGACGACTTCGGCAACGAGCCGCAGGTCTCCGAGGACGATGTCCTGATCCCGGTCGCGGGCATCCTCGACATCCTCGACAACTACGCGTTCATCCGGACCTCCGGCTACCTGCCGGGCCCGAACGACGTGTACGTCTCGCTCGCCCAGGTCCGCAAGAACGGTCTGCGCAAGGGCGATCACGTCACCGGTGCGGTCCGTCAGCCGCGCGAGGGCGAGCGCCGCGAGAAGTTCAACGCGCTGGTGCGGCTCGACTCGGTCAACGGCATGGCGCCCGAAACCGGTCGCGGACGGCCCGAGTTCGGGAAGCTGACGCCGCTTTACCCGCAGGACCGGCTGCGGCTGGAGAGCGAGGCCGGCGGGCTGACGACCCGGATCATCGACCTGGTCGCGCCGATCGGCAAGGGCCAGCGCGGTCTGATCGTGGCCCCGCCGAAGACCGGTAAGACCATGATCATGCAGGCGATCGCCAACGCGATCACCCGCAACAGCCCCGAGTGCCATCTGATGGTCGTCCTCGTCGACGAGCGGCCGGAAGAGGTCACCGACATGCAGCGCTCGGTCAAGGGCGAGGTCATCTCCTCGACCTTCGACCGTCCCGCCGAGGACCACACCACCGTCGCCGAGCTGGCGATCGAGCGGGCCAAGCGGCTGGTGGAGCTGGGCCACGACGTGGTCGTGCTGCTGGACTCGATCACGCGTCTGGGCCGTGCGTACAACCTGGCGGCGCCCGCCTCCGGCCGCATCCTGTCCGGTGGTGTCGACTCGACCGCGCTCTACCCGCCGAAGAAGTTCTTCGGTGCCGCGCGGAACATCGAGGACGGCGGCTCGCTGACCATCCTGGCCACCGCGCTGGTCGAGACCGGCTCGCGGATGGACGAGGTGATCTTCGAGGAGTTCAAGGGCACCGGCAACATGGAGCTCAAGCTCGACCGGAAGCTCGCCGACAAGCGCATCTTCCCGGCGGTCGACGTCGACCCGTCGAGCACCCGTAAGGAAGAGATCCTGCTGGCGCCGGACGAGCTGAACATCGTCTGGAAGCTGCGCCGGGTGCTGCACGCGCTCGACTCGCAGCAGGCGATCGAGCTGCTGCTGGACAAGATGAAGCAGACGAAGTCGAACGCCGAGTTCCTGATGCAGATCGCCAAGACCACGCCCAGCCCGGGCAACAACGGCGACTGATCGCATAGGGAGTGGTCACACTCCGTCGTCCGAGGTCCCCCCGCACCGCGGGGGGACCTCGGTTTTTTATGAGAGGTGAACCACACCAAAAGGGACAGTCACGGAACGGTCTCGATGCCCTTATCACCTGCGAAAGCGCAGGTGGGAGCGGTAAGGCGGACGAACGGGACGAACGGCGCCGGGGGCGCCCCGGACGAAAACAGACGGCGCTCCGTATGCAACCCTGGCGCTCGGCCTGTCATCTGTCAGGTCGAATCCGCGACGCCACGCCTGACCGTGACGGCAGGGGGTACCCGGGATACGAGGACTGAGGAGCACATGGCTGACGACCAGCAGAGCACGCCGGTGAACCCGGGCCGTCATCGAGCCCGTGGAGGCGGCTCGACGAACCGCCCCTCAGGCCGCCGACGCAAGCGCCCCAGCACGCGCCGCAGGGCCACCCACGTCACCGTCTGGTCGGTCGCCTCCGTCCTGGTCCTCGGCGGCGCCGGGGCCGGGTACCTCTACTACAAGCTCAACGGCAACCTCACCGGCGTCGACGTCAACGCGGCCCTGGGTTCCGACCGCCCCAAGAACGTCGACAACGGCTCGATGGACATCCTCGTCCTCGGCTCCGACTCGCGGGCCGGGAAGAACGCCAAGTACGGCACGGATGAGGGCACCTCCCGTTCCGACACCTCGATGATCGTCCACGTCTACAAGGGCCGTAAGAAGGCCAGTGTGGTCAGCGTGCCCCGGGACACGCTCGTCAAGCGCCCGTCGTGCGAGAAGGACGGCAAGGAGAGCCCCGCGGTCCAGGAGGCGATGTTCAACAGCGCCTACGAGACCGGCGGCCCGGCCTGCACCATCAAGACCGTCGAGGCCATGAGCGGCATACGCATGGACCACTTCCTGGAGGTCGACTTCTCCGGCTTCCAGCAGCTGATCGACGACCTCGGCGGCGTCGACATCACCACCACCCAGGCGATCCACGACCCTAAGAGCCACCTCGACCTGAACCCCGGCCCGCACACCCTCAACGGTGAGCAGTCGCTGGGCCTGGTGCGGACCCGGCACGGCGTCGGCGACGGCAGCGACCTCGGCCGGATCAAGCTCCAGCAGGCGTTCGTCAAGGCGCTTCTCGACCAGATCAAGCAGGTCAACCTCTTCGGCAACCCGAAGAAGCTGTACGACCTGGCGGACACCTCCACGAAGGCGCTCACCACCGACTCCGAGCTGGCCTCGGTCAACAAGCTGTCGGGCTTCGCCAAGAGCCTCCAGGGCATCGGCTCGGGCAACATGAAGATGACCACGCTGCCCGTGCAGTACGACCCGAACGACCCGGCCCGGGTGCTGCCCATGGAGTCCAAGACCAAGCTGATCTGGAAGGCGCTGCGGGCGGACAAGCCGATCCCGGCGGCCGCCACCAAGGGGTCCGCGGGCGACGCGAACGACGCCGGCAAGGTGGTCAAGTAGGACCACCGGGCGGATGTCGGACGGGGTCGGGAATATCCCGGCCCCACCCCCGGTTTTGGGGGATACGGCCAGTGCTGGCAAACTGGTTCGTCGGCCCCGGTTCACGACGTGCAAACCCGCCCGTCGACCCGGCGCCCTCCCGAGAACACAGGAGAACCCCTTGAAGCGCGACATTCACCCCGAGTACGTCGAGACGCAGGTCAGCTGCACCTGTGGGGCGTCCTTCACCACCCGCAGCACGATGAGCGGCGGCACCGTCCGTGCCGACATCTGCTCCGAGTGCCACCCGTTCTACACGGGCAAGCAGAAGATCCTCGACACCGGTGGCCGTGTGGCGCGGTTCGAGGCCCGCTTCGGCAAGAGCGCTGGGTCCGCCAAGAAGTAGCGACCCGCACGGCGCCGGTCCTCGGTCGCCCCCGCGCAGGGGCGACCGGACCGGCGTTTTGCGTCGGCCAGCCCTTCGGCCGGTCCGTCAGCCGGTCCGTCGGCAGTCCTGCCCGGCGTCCTGACCGGCCTGTATCCCCCCGCGTCCACGCAGACCCACCCAGGGAGCCCTCATGTTCGAGGCGGTCGAGGAACTGATCGGCGAACACGCCGACCTCGAAAAGCGGCTCGCCGACCCCGCGGTCCACGCCGACCAGCGCGAGGCGAAGCGGCTGAACAAGCGCTACGCCGAGCTGACCCCGATCATCGGCACCTACCGCGGCTGGAAGCAGACCGGGGACGACATCGAGACGGCCCAGGAGCTGGCCCAGGACGACCCCGACTTCGCCGACGAGGTCAAGGAGCTGGAGGTGCGCCGCGCGGAGCTGACCGACCGGCTGCGGCTGCTGCTGGTTCCGCGCGACCCCAGCGACGACAAGGACGTCATCCTCGAGGTCAAGGCGGGCGAGGGCGGCGAGGAGTCCGCGCTGTTCGCCGGTGACCTGCTGCGGATGTATCTGCGGTACGCCGAGCGGATCGGCTGGAAGACCGAGATCATCGACGCCAACGAGTCCGACCTCGGCGGCTACAAGGACGTCCAGGTGGCCGTGAAGGCCAAGGGCACCATCGAGCCCGGCCAGGGCGTGTGGGCCCGGCTGAAGTACGAGGGCGGGGTGCACCGCGTGCAGCGGGTGCCCGCCACCGAGTCCCAGGGCCGTATCCACACCTCCGCGGCCGGTGTGCTGGTCACGCCCGAGGCCGAGGAGGTCGAGGTCGAGATCGGCCCCAACGACCTGCGGATCGACGTCTACCGCTCCTCGGGCCCCGGCGGCCAGTCGGTGAACACCACCGACTCCGCGGTGCGCATCACCCACCTGCCCACCGGCATCGTCGTCTCCTGTCAGAACGAGAAGAGCCAGCTCCAGAACAAGGAGCAGGCGCTGCGCATCCTGCGCTCGCGGCTGCTGGCCGCCGCCCAGGAGGAGGCCGAGCGGGAGGCGTCGGACGCCCGCCGCAGCCAGGTCCGCACCGTCGACCGCTCCGAGCGCATCCGTACGTACAACTTCCCGGAAAACCGTATTTCGGACCACCGGGTCGGTTTCAAGGCGTACAACCTGGATCAGGTGCTCGACGGGGAGCTGGCGCCCGTCATCCAGGCGTGTGTCGACGCCGACGCGGCGGCGAAGCTCGCGGCCGCGCAGTAGGACCTTCCTCTTCGCAACTACGGACCGGCTGGAGGAATTCAGTGAATGTGCTGCTCGCCGAGGTGGCCCAGGCCACCCAGCGGCTGGCCGACGCGGGCGTGCCCTCCCCGCGCTTCGACGCGGAGGAGCTGGCCGCCTTCGTGCACGGCGTCAAGCGGGGGGAGCTGCACGGCGTGCTCGACGCCGACTTCGACGCCCGCTACTGGGAGGCGGTGGCCCGTCGCGAGGCCCGCGAACCCCTGCAGCACATCACCGGCCGCGCCTTCTTCCGCTACCTGGAACTCCAGGTGGGCCCCGGCGTCTTCGTCCCCCGGCCGGAGACCGAGTCGGTCGTCGGCTGGGCCATAGACGCGGTCCGGGCCATGGACGTCGTCGAACCCCTCATCGTGGACCTGTGTACCGGCTCCGGCGCCATCGCGCTGGCCCTCGCGCAGGAGGTGCCCCGCTCCCGGGTGCACGCCGTGGAGCTGGACGAGGGTGCTCTCCTGTGGGCCCGCAAGAACGTCGAGGGGTCCCGCGTCGTTCTCCAGCGAGGAGACGCGTTGACGGCCCTGCCCGAGCTGGACGGGCAGGTGGACCTCGTCATCAGCAACCCCCCGTACATCCCGCTGACCGAGTGGGAGTACGTGGCGCCGGAGGCGCGCGACCACGACCCCCAGCTCGCGCTCTTCTCCGGTGAGGACGGCCTCGATGTGATCCGCGGCCTGGAGCGCACGGCCCACCGGCTGCTGCGGCCGGGCGGCGTCGTCGTCATCGAACACGCAGACACCCAGGGCGGCCAGGTGCCGTGGATCTTCACGGAGGAGCGTGGCTGGGCGGACGCCGCCGACCACCCCGACCTGAACAAACGGCCCCGATTCGCCACCGCGCGGAAGGCCATGCCGTGACCGCGGCACCGCACCACACACTGGCCACGTACGAGGAGGACCGTTAAATGGCACGGCGATACGACTGCGGGGACGCGACCGACCGCAAGACCGGCCTGCGCGAGGCCGCGTCCGCCGTCCGCCGCGGCGAACTGGTCGTGCTGCCCACCGACACCGTCTACGGGATCGGTGCGGACGCCTTCAGCGCGGAGGCGGTCGGCGATCTGCTGGAGGCCAAGGGCCGGGGCCGCAACATGCCGACCCCCGTCCTGGTCGGTTCCCCGAACACCCTCCACGGCCTGGTCACCGACTTCTCCGAGATGGCCTGGGAGCTGGTCGACGCCTTCTGGCCCGGCGCCCTCACCCTCGTCGCCCGGCACCAGCCGTCGCTGACCTGGGACCTGGGCGAGACCCGGGGCACCGTCGCGGTACGGATGCCGCTGCACCCGGTCGCGATCGAGCTGCTGACCGACTTCGGCCCGATGGCGGTCTCCAGCGCCAACCTCACGGGACACCCGTCCCCGCAGGACTGCGACGCCGCCCAGGACATGCTGGGGGACTCCGTCTCGGTCTACCTCGACGGCGGCCCCACCCCCGCCGCGGTGCCCTCCTCCATCGTCGACGTCACCGGCAAGGTCCCGGTGCTGCTGCGTGCGGGCGCGCTCTCCGCCGAGCAGCTCCGTGAGGTCGTACCCGACCTCGAGGTGGCGAATTGACAGCCCCTGAGACGGGCCGTGGCATAGCGGAACACCGTGCGAAGCACGCCGAGACCTCGTTCCGCATCCTCCACGTCAGCACCGGCAACGTCTGCCGCTCGCCGATCACCGAGCGGCTGACCCGGCATGCCCTCACCCACCGGCTCGGCACCGCCCGCACCAGCGGGCTGATCGTGGAGAGCGCGGGCACCTGGGGCCACGAGGGCGCGCCGATGGAGGCGCACGCCGCCACCGTCCTGACCGACTTCGGCGCCGACCCGGACGGCTTCCTCGGCCGGGAGCTGCTGGACGAGCACGTCATCCGCGCCGACCTCGTGCTGACCGCGACCCGGGACCACCGGGCCCAGGTCATCTCGATGGGCCACTCGGCGGGCCTGCGCACCTTCACGCTCAAGGAGTTCACCCGGCTGGTACGGGCCATAGACCCCGCGACGCTGCCCGATCCGGAGGAGGCGGGCGGCGTGGTCGAGCGCGCCCGCTCCCTGGTTCAGGCCGCGGCCGCGCTGCGCGGCTGGCTGCTCGCGCCGACCGAGGAGGCGGACGAGGTGCACGACCCCTACGGGGCGCCCATCACCTTCTTCCGCTCCATCGGCGACGAGATCAACCAGGCGCTGGACCCGGTCGTCACCGCGCTCACGGGAGTCCCGGCCCCCGCGTAGGCCCCGTCGCCGCCCCCGTGGCCCCGGCCGCGGCGCGCGCCGCTTCGGTCGCGGGCCTACATTGGGGGTGACGCCCGACGAATGTGAGCACGCGATGGCCGTCAGCGCGGTTCCGTGGGGGCCCGACTTCGGCGAGCTGGCCCGGCAGGACCCCGAGCTGGCCGGGATCATCATGAGCGAGTCGGAGCGCGTCCGGGGCAGTCTGCAGCTGATCGCCGCGGAGAACCACACCTCGCGGGCCGTACTGGCCGCCCTGGCCTCGCCGCTGGCCAACAAGTACGCCGAGGGCTACCCCGGGGCCCGCCACCACGGCGGCTGCGAGCTGGTGGACGTCGCCGAGCGGGTGGCCCAGAGCCGGGCGACGGCGCTGTTCGGCGCGAGCCACGCCAATGTGCAGCCGCATTCGGGCTCCTCCGCGGTGCTCGCCGCGTACGCGGCGCTGCTGCGGCCCGGCGACACCGTGCTGGCGATGGCGCTGCCGCACGGCGGCCACCTCACCCATGGCTCCCCGGCGAACTTCTCCGGCCGCTGGTTCCGCTTCATCGGCTACGGCGTCGACCCGGCCACCGGGCTGATCGACTACGACCGGCTGCGCGAGCTGGCGCTCGCCCACCGTCCGAAGGCGATCGTGTGCGGCTCGATCTCGTACCCCCGGCATCTGGACTACGCCGCCTTCCGCGAGGTCGCCGACGAGGTGGACGCGTACCTCGTCGCCGACGCCGCGCACCCCATCGGCCTGGTGGCGGGGAAGGCGGCGCCGAGCCCGGTGCCGTACGCGGATGTGGTGTGCGCCACCACACACAAGGTGCTGCGCGGGCCGCGCGGCGGAATGCTGCTGTGCGGCGCGGAGCTGGCCGAGCGGGTCGACCGCGCCGTGTTCCCCTTCACTCAGGGCGGCGCCCAGATGCACACCGTGGCGGCCAAGGCGGTGGCGTTCGGCGAGGCCGCCACGCCCGCGTTCGCCGCGTACGCCCGGCAGGTCGTCGCCAACGCGCGCACCCTCGCGGACGGGCTGGCGGCGGCGGGGCTGACGGTGGCCACCGGAGGCACCGACACCCATATGATCACCGTCGACGTGTCCCCGCTGGGGCTGGACGGCCGTACGGCGAAGGCCCGTTGCGCGGCCGCCGGGATCATCCTGGACACCTGCGCGCTGGCCTCCGCCACCGAACCCGGCGGCTGCGTCAGGGGGCTGCGGCTGGGCAGCGCGGCGGTGACGACGCAGGGCATGGGGGAGGCGGAGATGGAGCGGATCGGCGCGCTGCTGATGATTGCCCTGCGCGAGGACGAGGAGGCGCCCCGGACGCGCGGGGTGCGCGCGGAGGTCGGCGAACTGGCCGCCGCTTTTCCGCCGTATCCACCGTGAGCGTGTGCGGCATCCGCTGTGATCAAGTTCGGCCCTTCGGGCTAGTGTGAGGGTGCCCACGGTGCGCGTATCGCAGCACCTGTGCCGCTGCCGGTCCCGGGCACACCGGGAACCGGAGCAGGCTAGGGTGAGGTCTCCTAGGGTGTGGCCCTGATCTGCCTCGCGACGTCTGGGGAATAGGTGCGTGAATACCTGCTGACTCTGTGCATCGTGGCCGCGGTGACGTATCTGCTCACCGGGCCGGTGCGGAAATTCGCCATCGCCGCTGGTGCGATGCCGGAGATCCGCGCGCGCGATGTGCACCGTGAGCCCACTCCGCGGCTCGGAGGCATCGCCATGTTCGGCGGGCTCTGCGCGGGGTTGCTGGTGGCCGCTCACCTCACCAACCTCAAGGACGTCTTCGAGACGTCCAACGAGCCGCGCGCGCTGCTCTCCGGCGCCGGGCTCATCTGGCTGCTCGGGGTGCTGGACGACAAGTGGGGCGTGGACGCGCTGATCAAGCTGGGCGGCCAGATGATCGCCGCCGGTGTGATGGTGCTCCAGGGTCTGACCATCCTGTGGCTCCCGGTGCCCGGTGTGGGCCCGGTCTCCCTGACGCCCTGGCAGGGCACGCTGCTGACGGTGGCTCTGGTCGTCATCACCATCAACGCCGTCAACTTCGTTGACGGGCTTGATGGTTTGGCGTCCGGCATGGTGTGCATCGCCGCCGCCGCGTTCTTCATGTACGCGTACCGCATCTGGTTCGGCTACGGGCTGGAGGCCGCCGCCCCCGCGACCCTGTTCGCCGCCGTCCTCATGGGCATGTGCCTGGGCTTCCTGCCGCACAACGCCCATCCCGCGCGGATCTTCATGGGCGATTCGGGCTCGATGCTCATCGGGCTGGTGCTCGCGGCGGGGGCGATCTCGATCACGGGCCAGGTGGACCCGGACGCGATGAAGCTGTTCGCCGGATCCGAGACGGCCGCGGTGCACGCCACCGTGCCGGTCTACATTCCGCTGCTGCTGCCGCTCACCGTCATCGCGGTGCCCTTCGCGGACCTGGTGCTCGCCATCGTCCGGCGCACCTGGCGGGGCCAGTCGCCGTTCGCGGCGGACCGCGGCCATCTGCACCACCGGCTGCTGGAGATCGGCCACTCGCACAGCCGGGCCGTGCTGATCATGTACTTCTGGTCGGCGCTGATCGCCTTCGGCGCGGTCGCGTACTCGGTGAACTCGGCGGGTGTGTGGTTCGTGCTCGCGATCGTCGTGCTGAGCGCGGTGGGGCTGGTGCTGTTGCTGCTGCCGCGGTTCACTCCGCGCGTACCGCGGTGGGCGGAGGCGTTCGTACCGCCCCGCTACCGGCGCCGGGCCGCGACCGCGCAGCCCGCGGCGGCCGAGCCGGTCCCGTCCGCCGAGGTCGCGCAGGTGGTTTCGCCGGAGCAGTCCGAGCAGCCGGACGCGACCGGGCGGCCCGAGCAGCCGGAGGTGGCCGAGCCCGAGCCGGTTCCGGCCGGACTCAACGGCGCCACCGCCATCGGCGACCGGTCCCGTTTCACCCACCGCAGGAGGATCGGAACTCCGCAGTAGCGGCGACGCAGCGCGTCAAATCCCTACACTCGCTGTAACCCACTCGTGTGACGTGCAGCACACTGGACGGGTAAAGACCTCATCAAATAGTTTGTGATACCGTTCACTAAACCCGGTGCTTAGAGCCGAGGGGCCGCAGTGCGACGGCTCTTCGTCGCGAGGTTCCCTCTGTCCCCGGGGATACGCTCGTCCACGACGAATCGTTGCTTCCGACTCTTGCCGGAGAAACCCTTCATGCAGTCCAACGACGCCAGAACGCTGCTCAGTTGCGCCGTGCCCACCGCTGTGGTCGGCGTTGTCGCAGCCGTGCTCAGTGGTGTGCTCGCCGGTGGCAAGGGTGTGTTGGGAGCCGTCTTCGGCACGGTCCTTGTGGTTGCGGTCATGACAGTCGACCTGATCGTGCTGCAGCGGACGGCGAAGTACATGCCGCATCTCTTCCAGATGATGGGGCTCGCGCTCTTCGCGGTGCAGTTCCTGCTGATCGCGGTCGCGCTCGCCGTCTTCAAGGACACCACCCTGTTCAACACCAGGGCCTTCGCGGCCGCGCTGCTCGCCGCGACGCTGACGTGGGTTGCCGCGCAGACCCGCGCACACATGAAGGCCAAGATTCTTTACGTGCAGCCGGAAGCCGAGGACGAACGGAAGCCCGCGGGGGAGAAGAATGCCTCCCCTGCCGGGCACCCGTCGTGATCTGTAGGGCCGGTATAAGAGCACACACGCTCACCTGCTATCGTCCGGTGCCATCTGAGGCACAGCGGGCGCAGGTGGCTGAACCCCCGGAATCCACGGGACGGAATCGGCCGCCCATGCAGCTGCTGCCCACCATGACCGCTGGCTTGCGCCGACAAGCCGCCCCCACATTCGCAAGACGTCCAGTGCCGTTCCGCGGCAATGCCCCGCGCCGACACAACGAGGTTGCCGTACCCATGCGCCACGCTGAAGGAGCTCGCGGTGAGTCCTGACCAGACGCTCGCCTTCGAGACCGATTGCCACATCTTCGACGGGTGCGGCTTCCCGGCCCCAGGGCTTCACTCGTTCACGTTCGAGCCGATCGCGACGATCGGCGGCTTCGAGCTCAACAAGCCGATGCTGCTGGCCTTCCTGGGGACCATCGTCGTCGTGGCGTTCTTCTGGGCCGCCTTCGGGAAGGCCAAGGTCGTCCCCGGCAAGCTCCAGATGGTCGGCGAGGCGGGCTACGACTTCGTACGCCGCGGCGTCGTCTACGAGGCCCTGGGGAAGAAGGAGGGCGACAAGTACGTCCCCCTCATGGTTTCCCTGTTCTTCTTCATCTGGATCATGAACCTCTGGTCCGTGATTCCGCTGGCCCAGTTCCCGGTGACGTCGGTCATCGCCTTCCCGGCGGGACTCGCGGCGATCGTCTACATCCTCTGGGTCAGCCTCACCTTCAAGAAGCACGGCTTCGTCGGTGGCTGGAAGAACATCTCCGGCTACGACAAGTCGCTCGGCGGGGTTCTGCCGGTGGTCATGGCGCTGGAGCTGCTCTCCAACCTGATCATCCGGCCCTTCACCCACGCCGTCCGGCTCTTCGCCAACATGTTCGCCGGACACGTCCTGCTGCTGATCTTCACGATCGCCAGCTGGTACCTGCTGAACGGCATCGGGATCGCCTACGCGAGCATCTCGTTCGCGATGACCATCCTGCTGACCGCCTTCGAGCTTTTCATTCAGGCCCTTCAGGCGTACGTCTTCGTCCTGCTGGCCTGTAACTACATCCAGGGCGCTCTCGCCGAGCATCACTGAGCACCCAGTCAGCTCCCGTCCTAAAGGGCGTCCGGTGGCCAACCCCCACCGGTCCGTGAAAGAGAAGGAAGAAACGGCATGTCCGCTCTCGAGACGTCCCTCGCCGCTGTCCAGCTCAAGGGCAACCTCGGCTCGATCGGCTACGGTCTCGCCGCGATCGGCCCCGGTGTCGGCGTCGGCATCATCTTCGGTAACGGCACCCAGGCCATGGCCCGCCAGCCCGAGGCCGCCGGTCTGATCCGTGCCAACCAGATCCTCGGCTTCGTGCTCTGTGAGGCGCTGGCCCTGATCGGTCTGGTTATGCCGTTCGTCTACCCGTCCAGCTGACGACGCGGCGTAAGCCCAGCCGTATCCGACGAAAGGCAATGATGTGAACGCCCTGGTACACCTGGCGGAGGAGCAGCAGAACCCGCTCATCCCGCCGATCCCAGAGCTTGTCATCGGCCTGATCGCCTTCGCCATCGTTTTCATCTTCTTCGCCAAGAAGCTCCTCCCGAACATCAACCGTGTTCTGGACGAGCGTCGCGAGGCGATCGAGGGCGGAATGGAGAAGGCCGAGGCAACTCAGGCCGAGGCCCAGCAGGTCCTCGAGGACTACCGCGCCCAGCTCGCCGACGCCCGTCACGAGGCCGCCCGCCTGCGCCAGGAGGCGCAGGAGCAGGGTGCCGCGCTCATCGCTGAGATGCGCGCGGAGGGTCAGCGGCAGCGCGACGAGATCGTCGCGGCCGGGCACGCCCAGATCGAGGCAGAGCGCAAGCAGGCCGGTACGGCCCTGCGCCAGGACGTGGGCAAGCTCGCCACCGACCTGGCCGGGAAGATCGTCGGCGAGTCCCTCGAGGACGTCGCCCGGCAGAGCCGCACCATCGACCGCTTCCTCGACGACCTCGAGGCCAAGGCGGCCGACGACTCGAAGGCCGAGGCCGGACGATGAACGGAGCGAGCAGGGAGGCTCTGGCAGCCGCGCGCGAGCGCTTCGACGCGCTGACGGACAACACGTCCGTCGACGCGGGCGTTGCCGCCGACGAGCTGGCCGCCGTCACCGCGCTGCTCGACCGTGAGGTCTCGCTGCGCCGGGTCCTCACCGACCCGGCGCAGTCCGGCGAGGCCAAGGCCGAACTGGCCCAGCGCCTGCTGAGCGGGCAGGTCGGCGGCGAGGTCATCGACCTGGTCTCCGGCATGGTCCGCTCCCGCTGGTCGCGCTCGCGCGACCTCGCGGACGCGGTCGAGGAGCTGGCGAGCAGCGCCGACCTGGTGGCGGCCCAGCGGGCCGGCACGCTGGACAACGTGGAGGACGAGCTGTTCCGGTTCGGCCGGATCGTCTCCTCCTCGTCCGAGCTGCGGTCGGCGCTGGCCGACCGGCGCGCGACCGGTACGGCCAAGGCCGGGCTGGTCGGCGAGCTGCTGGGCGGCCGGGCCGACCGGGTCACCGAGCGGCTTGTCGTGCGTCTTGTGACCCAGCCGCGCGGACGTAGCCTGGAGGCGGGTCTCGACGAGCTGTCCAGGCTCGCCGCGGCGCGCCGGGACCGGATGGTCGCGATCGTCACCTCGGCGGTGCCGCTCGGCGACCAGCAGAAGGAGCGCCTCGGCGCCGCCCTGGCGAAGCTGTACGGACACAAGGTGCACCTCAACCTTGATGTGGACCCGGAGGTCCTCGGCGGGGTCGAGGTGCGCATCGGCGACGAGGTCATCAACGGGACCATCGCGGACCGCCTCGGCGAGGCGAGCCGACGGATGGCCGGCTGACCCAGCCACCAACTCAACAAGCATGTAAGCGGCCCGAGTTGGGCCGTAGTCACTTACTTCGGGCCCAACAAGGAGAGCAGGGAACCCAGATGGCGGAGCTCACGATCCGGCCGGAGGAGATCCGGGACGCGCTGGAGAACTTTGTCCAGGCGTACAAGCCGGACGCGGCCTCGCGCGAGGAGGTCGGTACGGTCAGCGTTGCCGGCGACGGCATCGCGAGGGTCGAGGGTCTTCCCTCGGCCATGGCGAACGAACTGCTGAAGTTCGAGGACGGCACCCTCGGCCTCGCCCTCAACCTCGAGGAGCGCGAGATCGGTGCCGTTGTCCTCGGCGAGTTCAGCGGCATCGAGGAGGGCCAGCAGGTGCACCGCACCGGCGAGGTCCTCTCGGTAGCTGTCGGCGAGGGCTACCTCGGCCGCGTCGTCGACCCGCTGGGCAACCCGATCGACGGCCTCGGCGAGATCGAGACCGAGGGCCGCCGCGCCCTCGAACTGCAGGCCCCCACGGTCATGGACCGCAAGTCGGTTCACGAGCCGATGGAGACCGGCTACAAGGCCGTCGACGCCATGACCCCGATCGGCCGCGGCCAGCGTCAGCTGGTCATCGGCGACCGGCAGACCGGCAAGACCGCGCTCTGCGTCGACACGATCATCAACCAGCGTGACAACTGGCGCTCCGGTGACCCGAAGAAGCAGGTCCGCTGCATCTACGTCGCCGTCGGCCAGAAGGGCTCCACCATCGCGTCCGTGCGCGGCGCGCTGGAAGAGGCCGGCGCCCTGGAGTACACGACGATCGTCGCCGCCCCGGCGTCCGACCCGGCGGGCTTCAAGTACCTGGCCCCCTACACCGGCTCGGCCATCGGCCAGCACTGGATGTACCAGGGCAAGCACGTCCTGATCGTCTTCGACGACCTGTCCAAGCAGGCCGACGCGTACCGCGCCGTGTCGCTGCTGCTGCGCCGCCCGCCGGGCCGTGAGGCCTACCCGGGTGACGTCTTCTACCTGCACTCCCGGCTGCTGGAGCGCTGCGCCAAGCTCTCCGACGAGATGGGCTCCGGCTCGATGACCGGTCTGCCGATCGTCGAGACCAAGGCGAACGACGTGTCGGCGTTCATTCCGACCAACGTCATCTCCATCACCGACGGTCAGTGCTTCCTGGAGTCCGACCTGTTCAACGCCGGTCAGCGCCCGGCCCTGAACGTCGGTATCTCGGTCTCCCGAGTCGGTGGCTCCGCGCAGCACAAGGCGATGCGCCAGGTCTCCGGCCGACTCCGCGTGGACCTCGCCCAGTACCGCGAGCTGGAGGCGTTCGCCGCCTTCGGTTCCGACCTGGACGCGGCCTCGAAGGCGTCGCTGGAGCGCGGTGCGCGCATGGTCGAGCTGCTGAAGCAGGGCCAGTACGCCCCGTTCTCCACCGAGGACGAGATCGTCTCCGTCTGGTCCGGCACCAACGGCAAGATGGACGACGTGCCCGTCGAGGACGTCCGCCGCTTCGAGCGTGAGCTGCTGGACTACCTGCACCGCGAGCACAAGGGTCTGCTGACCAGCATCGTCGAGGGCGGCAAGATGTCCGCCGACACGATCGAGGCGCTCGGCGAGGCCGTCGACGGTTTCAAGAAGCAGTTCGAGACCTCGGACGGCAAGCTGCTGGGCGAGGGCTGAGTATGGGTGCCCAGGTCAAGGTCTACAAGAGGCGGATCAAGTCCGTCTCCGCGACCAAGAAGATCACCAAGGCGATGGAGATGATCGCCGCCTCGCGCGTCGTCAAGGCGCAGCGGCAGGTGGCGGCGTCGACCCCGTACGCCACCGAGCTGACCCGCGCGGTCGGCGCCGTGGCCAAGGGCTCCACCACCAAGCACGCGCTGACCACGGAGTCCCAGAGCCCGACCCGCGCCGCGGTGCTGCTCATCACGAGCGACCGCGGGCTCGCGGGCGGCTACTCCTCCAACGTCATCAAGTCGGCCGAGCAGCTCACCGAGCGGCTCACCGGTGAGGGCAAGGAGGTCGACACCTACATCGTCGGCCGCAAGGGCGTCGCCTACTACACCTTCCGTGAGCGCAAGGTCACGGAGTCGTGGACGGGCTTCACCGACAACCCGACCTACGCCGACGCCAAGAAGATCGCCGGACCGCTGATCGAGGCCGTGCTCCAGGAGACGGCCGACGGCGGCGTGGACGAGCTGCACATCGTGTCCACCGAGTTCGTCTCGATGCTGACGCAGACCCCGGTCCAGGACCGGCTGCTGCCGCTCAGCCTCGAGGAGAAGGCGGAGGAGCAGCAGAAGAAGGGCGAGATCCTCCCGCTCTTCGAGTTCGAGCCGTCGGCCGAGGACGTCTTGGACGCCCTGCTGCCGCGGTACGTCGAGGCTCGGATCTACAACGCTCTGCTGCAGGCCGCCGCCTCCAAGCACGCGGCCACCCGGCGGGCGATGAAGTCGGCGACCGACAATGCCGACGAGCTCATCAAGTCGCTCACGCGGCTTGCCAACGCGGCCCGCCAGGCCGACATCACCCAGGAAATCAGCGAGATCGTCGGTGGCGCGAGCGCTCTGGCCGACGCCTCTGCGGGGAGTGACTGACAATATGACCACCACTGTTGAGACGGCCACGGCGACGGGCCGCGTCGCGCGGGTCATCGGCCCGGTCGTCGACGTGGAGTTCCCCGTCGACGCGATGCCGGAGATCTACAACGCACTGACCGTCGAGATCGCCGACCCGGCCCAGGACGGGGCGAAGAAGACCCTGACGCTCGAGGTCGCGCAGCACCTCGGCGAGGGCCTGGTGCGCTCCATCTCCATGCAGCCCACCGACGGCCTGGTCCGCCAGGCCCCGGTGACCGACACCGGCAGCGGCATCACCGTGCCGGTCGGCGACGTCACCAAGGGTCGGGTGTTCAACACCCTCGGGCAGATCCTCAACGAGCCGGAGGCCGAGTCCGAGGTCACCGAGCGCTGGGCGATCCACCGCAAGGCCCCGGCCTTCGACCAGCTCGAGTCCAAGACCGAGATGTTCGAGACCGGCCTGAAGGTCGTCGACCTGCTGACCCCGTACGTCAAGGGCGGCAAGATCGGCCTGTTCGGCGGCGCGGGCGTCGGCAAGACCGTCCTCATCCAGGAAATGATCATGCGTGTGGCCAAGCTGCACGAGGGCGTTTCCGTGTTCGCCGGTGTCGGCGAGCGCACCCGTGAGGGCAACGACCTCATCGAGGAGATGGCCGAGTCCGGCGTGCTCCCGCAGACCGCGCTGGTCTTCGGTCAGATGGACGAGCCCCCGGGCACCCGTCTGCGCGTCGCCCTGGCCGGTCTGACCATGGCGGAGTACTTCCGCGATGTGCAGAAGCAGGACGTGCTGTTCTTCATCGACAACATCTTCCGCTTCACCCAGGCCGGTTCCGAGGTCTCGACCCTGCTCGGCCGCATGCCCTCCGCGGTGGGCTACCAGCCGAACCTGGCCGACGAGATGGGCATCCTCCAGGAGCGCATCACCTCGACCCGTGGTCACTCGATCACCTCGATGCAGGCGATCTACGTCCCCGCGGACGACCTCACCGACCCGGCCCCGGCGACCACCTTCGCGCACCTCGACGCGACCACGGTGCTCTCCCGGCCGATCTCGGAGAAGGGCATCTACCCGGCGGTGGACCCGCTGGACTCGACGTCCCGGATCCTGGACCCGCGCTACATCTCGCAGGACCACTACGACTGCGCCTCGCGCGTGAAGTCGATCCTGCAGAAGTACAAGGACCTCCAGGACATCATCAACATCCTGGGCATCGACGAGCTGGGCGAAGAGGACAAGCTCACCGTCTTCCGCGCCCGCCGCATCGAGCGCTTCCTGTCGCAGAACACCCACGCGGCGAAGCAGTTCACCGGTCTCGACGGATCGGACGTGCCGCTGGACGAGTCGATCGCCGCGTTCAACGCGATCGCCGACGGCGAGTACGACCACTTCCCCGAGCAGGCGTTCTTCATGTGCGGTGGCCTGGACGACCTGAAGGCCAAGGCCAAGGAGCTGGGCGTCTCCTGAGCCCCGTAGTCTGAGGAGAGGGGTGGGCCCGGTCCCGCCCCTCTCCGCACGCCCGTTATTCTTTGACGAAAGCCCTGTCGTCCCCGGCAGGATTCAGACCCGAGGAGCCACGTTGGCTGCTGAGCTGCACGTCGAGATGGTCGCGGCGGACCGTAGTGTCTGGTCCGGCACGGCCACCTTGGTCATCGCGCGCACCACATCGGGTGACATCGGCGTCATGCCCGGCCACCAGCCGCTGCTCGGTGTGCTGGAGTCCGGCCCGGTGACCATCCGTACGAGTGACGGCGGAACGGTCCTCGCCGCGGTGCACGGCGGGTTCATCTCCTTCTCCGACGACAAGCTCTCGCTGCTGGCCGAGGTCGCGGAGTTGTCCGACGAGATCGATGTCAAGCGCGCGGAGCGGGCGCTGGAGCGCGCCAAGTCGGCGGCGGACGCCGCCGCCGAGCGGCGCGCCGACGTCCGGCTGCGTGCGGTGGCGGGAGTGCACTGAGCCTGTCACGTACGGTCGGAAAGCCTCAGCCGCGGACCTCGCTGGAGTTCCTCTTCAGCGGTCCGCGGCTGAGGCGATGCAGGTGCGGTTTTTCCGGATGAGGCGAGGAGGTCGGTGAAGATGGTCCTCGCTCTGCTTGTGAGCGGCGTGGTCGTCGCGCTGGTGGTGGCGGGACTCTTCGTCTTCGGGCTGCGGCGGCGGCTGATCCAGCGGTCCGGCGGCACCTTCGACTGTTCGATGCGCTGGGGCGCGCCCGGATCCGAGGCGGAGCCCAGCGGCAAGGGGTGGGTGTACGGCATCGCCCGCTACAACGGTGACCGGATCGAATGGTTCCGGGTCTTCTCGTACGCGTACCGCCCTCGGCGGACGCTTGAGCGCGCCTCGATCGAGGTGCTGGAGCGGCGTACCCCCAAGGGCGAGGAAGAGCTGGCCCTGCTCTCCGACGCGGTGATCCTGGCCTGTCGGCACACCGGTACGCGGCTGGAGCTGGCGATGAGCGAGGACGCCCTGACCGGCTTCCTGGCCTGGCTGGAGGCCGCCCCGCCCGGCCAGCGCGTCAACGTCGCGTAGCGCCCCGTCTCACACCCCCAACTCCTGGGCCAGGACGGCCGCCTGGACCCGGCTGCGCAGCTCCAGCTTGGCGAGCAACCGGCTGACGTGGGTCTTCACCGTCGCCTCCGCCATGGTGAGATGGCCCGCGATCTGCGCGTTCGACATCCCCCGGCCCAGCGCGCCCAGCACCTCGCGCTCGCGCGGGGTGAGCGCGGCGAGCACCGAGGGATCGGCCGCCGTTCCCCTTGCCCCCTTGGCGAACTCCGCGATCAGCCGACGGGTCACCGCGGGCGCGATCAGCCCCTCGCCGTCCGCGACCGTACGGACCGCCTCGACCAGCCGCGCCGCGTCGCTGTCCTTGAGCAGAAACCCGGCCGCCCCGGCGCGCAGCGCCCCGAAGACGTACTCGTCCAGGTCGAACGTGGTCAGCACCAGGACATCGGCCAGCCCCTCGGCGACCACCTGCCGGGTCGCGGAGACCCCGTCGAGCCGGGGCATCTGGACGTCCATCAGCACCACGTCGGGCCGCAGCTCCCGGGCCCGCGCCACGGCCTGTTCGCCGTCGGTGGCCTCGCCGACCACCTCGATGCCGGGCGCCGACCGCAGGATGAGCACGAGCCCGGAGCGCACCGCGGCCTGGTCCTCGGCGACGAGCACCCGGATGGGTCCCGGCGTCGTCTCCGGCGTGGGGTGTAGCTGATTCACCGCGGCTCCTGCGCTGTCGTGGGTGGTCGTCATGGCTCGTCCCCCAGCGGCAGGGCGGCCCGGACCCGCCACACCGTGCCGGAGGGGCCGGGGGCGGGGCCCGCGTCGAGGGTGCCGCCGAGCAGTGTGACGCGTTCCCGCATCCCGATCAGCCCGGTGCCGGAGCCGGGCGCCCGCGGCGCGGGGCGCTCGCCGTACGGGCTGACCACGCTGACCTCCAGCGCACCGTCCGTACCGCCGCCGGGATGCGCCAGCGTCACGTCCACCTTGCCCGGCCCGGCGTGCTTGAGGGCGTTGGTCAGGGACTCCTGGACGATGCGGTACGCGGCGAGCTCGACCGGGGCGGGCAGCGCGGCGGAGCCCGCCGGGCGCTCGTCGTACAGGACGAAGTCCTGGCCGCCGGGGGTGCTGGCCGTCCTGGCCTGCTCCAGCAGGGCGTCCAGGGCGTCGAGGGTGGGTGCGGGCGCCGTCTGCTCCTCGCCGTCGCGCGCGTCGCGCAGCAGACCGATCAGCCGCCGCATCTCGGCGAGCCCGCGCACGCTGTTCTCCCGGATGACGCCGAGTGCCTCCTCCGTGGCGGCCGGGTCCTTGAGGGACTGGGCGGCGGTGGAGTGGATGGCGATGGCGGAGAGGTGGTTGGCCACCATGTCGTGCAGCTCGCGGGCCATTCGGGAACGCTCCGCGGTGACCGCCTCCCGGCGGTCCAACTCCACGAGCAGCGCGACGCGTTCGGCCTCCAGACGGGCGGCCTCGGCCTCCTCCCGGTGGCCACGGACCAGCACCCCGGTCCATGCCGGGCTGATGGTGAACACCGCGACGAGCATGCCGATCAGCAGCGTCTCGGGCTCCTGGACGACCGCCAGCGGCACCGCCGTCGCCAGCGCCGTGACCAGCAGGCACAGGCGCGGTACGCGGCGGGCGGTGGCGGGGGTGCCGTACATGACGCACGCGTAGATCAGGTCCGTGTACATCAGGAGCGTCGCGGCGAGCCCACCGCTGCACAAGTCCGCGGCCACGGCGGCGGTCCCGATGCCGAGCCCCGCGACCGGCGCCGTACGCCGCAGCAGCTCCGCCCCCGAGATGACGACCAGGGCGACCAGCCCCAGCCACTGGGGCGTACCGAAGAACGGCGGATTGTTGTGCAGCCCCAGCGTCCACAGCAGCAGCCCGCCGAGCACCCCGGCGAGGCCGATCAGCATGTCGTCGCGGTGCGGGCGGGAAGGCATGGCTCCATCACAGCACGCGGCGCGGGGCGCGGTCCTCCCCTCCGGGTCGGTCCTGCGGGCGCGCGGCGTACATCGAAGGATGCAGCCGCGTCTCGTCGCCCGCGACGAGGCGGACGCCCGGATCGCACGGAACGGTGAGAGAGGAGAAAACGAGAGGAGCGAAACCGTGATTGTCGCGCTGATCATCGCCTGTGAGGTCGGCTTCTGGGTGCTGCTGGCCGTGGGGCTGGCGCTGCGGTACGTGGCCAAGATGCCGCGCGCGAGTGTGGCCGTGCTGCTGTGTGAACCGATGCTGGAGCTGGTGCTGTTCGTGGCGACCGCGATCGACCTCAAGAACGGCGCCGAACCGGACATGCGGCACGGGATCGCCGCGGCCTACATCGGCTTCTCGGTCGCCCTGGGCCACCAGACGATCAAGTGGGTCGACGCCCGGGTGGCCCACCGCTTCTTCGACGGCCCGCCGCCGGTGAAGCCGCCGAAGTACGGCATGGCGCGGGCGGCCCACGAATGGAAGACCGCCGCCCGCTGGATCCTGGCGGCGCTCATCGCGATGGCGCTGCTCCAGGGCGCGGTCTGGTACGTCGGCGACGACGGCGACATCGGCTCGCTGCGCGAGTGGCAGACGAAGATGCTGTTCGTGATCGGCATCAACGTGATCATCGCCCTGTGCTACACCCTCTGGCCGAAGCAGGAACCCGCGAGGTCGAACGCGAGGTAGCCCCCACCCCGCCCCTTCCCGAACCCGGGTGCTCCGCCCCTGGACCCCGGCTGGGGCTGCGCCCCTGGCCCTGCTCGGGGTTGGGCCCTCGCTGGGGGTGCGCCGCTCGGCGCTGGTTGGGTTGCGCACCTGGGGCCTCGCTCTAGGTTGCCCGGGCCCCGGTTGGAGGCTGCGCCTCCGACCCCGTTGGGGCTCCGCCCCGGGCCCGCCGGGGCTGCGCTCTTGGCCCTCGGCTGTGGGCTGCGCCCCGGGGCCCGCGGGGGTTGTGCCCTCGCGCCCGGGCTGGGGTTGTGCCTTCGTCTTCGGCGGGGCTTCGTTGGGGCTGGGCCTCTGGGCTCCCACCGGGGCTGTGCCTCCGCCCTCGCCGGGGCACGGCCGGGGTTGCGTTCCCGGGGCCCGCCGGGGTTGCGCCCCCCGCCCCCCGGCTGGGGTCGCGCGCCCCTCCAATGGGGCTGTGTGCCGGGCACTCCCGGGCTCGTAGGAGTCGCGCTGGACCTCACGTGTCTCCGGCGGGGCCTCAAACGGCCGGGGTCCGGGGGCTTGCCCCCGGTTTCGGGAAGGGGCGGGGTGGGGGAGGCCCCGCGCCAGCGGTTCTAGCGGTTTTCGCCGGGGACCCAGAGGACGTCGCCCACCTCCTTGTTGGCCGCGCGGGCCAGGATGAAGAGGAGGTCCGAGAGGCGGTTGAGGTAGGTGGCGGTGAGAGGGTTCATCGTGTCGCCGTGGACGGCGAAGGCCGCCCACGTGGCGCGCTCCGCGCGCCGTACGACCGTGCACGCCTGGTGCAGCAGGGCCGCGCCGGGCGTACCGCCGGGGAGGATGAAGCTGCGCAGCTTCTCCAGGTCCTCCAGGAAGCGGTCGCAGTCCGCCTCCAGCTTGTCGATGTAGGTCTGCTCGACCCGCAGCGGCGGATGCTCGGGGTTCTCGACCACCGGGGTGGACAGGTCGGCGCCCACGTCGAACAGGTCGTTCTGGACCCGGACCAGGACGTCGGCGATCTCGGCAGGCAGCGAGCCCAGTGCGATGGCCACCCCGATCGCGGCGTTCGCCTCGTTCGCGTCGGCGTACGCGGCGATCCGCAGGTCGGTCTTGTCGGTGCGGCTCATGTCGCCGAGGGAGGTGGTGCCCTTGTCCCCGGTGCGCGTGTAGATGCGGGTGAGATTGACCATGAGTCCGAGCCTACGCGCAGCCGCTACGCCCCGGCCTGCCGGAAGAGCCGGGTTCCGAGGGTGAGGGCGACGGCGGCGAGCCCGGTGGCGACCAGGCAGGCGAGGCCGATCTTGCCGTCCCCGTAGTCCCCGGCGAAGGCGGCCCGTACGCCGTCCACGAGGTAGCGGAACGGCACGAAGTGCGAGGTGATGTCGAGCCAGCGCGGGCCGAGCGACATCGGCAGCAGGATGCCGGAGAGCAGCATCGCGGGCATGGTGACGGAGTTGATGACGGGGGCGAAGCCCTGCGGCGACTCCACGCGCATGGCCAGTGCGTACGAGAGCGAGGCCAGCGAGATGGTCAGCGCGGCGACGAACGCGAAGCCGATCAGGATGCCCGGCACGGGCGCGCGCAGCCCCATGGCGACGGCGACGAGCACGACCACCACCGACTGGAACAGGAGCTGCACGACGTCCTTGAGCACCCGGCCCATGAGCAGGGCCAGTCGGCTGACCGGGGTGACCCGCATCCGCTCGATGACGCCCATGCGCTTTTCGAAGATGATGCCGATCCCGGCGAACGAGGCGCTGAACATGCCGAGCTGGATGAGGATGCCGGGGACGATGGTCTGCCAGGAGTCGCCCTCGCCGCCCAGCGGTATGCCGGTGAGCAGCGGGCCGAAGAAGACCAGGAACAGCAGCGGCTGGACGAGGCCGAAGACCATGGCGGGCTTGGAGCGCAGGGTCTGGCGGAGGTGACGGCGGAAGATCAGGGCCGTGTCGGAGACGACGTGAGACATGAGGGCTTCTTCCGGGGTCAGAGGGCGAGCGGGGCGGGGTCGTTCGGCGCGGTGCGCCGCCCGGTGATGGCGATGAAGGTGTCCTGGAGCGTGGCGTCCGGCGAGCCGCCGTACTCGGTCTTGAGCCGCTTCGCCGTGCCCTCGGCGGCCACCCGGCCCTGGTCGACGATGACGAGCCGGTCGGCGAGGGCGTCCGCCTCGTCGAGGTAGTGGGTGGTCAGGAAGACGGTCGTGCCGTGCTCGGCGCGCAGGCGGCGGATCAGGTCCCACAGGTCGGCGCGGGCGGCCGGGTCCAGCCCCGTCGTCGGCTCGTCCAGGAACAGGATCCCGGGCCGGTGGACCAGGCCCAGCGCGATGTCCAGCCGCCGCCGCTGCCCGCCGGAGAGCGCGGCGCAGGGGCGGTCGAGCAGGTCGGTCAGGCCCAGGTCGTGGGCCAGTTCGTCGGCGCGGGCCAGGGCTTCGGCCTTGGGGAGCCGGTAGAGGCGCCCCTGGGTGACGAGTTCCTCCCGTACGGAGACGGTGAGGTCGACCCCGCCGGACTGGGCGACGTACCCGATGCGGCGGCGCACCCCGGCCGGGTCGGTGGCGAGGTCGTGACCGGCGACCGTGGCGGTGCCGCCGGTGGGCGGGAGCAGCGTGGTGAGCATGCGGAGCGTGGTGGTCTTGCCCGCGCCGTTGGGGCCGAGGAACCCCAGGATCTCCCCGGCCTCCACGGTCAGGTCGATGCCGCGGACGGCCTCCACGGGGCCGCGCTTGGTCCGGAAGGTGCGGGCGAGCCCGCTCGTGGTGATGACTGGCATGGCCCAAGAAAAGCAGGGTCACTTAAATTTTGCAATGACCCCAAAGATGTAGCAGACCCAGCGAAGCTAGGATGGGGGCATGGCGGAAGGGCTCAGGGAGCGGAAGAAGCGGCAGACCAGGCAGCACATCTCGGATGTCGCGACCGGGCTGTTCATGGAGCGCGGCTTCGAGGCGGTCACGATCGCGGAGATCGCCGAGGCGGCCGAGGTCTCCGTGAACACGGTCTACAACTACTTCCCGGCCAAGGAGGACCTCTTCGTCGACCGCGAGGAGGAGATCGTCGACCGCCCCTCCCGGCTCGTACGGGAGCGCGCGACCGGCCAGTCGGCGGCGCGGGCGATCGTGGAGCAGCTGCGCCGGGACATCCGCGAGCGGCACGCCTACGTCGGGCTGACCGAGGGCTACGACCGGTTCCGGCAGGTCATGACGGAGTCGCCCGCCCTGATGGCCCGGCTGTTCACCATCCAGGGCAAGGCCGTCAACCAGCTCGGTGTCACGCTGCGCGAGGAGGCGGCCGCGGCTCCTGAGGACCCGACCCCCGAGTTCGTCGCCCACCAACTGGTCGGCCTTCAGAACGCCGTTCAGCGCTGCATCATGCGCGCTCTCACGGAGGGCGGTGGCGTGGACGAGGTCGCCGAGGACGCGCTGCGGAAAGTGGACGTCATGGAGTCGCTTCTCAGCGACACGGTCCTCAACTATGCGGCGAAGAACACACCGTGACGCGCCTTACTGGGGGCTGCCCCAAGGGGTGAACGGGCGTTAAGGTCCACGCACACCGAACGTCGACGAAGGGGTGTGTGTCGTGGCCAAGAAGCTCGCGGTCATCGGAGCCGGACTCATGGGGTCCGGTATCGCGCAGGTCTCCGCCCAGGCGGGCTGGGACGTCGTGCTGCGCGATGTGACCGATGAGGCGTTGCGGCGCGGCACCGACGGCATCCGCGCCTCGTACGAGAAGTTCGTCTCCAAGGGCAAGCTGGACGCCGGGGACGCCGAGCAGGCGCTGGCCCGCATCACCACCACGACCGACCTCGACGCCGCCGCCGACGCGGATGTCGTGGTGGAGGCCGTCTTCGAGAGGATCGACGTCAAGCGGGAGATCTTCCGCACCCTCGACGGACTGGTCAAGGACGACACCATTCTCGCGTCCAACACCTCCGCCATTCCGATCACCAAGATCGCCTCGGTCACGGAGCGCCCGGAGCGGGTCGTGGGCACGCATTTCTTCTCGCCCGTCCCGATGATGCAACTGTGCGAACTGGTGCGCGGTTACAAGACGAGCGACGAAACGCTCGCCACGGCAAGGGAGTTCGCGGAGGGCGTGGGCAAGACCTGTATTGTCGTCAATCGCGATGTCGCGGGCTTCGTCACCACGCGCCTGATCTCGGCACTCGTGGTCGAGGCCGCCAAGCTCTACGAGTCCGGGGTCGCCACGGCCGAGGACATCGACATCGCCTGCAAGCTGGGCTTCGGCCACGCGATGGGACCCCTCGCGACGGCCGACCTCACCGGCGTGGACATCCTGCTCCACGCCACCGACAACATTTACACCGAGTCCCAGGACGAGAAGTTCGCGCCACCGGAGATCATGCGCCGGATGGTCGACGCGGGTGACATCGGCCGCAAGAGCGGTGGGGGCTTTTACCGCTACTGAGGGCTCTGGTGCGGCGCCAGGCCCGTAACTCACCCTCTCGGGTGAATTCGGTATCGGTTCGCTTACAGACGGCAACTTCCTCGGGTGAGAGGCAGTCAGTTCTGTAGAGAGAAATGGCGCATTGACGAAACGACGACGCACCATCCAGGGGAGCGCATATGCACATCAGGGGCGACCACGCCGAGCTGGTCGTCGGGGGCCGTCTGGACGTCCGGAGCGCGGCGGACGCCCGTACGGCCCTGCACACCGCCGTTGATTCCGGTGGAGGGGATCTCGTACTCGACCTGACCGAGCTGGACTCCTGGGACGCCACCGGCCTCGGCGTGATCATGGAGGCACATCGGAGAGCGGGCCGCGCGGGCAGGCGGCTCGTCCTGCGCGGGGTGCCGCCGCAGATGCAGCGGCTGCTGGTGGCCACCCGGCTGCACCGCATTCTGGCGATCGAGGGCGGGCTCGAGGCGGAGACCTTGCCGCGCGTCTGAATCCCGGGCGGCCCGGATCCCCGGGTGGTCCCGGATCCTCGGGTGGTCCCGGATCCTCGGGCGGCCCGAATCCCCGGGGTGGCGCGGGCCGTTCCGGGGCCGGTGGATACTGTGACGAGGTCTTGTCCGGCGTTCGCCGGACATCATCCCTACGGCGGCACACACGGGCGCGCCACGCATCTGGGGGGCACAGGGCCATGGAGCAGCACAACCGCGCACCGCACGAGCAGGGCCACGACGACCCGAGCCCGCGTTCCGCGGATGCCGCCGCCGGGCCGCAGCCGCCGCGGGACGCGGACGCGCCCGCGGCCCTGCCCGCGGTCCCGTCCGCGGTTCCGCCCGCCCGGGGCGGCTCGGGCGCGGCGGAGGGCGTCCCGGAGCCCGGGCCCGTCCGTACCGTACGCATCGTCGCCGGCGACCATCTGCTGACCGTCAACCCGGTCGACGGCAGCGAGATAGAGCCCTGCCCGCCCGGAGACCGGCGGGCCCGGCCCGAGCGGCACACCCCCGACCAGCGGGCCGAGCTGCGCCGGGCCGCGGCCGCGCCCCGGCCGTCCGGCACGGTGGTGCCCGACCTGCCGATGCTGGAGCGGGACGAGGAGCGCGAGCGGGTGGCCCGGCTGCTGGCCCGCGGCCGCTCCGTACGGGTCACCGGGCCGTCCGGCGCCGGGCGCAGCGTGCTGCTGGAGGCCATCGCCGCGGACTGCGAACGCCTGGCGCCCGACGGCGTCGTACGGCTCTCCGGCTACCGCCGCACCCCCACCGACCTGCTGTACGACCTGTACGCCGCCGTCTACCGCGCCCCGCTGTACCGGCCCGAACGGGCGGAACTGCTGGCGGCGGTGCAGGAGATCGGCGCGGTCGTCGTCCTCGACGACATCGAGTTCGGCGGTGCCGCGCTCGACGAGTTCCTCGACGCGACGCCCGAATGCGCCTTCCTGATCTCCGCCACGCCGGATGTCGCTGCCCCGTCCGCCGAATCGCACCTCGAAGAGGTCTTCCTCCCCGGGCTGAGCCGGACCGCCGGTCTGGAACTGCTGGAGCGGGCCCTGCGGCGCCCGTTGGAGGAGGACGAGTCGAGCTGGGCGGCGGACCTGTGGTTCGAATCGGAGGGGCTGCCGCTGCGGTTCGTCCAGGCGGGTGCGCTGCTGCGGCAGCGCGAGGCGGTGGCCGCCGACGCGGACGCCGAGCGGGGCGACGTCGAGCCGGGTGACGCCGAGCCGCGTGACGCGGTGCCCCTGCCCTCGATACCCGACGCCGCGGCTCCGGCCGCGCTGCTCGCCGCGGGGCCGGGGCTGGGCGAAGCGGCCCGCGACGCCCTGCGGTTCGCGGTCGCGCTCGGCGGCGAATGCCCGCACCAGGCCCATCTGCCCGCCCTCACCGACGACCCGCACGCGGACGCGGCCCTCGGCGAACTGCTCGCCCACGGCCTGGTCACCACCGTCGGCCCGCACTACCGGCTGGCGGCCGGGGCGGCGGCCCAGCTCGCGGCGGAGGGGTACGCGGGCGACGCGGCCGAGTCCGCCGGGCGGGCGCACGCCGTGGCTCGGCACTACACCTGGTGGGCCGGTCACCCCTCGGTGGCCCCCGAGCGCGTCGCCGTCGAGGCGGACGCGATACTCGCCGCGATGGCCGCCCTGGTCGCCGACCGGGAAGCCGGTCGCGCCGACGCCGCCGTCGAGCTGGCCCGGGCCGCCGCCCCCGCCTTCGCCGCGGCGCTGCACTGGGGCGCCTGGGAGCGCGCCGTGCGGCACGGCCAGGAGGCGGCGAGGCTGGCCGGACAGGTCGCCGACGAGGCGTACTTCCACCACGAGCTGGGCGTCCTCGCCCTGTGCACCGGCAACCTCGACCGGGCCCGCGCCGAACTGGAGGCGTCCATCGGGCTGCGCGGCGCCCTCGCCGACAAGCGCGGAACGGTCGCGGGGCGCAGGGCGCTGGCGCTGGTGAGCGACCGTACGGGCGCGGCGATGCCCGGCGCGTTCGGGCCCGGTGTCGTACGGCCGCGTCCGGAGCCGGAACCGGAAACGACGCCGATTCCGGTGCCGGGGGCGAGCGCGACCACGATCATCACGCCGGTGGTGGGCGAGACGGCGAAGATACCCCCGGCCGTCGCCACGGCGACGCTGGCGACGGTGGCGACCGCCGCCGCCGATGCCACTCCGCCCGCCAAGCGCGCCCTGCCGGGGCTGAAGGGCCTGAAGGGTCTGAAGGGGCTGCGAGGGGTCGGGCTGACCGGCGCCCGGCGCAATCTCGCTGCCGCGGGGGCGGGGGTGCTGCTGGTCGCCGTGCTCGGCACGGTGGTGACGCTCGGTGCCATGGGCGGCGACGACAAGGAGTCGCCCGACCGGGTCAAGCCGCGTGAGACGGCCTCGCAGCAGGACGACGACAAGGACCTGACGGCTGATGAGCCGTCGGACGCCCCCAGCCAGGGCGCGCCCCAGCCGGGGCTGAGCAACGTGCCGCTGTCGTCGCCGTCCTCGGTGCCGACGAGCAGCGGGGCGCCGAGCGGGTCGACCGGGCCGGTGGATCCGTCCACGAGTGGTGGGCCGACGCAGCCGCAGAGCCCGTCGGCGCCGTCGTCGCCGCCGACCACGGACGAGCCGACGCACGAGCCGACGCACGCGCCGACGGATACGCCCACGGCTCCGACGACGCCCCCGTCCGACACTCCGACGGATCCGCCGACGACGGCGCCCACGAACACCACGTCGAACACGGCCAGTGGCCCGCCCGCGAGCGGCTCGCCGTCCCCGGCGGGGTCGTCGTCGCCCGTGACGGCGTAACGGGGGCTTTTCCCCCACCCCGCCCCTTCCCGTAACCGGGGCTCCGCCCCGGACCCCGGTCCTCAATCGCCGGACGGGCTGGATTTTCCAGCCCGTACGGCGATTGAGGACACGCCCGGAGGGCGTTCGGGGGCCGGGGGCTTGCCCCCGGTATCGGGAAGAGGCCGCCGGAAACCGGCCAGGCGGGGTCGGCCAGCGTGGCCGGAATGGGTGGGTCCGGGGTCAGAAGAGGCGGAGCTTGTCGTCCTCGATGCCACGGAGCGCGTTGTAGTCGAGGACGGCGCAGCCGATGCCACGGTCGGTGGCGAGCACCCGGGCCTGCGGCTTGATCTCCTGCGCCGCGAACACACCCTTCACCGGCGCCAGGTGCGGATCCCGGTTGAGCAGTTCGAGATAGCGCGTGAGCTGCTCGACGCCGTCGATCTCGCCCCGCCGCTTGATCTCGACGGCCACCGTCGTGCCGTCCGCGTCACGGCAGAGAATGTCCACGGGGCCAATGGCAGTGGGGTATTCACGCCGAATAAGCGTCCAGCCATCGCCCAGTGTCTCGATACGATCGGCGAGCAGCTCCTGCAGATGGGCCTCGACGCCGTCCTTGATCAACCCGGGGTCCACCCCGAGTTCATGCGAGGAATCATGGAGAACGTCCTCCATGGTGATGATGAGCTTCTCGCCCGCTTTGTTCACGACCGTCCACACATTGTCATCGCCTTCCTTCAGCGTGCACGGCGGAGACATCCAGTTGAGGGGTTTGTAGGCCCTGTCGTCCGCGTGAATGGACACACTGCCGTCGGCCTTGACGAGGATCAGGCGGGGTGCCGAGGGAAGGTGGGCGGTGAGGCGGCCGGCGTAGTCCACGGAGCACCGGGCGATGACGAGACGCATGGTCGGCAACGCTACTCGACCACTGAGGCTCCACGCGATTCGTCCGGCGATGGACCCGTTCAGCATTGGCTTGTGTATGCCCATTCTGGTGGTGCGGGCACAGTGGCCGGAATACCTTTGAAGCGGGCGGTCGTCGGGCGCGTACGCTGCGTCGCCGTTCGCCCATCCCATCCCTGAGACCCCGCATCCGGGGTCGCGAGAGGAGAACCCATGTCGCTCGACGTCTCACCGGCCCTGCTCGAACAGGCCGAGCGAGGCGAGGTCGACGAAGCCGCATTCGTCGACTGCGTCCGGAACTCCCTACCGTACGCATGGGAGATGATCAGCTCTCTGGTGGCCCAGTTGAAGGTCGACGGCGGGGAGTTCGCCGACAACCAGACGCCGCCGCCGGACGAGCAGGCCCGCGGTCAGCTGCTCCGCGCGCTGGCGAGTGACGCGATACGTGGCGCGCTGCAGCGTCACTTCGGGGTGCGGCTGGCCTTCCAGAACTGCCATCGGGTGGCGGTCTTCCCGCTCGACGCGTCGTCCGATGACCGCCTGGCCCGCTTCACCTCGATCCGGGGCCAGCTGCTGAACCAGTCGCCCACGCTGCGCGACTGCTGACGCGATGTCCGCTGCCGCTCCACCAGGGGGAGGTGTTTCAGTGCAGGAGCGGCAGCACCTCACCACCGAGACGCCGTACGTTCTCCTCCGTGGCCGCCAGATCGCCCGACCCCTCCACCATCAGCGCGAAGCGTGTGATGCCGGTGCGCTCCGCGGTGGCCGCCAGCCGGTCGGCGCACAGTCGGGGCGGGCCCACCGGATGCAGCTCGCACAACAGCTCCGTGTAGGCGTCCGGGTCGCGCATCCGGCGCTCCCGGCCGTCGACCGTGACATGGGCGCCCAGCCCCTGGCGTAACCAGCCGGGCATCGCCTTGGCGAGGGCCTCCGCCGCCGCGGGACGGGCGTCCTCGATCTGCACCACCCCGGCCGAGACATGCTCCGCCGCCACCGCCGCGACCGCGTCGGGGGAGTGGCCCGCGGCCAGCGCGGACGTCTTCCACAGCCCGACCGCCTCGGCCTTCTCCTCGTCGCCGCAGTGCATGCCGAGCAGCATGGGCAGCCCGCGCTCGGCGGCCATCCGCACGCTGCCGGGCGAGGTGCACGCCATGATCACGGGCGGGGTGCCGGTCGTGCCGGGGTCGTCCGGGCGCGGTACGACGGGGACCTCGCGGAAGGTGAACCGCTCGCCGTCCGCCCCCACCCGGGGCTCCCGCAGCCAGCGCAGCAGCAGGTCGAGAGCTTCGGGGTAGCCGTGCTCGTACGCCCGCAGCCCGGTGCCGAAGACCTCCAGATCCACCCAGGGCCCGCCGCGGCCGACGCCTAGGGTGAACCGGCCACCGGAGCTGAGATGAAGCAGTGCCGCTTGCTCACCCAGAGCGACGGGGTGCGCCGTTGGAAGTACGCTCACCGCAGTACCGACGCCTATGCGCCGGGTGCGCCCCAGCAGCAGGGCGGCCAGGGTGACGGCGGACGGGCAGACGCCGTACGGCACGAAGTGGTGCTCGGCGAGCCAGACCGCGTCGAGCCCGGCGTCCTCGGACAGTTCGGCCGAGCGGGCCGCCCGGTGCAGCGCCTCTTCCTGTCCTTGGCCGGGAAATTGAGCGGCCAGAATGAAAGCCCCCACACGCATTGCCATCTGCCTCCTTGTCGCGGCTCCATCGCCGACGCGGGCATCCCCCTACTGGCAATAACGCCTGACACGTGCCAAGGGCACGGCCTGGCAAGTATTTTTCATGATGATCTGAGAGTGGCTGTGGATGACGACTTACCACGTGCGTGACCGCAGCGACTACGCTGGTCACAGTCAGTAGCTCCCAGCCCTGTCGAGGTGCCCCGTGTCTCCACGCCGAAACCGTCCGCGAGGTGGCGAGAAGTCCGTTGAGCGCGTGGGCACGGACCGTTACGGGCTGGAGCGCACCGAGGACTGGCAGGGCGAGGAGTGGGTGGTGCGCCTGGTGGGCGGCGGAGCCGCCGGCAAGCACTACCGCTGCCCCGGATGCGACCAGGGGATCCCGCCCGGAGTGCCGCATGTGGTGGCCTGGCAGCAGCACATGGGCGTGGACGACCGGCGCCACTGGCACAAGGCGTGCTGGAACGCACGAGACCGCCGGAGCGCCAAGCTCCAGCGGTCCCGTAACGCTCCGCGGTACTGAGCCCGCGGCTACTGCCGAGCGCTTCCGCTACACGTCGCGCTTCTCCAGCAGCGTGAACGCCCCGAGGAAGGCGGCCGCGGTGATGCCCCCCAGCACGCCCAGCTGCGACCAGCCGGAGCCCACCGTGTCGTCGATCTGGAAGAGCGCGGCCAGCGCGAAGGGCGAGGAGTACTTCTGCATCGTCTGCCCCAGGTCCGCCAGGCTCGGCGACATCATCAGGAACGCCGGGAGGATGGAGGGGAGCAGCACCACACCCAGCATCGTGGTGATCGCCCCGGCCGAGTGCCGCAGCATGCTGCCGACGGCGAGCGAGAGCAGCCCGAGCAGGGAGACATACAGCCCGACGCCGAACGTCGCGCCGATCAGCTGGTCGTTGTTCGGCTGTGTGACGTCCGGGCCGCTGTGCATGCCGGAGCTGATGAAGACCACGAGGGCGAGCGAGAGGGTCGTGGTGACGAACGCGAGCGTGAAGAAGACCAGCGCCTTGGCGGTCAGCACGCGGGAGCGCGCCGGGGAGGCGGTGAAGGTG
Organism: Streptomyces sp. NPDC040405; assembly: GCF_055595765.1. NCBI lineage: Bacteria > Bacillati > Actinomycetota > Actinomycetes > Kitasatosporales > Streptomycetaceae > Streptomyces > Streptomyces sp. NPDC040405. Next base: position 1,162,977 of record NZ_JBVIVI010000002.1, read on the forward strand.
GCGCGGATCATGCCGGTGCCGTACTCGGACGAGACCACCAGCACGCCCAGGGTGACGATGCACAGCTGACCGAGCAGGGCGCCGAAGAACCCGGGGAGGGTGGTGGGGGCGTTGGTGTAGTCGCTGTCGTTGGTGCTCGCCGACGTCAGGAACCCGATCCCGACGACCAGCGCGACCATGACGCTCAGCGTCCAGATCGTCGAGCGCACCGACTTGATCTTGGTCCACTCGGAGGCGAGGGCGTTGCCGAGGTGGGTGCGCTGGATCGGGATCGGCGAGGTGTAGGTGCCCACGGCGGCGTACGGCTGCGCGGGCGCGCCGGGCGGCGGCGAGACGTACCCCGGCGGCAGATGCGGTGCCTGGTGCTGGGGCGCCTGCGGCTGCTGCGGCGGCGGCTGCTGTGCATACGGTTGCGGCTGCTGCGGCGGCTGTGGCGGCTGCTGTGGTGCATACGGCGGCTGCTGCGGCGGGGCGGGCGCCTGGCCCTGCTGCTGGTACGGCGTCGTCATCAGGCGTCCTCGTTGTCGCGCTTGGTCATCACGGCGGGTGCGGAGGCGGGCGGCTGGGCCGGGGGAGCGGCCGGGGGTTGCGCGGGCGCGGCGGCGCCCTGCGGCGGCGCGGGCGGATCCGCGTACCCCGGCATCACGGTCCCGGGCGGGTACGGCCCGGGCGGCTGCCCCGGAACGCCCGGTGCGCCCGGCGCACCCGGCGCGTAGCCGTACGCCCCGCCCTGCGGGCCGTACGCTCCGGCCGCCTGCTGCAGCCCGGCCCGCTGGTCGGCCGTCGAGCGGTAGTCCACGGCGCCCTGCGTCATCCGCATGTACGCCTCCTCCAGCGACGCCTGGTGCGGGGACAGCTCCCACAGCCGGACGTTCGCCGAATGCGCCAGGTCGCTGATGCGCGGCAGCGGCAGCCCGGTCACCCGCAGGGCGCCGTCCTGCTCCGGCAGCACCTGGCCCCCTGCCTCGCTCAGCGCGGCGGTCAGCTTCTCGCGCTGCTGCGGCTCGCTGTCGGGGGTGCGGACCCGGGCGAAGTCCGCGGAGTTGTACGAGATGAAGTCCTTGACGCTCATGTCCGCCATCAGCTGCCCGCGGCCGATCACGATCAGCTGGTCGGCGGTGAGCGCCATCTCGCTCATGAGGTGGCTGGAGACGAAGACCGTGCGGCCCTCGGAGGCCAGCTGCTTCATGAGGTTGCGGACCCACAGGATGCCCTCGGGGTCCAGACCGTTGACCGGCTCGTCGAAGAGCAGTACCTGCGGGTCGCCGAGCAGCGCGGCGGCTATGCCCAGGCGCTGGCCCATGCCGAGCGAGAAGCCCTTGGAGCGCTTGCGGGCGACGTTCTGCAGGCCGACCACGCCCAGCACCTCGTCCACCCGGCGGGCCGGGATGCCGGACAGCTGGGCGAGGCACAGCAGATGCTGGCGGGCGCTGCGGCCGCCGTGCACGGCCTTGGCGTCGAGGAGCGCGCCGACCTGGCGCGGGGCGTTGGGCAGCTTGCGGAAGGGGTAGCCGCCGACCGTGACGTGTCCCGCGGTGGGCGCGTCGAGTCCGAGGATCATGCGCATCGTCGTCGACTTGCCGGAGCCGTTCGGCCCCAGGAAGCCGGTGACGGCGCCGGGCCGGACCTGGAACGACAGGTTGTACACGGCCGTCTTGTCGCCATAGCGTTTCGTCAGGCCGACTGCCTCGATCATGCTCCGCCCCTCGTGCGAATGGGTCGGGGCGCTCGCCCCCGTGCGTCTTAGGAGCTTAAACGCCAGCTGGCGGTTCCCGTTATCGCAAGGTTGAGAGCGGATCGTGACCCCGTGGCCCGGCCCAGCCCTCGTCGTGGAACACCCGGGTGCCCGCCGCCCGCACCGCAGCGTCGGCGCCCGCCCGGCCGACCCAGGCGCGCGGATCGGGGCCGAGGAGGTCCCGCAGCCGCGCGGAGGAGGCGAGCAGCCGGGTCAGCAGCGCGCTCTGGTCGCCGCCGCCCGGCAGGGGCCGGTCGCCGTCGCCGGGCGCGGTGAGCACGCCGTGCGTGCTGACGTAGAGGTACGCCGCGTCCAGCGGCTCCCCGGACGGCATCACCATCGGGAAGTCCGCCCCGGGCAGCCGGACCCGCCGGTAGTTGGGCACTTCGGTGCGGTCCACGGCGTCGAGCTGCGCGTCGTCGAGCCAGCTGACGACGAGGGGCGTACGGGCGGCGGGGTCGCCGTACGGGGCGGAGGCGACGTACCCGTACCGCCCGATGTGCGCCGAGCAGCCGACCGCGATCCCGTGCACCAGGACCGGCACCATGGGCACGGTGGCGGGGTGCCCGGGACGGCTGAGCTTGTGGTGCAGCTGGGCGGGGGAGGCGTTGGAGCCGACCGCGATGACGGGGTGCCGGTGCCGGTACCGCTCCAGCAGCGCCGGGCCGAGGGGGTGCAGTTCGCCGCCGGTGAGGAGCGTGGGCGTGGTGACGGGCCGCCCGGGGTAGGTGAGCGGCGCCTTGGCGGGCACATCGCCGAAACCGAGTGCGGCGAGGCTGAGGTCATCCACTCTGCCGAGGCTACGCGAGACCCGGGCCGGGCCGCCCAAGGCCCCCAGCGCGGGACCCCCGGCGAGCGTCGATCGCGCGGCGGACCGGCGCGCATGGCGCCGTACGGCGAGCGGGGCATCTGTACGTACGGCGAACAGCGCACGAACACCTACGCGGAGCGGCGCACCACATGCGCGTGCCCCGCGCCGCAACTACTTGCGGCACGGGGCACGAAGCGCTAAGTCGTGACCGAGCGTCACCGGGTCTGCTGGGCCGGGACGCCGCGCTGGACGGCCTCTTCCTCGCCCGGGTTCCCGGCGGCGGCCACCGCCGCGCCGGTCAGCGTGGCCAGCATCTCGCGGACGTTGGTCAGCTGGGCGTTGATGCTGTCGCGGCGGTTGGTCAGCGCCGCCAGCTCGCGCTCGGACTCGCTGCGGATGCGGTCCGCCTTGGCGTTGGCGTCGGCCACGATGTCCTCGGCCTGGCGCTGGGCGGTCTCCACCGTCTGACGGGCCCGGCGCTCGGCGTCGGTGCGCAGCTTCTCGGCCTCCAGGCGCAGCTGCTCGGCGCGGTGCTCGATCTCCGCGAGCCGCTTCTCGGCCTTGGCCTGACGGGAGGCCAGGTCGCGCTCGGACTGCTCGCGGCGCTTGGCCAGGTTCGTCTCGAAGTCGGCGGCGGCCTGCGCGGCCTTGGCGCGGGTCTCCTCGAAGAGGGAGTCCGCCTCCTCGCGCTTGGACTGGGCGTCCTTCTGCGCGTCCTGACGCAGCGTGGCGGCTTCGCCCTTCGCCTTCTCGACGATCCGCGCGCCCTCGTCCTCGGCCTTGGACTTGCGGTCGGCGGCGAACGCCTCGGCGTCGTTACGGACCTGCTGGGCGGAGGACTCGGCCAGCTCGCGGTGCTGCTCGGCGGCCCGGCGGGCCTCCTCGCGCAGGTCCTTCGCCTCTTCCTCGGCGAGGCGGAGGATCTTCTCGACCCGGGCGCCGAGTCCCGCGTAGGACGGCTCCGCGTCGTTGATCTGGGCCTGAGCGTTCTGCGTTTCGAGGTGCAGCTCCTCGATGCGCTTCTCGAGCGAGGTGATACGGGACAGGGCGCTGTCACGGTCGGCGATGAGCTTGGTAATGCGGTCGTCCACCTGACCGCGGTCGTACCCACGCCGCACGAGCTCGAAGCCGAAGGGGGAGGAAGTGTCGCTCATGGGGTTCCTGTCGAAAGAGACCGGTGAGGTGATAGAGCAAATCCTAGGGGGCCGAACGGCGTGTCATCGAGTCAACGTCCGTTTGATCTGGAGAATGTCCAGCCTTTTGAGTGGACGTAAGACGGAGACCTTGTCACTCGTCGGGATGATACGGACACGACACACCGGATACAGCTAGCCGTCGGACCGTGTTCCCCTACCCATCGGACCGCTTTCCACTCGACCGTGTCGCTCCCGCTCCCGCCGCCGTTTTCACGCCGCCGCTCTCCTTGCCGCCCGCGCCGCCCGACGCGGGGGTCTCGAAAGACTCCAACGCCTCAAGGACGTCCTGGACACGGGTGATTTCCGCGTTGATGTCCTCACGGCGCCGCTTGAGCAACTCCAGCTCGCGCTTGCCCTCGTCGACGATCTCCTTGGCCTCGTCCGTCGCCTCGGACTTGGTGCGCTCGGCGTCCTTCTCGGCCTCCAGCCGCTTCTGCTCGGCTTCCTTCAGCAGCCCCTCGGCCTTCTTGACGGCCTGGATCCGCACCCGGCTCGCCTCGGTCTCGGCCTCCGAGACCAGCGTGTTCGCCTTCTCCTCGGCCTTCATCAGCTGCGCGGTCGCCGCCGCGACGAGCTTGTCGACCCGTTCGCCGGTCGCCTTCATCTGCTCCGCCGACTCCCGGCGGGCCCGCTCGTGCAGCTCCTCCACCTCGGCCGCGGTCGTCGTCCGCAGCTCCTCGGCGCGCTCCCGGATGGCCGTCGCGTCGCCGCGGGCCTCGGACAGCATGGTGTCGGAGTCCGTACGGGCCTTCTCCACCAGGCCATTGGCCTGCGCGGTGGCCTCGGAGACCAGCCGCTCGGCCTCCTGGCGGGCCGCGCCCACCATGACGTCCGCCTGCTCCTCGGCCGCGGCCGTCGCCTGCAGCGCGGACTCCTGCGCCTCCGTGGTGAGCCGCTCGGCCTCCGCCGCGGACTCGGTGACCAGCCGGTCCGCCTGCTCGGCCGCGTCGGAGCGGCGCTTGTTGGCGTCCTCGCGCGCCTTGTCGACCAGCCGGTCGGACTCGTTCTGCGCCTCGGTACGGATGCGCTCCGCCTCGGCCGCCGCGTCGGCCGCGATCCGCTCCGACTCGGCGCGGGTGCGCGTCGCGTGCTGCTGCGCCGAGCTGACCGTCTCCGCGGCCTCGGTGCGCAGCCGCTCGGCCTCGGCGTTGGCCTCGGTGCGCAGCCGGTCCGCCTCGTTCGACGCCTCGCCGACCAGCCGGTCGGCCTGGGCCGCCGCCTCCGAGCGGATGTTGTTGGCGTCGCCGCGGGCCTGCGCCCGGGTGCGCGCCGCGTCCTGCTCCGCGGCCGCCCGCGCGTCCGCCGCCTCCGTACGCAGCGCCTGCGACCGGGTGGTGGCCTCGGCGACGATCCGCTGCGCCTCCTCCGTGGCGCCGCCGACCAGCGTGTCGGCCTGCTCGGCGGCCTCCGCGCGCGTCTTGTTGGCGCTCCTGCGGGCCTCGTCCAGCGTCTCGTTGGCTTCGGCGCGCAGCCGCTCGCCCTCGTGGTGCGCCTCGCCGAGCAGCCGGTCCGCCTGCTCCGCGGCCTCCGAGCGGCGCCGGTTGGCGTCGTCGCGGGAGCGCGCGCCCAACTGCTCGGCCTCGGCGATCGCCTCCGCGACCGTACGCTCCGCGAGCGACTTGGCGGCCTCCGCCTCCTCGTGCGCGGCACGCCGCTCACGCGATGCGTCGACCGCGGCGCGCTCCCGCTCCGCGTACGCGTCTGCGCGGACCCGGTCGGCCTCTTCCTGCGCGTCGTGCCGGGTGCGCTCCGCGGCGTGCTCGGCGGCCTGCCGCAGCCCGGTGATCTCCGCCTCGGCCTGCTCGTGCAGCCCCGCGACCGAGTCCCGTACGGACTGGGCGTGCTGCTCGGCGGCCGACACCAGGTCCGCCGCGTGCTGTTCGGCCTCCTCGACCAGCCGCTGCGCCTCGGTCTGCGCCTCGCTCACCCGGGTCCGGGCCGCCGCCAGCAGCTCCTCGGCCTGCTCGCGTGCCGCCGTACGCTCCTGCTGCGCCTCCTCGCGGGCGTCGCTCAGCAGCTCCTCGGCCTCGCGGCGGCGGCGCGCCGCCTCCTCCTGGGAGGCCGCCAGGGCCTCGGCGGCCTCGGTGCCGATCCGCTCGGCGGCGCTCGCCGCCTCCGCCCGCACCCGGTCCGCGGTCTCCTGCGCCTCGCTGCGCAGCCGCTCTGCCTCCGCGGCGGCCTCGCTGCGCAGCCGCACCGCCACCGACTCGCCCTCGGCGCGCGCGTTGGACGCGTCCGCGGCGGCCTCGTCGCGCAGCCGGTCGGCCTCCTCCTCGGCCTGCTGGCGCAGGGCGTCCAGCCGCTCCGAGGACTCGGCGCGCTGCCGCTCGACGTCCTCGGTGGTCTCCCGGCGCAGCCGCTCGGCCTCGGTCCGGGCGTCGTTCAGCTCCTGCTCGGCGGAGCTGAACCGGGCCTCCGCCTCCTCGTGCCGCCGGGTCAGCTCGGCCTCGGCCTCGCTGCGCCGCGCCTCGGCGGCCTGCTCGGCCTCCTCGCGCAGCTCCTCGGCGCTCCGGGACGCCTCTTCCTTGACCTGCTGGGCCTGCTCCTCGGCCGAGGTCACCAGCTCCTCGGCCTCGCCACGGGCCCGCTTCAGCAGCTCGTCGGCCTGCCGCCGCAGCGCGTTCGCCCGCTCGATCGCCTCGGTGCGGACCCGCTCGCTCTCGTTGGTCGCGCCCGAACGCGTCTCCTCCGCGTCCTGCTTGGCCTTCGTCAGCAGGTCCTCGGCGGTGCTGGCCGCCTCCTCGATCTGCTCGACCGCCTCGCGGCGCGCCTCGGCCCGGATCCGCTCGCCCTCGGCGACCGCGTCCGACCGCGTCTGCTCGGCCTCGCCGCGCAGTCGGCGCGCCTCCTCCTGCAGCTCGGCGGTCTTGGCGCGGTACTCCTTGGTGTCGTCCTTCGCCGCGCCCTTGAGCTGGTTGGCGGTGTCGTGCGCCTCCGAGCGCAGCCGGTCGGCCTCCGCCTCGGCCTCGCCGCGGATCCGCTCGGCTTCCTCGGCCGCGGCCTTGGTGGTGGCCTGCGCCTTCTCCGAGGCGCGGGACAGCACCTCCTCGGCGCTGCGCGCCGCCTTGGCCAGCTGCGCCGCCGAGTCCTCGGCGACCCTGGCCCGGGCGTCGTCACCGGCCTCGGAGAGCAGCCGCTCGGCCTCGGCGCGGGCGTCGTCCCGCATCTCCTCGGCCTCGGCGCGGATCACCTCGGCCTGCTTGGTGGCCTCGCCGACCAGCCGGGCGACCTCCGCCTTGGCGGTGCGGGCGCGCTGCTCGTTGTCCGATTCGGTGGCCGAAAGCCGCTTGGCCGCCGCGTCCTTCGCCTCGGTGAGCACCTTCTCGGCCTCGGCGCGCGCCTCGCGCAGCGCCGTCTCGGCCTCCAGCATCCGGGCTTCCGCGGCGCGGGTCTGCTCGATGGCGTGCCGACGGGCCTGGTCCGACTCCTGGGTGGTGGAGGTGCGCAGCTGCTCGGCGTGCTCGGTGGCCTCCTGGGCCTGCGCCCCGGCCTTGTTCAGCAGCCGCTCGGCGTCGGTGCGGGCCCGGCGCAGGATCGACTCGGCCTCGGCACGGGCGGCCTCCGCCTCCGAGCCCAGCCGGTCCCTGGCCTGGTCGGCGAGGCGCTGCGCCTCGGCGCGGGCGGCGGTCAGCGCCTGCTCGGCCTCGGCCCGGGACTCGTCCAGCAACCGGCGGGCCTGCGCCTCGGTACGGGCGCGCAGCTGCTCGGCCCAGGCGACGTTCTCGTTGACGTGCGACTCGACGGTGGCGCGGCGCTCGGCCAGCTCCTGGTCGAGGCGCTGACGGCGGGCCACCGCCTCGGCGTGCAGCTCGGCTTCGAGACGGGACTGCTGCTCGGCCTGCTCCTGGAGCAGCCGCTGGGTCTGGGCGCGGGTCTGCCGCAGCTCGCGCTCGGCGTCGGCGCGCACCTGCTCCGCCTGGAGCTGGGCGTCCCGCAGCAACTGCTCTGCCTGGTAGCCGAGGTTGGCGCTGTCGTAGGCAGGACGGCTCGCCAGCGCGCGCCGCGCCTCGTGCAGCTTGGCGCGCAGCACCTCGACCTGGTAGCCGAGGTCGTCGGCGTGCTGGACGGCCTTCTCCCGCTCGTTCTTCAGCCGCTCCATCTCGGCCTCGAACTTCGAGAGGTGATCGTCAGGCTCGTAGCGGTCGTAGCCCCGCACTGCGCGGTCCCATCCGTCCCCTGGTCGCGTTGGCAGCCGGCTCCGTACCGCGCGGTTCCTGGCAGTCCCTTGCGGTCCCTCTCGGCCCCGACCCGGCGTGATGTGTGCCGGGCGGACCGGAGCTGGCCCTTCCGAAGAAATGGTGTCAGATCATCGGCTCAGCCCGGGCCGGACCCCGAACCCTCCGATTCCCGTACCCCGGCCGAGCCTGCACTCTACCGGCCGGGGAAGGGGTAGGTCAGTGGTCCGCTTCAGTGGTCCGCTTCACCGGGTGTCGCAGCGGTCACGAGTTCGGTCAGCACGCCGTGGCAGTCCTTGGGGTGGAGGAAGGTGATGCGCGAGTCCATCGACCCACGTCGGGGCTGTTCGTACAGCACCCGGACGCCCTTGTCGCGAATGGCCTCGGAGTCGGCGTCGACGTCGGCGGTGCCGAACGCGATGTGATGGACGCCCTCACCGTTCTTCGCCAGCCACTTGCCGACCGCGGAGTCCTCCCGGGTCGGTTCCAGCAGCTGGAGGTACGAAGACCCGCCGTCCGAGGTCTCGTTGATCTTGAGCATGGCCTCGCGGACCCCCTGCTCCTCGTTGACCTCGGTGTGGAACACCTCGAAGCCGTACGTGGCACGGTAGAACTCGACGGTCTTGTCCAGGTCGAAGCAGGCGATCCCGATGTGGTCGATTCTCGTCAGCATGGGCTTAGTGCACCGCTACACGGCCGGTTACGCAACGTGCGCGCGATCACACCGATGGGGCGGTGACCGGGCGGGTACTCGTCAGTACATTGACGATAACCCTCGTTAACTTCCTTCTCCCCGTGAAGGGACGCACCATGACTCGTACGACCTCTGTGATTGTGGCGGGAGCCCGTACTCCCATGGGCCGCCTGCTCGGCAGCCTGCGCTCGTTCTCCGGCGCCGACCTGGGCGGTTTCGCGATCAAGGCCGCGCTGGAGCGCGCCGGAGTGACCGGTGACCAGGTGCAGTACGTGATCATGGGGCAGGTGCTCCAGGCCGGTGCCGGGCAGATCCCCGCACGTCAGGCGGCCGTCAAGGGCGGTATCCCGATGGGCGTCCCCGCCCTCACCGTCAACAAGGTGTGCCTGTCCGGACTGGACGCCATCGCGCTCGCCGACCAGCTCATCCGGGCCGGGGAGTTCGACATCGTGGTGGCCGGCGGGCAGGAGTCCATGACCAACGCCCCCCATCTGCTCCCGGGCTCCCGCGACGGCCATAAGTACGGCGCGATCCAGATGCTCGACGCCATGGCCCACGACGGGCTGACCGACGCGTTCGAGAACGTCGCCATGGGCGAGTCCACCGAACACCACAACACCCGGCTCGGCATCGGCCGCCCCGAGCAGGACGAGATCGCCGCCCGCTCCCACCAGCGCGCCGCCGCCGCCCAGAAGAACGGCCTGTTCGACGCCGAGATCACCCCGGTCGAGATCCCGCAGCGCAAGGGCGACCCGGTCGTCTTCGCCAAGGACGAGGGCATCCGCGGCGAGACCACCGCGGAGTCCCTGGCCAAGCTGCGCCCGGCCTTCGCGAAGGACGGGACGATCACGGCCGGGTCGGCCTCGCAGATCTCGGACGGCGCGGCCGCCGTCGTCGTCATGAGCCGGGCCAAGGCCGAGGAACTGGGCCTGGAGTGGATCGCCGAGATCGGCGCCCACGGGAATGTGGCCGGTCCCGACAACTCGCTGCAGTCCCAGCCGTCCAACGCGATCGCGCACGCGCTCGGCAAGGAGGGGCTGACGGCTGACGATCTCGACCTGATCGAGATCAACGAGGCGTTCGCCGCGGTCGCCGTGCAGTCAATGAAGGACCTGGGTCTTTCCTCCGAAAAGGTGAACGTGAACGGCGGCGCGATCGCCCTCGGCCACCCCATCGGCATGTCCGGCGCCCGCATCGTGCTGCATCTGGCGCTGGAGCTGCGGCGGCGCGGCGGCGGCGTCGGGGCGGCGGCGCTGTGCGGCGGCGGCGGCCAGGGCGACGCGCTGATCGTCCGCGTGCCGGGCGCGTAGCCGCGGCAGGCATTCGCCCAGACCGTCCGTACGAGTGATGAGGAGCGCGGCACCCATGGCTGACGCTGATGTGCCCACGCTGGTGGAGCAGGCCCGGCAGGGGCGTCCGCGCGCGGTCGCCCGGCTCATCTCGCTGATCGAGGGCGACTCCCCGCGGCTGCGCGAGGTGATGGCCGCGCTGGCGCCGCTGGCGCAGGGCGCGTACGTGGTCGGGGTGACCGGTTCGCCGGGGGTCGGCAAGTCCACGTCGACCTCCGCGCTCGTCTCGGCGTACCGGAGGGCGGGGAGGCGGGTCGGGGTGCTCGCGGTCGACCCCTCCTCGCCCTTCTCGGGCGGCGCGCTCCTCGGCGACCGGATCCGGATGTCCGAGCACGCCTCGGACCCCGGCGTCTACATCCGCTCCATGGCCACCCGCGGGCATCTGGGCGGCCTCGCCTGGGCCGCCCCGCAGGCCATCCGGGTGCTGGACGTGGCCGGATGCGAGGTGGTGATCGTGGAGACGGTCGGCGTCGGCCAGTCCGAGGTGGAGATCGCCGCCCAGGCCGATACGACGATGGTGCTCCTCGCCCCGGGCATGGGCGACGGCATCCAGGCGGCCAAGGCCGGGATCCTGGAGATCGGCGATGTGTACGTGGTCAACAAGGCCGACCGGGACGGCGCCGACGCCACCGCCCGCGAGCTGAACCACATGCTGGGCCTGGGCGAGGCCCGCTCGCCGGGGGACTGGCGGCCGCCGATCGTGAAGACCGTGGCGGCGCGCGGCGAGGGCGTCGACGAGGTCGTGCAGGCCCTGGAGAAGCACCGGGCGTGGATGGAGGAGCACGGTGTGCTGGCCGAGCGCCGGATGCGGCGGGCGGCGGGCGAGGTCGAGACGATCGCGGTGACCGCGCTGCGGGCCCGGATCGGCGATCTGCACGGCGACCGCCGCCTGGGCGTGCTGGCGGAGCGGGTCGTGGCGGGCGAGCTGGATCCGTACACGGCGGCGGACGAGCTGGTGGCGGGCGTCACGGAAGCCTCGTAGGGGCGTAAGCGGGGGGAGCGGCCCACCTGAAGGGTTCTTCAGGTGGGCTCTGCGACGCTGGCCCCATGCGTTTGCTGATTGTGGAGGACGAGCGGCGGCTCGCCCTGTCGCTGGCCAAGGGGCTGCGGGCCGAGGGGTTCGCGGTCGACGTGGTGCACGACGGGCGGGAAGGGCTGCACCGGGCCCAGGAGGGCACCTACGACCTGGTCGTCCTCGACATCATGCTGCCGGGCCTGAACGGCTACCGCGTCTGCGCCACCCTGCGGGCGGCCGGGAGCGAGGTGCCGATCCTGATGCTCACGGCGAAGGACGGCGAGTACGACGAGGCCGAGGGTCTGGACACCGGCGCCGACGACTATCTGACCAAGCCCTTCTCGTACGTCGTGCTGGTCGCCCGGGTGCGGGCGCTGCTGCGGCGGCGCGGCTCCGGGGCCTCGCCCGTGGTGCGGCTGGGGGCGCTCGCGGTGGACCGGGGCGCGCGCCGGGTGGAGCGGGACGGGGACGAGGTGTCCCTGACCGCCAAGGAGTTCTCGGTGCTGGAGCATCTGGCCATGAACGGCGGGGACGTCGTCTCCAAGGCGGACATCCTGGAGCACGTCTGGGACTTCGCGTACGACGGCGACCCCAACATCGTCGAGGTGTACGTGAGCGCGCTGCGCCGCAAGCTGGGGCCCGGGTTCATCGAGACCGTGCGGGGAGCGGGGTACCGGCTCCGTGGGTAGGGCGTTCGGTTCGGTACGGGCGCGGGCCGCGCTGGGCGCGACCGTGGTGGTGGCCGTGGCGCTGGTGGCCGCGGGGCTCGCGGTGCTGCGGGTGCTCCAGGGCAACCTGGCGGACCAGGCCGGGCTGCACGCCCAGGTGGAGGCGCGCGAGGTGGCCTCGAAGATAGCCGCCGGGACCGGCTACCGGGAGCTGGACCTGGACGACGACGCCCCGGTGCAGGTGGTGGACGACAAGCGCCGGGTGCGGGCGGTCAGCGAGGAGCTGGAGGCCGTGACCGGGACGGCGAGCCCGTCGGTGCGTCCGGTGTCCGTGGCCCCGGACGCCGAGCGCGAGGAGGGCGAGGTCGACGGGGACGTGCGGTACGCGGACGGCTCGGCCCGGATCGACGGCACGACCGCCGACTACCGCTGGGCGGCCGTGGAGGCCACCGACCCGCACGGCGAGGACGTCACCGTCTACGCGGGCGCGCCGCTGGCCACCGAGCGCGACGCGGTCGGCACGGTACGGCAGGCCATGCTGATCGGGCTGCCGCTGCTGCTGCTCGTGGTGGCCGCCGTGACCTGGCTGGTGACCCGGCGCGCGCTGCGGCCGGTGGAGGGGATCCGGCGGGAGATGTCCGCGATCACGGCGAGTACGGATCTGTCCCGGCGGGTGCCCGAGCCGGACTCGCACGACGAGGTGGCGCGGCTGGCCCGGACCACCAACGAGACGCTCACCGCGCTGGAGGCGGCGGTGGAGCGGCAGCGGGCGTTCGTAGCCGACGCCTCGCACGAGCTGCGCTCCCCGGTGGCCTCGCTCCGTACCCAGCTGGAGGTGGGCGTGGCCCACCCCGAGCTGCTGGACCTGCCGGGCGCGGTCGAGGACGTGGTGCGGCTCCAGCGGCTGGCGGCCGATCTGCTGCTGCTGGCCCGGCTGGACGCGGGGGAGCGCCCCCGCGCCGACAGCAGGGTGCGGCTGGACGCGCTGGTGCGCGAGGCGGTGGAGCAGCGGACCGGGGACCGGGTGCCGGTGCGCACCGAGCTGGCGGAGGTGGCCGCCACGGGCTCCCGCGGGCAGCTCACCCAGGTGCTGGGCAATCTGGTCGACAACGCGCAGCGGCACGCGCGCGGCGAGGTGCGGGTGTCGCTGCGGGCGGACGGCGCCGAGGGTGTGGTCGCGGTCGCCGACGACGGCGCCGGGGTGCCGGAGGCCGAACGGGAGCGGATCTTCGAGCGGTTCGTACGGCTCGACGACGCCCGCAGCCGCGACGATGGCGGGGCCGGGCTCGGCCTCGCCATCGCGCGGGACGTGGTGCTGCGGCACGGCGGCACGCTGACCGTGGGTGAGGCGCCGGGCGGCGGCGCGCTGTTCGAGGTGCGGCTGCCGCTGGCGGGCTGAGGGGTGCTCTAGACCCGGCCGCGCTGGATGCGCAGATGGTCGGCTACGGGCACCAGCGACCCGTACAGCGCCTCCAGGTCGGCCGGGGCGAGCAGGTCGATGAAGTGCTTGCGCACCGACTCGACATGATGGGGCGCGACCTTGCGCATGGTGTCCCAGCCGTGCTCGGTGAGGACGGCGTACAGCCCGCGCCGGTCGGATTCGCAGTTCTCGCGGCGGACCAGCCCGGCGTTCTCCATCCGGGTGATCTGGTGGGAGAGACGGCTCTTGGACTGGAGCGTCGCGGACGCGAGGTCGCTCATCCGCATCCGGCGCTCTTCCGACTCCGAGAGGTTGACCAGGATCTCGTAGTCGTTCATGGTCAGGCCGAACGGCTGGAGGTCCCGTTCGAGCTGGTAGGTCAGCAGCCTGCTGACATCCAGGTGGGTGCGCCAGGCGCGCTGTTCCTCGTCGCTGAGCCAGCGCGTGCCGTTCTCGGTCTCCATGGGATGTATTCTACCTATAGAAGTTGAATTCCGAACCAATGGATGTATCGGGCTAGAGGTCACCTGTTCGACGTTACACTCCGCGTCTTCGCAATCACGAACCGGTACCCCCTGTCTCGCCGACGGCTATCTCCGCCATCAGCTCCTCCGTGGACTGGAGCAATACGGTCCCGGCGCCCACGAACTCGAACTGGTGCTCCTCGCCCGAGGTGCCGCCGAGGCCGGTGTGTGCCCGGATGCCGCCCATGACCCCGCGCAAGTACTCGTGGTCGTAGTGGTGGTTGGGCGTGGGGCAGTCCGCCCAGCCGACCAGCGCCTGCGGATCGACGCGGATCGGCGGCTCCACGAAGACCACGGGCCCGTTGGACGCCGCCACGAACTTCCCCGTCCCGATGAGGGTCAGAAAGCCCGGCACGATCGACTGCTTCAGCGCCAGCGACGGCTGGTAGGCGAGCAGATTGCCCGACCGGATGGTGAGGTTCCCGTCGTCCAGGTCAAAGGAGTTGACGTCGAACGCGCGGTCCGCGAGCACCATCTTGCCCTTGCCCTCGGCCACCACCCACTCGGCGGCGTGCAGGGGCGAGTGGAAGCTGCCCGCGACGAGCCGGTCGAGACGGCCGAGCCCTATGCCCTCGAAGCCGATCTGCCCGTAGTAGGCGACCATCTTCCCCTTCTGCAGGAACCACTGACCGTCCAGTTCCACGCTGAAGGCGTACGGGTTGACGTTGTCGTCGGCGGGCAGCGTGTGGGCGTCGTGGATGACGGGGCCGTTCACTCGGGTCCTCCGAGGATGGCCCGGCCGTCGGGCCAGAGAGGGATCGGACTCTCGCGGAGCGGGGCAGGGCGAGGCAAGCCGCTGTCAGGGTGACTCAGGGGCCACCCCGCGCAGTGCCGGGGCGAGCCGTACAGGCTGGAAACTCTCAACTGTCGTACCTCCCGGTTAGATTGTGATCGTGGCGGCGGAAGCGGAGATCAGCGAGGGCACCGGGTATGTCCGGTGGACCTTCCGGCTTCGCGTGTCTGCCAGTGCCCGCGCGTCGCTTGAGGCGGAGTGGGGCCGGTGCCGGTGGGTGTGGAACGAGTGTGTTGCTCGCTCGAAGAAGGCCCACCGGGGCGGGGAGAGGTGCGGACCGGCCGCGCTCGACAGGATGCTGACCGAGGCCCGTCGCATCACTCCCTGGCTCCGTGAGGGCTCCTCGGTTCCTCAGCAGCAGTTCATACGCGACTTCGCCAGGTCCCGTGCGAAGGCGCTGAAGGACATCAAGGACCGGCTGCCCATGCACCGGCGGGCGGGCATGCCCCGCTGGAAGAAGAAGCGGGACGCCGACCCGACTCTGAACTACACCCGGCGCGGTTTTCGCCTGAAAGATGGGCGCCTGCACTTGGCGGGCGGCATCGTGGTGACGGTGGTGTGGTCGCGCGAGCTTCCGGCCGACCCGTCCAGCGTGCGCGTCTACCGGGACCGCGTCGGCCACTGGCATGCGTCGTTCGTCGTCCCCGCCCAGGTCGAGCCGCTTCCCCGAACCGGCCTGGTGCTGGGCGTGGACTGGGGCGTGCGCGAGACCGCCACCACCACGTCCGACGCCCACGACCTTCCCCACCCCGGGCACGGCCAAAAGGCCATGGCCAAGCTGGGCCGGTACCAGCGGATGATGGCCCGCCGCCGTGCGCCGAAGGGCAAGCGGCAGTCGAACGGCTACCGCGCCGCCAAGCGGCGGGCGGCGAAGCTGCATCAGAAGATCGCCCGGCAGCGGCAGGACACCGCGCGTAAATGGGCGAAGAGGGTGGTTCGTGACCATGACGTGGTGGCGGTGGAGGATTTCCGCCCGAAGTTCCTTGCCAGAACGTCGATGGCGCGTAAGGCGGCCGATGCCGCCATCGGTGCCACGAAGGCGGCCCTGATCGAGATGGGCCGCAAGCACCAGCGGGACATCCGGCTGGTGCACCCTGCGCACACCACCATGGACTGCGCATCGTGCGGAGCGAGAACCAAGCACGCACTACCTCTCTCGGAACGTACCTACACCTGCACCGCGTGCGGAGTCATATCCCCCAGGGACAAGAACTCCGCCCGTGTGATGCTCGTCCGGGCTGGTCTGAACCCGGCTGGTGCCGAGGGCGTAAGACCTCCCGGGCCGCCGGTCCGGAAGGCGGCCTGAGCCAGAAATCTCCCGTCCTCGGACGGGAGAGCGGTCAAAGCTTCTCCTCCGATGCCTGGACATAGACCGTGCCGGTGCCGGACAGCTCCAGCTGGAAGGCCTCCCCCGAGCCGCGGCCCACCATGTCGCGCCAGCCGAGGGCCGTCGAGAGCTTATTGCGAACATCACCCCGGTGGGCTACATATGCCTGCGGATCGACATGGACCGGACGCCCCGGCTGTATCGGCAGCTCGATCACCCCGCCGTGCGCCATCACCGCGGCCGAACCCTGCCCCTCCAGCGTGGTGGTGAACAGCCCCTGGCCGGTCGCCTGACCGCGCACCAGGCCCATCACCCCGCCCTGCGACCCCAGGAACATCGTGCCCTGGCGCAGCGAGCCGTCGAACGCCAGCAGCCGGTCCGACTCCACGTAGAGCGTGTCGCCGACCAGGTCGATCACCTGCACATGGTGTCCGCCGTGCCCGAACATCACGGTGCCCTGGCCTTCTATCGTCATCAGCGGCGTGGCCTCATTGGCGACCCGCCGCCCGATCATGCTCATCACCCCGCGCTGGCCGCCGGTGATGCTCGGCGTGAACCGCACCTGGCCGCGGTACGCCAGCATCGCGCCGCGCTGGCTGAACAGCGTCCGGCCGGGCGTCACCTGGGCCTCCACCATGCGGGAGGTGAGATTGGTGAACGGCATCAGACCTCGCCCCCGATCGTTTCGCGCTCGCTGGGCTGCACGTACACCAGTCCCTCGCCCTCGAAGCGGATCTGGAAGGACTCGCCGCCGCTCTCGCCTATCAGCGCGCGGAAGTTCACGCCCGACTGGAAGTGCTGCCTGAGGTCCCCGGTGTGGGCCACGTACGCGCCCGGGTCGACCTGGAGCGGCGTCTGCGGGGTGACGCGCAGCACGACCGCCATGCCGTGCGAGACGATCGCCGCCTGGCCGGTGCCCTCCACGGTCGTGGTGAACAGCCCGTTGCCCTGGGCGGAGCCGCGCAGCCCGGTGAAGGAGGTGCCGGTGCGCAGGGCCGCGTCCGTGCACAGCAGGTTCCCGGCCTCCACGTACAGCTTCTCGCCGTGCAGCGACACCAGGTTGATCTCGCTCGCCCGGTCGGCGAAGTAGCACGTGCCGTGCCCCTTCACCTCCATGACCTCCATCTGCTCGCCGGTGAGCCGCCGGGTCACCATCCCGCGCAGGCCCTCACCGCCGCCCGTCCTCTTCTTGAAGGTCATGTCCCCCTCGTACGCGACCATCGCGCCGTTCTTCGCCTTCACGGAGTCGCCGGTCAGGTCGACGGCGAGCACCCTGGATCCCTGGAGCCGAAAGTGAGCCACGCAGCCGACCGTATCGGTCCCGCCACCCTGGAGAAATGATCGCGGGTGAGGCTGCGACAATAGGAGCGCTTGTGCATGGCTTCACAAGCTGCTTTTCCGTCCCGTCGTCCGTGTCTCCTCATGCGAAGGTGTTCTCGTGGACTTCAAGATCGCCAACGCGCTGCGCCGGCTCCGTCTGGTCTCCGCGCCCGAGGCCGTGTCCTTCCTGCTGCTGCTCGTCTCCTCGGTGCTCAAGCGCACCACGGACTTCAACGCGGTGCCGGTGATGGGGTGGGTGCACGCCGCCCTCTTCCTCCTCTACCTGCTCTTCTGGGCGCTCGCCTGGTACCGCGCCAAGTGGGACTGGAAGCCCGCCGCGCTCTACTTCGCCCTCGGCGTCCTGCCCACCGGCGGCTTCTTCGCCGAGCGCATGCTCAAGCGCGAGGCCGAGGCCGGTGTGATCGCGGCCAGGGCCCGCCGCGAGGGCGTGGTCAACGTATGATCGTCGCCTTTTCGGTGACGCCGCTCGGTGTCGGCGAGGACGTGGGGGAGTACGTCGCGGACGCGGTGCGGGTGGTGCGCGAGTCGGGCCTGCCGAACCATACGGACGCCATGTTCACCTCGGTCGAAGGTGAGTGGGACGAGGTCATGGCCGTGGTCAAGCGCGCCGTGGCGGCGGTGGAGGCGCGCGCCCCGCGCGTCTCCGTCGTCATGAAGGCCGACATCCGCCCGGGCGTGACGGACGGCCTCACCTCGAAGGTGGACACGGTGGAGCGCCACCTCTCCGCGTAGCACGCGCCCTCTGGAGCCGGGCCGCCCGTGCGGGCAGGCTGAGGGCATGACGACAACTTCAGGGTCCGGGGCGACGGATCCGGCCGGGTTACGCCCCGGCGCCGAGCGCCCCGCCGCCGTCCCCGGACCGGCGCCGCGCACGGGCTACGGCGCCGTCTTCGCCTTCCCGGAGTTCCGCACGGTCTTCGCCGCGCATCTGATCTCGATGCTGGGCGAGATGGCGGGCGGGATCGCGCTGTCCGTCCTCGTCTACCGGCTCACCGGATCGCCCCTCCTCAGCGCCCTCACGTTCGCGACCGCCCTGCTGCCGTACATGATCGGCGGCACCCTGCTGTCCTCCGTCGCCGACCGGTACCCGGCCCGCCGGGTGCTCGTCGTGTGCGATCTGCTGCACGCGGGCTGTATCGCCGCCATGACCGTGCCCGGGATGCCGGTGGCCGTGCTGCTCGCGCTGCGCTGCGTGCCCGCGGCGATCTCGCCCGTGTTCAGCGGCACCCGGTCGGCCACGCTCGGCGACATCGTCGGCGAGGGCGATCTGTTCGTGCTGGGCCGCTCGGTTATCCGGATCACGGCGCAGAGCGCCCAGCTGGCCGGGTTCGCGGCGGGCGGGCTGCTGCTGGCCGCCGTATCCCCGCGCGCTGTGCTGGCGATCACGGCCGCGGCGCTGTGCTGCTCGGCGCTGCTGCTCCGCTTCGGCACCCGCCACCGCCCCGCCCGCCGGGTGGCGGGCGGAGCGGGCGGGGCGGTGCTCGGGGACTCGCTGCGCGGCGTCCGGCGGCTGTTCGCCGACCGCCGGATCCGGGCGCTGATGCTGCTGTCCTGGGTGCCACCGACGTTCGTGGTGATGCCGGAGGCGCTGCTGACGCCGTACGCGGACGCCCAGGGCCTCGGCCCGGCCGGGCTGGGGCTGCTGATGTGCGCGATGCCGGTGGGCGCGGTGGTGAGCGAGGTCCTGGCGGGCTCCCTGCTGGGGCCGCGCGGCCGGGCCCGGCTGACGCTGCCGGTGGGCGTGCTCGCGGCGCTGCCCGCCGTCGGGTACGCCTGGGCTCCCCCGTTCGGCTGGGCGCTGGCCCTCCAGGCGGTGACCGGCTTCGGGGTCGCGTACAGCCTCGGCCTCGACCAGTGGTTCCTGGCGGCCGTGCCGGAGGAGCTGCGGGGCCGGGCGATGACCGTGCTGACGGCCGGGCTGATGACCGCGCAGGGCCTGGGGATGGCGGTGTCGGGGGCGGTCGCGGAGTTCGTGCCGGTGCATACCGTGGCGGCGCTGGCGGGCGGCTGCGGCGCGCTGTGCTCACTCCTGGTGGCGCTGGAGGTGCGGCGTACGGTCGGCGGGGGCGGGCCCGGGGCCGAGTTCGAGGGGTGAGACCGGGCTGACCGCGATATGACCGGCCGGTAGGGTCGGTACCGTGCCGAAGCCGCTCAGCCTTCCGTTCGACCCCATCGCCCGCGCCGACGAGCGCTGGAAGCAGCGATGGGGATCCGTGCCGTCGATGGCCGCCATCACCTCGATCATGCGGGCCCACCAGATCCTGCTCGGCCAGGTCGACGCGGTGGTCAAGCCGTACGGACTGACCTTCGCGCGCTACGAGGCGCTGGTGCTGCTCACCTTCTCCAAGTCCGGTGAGCTGCCCATGTCCAAGATCGGCGAGCGGCTGATGGTGCACCCCACCTCGGTCACCAACACGGTGGACCGCCTGGTCAAGTCGGGTCTGGTCGCCAAGCGCCCCAATCCCGCCGACGGCCGCGGCACCCTCGCCACCATCACCGGCCAGGGCCGCGAGGTGGTCGAGTCGGCCACCCGCGACCTGATGGCGATGGACTTCGGGCTCGGGGGGTACGACGCGGAGGGGTGCGCGGAGATCTTCCGGATGCTGCGCCCGCTGCGGATCGCCGCGGAGGACTTCGAGGACACCGGCGAAGAGGGCGCGTAACGGGCCGGGGGCGGCGAAGATCGCCCCGGAACGGACGGTTACGCTCAACCGCATGAAACGATCCGTCCTGACCCGCTATCGGACGATGGCCTACGTCACCGGTGTGCTGCTGATCCTGCTGACCATCGGCGTGATCGCCAAGTATCTGCTGGACGTGGACGGCGCGGCCGGGTTCACCAGCGTCGTCGGTATCGCGCACGGCTGGCTGTACGTCCTCTACCTGGTCTTCGCCTTCGACATGGGCTCCAAGGCGAAGTGGCCGTTCGGCAAGCTGGCCTGGGTGCTGCTCGCGGGCACGATCCCGACGGCGGCCTTCTTCGTCGAGCGCAAGGTCTCCCGCGAGCTGGAGCCGCTCGTCAGCGGCACCGAGCCGCGTACCGCCGAGGTCTGAGCCGCTCTTCCCCTCTCCGACCTGCGCCGAACGGGTCGGCCGGACACCCGGTCGGCCCGTTACGGGCGGTTTGCCATCGACAATTAGTAGGACGTCCTAGTAAATTTGAAGCATGGACGCCGAAGGCATTGAGGCGGGCCGCCGTCGCTGGCAGGCCCGGTACGACGCGTCGCACAAGCGCGACGCTGACTTCACCACCCTGTCCGGGGACCCGGTCGAGCCGCTGTACGGCCCGGCGCCCGGGGATGCGGTCGAGGGGTTCGAGCGGATCGGCTGGCCCGGTGAGTTCCCGTACACCCGTGGCCTCTACGCCACCGGCTACCGGGGCCGCGCCTGGACGATCCGCCAGTTCGCGGGCTTCGGCAACGCCGAGCAGACCAATGAGCGCTACAAGATGATCCTCAAAGCGGGCGGCGGCGGGCTGTCGGTCGCCTTCGACATGCCGACGCTCATGGGCCGCGACTCCGACGATCCGCGCTCGCTCGGCGAGGTCGGCCACTGCGGCGTCGCCATCGACTCCGCGGCCGACATGGAGATCCTGTTCAAGGACATCCCGCTGGGCGACGTCACCACCTCGATGACGATCAGCGGCCCGGCCGTGCCCGTCTTCTGCATGTACCTGGTCGCCGCCGAGCGCCAGGGCATGGACCACGCGGTGCTCAACGGCACGCTCCAGACCGACATCTTCAAGGAGTACATCGCGCAGAAGGAGTGGCTCTTCCCGCCCGAGCCCCATCTGCGGCTGATCGGCGACCTGATGGAGTACTGCGCGCGCGGCATCCCCGCGTACAAGCCGCTCTCGGTCTCCGGCTACCACATCCGCGAGGCGGGGGCGACGGCCGCGCAGGAGCTGGCGTACACCCTCGCCGACGGCTTCGGCTACGTCGAACTGGGCCTGTCCCGCGGCATGGACGTCAACACGTTCGCGCCGGGCCTGTCCTTCTTCTTCGACGCCCACGTCGACTTCTTCGAGGAGATCGCCAAGTTCCGGGCGGCCCGCCGCATCTGGGCCCGCTGGATGCGCGACGTCTACGGGGCGACGTCCGAGAAGGCGCAGTGGCTGCGCTTCCACACCCAGACCGCCGGGGTCTCGCTCACCGCGCAGCAGCCGTACAACAACGTCGTACGGACCGCCGTGGAGGCCCTGTCCGCCGTGCTCGGCGGCACCAACTCGCTGCACACCAACGCGCTGGACGAGACCCTCGCGCTGCCCAGCGAGCAGGCCGCCGAGATCGCCCTGCGCACCCAGCAGGTGCTGATGGAGGAGACCGGCATCCTCAACGTGGCCGACCCGCTGGGCGGTTCCTGGTACGTCGAGGCGCTCACCGACCGCATCGAGGCCGACGCCGAGAAGATCTTCGAGCAGATCAAGGAGCGCGGCCGCCGGGCCGTACCGGACGGGCAGCACCCCATCGGGCCGATCACCTCCGGCATCCTGCGCGGCATCGAGGACGGCTGGTTCACCGGCGAGATCGCCGAGTCCGCCTTCACCTACCAGCGGGCGCTGGAGAAGGGGGACAAGAAGGTCGTCGGCGTCAACTGCCACCACGGCTCGGTCACCGGCGATCTGGAGATCCTGCGGGTCAGCCACGAGGTCGAGCGCGAGCAGGTACGGGAACTGGGCTCGCGGCGGACCGGACGGGACGAGGCCAAGGTGGCCGAGGGGCTGAAGGCGCTGATGGTGGCCGCCCGGGACGGCTCCAACATGATCGAGCCGATGCTGGAGGCGGTGCGCGCCGAGGCGACGCTCGGCGAGATCTGTGACGCGCTGCGCGAGGAGTGGGGTGTCTACACCGAACCCGCCGGGTTCTGACCGTATCCAGCCCCGCTCGCCGTCTGTCCCCGCTCGCCGTCTATCCCGGCTCGCCGCTCCCCGGCGGCGCGTCCGGCCCGCCGGGGAGCGCCGCCGCGGCCAGCCCGTGCAGCAGCAGCGCAGCGAAGCCCTGGGCCCACTCGGTGTCCACCGGCTCCGCGCTGACCAGCAGCCGGTGCACCACCGCGCCCGCGATCACGTCGAATATCAGATCCGCGTTGCGGGCCGCCGTGCCCGGATCCGCCTCGCGCGGCAGTTCCCCGCGCAGCTGCGCGCGCTCCCGGCCGATCAGCACCAGCCGCTTCTGCCGGTCCACGATCGCGGACCGGACCCGGGCCCCCAACGCCTCGTCGTGGGTGGCCTCGGCGACCACGGCCATCAGCGCCGTCTTGGTCTCGGGCAGCTCCAGCAGCTCGGCGAAGCGCACCACCACGTTCTCGATGTCCGCCCGCAGGCTGCCGCAGTCGGCCGACCTCAGATGCTCGTCGAAGACCGCCGCGACCGCGTCCACGACCAGCTCGTTCTTGCCCGCCCAGCGGCGGTAGAGGGTCGTCTTGGCGACTCCGGCGCGGGCCGCGACGTCGCTCATCGTGAGCTTTCCCCAGCCCAGCTCGACCAGGGCGGCACGCGTCGCGCCGAGGATGGCACGGTCGGCCTCGACGCTGCGGGGGCGCCCTGTGCGCCGCTTGGGCGGGCTCATGGCGCATGACCCTACTCGCAGGTAGACGCCGGTGTCCCGGCCGGTTACGCTACGTCTCGTAGCGTAAGACCGGCCTGTCCGAGGATCGGCTGAGGCGCTTTTCCATTCACCGCGTCGAGAGGGGAGGATAGGACCATGCAGCCACGGAACATGTCCATGAGTGGAGTGGTCGACCTCGCCGCGGTGAAGGCGGCCGGGGAAGCGAAGCAGAAGGCGGAGAAGGCACGGGCCGATACCGCCCGCACGGGCGTGCCCGCGCCCACGCGTCTGGTCTTCGACGTCGACGAGGCGGGTTTTCAGCAGGAGGTCCTGCAGCGCTCCACCGAAGTACCGGTCGTCATCGACTTCTGGGCTGAGTGGTGCGAGCCGTGCAAGCAGCTCGGACCGATCCTGGAGAAGCTGGCCGGTGAGTATGCGGGGAAGTTCGTCCTCGCGAAGATCGACGTCGATGCCAACCAGATGCTCTTCCAGCAGTTCGGCGTGCAGGGGATCCCCGCGGTGTTCGCGGTGGTCGCCGGGCAGCCGGTGCCGCTGTTCCAGGGCGCGGCGCCGGAGGCGCAGATCCGCCAGGTGCTGGATCAGCTGGTCCAGGCCGCGGAGCAGCAGTTCGGCATCGTCGGCGCCCCCGCCGAGGCGGCGGCCGAGGAGGACGCGGAGCAGGAGGCTCCGGTGCCCGCGGGCCCGTACGACAGCGCGCTGGCCGCGGCCCATGAGGCGCTGGACGCGGGCGACCTGGGCGGTGCCGTCCGCGCCTATCAGAACGTGCTGAACGACGACCCGGCCAACGCGGAGGCCAAGCTCGGCCTCGCCCAGGCCCAGTTGCTGGAGCGGGTGCAGGGTCTGGACGCGCAGGCGGTGCGCAAGCAGGCCGCCGACAGCCCGGCGGACGCGGCGGCGCAGATCGCGGCGGCCGACCTGGATCTGGTGGGCGGTCATGTGGAGGACGCCTTCGGCCGCTTGGTCGACGCGGTGCGGCGCACCGCGGGTGACGACCGGGAGGCGGCCCGGCTTCATCTGCTGAGCCTCTTCGAGGTGATCGGCGGTGACGACCCCCGAGTGGTCACGGCGCGTAGTGCGTTGGCGCGCGTCCTGTTCTGACCTGCCGGGTCTCAAACGGAACAGCGGCCGCGCTTTACCAAAACTTGGTAAACGCGGCTGCTGTTACTGCTAGTAAGTGAACGCCACGGCTTTGTCCGTTCTTGGTGTCAAATCTCCCCCTCTTTCCGGCAGTCGGGCGACGACCCTGTGTGCCCGGGCTCGACCGACCTGCCGCAGATCGGTTATCTGCCCGTTACTCGCTAGTAACGAACCCCTTGTGCCCCGGCCGTGAATGGACCACGATCGGCCAAGCTCGGTCCATCCTCTTCGAAGCCCGGCAACCGGTCGGTGCGGTGCTGCGGGTGGGTCCCCACCGGGCAGGCCGGCGGCAGTGGCGCCGGCCGTGGACAGGGGGGTCTCTGCCCAACGGGCAGGGCCTGTCCAGGAGGTTGCGCGAGAAGCGTGGCCAGTGGTTGTCGCTCGGGGGTGATCGCCGGTGTTTCGGCGGGTGCGGTTCGCGCCTGTGAGACGTGGGCGCTCTCCTTCCCGAGGACGTAGCACTTCTCCCATCCCAGTTCGGGGCCGCGGCCTCGGCCGGAGATGTACGTCCGAGAAGGAGGAAAGTCATGGAGTCCCTGGCTCGTGGCGGGACCAGATGGAAGCGGTTCGCCGTTGTCATGGTCCCGAGCGTTGCTGCCACGGCCGCGATCGGCGTCGCCCTGTCACAGGGTGCGCTCGCGGCTTCGTTCAACGTGTCAGGCCAGCAGTTCAAGGTCGCGGTCGACCGGCTCGACGGTACGGGCTTCGCCCAGTACGGCGCGATAGACACCCAGCACGGCGGGAAGAACATCCCCGTCGCGGTGTCCGCGTTCAAGAGCGCCAAGCTCAAGGGCCTGTGCCAGTCGGTGGTCGTCCCGGTCCCGGTCTTCGGCGACGTGTCGCTGAAGCTGTCGGCCGGTAACGGCGCCAAGGTGGTCGAGGCGAAGAACCTCTTCATCGATCTCGATCAGCTGGACGCCGACGCGACGTTCCGCGGCATCGACATCGGTGTGGCGGCGGGTGACGCGAACAAGGGTCCGGGAATCAACAAGGGTGACAAGGCCCTTCCCGGCTCGTTCGCGCAGCAAGCCGATTCGGCGACGCTGACCGGTGTGAAGCAGACCGCCTGGGCGACCAGCGCGGGAACGTTCAAGCTCTCCGGCCTTTCGATGAAGGTCAGCAAGGGCAAGAACGAGTGCTTCTGAAGCGCTGAGCTGGAAGGGTGGGGGGCCGCGGCGCTGCCCCTCACCCGGCATCGCCCAGCAGCGCGAAGGCGCCGCAGTTCAGTACCGCAGTAGAACACTTGCGATCGCCTAGATCGCCAGCCCCAGGGAGCTGTTTTCAATGAGTGCCGAGTCGCCGGGGGCGCGTGACCGTACCAGCCATTGGCGCAAGACCTTCAGGGCGTGGCGCTGGCAGCGCCCGTTCTGGGCGGGGCTGCTCACCACCCTGGCCGGGCTGCCGATCATGTACTTCCCGTACAACTCCCTCAACGCGGGCGGGTTCACGATCAACCTGTCCACCACCGCCGGATCCGCCTCGCTCATCATCGGCGTACTACTGGTGATGCTGGGGCTGACCATGTGGTTCCAGCCCATGGTGCGGGTGTTCGCGGGGGTCGCCTCGATCCTGCTCGGCCTGGTCTCGCTGCCCGTGTCCAATATCGGCGGCTTCCTGGTCGGGTTCCTGCTCGCCCTCTTCGGCGGGGGCATGGGGGTCGCCTGGGCGCCCGGCGAGGCCCCTTCGGCGCAGCCCGCCTCAGGACCGGGAACCGCGCCCGAGGACGGCGCCGACGATGGCGGTGTGCCGGAACCGGCGGGGGCCGGAGCCGGGCCGGACCAGGAAGCCACGAATGGGAGGCACCGTGCGGGGTGAAGAGGAGCAGGCCGCGGACGGAAGTCCGCGCCGGGCCAGAACCGGACCGCGGCATGCGGCGCCGAGGAAGTCGATGCTCACTCGCCTTCAGATGCCCGCGGGAAAAGCGATAGCGCTGGCCGCCATGCCGACGGCCGTGCTCATGGGCATGGGGCTGACCCCGCAACTCGCGTCGGCGAGCACGCGGGCCGAGGACCGTTACAAGGCCGGACCGTGTGTCTCCCAGCCGGATGAGGCCGACAAGGACGACGCCGAGGGCAAGAAGGACGCGTCCGACGGCAAGGACAAGGACAGCAAGGACCAGGACGGCAAGGGCAAGGACGCGGGCGACGAGGACCAGGGCTCGAAGGCCCCGTCCGGCTCGTCCGGGGGCGGGGACACCGCACCGTCGAAGCCGGCCCCGACGCCGAGCCCGTCCGGCACGTCGGGTTCCGGGGACGAGAAGGAGTCCGAGGAGCCGAGCGCGTCGCCGAGCCCGTCGGAGTCCGAGACCAAGAACCCGCTGGACCCGCTGGGCATCGGGGACAAGCTGCACGACATCTTCACCCCGGACAAGGGCGACGAGGCCGACAAGGGGGACGACGCCTCGGCCGAGCCGAGCGCCACGCCCAGCCCGTCGGCGTCCTCCGCCGCGCCCAGTCCCTCCCCGTCCACCGGGGAGAAGGCCGACAACCCGGTCAAGGACACGGTGGACAAGGTCGGCGACGGCGCCAAGGACACCGTCGACAAGGCGAAGAAGGCCGCCGAGGACGCCAAGGACAAGGCCGACAAGGCCCTGCCGAAGCCCTCGCCGTCCGCGAGTGACGGCGCCGCGGACGGGGACAAGGTGGGCTACCCCTGCCCCGAGTTCGACGCCGACGCGTACAAGAACGCCGACGAGGAGCAGACGGCCAGCGCGCTGCCCGACGACCCCTGGGTCCTCAAGAGCACGCTGCTGTCCCTGCACGGCCTGGACTACAAGGGCATCGTCGAGGTCAGGACGCACAACGGCCAGACGAAGAAGGTCCTCAAGTTCACCGCCTCGGGCGTGGACATCAAGGATCTGCACCAGCTGGTCAAGGGCCCGGCCGGGACCACCACCAACGTGGCGGCGCGCGAGGGGTCCACCTCGAACTTCCAGAACGGCACGGTCACGATGTACACCGAGGAGCTGAAGGGCAACCTCCTGGGCATCATCCCGATCACCTTCAGCCCGAAGACCCCGCCGCCGGTGAACATCCCCGAGGTGTTCTTCACCGATGTGACGGTCACCCAGGCCGGTCAGTTCGGCGGCGAACTGACCATCCCGGGAATGCACGTGTACACGACCGGGGAATAACCCCGGAAAACCACATACCTGTTCGGGAGCCGCAAGGCCCTCCTCGGAGGGCACCGCCCGCGGGTACCAGGCCGACGGCCCGGTGCCCGCGGGCGCGTTTGTCCGCGCCGGGCTCTATCATTACCTTGAGTGTTCGCATGGACGCGCACCATGCCGCTTGGTGTGCGCCGGGGGGAATGGGGGCAGCGGTGGAGAGCCATATTTCGGTCGACGGCCCGGAGCCGGACGAAAGCCTGGAGAGCCTGCGGCAGCTGGCCGAATGGCTGCGCGGCGAGCCCGAACTGGCGGGCCGGGTGAAGCCGAAGGCCCCGCCGCCGCGCGAAGGCGAGATGGGGGCGGCCGCGGAGCTGCTCGTGGTGTCGCTGGGCGCGGGCGGCGCCCTCTCCGTCCTCGCGGGCTCGCTGCGGGCCTGGCTGTCCCAGCCGCGCCGCTCCGGCATCAAGGTCACGGTCCACCGCCCCGACGGGCAGCGGCTGGAGATCGACGCCCGGGATGTGACGAAGGAGTCCGTCGAGGAGATTCTCCGGCAGGCGCTGCGCGCAGAAGAGGAATAGCCATGCGCTTGCCCGATTCCGAGCGTTCCCGGGCGATCCTGATCGGCACAAGTCGCTATTCCGATCCAAAACTTCCGGACCTTCCCGCAGTGGCCGACACCATCGTGGATCTGGTCGCGACCCTCACCGATCCCGCGTACGGAGGTCTCGCGCACGACCATTGCACCGTGCTGCTGGACCGGAGCGACATCCAGCGCGTGGGCCGTTCCTTACGGGCGACGGCGGCCGAGGCGGAGGACCTGCTGCTGGTCTATTACGTCGGGCACGGCCTGATCGCGCCCCGGCGGCAGGACCTGTATCTGTCGCTCGCCGACAGCGAATTCGAGGATCCCGAGTTCGGCTCCCTGGAATACCGGAAATTACGCGATGTCGTTCTCGACAGCCGCGCCACCTCGAAGGTCATCATCCTCGACTGCTGCTTCTCCGGCCGCGCGCTGAGCGGCACCATGGCCGGACCGGAGGCCGCCGTGCTGGGGCAGGTCGACGTGGCGGGCACCTATGTGATGGCGTCCTCCCAGGGCAACGAGGTCTCCCTGATCCAGGACGGCGAGAAGAACACGGCCTTCACCGGGCGGCTGATCCGGCTGCTGCGGGACGGCGTGGCGGGCGGGCCCGAGCTGCTCAGCATCGACGAGGTCTACCGGCGGCTCCAGAGCACCATGGCCGCGGAGGGCCTGCCCGCCCCCCTCCAGCGCGGCTCGCGGAACGCCGCCCTGCTCGCCCTCGCCCGCAACCGCGCCCACCGGCTCCCCGACGACCCCGCCCGGCACGAGGCCGCGGTGGCGCTGTGCGAGGCGGGGAAGTACGCGGAGGCGGCGGAGGCGTTCGGCGTCCTGCTGGCGGAGCAGGAACCCCTGCTGGGCGCCGACCACGCGGCGACGCTGCGCACCCGTCAGTGGCTCGCGCACACGCGCGGCGGGGTCGGTGCGCCCGGGGAGTCGGCCGACCGGCTGCGGGAGATCCACGCCCGGCAGGCCCGGCTGCTGGGCGCCGACCACCCGGACACCCTGCGCAGCCGCCAGTTCCTCGCCGTCAACCTGGGCGAGTCGGGGCGGCGGCCGGAGGCGATACGGATGCTGCGGCTGCTGCTGCTCGACCGGCGGCGCCTCTTGGGCGACGACGACGCCGCGACCCTGCGCACCCGCCACGTCCTGGCCCACAACCTGGCGCGGACGGGCGAGCGCGACGAGGCGGTGGCGCTGCTGCGCGAACTGGCCGCGGACCGGGAGCGGGTGCTCGGCCCGGACCATCCGCACACGCTGCGGGCCCATCGGGATCTGTCCGTGCTCCTGACTGCGGGGTGAGAGATGTTCGAGCGCTTCACCGATCAGGCGCGGCGTGCGGTGGTGCTGGCCCAGGAGGAGGCCCGGGAGCACCGGCACAACTACATCGGCACGGAGCACATGCTGCTCGGCCTGATCCGCGAGGAGCAGAGCCCCGGCGCCCAGTTCCTGGCGAGCTGCGGGGCGCCCCCGGCCGGGGTGCGCGACCAGGTGGAGCGCACCCTCACCAGGGGCACGGTGGTGCCGAGCGGGCACCTCCCCTTCACCCCCGAGGCCAAGCGGGTGCTGGAGGACGCCCGTGAGGAGTCCGTATCGCTCGGCATGGGCAGCGTCGGCCCGGAGCATCTGATGCTCGGCCTGATGCGGGACCGGGACGGCATCGCCTCCCGGACCCTGGGGGCGTACGGCCTCCGGCTGGAGGCCATGCGGGAGCGGGCCCGCGAGCGCGCCGCGGGAAGCGAGTTCTTCGGGCGGTTCACCGACCGGGCGCGCCAGGCCCTGATGGAGGGCCAGGAGGCCGCGCGGAAGCTCAACCACAACTACCTCGGGACCGAGCACATCCTGCTGGGCCTGTTCCCGGTGGAGGGTGTCGCCGCCACCGCTCTGCACAATCTCGGCATCACGCACGAGGCGGTCCGCGAGCGGCTGATCAGGACCGCCGGTTTCGGTGAGAAGCCGCCGACCGGTTACCTGTCGTTCTCGGTGCGGGCCAAGAAGGCGCTGGAGATGGCGCTCAAGGACGCCCTGACGCTCGGCCACAACTACATCGGCACGGAGCATCTGCTGCTGGGGCTGATGCGCGAGAGCGAGGGGGCGGGGGCGCAGCTGCTGCGCGGGTTCGCCGCCCAGCACCAGGTGCGGGACGAGGTCATCCGTATCCTCAACGCCCCGCAGGCCGCGCCGGAGCCGCCGTCCGTGGTCGTCGGACGCGAGCGGGAGATCCAGCGCATCATGCAGATCCTGATGCGCAAGTCCCGTAACAACGCCCTGCTGGTGGGGGAGCCGGGCACCGGGCGCACGTCGATCGTCTCGGGGCTGGCCCAGCGCATCGCCCAAGGCGACGTACCGGCGAGCCTGGCCGAGGTGCGGCTGCGGGCGGTCGATCTCGCGACGGCCGCGCAGGAGACCGTGGAGGACCCGGAGCGCACGGTGCTGTTCCTGGACGACGTCCGGGCGGCCGACGCCGACGCGCTGCGCGCGCTCGCGCGGCAGCAGCCGCGGATCATCGCCGTCACCGACTCCGCGGCCTACGGCGCGCTCCATGACATCGGCGCGCACTTCCAGACGGTCCCGGTGAGCGAGCCCACCCATGACGAGGCCGTCGGCATCCTGAAGCTGCTGCGCGGCGAGTACGAGGCCCACCACGAGGTCACCATCACCGATGACGCCCTCGCCGCCGCCGTCACCCTGTCCGCGCGGCACATCACCGACCGCGTGCTGCCGGGCAAGGCCGTGGAGGTGCTGGACGAGGCGGGGGCCAGGGTGCGGATCACGGACGGCGCCGTGCGGACCGTGGACGCACGGCACATCGCGGAGCTGTTCGCGGACCGGGCCGCGGGCGAGCCGTCCGTGGACGACCGCTACATCTGGGCCATGAGCTGAGCGGCCGGGCTCTCCGAGGAGCCCGGCCGCTCAGCGCCACGGTGTGGCTACTTGCTCTCGCCGCCCAGGTGGTGCACCCGGACCATGTTGGTGGTGCCGGGGACGCCGGGGGGCGAGCCCGCCGTCATGATCATGATGTCGCCCGCGGTGTAGCGGCCGAGCTTCGACAGCTCGGCGTCCACGAGGTCCACCATCGCGTCGGTGTGCTCCACGTACGGCACCACGAAGGAGTCCACGCCCCAGCTCAGCGTCAGCTGGTTGCGGGTCTCCGGGTCCGTGGTGAAGGCCACGATCGGCTGCTGGGCGCGGTAGCGGGAGAGCCGCCGCGCGGTGTCGCCGGACTGGGTGAAGGCGACCAGCGACTTGGCGCCCAGGAAGTCGGCGATCTCACACGCCGCACGGGCCACCGAACCGCCCTGGGTACGCGGCTTCTTGCCGGGCACCAGCGGCTGGAGGCCGCGCGAGAGCAGCTCCTCCTCGGCGGCCTGGACGATGCGGGACATCACCTTGACCGTCTCGATCGGGTACGAGCCGACCGACGACTCGGCGGACAGCATGACCGCGTCCGCGCCGTCCAGGATGGCGTTGGCGACGTCGGACGCCTCGGCGCGGGTCGGCCGGGAGTTGGTGATCATCGACTCCATCATCTGGGTCGCCACGATCACCGGCTTGGCGTTCCGGCGGCACAGCTCGATCAGCCGCTTCTGCACCATCGGGACCTTCTCCAGCGGGTATTCCACCGCCAGGTCGCCGCGGGCCACCATGACGCCGTCGAACGCCGCGACGACGTCGGCCATGTTGGCGACGGCCTGCGGCTTCTCGACCTTGGCGATCACCGGCACCCGGCGGCCGACCTCGTCCATGATCCGGTGCACATCGCGGACGTCGGCCGCGTCCCGGACGAAGGACAGCGCGACCATGTCGCACCCCATCGTCAGCGCGAACCGCAGGTCGTCGATGTCCTTCTCGGACAGCGCGGGCACGTTGACCGCCGCACCCGGCAGGTTGATCCCCTTGTGGTCGGAGATCACCCCGCCCTCGATGACGATCGTCCGCACCCGGGGACCCTCGACCGCGGTGACCCGCAGCTCGACGTTGCCGTCGTTGATCAGGATCTGGTCGCCCTTGGAGACGTCGCCCGGCAGCCCCTTGTAGGTGGTGCCGCAGATCGTGCGGTCGCCCGCGACGTCCTCGGTGGTGATGACGAACTCATCCCCGCGGACCAGCTCCACCGGGCCGTCCGCGAAGGTCTCCAGACGGATCTTGGGGCCCTGGAGGTCGGCGAGGACGCCGACCGCGTGCCCCGTCTCCTCGGACGCCTTGCGAACGCGGTGGTAGCGCTCCTCGTGCTCCGGGTGGCTTCCGTGGCTCATGTTGAATCGGGCCACGTTCATACCGGCCTCGATCAGCGACTTGAGCTGGTCGTAGGAGTCGACGGCGGGGCCCAGTGTGCAGACGATTTTGGAACGGCGCATGAGGCTGATCCTATCGGTTTTGTTTCGGAGCGGAATATTTGAGCGCGAGTCGAAGCCGAACCGAAGGTTAGTCGCTGACCAGATCGAACGTCTGGCTGGCGATCTCCAGCTCCTCGTCGGTCGGCACCACCGCCACGGCGACCCGGCTGGTCTCCGCGGAGATCAGCCGCGCCGCGGAGCCGCGCACCGCGTTGCGCACCGCGTCCACCTCGATGCCGAACGCGGGAAGATCGCGCAGCGCGGCCTCCCGCACCGCCGCGGAGTTCTCCCCGACACCGGCGGTGAACGCGATGGCGTCCAGCCGCCCCAGCACCGCGGTGTACGCGCCCACGTACTTCCGCAGCCGGTGGATGTAGATGTCGAACGCGAGCTGCGCGGCCGGGTCGCCCTCGCCCATGCGGCGGCCGATCTCGCGCATGTCGTTGTCCCCGCACAGCCCGAGCAGCCCGCTGCGCTTGTTGAGCAGGGTGTCGATCTCGTCGATCGACATCCCGCCCACCCGGGACAGGTGGAAGATCGCCGCCGGGTCCAGATCGCCCGCGCGGGTGCCCATGACCAGGCCCTCCAGCGGGGTCAGCCCCATGGAGGTGTCCACGCACTCCCCGCCGCGCACGGCGGAGGCGCTGGCGCCGTTGCCCAGGTGCAGCACGATCGTGTTCAGCTCGGCGACGTCCTTGCCGAGCAGGTCGGCCGTCGCCCGCGAGACGTACGCGTGCGAGGTGCCGTGGAAGCCGTACCGCCGCACCCCGAACCGGTCGGCGGTCTCGGCGTCGATCGCGTACCGGGCCGCCGACTCCGGCATCGTGGAGTGGAACGCGGTGTCGAAGACCGCGACCTGCGGCAGGTCCGGGCGCAGCGCCCGGGCGACCTTGATGCCGGTGACGTTCGCCGGGTTGTGCAGCGGGGCCAGCGGGATCAGCTTCTCGATCTCCTCGACCACCTCGTCGGTGATCAGGGCGGGCTCGGTGAACCGGGTGCCGCCGTGCACCACCCGGTGGCCGATCGCCGCCAGCTCGGGCGAGTCCAGGCCCAGGCCCTTGCCCGCCAGCTCCTCGGCGACCTGTTTGAGCGCGGCCGTGTGGTCGGCGACGGGGCCCTCCCCGATGCGCTCCACCAGGCCGGAGGCGAGCCGGGTGCCGTCCGCCATGTCCAGCAGCTGGTATTTGACGGACGAGGAGCCGGAGTTGAGGACGAGGACGCGGGAGCCGTTCACGCGGGCTGCACTTTCTGTGTCGGGTCGGCCGGGACGGCCGGAGGGGTCTGGGACTGGGCCTGCACGGCGGTGATCGCGACGGTGTTCACAATGTCGGACACCATCGCCCCGCGGGACAGGTCGTTCACGGGCTTACGGAGGCCCTGGAGCACCGGGCCGACCGCGACGGCGCCCGCCGAGCGCTGCACGGCCTTGTAGGTGTTGTTGCCGGTGTTGAGGTCCGGGAAGATCAGCACGGTGGCCCTGCCCGCCACCTCGGAGTCCGGCAGCTTGGTCGCCGCGACCGCCGCGTCCACCGCGGCGTCGTACTGGATCGGGCCCTCGACCAGCAGATCCGGGCGGCGCTCGCGCACCAGGTCGGTGGCCTTGCGCACCTTGTCGACGTCCGCGCCGGAGCCGGAGGTGCCGGTGGAGTACGACAGCATCGCGATCCGCGGCTCCACCCCGAATTGGGCGGCCGTGGTCGCCGACTGGATGGCGATGTCGGCCAGCTGCTCGGCGTCCGGGTCCGGGTTGACCGCGCAGTCGCCGTACACCAGCACCCGGTCGGCCAGGCACATGAAGAAGACCGACGAGACGATCTGCGCGCCCGGCGCGGTCTTGATGATCTCGAAGGCGGGCCGGATGGTGGCGGCGGTCGAATGCACCGCGCCGGAGACCATGCCGTCGGCCAGCCCCTCCTGGACCATGAGCGTGCCGAAGTACGAGACCTCGGCGACCACGTCGTACGCCAGCTCGTAGGAGACGCCCCGGTGGGCGCGCAGCTTCGCGTAGCTCTCCGCGAAGCGCTCCCGCAGCGGCGAGGTCTGCGGGTCGACGATCTGCGCCTCGGCGAGCTGGATGCCCAGCTCGGCGGCGCGCTTGCGGATCGCCTCCTCGTCGCCCAGCAGTGTGAGGTCGCACACATCGCGGCGCAGCAGGACGTCGGCGGCGCGCAGCACCCGCTCCTCGGTGCCCTCGGGCAGCACCACCCGGCGGCGGCCGGACCGGGACCGCTCGATCAGCTCGTGCTCGAACATCATCGGGGTGACCCGGCCGGAGCGGGCCACCGCGATGCGGTCGGTCAGCGCGGCGGTGTCCACATGGCGCTCGAAGAGGCCGAGGGCGGTCTCGGCCTTGCGCGGCGCGCCCGCGTTGAGCTTGCCCTCGATGGCGAACAGCTCGGCCGCGGTCGGGAAGGAGCCGCCCGCCACCGCCGCCACCGGGGTGCCGGGGGCCAGCCGGGACGCCAGCGCCAGGATGTCGGGGCCGGGCCGCTCGTCCAGGGTGAGCAGGACCCCGGCGATGGCGGGGGCGCCCGCGCTGTGCGCGGCGAGCGAGCCGACGATCAGGTCAGCGCGGTCGCCGGGCGTCACCACGAGGCAGCCCTCGGTGAGGGCGGGCAGGAAGTTGGGCAGCATCGCGCCGCCGAAGACGAAGTCCCGGACGTCCCGGGAGAGTCCGGCGTGATCGCCGAGCAGCACGTCGGCACCGAGGGTGCGCACGATCTGCGAGACGGTGGGCGCGGACAGCGCCGGGTCCTCGGGCAGGACGTAGCCGGGCACCGGAAGCCGGGTGAGCCGCTCGGCGATCTCCGCGTGGTCGTCCGGCACGGCCCGGTTGACGACGACGGCGACGACGTCGCAGCCCTGTGCGTCGTACGCGCGGTAGGCGTTGTGGGCCTCCGCGCCGACGGCCTCGGCGCTCTGGTCCTGGCCGCCGACGACCGTGATCACCGAGGCGCCGAACTCGTTGGCGAGCCGGGCGTTCAGCCCCAGTTCGTCCGGGAGGCTGGTGTCGGCGTAGTCGCTGCCGAGGACGAGGACGTACTCGTACTCCCTGGCCACCTCGTGGAAGCGGCCGACCAGCCGCGAGACCAGCTCGTCGGAGCCCTTCTCGGCCTGGAGGGCGGCCGCCTCCTCGTAGCTCATGCCGCTGGCCGAGGCGGGCGGCTGGCTGAGCCGGTAGCGGGCCCGCAGCAGATCGAAGAGGCGGTCGGGGTCGTCGTGCACCAGGGGACGGAAGACGCCGACCCGGTCGACATGGCGGGTCAGCAGCTCCATGACCCCCAGCTCCACGACCTGGCGGCCGTCACCCCGTTCGATCCCGGTCACGTACACGCTGCGCGTCACGCGTGCTCTCCGTTTCCTCGGCATTTTCCTTACATGCATCCTTCGGACACAAATTGGCCGTTTTCGGTGGCCCAGTCCTCTTGACAATACCTGCGGCCAAAGTTAAGGCGCTCGGCAGCATGGGGGACACAGCATCACCCCGCCCATGAAACAATCGGACTGGCTCACATCTACCCGTAGGGAGCAGGAGACACAGCACGATGCGCATCGGAGTTCTCACCGCGGGCGGCGACTGCCCCGGCCTCAACGCTGTGATCCGCTCGGTGGTCCATCGCGCGGTCGCCGGTCACGGAGACGAGGTGATCGGTTTCGAGGACGGCTTCAAGGGGCTCCTCGACGGCCGTCACCGCAAGCTCGACCTGGACGACGTGAGCGGCATCCTGGCCCGGGGCGGCACCATCCTCGGCTCCTCCCGTCTGGAG
This sequence comes from Streptomyces sp. NPDC040405, assembly GCF_055595765.1. Classification (NCBI taxonomy): domain Bacteria; kingdom Bacillati; phylum Actinomycetota; class Actinomycetes; order Kitasatosporales; family Streptomycetaceae; genus Streptomyces; species Streptomyces sp. NPDC040405. The sequence goes on from NZ_JBVIVI010000002.1 coordinate 1,198,522, forward strand.
CGCGCCCGGCTGCGCGAGGCGTGCGAGACCTCCAAGGACCACGCCCGCGACTACGGCATAGACGTGCTGATCCCGATCGGCGGCGAGGGCACCCTGACCGCCGCCCGGATGCTGTCGGACGCGGGGCTGCCCATCGTCGGCGTCCCCAAGACCATCGACAACGACATCTCCTCCACCGACCGCACCTTCGGCTTCGACACCGCCGTCGGCGTCGCCACCGAGGCCATGGACCGCCTCAAGACCACCGCCGAGTCGCATCAGCGGGTCATGGTCGTCGAGGTCATGGGGCGGCACGCGGGCTGGATCGCCCTGGAGTCCGGCATGGCGGGCGGTGCCCACGGCATCTGCCTCCCGGAGCGGCCCTTCGAGGTCGACGGGCTGGTCAAGATGATCGAGGAGCGCTTCTCGCGCGGCAAGAAGTTCGCGGTCATCTGCGTCGCCGAGGGCGCGCATCCCGCCGAGGGCGCGATGGACTACCAGAAGGGCGAGATCGACCAGTACGGGCACGAGCGGTTCGCCGGAATCGGCAACCGGCTCGCGGCCGAGCTGGAGCGGCGGCTCGGCAAGGAGGCCCGCCCGGTCATCCTCGGCCATGTGCAGCGCGGCGGCACGCCCACCGCGTACGACCGCGTGCTGGCCACCCGCTTCGGCTGGCACGCCGTCGAGGCCGCCCACCGCGGCGACTTCGGCATGATGACCGCGCTGCGCGGCACCGACATCTCCATGGTGCCGATCGCCGAGGCGGTCACCGCGCTGAAGACCGTCCCGGCCCACCGCATGGACGAGGCCGAATCCGTCTTCTGAGGCACCGCCTGTACGGTCCCCGCCTGACCCGTGGGGACGGAGTCGAGCGGGGGGTGAGTGGAGTTACCGGCGGATGGGCGGGTTAACGGACCGTGTGTGGCTGCGCTACGCGCTCCTCTTCTTACTGATCACCGCACTGGTCACCGGTGCGGTCATCGCGATCGGCGGCAACGGCGGCGGCCATCTCGACGCCAACCGCGACCAGTTACGCAGGGCCTGCGACGGCGCCCTGCCGTACGGCGACCTCGAACCGCTGGTGCGGGACGCCCGGCCCGGTGAGCTGCGGCAGCACGGCACCATGCTCGCTCCCGGCCAGGACAGCCGCTCCCTGCTCGACTGCTCGCTGACCTGGGGCGGCGGCAACGGGGTCCGCGTCCACGCCGAGGCGCTGGTCTCGGACGTGCCGCAGGGCATGGAGACGCGCCAGATCGTGAACCCGGGCCAGGGCGGCACCTTCACGGCCCCCGGCACCACCGGCCGGTACGGCGCCCGGGGCGCCTGGCTGGTCGCCGACTGCCGGAGCGGGCTGGACGGCCGGGTCCGGCCGACGACCGATCTGTACGTCACCGCCAAGGTCACCGACGGAGACGCGGGGCAAGCGGGCCGGGCCGACCGTACGACCGCGCTCACCGGCTTCCGTACCGCCGTCCACGTCGCCAACGCCATCACCCGGGCGCAGCGCTGCGGCGGGCGCCCGCTGGACCCGCCGTCCCAGGTCGTGGCCACGGCCCGGGACCGGGACGACGGCGTGACCGGCCCCGCCGCGCGGCGATGCGACTGGATCAGCCCGTCCTCCGTCCCGGGGCTCAGGCCCGGGGCATGGGCCACCCACGGCGACGCACAGGACTCCACCGCCCTGAGCGCCTGCACCGGCGACTGGGACCCGGACGCCCGGCCCAACGCGGGCGCCACGCCGCGGGACTGGCAGATCACCGGGGTCGAGGCGGCCAGCTGGACGGGGGTCCTGGGCCGGTCCGCGTACGACTCGTACGAACGCGAGGGCCATGTGCCCGGCTGGGGCGCGGACGAGGAGAACCGGCTCGTGAACGACGGCCCCGACAGCCCGGAGGCGGGGGAGGACCGGGTGGACCGTGTCCCCTCCTACCTCACCCATCCCCAACTCGCCCTGTGGGCCCAGTCGGTGTGCGGCGGCCGGGTCACCTACCACCGCGTCTCGGTCCTGCCCCGGCTGCGCATACCCGACGGCGAGACCGTCCCGCTCGGCCCCGCGCGGCGCGCCGCGCTCGCCGAGACCGCGCACACGCTGCTGGCCCGCTATCTGGGCGCCGACGGCGGCTGGCCGAAGGCGGCGGGCTGCCGCGACACGAAGGTGCTCGGAGAGGTGGAGGAGTGGCACTGACCACCGGCCCGCGGTCGCTGCTCACCCAGCGGCAGGTACGGGGCATCTCGGCGGCCGCGCTCGCGCTGGCCCTCCTCACCGGCGTGATGGTCTGGTTCGCGGGCAGCGACGACCGGGCGCTGGACGAGGCGTGCGGCGGGGCGCTCGCGGCGGACGAGGTCCGCTCGGTGCTCGGCGACAGCGGCGTGGACGTGACCAGCAGCACCGAGGGCGCGTTCGGCGGCGACCACGGCACCTCCCTGGCGGTGCGCTGCGCGGTGACCGCCGAGGGCAGGGGCCGCGTCGACGTCACCATCTCCGGGGCGCCGCGCCCCCGCGCCGAGTACGGCACCGGCGAGCTGTACACCGCCGTACCCGCGCACGACACCCTCCCCGCCCCGATCGGGCACGGCTGGTCCGGCCTCTTCGCCACCGACAACGCCCGCCAGGGCGACGCGGGGGACGGCAAGGCGACGGCGGCCGTGCTGCTCGGCTGCGCCGGGGGCGGCCGCAGCCTGCTGATCACCGTCGAGACCGCGCTCGGCGGCGCCACCCTGGACGACCCCGCAACCCGCCCCTCCTTCGTCCGCACCGCCACCGCCACCGCGCGGCGGGCCGACGACCGCTGGAACTGCGGCGCCCGGCTGGGCAAGCCGGTCGGCAGCGTGGACCTCCCGGTGAACGAGGACGAGTACGAACCGCTGCTCGGCGCCACGGGCACCTGCGGATCCGTCCCCACCGCCGCCCGCTCCGCCGTCTCCACGGCCCGCGAGACCGCCCGGGCCCGCGCCCCGCGCGAGATCTGCGCCCTCGGCGCCCGCGACGGTTCGCCCCGCTACCGGCTGGACGCCTACTACGGGCCGTACGCGGAGGAAGCCCGCGCCCAGTACGCCGGTCACGGCGAGGGCGTCACCCCCGCCGAGAAGCCCGCCGGACGGCTCGGCCGGAGCGCGTACTGGGCGGGGGCGGACTGCCCGGACGGCGCGCCGCGCGCCCTGTATCTGATCCGCGCGGACGACGCCGACGGCGACGCCCGCGCCCGCCCGGACCTCGACTACGAACGCGCGGCCCTGTCCGCCTTCGCCGCCCGCTCGGCCCGGGACCACGGCTGCGCGGCGCCCGTCACCCCTTGAGGACCGTCACCCCTTGACGGCGCCGCCGAGCGTGAAGCCGCCGCCGAGCCGCCGGGCGATGAGCACGTACAGCAGCAGCACCGGGGTGGAGAAGAGGATCGAGAACGCGGCCAGCTGCCCGTAGACGATCTGCCCGTGGTTGCCGAAGAAGGTGAAGATGGAGACGGACGCCGGGAGTTGTTCGGGGGAGAGCAGCAGCATGAAGGGGACGAAGAAGTTGCCCCACATCATGATGAAGCTGTAGATCGTCACGACCGTGATGCCCGGGCCCATCAGCGGCAGGATGACCCGCGTCAGGCTCTGCGCCCAGGACGCGCCGTCCGTCCAGGCCGCCTCCTCCAGGATCACCGGCACGCCGTCCATGAAGTTCTTCATCAGCCAGATGGCGAAGGGGAGTTGCGAGGCGGCGAGGAAGAGCGCGGTGCCGGACATGGTGTCGATCAGGTCGACCTGTACGAAGAGCCCGTAGACCGGGACCATGATCGCGGTGATCGGCAGACACGTCGTGAACAGCACGGTCATCAGATACGGCCGCACCATGCGGGAGCGGAACCGCGACAGCGGATACGCGGCGAGCGCCGCGCACGCGACCGTCAGCGCGGTGGCGCTGCCGCACAGCACCAGGCTGTTGAGCATCGGCGTGAAGGTGATCTCGTCGGTCCACACCGCCGAGAAGTTCTCCAGCGTCGGGGTGCCGGGCGCCGAGACCCGTAACGTCGCCTCACCGTCGACCGAGGCCAGCACCAGCCAGGCCAGCGGGAGGACGAAGGCCGCCGCGACGACCAGCAGCGCGGCGTCCGCCGCCAGCCGACGGCGTGAGAGCACGGACACCTCGGACCTCCTCGCGCGCTCGCGAGCGCAGTCGATGAGCGCCGTCGATCAGCGTTCCGTCCATGAAACCGTCCGCCCCGCCGGGAGGGGAAGACGGCGGCACCCCCTAACGCTGCACCGCCGCCGCCGGGCGCCCGGGCAGGGACGCGGGCACGTCCACCGGCTGATCCTCGCGGATCTGGTCGAAGAGCCGCTTCGCCTGCGTGGTGTCCCACTGCACGGCGCTGCCCTTGGAGGTACGGAGGTTGGTGTTGGACACCGGGACGTTGAGCTGCTTGCCCGCGCCCGAGGTGACGCCCTTCATCGCCTGGAACAGGGACATGAGGGTCTGGAGGTTCATCGTCTTGTCCACGATGAGCGTGTCCAGCCCCGCGCTGACGGTCGGGAAGGCCGCGAACGGGTTGGCCAGCACGCCCGGGGTGGCGGCCTTCTTCGCGAGGGCGGCCAGGAACTTCTGCTGGTTCTGGGTGCGCCCCAGGTCGCCGTTGGCCTCCTGCTTGCGCTGCCGGACGAAGGAGAGCGCCGTGCCGCCGTCGAGGGTCTGGCAGCCCTTCTTCAGGTCCAGCCCGGACTTCTCGTCCTTGATGTCGCGGTCCACACACATCCGTACGCCGCCGACCGCGTCCACGATGTCCACGAAGCCGCCGAAGCCGATCTCCGCGTAGTGGTTGATGTGCAGTCCCGTGTTGCGCTCGATGGTCTGTACGAGCAGATCGGGACCGCCCCGCGAATAGGCCGCGTTGAGCTTGTTCTGCTCCTCGCCGTAGCGCTTGCCGGTCTCGGGGCGGACGTACGAGGGCACTCTCACCCAGGAGTCGCGCGGCAGGCTCATCATCGTGGTGCCGTTGGCGCCGGTGTGCAGCACCATCATCGAGTCGGTACGGCCGCCCTCGGCCGAGCCGGTGCGCAGGGTCTGCTTGGCCTGGGCGGACAGCCCGGCACGGCTGTCGGAGCCCACGATGAGGTAGTTGGTGCCCTTGCCGAGCGGGGGCCGGTTCGCGGACTTGTCGAGGTCGACCTGCCGGTTCATCTGGGTGTCGGCCCAGATGTACGCGCTGCCGGTGGCGACGAGCAGCGTCGACACGACGACGATCGCGAGGCGGGTGAGGCGGCGGCGTCGGCTGAGCGGCTCTCTGGGGGCACGCCGCCGCAGGACGGGAGGCTCGGCGTCGTCCTCGTACGGCGCCCGCGGGGCGGGGGCCTCCGGGCGCCACAGCCCGGCGGCGGTCCGGACCGGCTGTGTCACGCCCGGAAGCCGCTGGGTGGCTCCCGGCCCCGGTCCCGGCCTCGCCCCCGGTCGCCCTGGTCCCGGCCTTGGTCCCGGCGGGGCGACGCCCGGAACCGCCTGAGTGGACCCCGGCCCCGGCCCGGCGGTGCCCGGGGTCGGCGGCGGAGGCGGCGGTGGTGCGGGAGCGGGCGGCACCACGGGGAACGACTCGGTCGGCGCGTTGGCCGTCTCCCGGGCCTGCGCCGCCTCTCCCGTCTCTCTCGTCCGCCCCGTCCCCCGCGTCGGCTGCTGAAGGTACGCCGCCGTCCCCCGCTGCTGCTCGCCCGGGGTGATGTGGCTCGGTGGCACCCCGCCCTCGTTCGCGTCCGCCCACCCGTCCCGCCGGTCACTCATGGGGGCAGCCTCCCTTCGCATGGAAACGTCCGTACGCCTGCTGACTACTGATACGGCCGCGGGCGCCCGTTATCTCGATGTCAGGCTCTGGTACGCGGGAGCTGTGCCCAACGTCTCGCCCGCCGTCCCGGAGCGCTGGATGCGGTGCCACTTCAGCCGGGCCCCGAGCAGCAGGGCGACCACGGACTGGATGACCACCAGATACATCAACTGCCGGTAGGCGAAGAGCTGGAAGGGCAGCGACCACAGGGTCCGCATCCGCTCCCCGTCCAGCCGCAGCGCGTACCCGGCGCACACCACCTGGATCCCGAGGTAAGCGAGCCACACCCCGGCCGACTCCGTCGGGTTCTGGAAGAGGATCCCGTACAGCGCGAACAGGTCGATCACGGGCGCGAGCAGCGGCAGCACGACCTGGAACAGCGCGAGATAGGTCAGTCCGCGGCGCCCGAAGCGCCCGTCCGAGCCCCGGGCGATGACCGCGCGCCGGTGCTTCCACATGGCCTGGAGGGTGCCGTAGCCCCAGCGGTAGCGCTGCCGCCACAGCTGGCGCAGCGAGGCGGGGACCTCGGTCCAGGCGACGGCGGTCTCCTCGTAGACCACCCGCCAACCGGCGCGCCACAGCGACATCGTGAGGTCGGTGTCCTCGGCGAGGGTGTCCTCGCTGACCCCGCCGACCTCCATCAGCGCCTTGCGCCGGAAGGCCCCGATGGCGCCCGGAACGGTCGGCATGCACTCCAGCACCTCGAACATCCGGCGGTCGAGGTTGAACCCGAAGACGTACTCCAGGTGCTGCCAGCGGCCCAGCAGGCTGCGCCGGTTGCCGACCTTGGTGTTCCCGCTCACCGCGCCGATGTCCTGCTGGGCGAGCGGCTGGATGAGCTGGCGGATGGCGTCCGGTTCGAAGACGGTGTCGGCGTCGACCATGACCACGATGTCGTGCTTGGCGTGCGCCAGCCCGGAGTTGAGCGCGGTCGGCTTGCCCGAGTTGGGCTGACGTATCACCAGCACCCGGGAGTCGTTGCTCGCGGCGGCGATCTCGGCCGTCCGGTCCGTCGACCCGTCGTCGATCACGATGATCTGGAGCTTCTGGTGGGTGGAGGCCAGCAGCGAGCGGATGGTCCCCTCGATGCCCGCCTCCTCGTTGTACGCGGGCACCAGCACGGTCACCGGCTCGTTCACCACCGGGGGCGGCAGGTCCTCCGGCCGGTAGCGGGTGAGCCGCCGGACATGGGCGCGGGCGAACACCACGAGCAGCACCAGCCGCAGCACACCCAGCGCGCCCGCGATGCCCAGCACCCACGTCATGATGGTCACGAAGGCGCGGCCGACGGCCGCGAGCCAGATCAGGGCGGTGCCCTGCCAGCGCTCCACGGTGGACGACCGGGTCTCCACCGGAGGCACCCCGAGCCCGCCCGTGACGGTGGTGAACCGCTGCACCCGCGGGTTCTTCAGCAGCTGTTCCGTCTCCTGGTACGCGGTGTCCGTCTGGGACAGCTGCCGGACCAGCCCCTGCGACGGCCGCCTCGACGGCTTGTCGGCGGCGACCAGCGCGTACCCCTGCGCGGCGACGCGGCGCGCGGCCTGCCACTCGACGCCGCACAGCGTCTCCACGTCGGTGGTCAGCGGCATCCGCATCAGCCGCGGCTCGGCGCCCACGGTGCCCGCGAGCGCCGACTCGGTGAGCGACAGTTCCATCGAGGAGCGGACGGAGGACGCGGTGCCCATGTCGGCGCCGGTGTAGGTGTTGGACCCGATCTCATGGCCCTCGGCCCTGATCCGCCGCACCAGCTCCGGGTGCTCGGCCGCCTTGGAACCGTTGAGGAAGAACGTCGCGCGTGCCTTGTTCCGGCGCAGCAGGTCGAGGATGCGCGGCGTCCACTGGGGGTCGGGCCCGCCGTCGTAGGTGAGCGCCACCGTCCCGGCGGGCATGCTCGCCGTTCTCACCTGGCCGTTGTTGATCTGCACCACCGGGCCGCCGCCGACGATGTCCTTGGGCACCGGGCTGGTGCAGGCGGGCCGCGACTTCGCCGCGTCGACCTCGTGCGTGGTCCAGCCCTGGAACATCAGCAGGCCGAACATGACGGGCAGGATCAGCGAAAGCAGCAGCCAGTGCGCGCGCGGGTCACGGGACCGCTTGTGTCGGCCTCCTCGTATCGGGTGGCTCATCGGCTGGATCGTCCCCCAGGGTCAGGGTCGCATGAGCCACGGCCGCCGTGGCACGTCTTCGGTCGGTGATGGTCGGGCCGCCTCACGCGGCCCGGACGGTCTCACCGTAGTGACGAGCGATCACCGGCCCGGCCGAACCGGCGGCAACGGATAAGAATCCGCCGACGGCGCACTCCGGGACCGTCCGATCCCGTATCGTCTGTCGGCGGCCCGGCCATGGCCCCCGGAACGGACCCGGAATCCCCCCGGATCTCCCCGGATCGCTCAGCGGCGCAGGGCCGTCTCCTCCCGCATGTGCGAGAGCTTCTCGGGGTTGCGCACGGCGTAGAGCCCGGTGATGAGGCCGTCGTCGATGCGCACCGCCATGACGGTGTCGACCTCGCCGTCCTGCCGGAGGATCAGCGCCGGGTGGCCGTTGACCTGGGCGGGCCGCAGCGACCCCATGGCCGCGATCCGGCCCAGTCCGGCGGCCAGCAGGCGGCCCACCTTGTCGGCCCCCACGACGGGCCGCGGGACGGCCTGCTTGATCCCGCCGCCGTCGCCGAGGAAGACGACGTCGGGCGCGAGGATGTCGAGCAGGCCCTGCAGATCGCCGGTCTCGGCCGCCCGCTGGAACGCGTCGAGCGCGTCGCGGGTCTCGGCCGGGGACACCGCACCGCGCGGGCGGCGCGCCGCGACGTGCTCCCGCGCCCGGTGCGCCACCTGGCGGACCGCGGCCGGGCTCTTGTCGACGGCTTCGGCGATCTCGTCGTACCCGAGGGCGAACACCTCGCGCAGCACGAACACCGCCCGCTCGGTCGGCGTGAGCGTCTCCAGCACCAGCAGCATCGCCATCGAGACGCTCTCCGCCAGCTCGATGTCCTCGGCCACGTCCGGGGCGGTCAGCAGCGGCTCGGGCAGCCAGGAGCCGACGTAGGACTCCTTGCGGCGGCCGAGCGTACGCAGCCGGGTCAGCGCCTGGCGGGTGGTGATCCGGACCAGATACGCACGCTGATCCCGTACGGCGTCGAGATCGACGCCCACCCAGCGCAGCCAGGTCTCCTGGAGGACGTCCTCCGCGTCGGCGGCCGAGCCGAGCATCTCGTAGGCGACGGTGAACAGCAGATTGCGATGGGCGACGAACGCCTCGGTGGCAGTGTCCTGCGCGTGCTCGCTGTTCACCGGCTGCTCCTGCCTGCTCTCTCTCCACGATGTCACGCGCACAAGACGCCGGTCGCGGCTGCCGTGTGACACCCATGGCCGGTGGCGCACGTCACACGGCCGCCGCGTCACGGGGCGCGGGCCGTCGGCATCTCGTGTCCAGCGCACCACCACGAGAGAGGACACCACCATGGACACCCGCTTCAACCTCTTCGAGAACGAGTTCGGCGCCAAGTTCGCCAAGCGGTTCGCCAATGCCGGACTGCTGATCCACCAGTCGTCGCTGCCGAAGTCCACGCAGGAGCTGGTGTCGCTGCGCGCCAGCCAGATCAACGGCTGCGGCTGGTGCATCGACATGCACACCAAGGAGGCCGCGGCCTCCGGAGAGACCGCGGTCCGGCTCCACCTCGTCGCCGCCTGGCGCGAGTCCACCGTGTTCACCGAGGCCGAGCAGGCCGCGCTGGCCCTCGCCGAAGAGGGCACCCGGCTCGCCGACGCCCAGCTCGGGGTGTCCGACGAGACCTGGGCCCGGGTGCGCGAGCACTACGACGACGATCAGATCGCCGCGCTGGTCTCGCTGGTCGCCCTGATCAACGCGGCCAACCGGCTCGCCGTGATCGTGCACCAGCGGGGAGGCTCGTACGAGCCCGGCATGTTCGCCGCCGCGACCAGCTGACCCATGCGTGCGCGCCCGGCCCGGGATCGTGTCACTTCCGCCAGAACAGGTGGTGCGTCACGCCGCTCGGGCTGGGCACGACGTCGAGGTGGTACCGGTCGAGCAGCTCGTCGGGCGACTCCCACAGCCGCGTCCCCGACCCGATCCGTACCGGCGAGACCGCCACATGCAGGGTGTCGACAAGGTCGGCGTCGAGGAACGCCCGGACGGTCGTGGCCCCGCCGCCGAGCCGCACGTCCTTGCCCCGCGCCGCCTCCCGCGCCTGCGCGAGGACCGCGGCCGGGTCCCCGCCGACGAAGTGGAACGTGGTGTCGGAGAGCGTGAACGAGGGGCGCGGGTGGTGCGTCATGACGAACACCGGGGTGTGGAACGGGGGCTCGTCACCCCACCAGCCCTGCCACTCGTAGTCCTGCCAGGGCCCGCGCTGCGGCCCGAACTTGTTGCGGCCCATGATCTCGGCGCCGATGTTGTGGGCGAAGTCCCGCGCGAAGTAGTCGTCCAGCCCGCGGCTCCCGCCGGGGTCGGTGCGCCCGGGCCAGCTCGCCGTGGCCCCGGCCCAGGCCATCAGCTCCCCGGGGTCGGCGTCGCCGAACGGCCTCTCCAAGGTCTGGTGCTCACCGGCACCGAATCCGTCCCGCGAGACGGTGAAGTTCTGGACTCTCAGCAGCTGGGTCATGCGGCTCGCTCCTCCTGTGGGTGTCGACGATGATTGGACCGCCCGGCCCGGCAAAACTCATCGCCGCCACCGCTTCCTGGGTTTCACGGCGTCACAATGCGCTCGACGGCGGCCGCGACGAGGGCGTCCCGCTCGGCTTCCGAGAACACGTCCGGCAGGGTGAGCTGCTCCACGATCAGCCAGTTGAGCGCCAGATACAGCAGCCGGACCGCCGTCGCGTCACCGGGCAGGCCGGACTCCTCGTGATACGCCACGTTGGCCGCCATGTCGGCGCGGACGCGCTCGGTCAGCACCGTGCGCAGGGCGGGCCGCCGGGTGGCCTCCAGGCGGAGTTCGAGGAGCGCCAGATAGCCGGTGCGGAAGGCGCTGATCCGGCCGACCAGCTCGCGCATCAGCGCCGCGTACCCCTCCCGGTCCCGGGTGCTCGCCCGCTGCCGGGCGATGGTCGCCTCGTCGGGCTGGAGCCGTTCGTAGACCCGGGCCCCGGCCTGGGTGAGCAGATCGTCGCGGTTGGCGAAGTAGTTGGAGGCCGTCCCGGCGGGCACGGCGGCCTCGGTGTCCACGGCCCGGAAGGTCAGCCCGCGCGCGCCCTCCGCGGCCAGCACCTCGATGGCGGCGTCGACCAGGGCCGCCCTTCGCTCGTCGTTCCTGCGCACCATTGACACCACTCCATCTGTAGTACTACATTCACACCGCTCTCAACAGAGTACTACGACTGGAGTGGTGTGAATGCGAGAACTCGTCTACTACGTCGCCGTCAGCATCGACGGCTATATCGCCGGGCCCGGCGGCGAGTACGACTTCTACCCCTCGGGCGACGAGGCCCAGACCGCCGCCTACATGGGGTCGATGAACACGCGCTACCCCGAGACGGTCCCCACCGCCATGCGCGCCGCCCACGGCCTCGCCGACGCGCCCAACCCGCACTTCGACACCATCCTGATGGGCCTCGGCGCCTACCGCCCGGCGCTGGACGCGGGCATCACGAGCCCGTACGCCCACCTGCGCCAGTACGTCGTCTCCAGCACCCTCGGCCCCAGCCCCGACCCGGCCGTGACGGTGGTCGGCACCGACCCGCTCGCCCTGGTCCGGGACCTCAAGCGGGAGGCGGGCCAGGACATCTGGCTGTGCGGCGGCGGCCGCCTCGCGGGCGCCCTGCTGCCCGAGATCGACCGGCTGATCGTCAAGAGCTACCCGGTGGTCGCCGGATCCGGAATCCCCGCCTTCCACGGCGAGTTCGACCCCACCGTCTTCCGTGTGACCGACCGCGAGTCGTTCGACAACGGCGTGACGGTCACGTGGTTCACCCGCCACCGCTGACCCGGACACCACAACGCCCCTCCGCTTCCCGTCGTCGGGGAAGCGGAGAGGCGCTTCGTGCGGCCCGGGCGACGCCGGGGTTATGCGGTGACGCTGACGGCCGAGAGGCAGGACTCCCAGTCGCCCTTGACCACGCAGACCTTCATGGTGTGGTGGGAGCCCTCGGCGAGGTTGCCGGTCTTCCAGGCGCTCCAGTAGGGCGAGCCGTGACCGCGCGTCGAGGCCACGCGACCGGTGTCGAGGCGGGCCTCGACCCCCAGACCGTCGGCGCCGCCGTCATAGGCGATGAGGGCGTCACCGGGGTCGGTGGCACCGTCCCCATTGATGTCGCCACCCGGGTCCTGGCTCCATATGCCCGTCCCGGCGTAGGAGCCGTCGGCGTAGATGTCCACCGCGATGTACGGGCTCTGGACCACCTGCGATCTGAGCACGTAGCTGAGCTTGGGCTTGCCGTCGTCGGCCTGGGCAGTGGCCTGGGTGGCCGTCACCGCGCCCAGAGCGAGCAGACCGGCGACGCCCGCCTTAAGAATCTTTCGAGTCATATATCCCCCTTGTGTCTCGAAATACCCACTGAGTATCAGCGAGCACCATGCTTAACCGGGCGCTCACGTGCAACAAGTCCGATTCCGGTCACCGGTGACGGAGGTATAGGACATTCCGCTGCTGACTGTGAATGGCCTATGAGGGGGCTGTCACCAGATGTCCGGGGTCGGGATGGCCCGGCTGAAGCCGCCTGCCCGCAGGGCCTCGGTGGGGATCGACCAGTGCATCCAGCCGCCGTCGCCGCCTATGTGCCACTCGCCCTGCCCGGACAGCTGGAGCAGGTGGTGGTAGAGGTTCGGGTCCGCGTCGTCCGGCAGGAACGGTGCGCTGCCGGTGGGGTATTCAGGTCGGCCGAAGGCGATGTCCTCGGAATCGAGCGCGCCCGGCCGTTCCGACCACTCGGTCAGCAGGCCCTCCAGGTGCATGGCGGGCATGGCCCGGGCCATGTCGTCGGCCTCGGGCCCCAGGTCGAACGTGTCCCAGGCGGGGTCAAAGGAGTCGGGGAAGGCGAACCCGGGCGACGCGGCCCACGGGACCGGGTCGAAGACGCTCGACCGGGCGGGCGGGGCCGTCTCTACGGCGTGTGTGGAGCGGGCCGGGATGACCCGCCCCACCTGCGGGTCGGTGCAGTCGTACTTCAGCGACAGCTTCATGGCGGCCGGGTCCGCCCTCTCGGAGTCGCTGTCGAGGGCGAAGAAGTTGAGCAGCCCCGTCCCGGCCGGGAGGACGTCGTCGAGCCACGGCGCCAGGGCGTCGGTGTCGAGGACGGCGAGCAGGCTCAGCGGAAGGCCGTCGCAGGTCGGCCACGCCGTACCCGGTTCGAGCATCGCCCGCCCCCCGAACCGACTGTGCCCGGCGGCCTCGCCGGGCCCGGCCTCGGTGAGCGCGAACCCCGGCCGGGCGAGGCGGACGAAACGGTCTGCGAGGTCCGCGCCGAGACGTTCGGCGCAGAAGTCGCGCAGGGCGGTGAGCGTGGCGTTCGGTTCCATGCGGGGATTCAAGCAGCCACGTATGACACCGCGTGGCCGAGGCCGGCCGCCGTAACGACGCCGTCTACCAGGGGATCGGGCCCGCCGCGTCGAAGTAGCCGCCGGTCGGGCCGTCCGGCTTCAACTGAGCCATCCGGACGATGATCTCGGCCCCCTGCTCGACGGTCTGCGTGCCCTCGTGCCCGTTCAGATCCGTCGCGGTGTAGCCGGGCTCCACGGCGTTGATCCGCATCCGCGGGTACGCCTTGGCGAACTGCACGGTGAGCATGTTGACCGTGGCCTTGGAGGCCGGGTACGCGACCCCCGGGTACCCCTTTCCGGCCTGGGCCAGCGAGGCGGTGCCGCTGCTGACGTTGACCACCACCGGGGCGGTGGAGCGCTCCAGCAGCGGCAGGAAGGCGTGGGTCACCCGGACCAGGCCGAAGACGTTGGTCTCGAACACCTCCCGCATCACGTCGGCGGTCAGCTCCCCGGCGCGGATGATGTCGCCCGCGGGCGAACGCACCTCGATCCCGGCGTTGTTGACCAGCACGTCGAGGCCGCCGGCGGCCTCGACGGTGGCGACCGCGGCGGCGACCGACGCGTCGTCGGTGACATCGAGCTGTACGAACCGGGCGCCGAGCGCGGCCGCGGCCGCCCTGCCCCGGTCGGCGTCGCGCGCTCCCAGGTAGACGGTGTGTCCCTCGGCGAGCAGGCGGCGGGCGGTCTCATGGCCGAGGCCCTTGTTGGCCCCGGTGACTAACGTTGTCGTCATGGGGCTCAGCCTCCCTCCGGGCCGAGGTGATCGGCCACTGGTTTACGACCGCGACCGGGCTCATGGAGGCTTCACCGAGCGCCGCGACACGGCGATGCGCAGCCGGGCTTGGCCGCTCTTCGGCTGAGCATCGTGCTGCCTGGCCGATACGCTGGGCAGCCCTGCGGCCCAGCGGATGTCGCTGAATGGAGGCTGCCGGCCGAGCTACGACCAGGAGCGCTGTGTTCGTCGACCGGGTATACGTACCGGAGGGCCTGGCGCCCGGCCCTGCCGAGCGCGGGCGGTGGCCGTTCACCGTGCCTGCCGTGGCCCAGCTCCTCGAAGAGGATCTTGCTTTCACCCGGCCGGTGACGTTCCTGGTGGGGGACAACGGTTCGGGCAAGTCGACTCTGGTCGAGGCGGTCGCGGAGAGCTTCAAGCTGGACGCGTACGGCGGGCGTCTGGCCCGGGTCACCGGTCGGCCCGATGCGACGAGGACTCCGCTGGGTGAGGTGCTGCGGGCGGACACCACCCGGGCCGGGGCACGGATGCTCGCCGGGCCCCGCAAGAACAAGAAGGGGTTCTTCCTGCGGGCCGAGACCGCGTTCGACATGACCGAGAACCTCGGCGGCGTGCCGGGTTACTGGGACGAGGACACCAGCCGCATGAGCCACGGCGAGGGCTTCCTCACCATGTTCCGCGCCATGTTCGCCGCGCCCGGCTTCTACGTCATGGACGAGCCGGAGGCCGCGTTGTCCTTCACCTCCTGCCTCCAGCTCGTCGCGGTCATGCACCAGCTCGGCGAGAGCGGCGCCCAGGTCGTCTGCGCCACCCACTCGCCCATCCTCGCCAGCACCCCCGGCGCTGACATCATCGAAGTCGGCGATGACGGCTTCCACCGGGTGAATTGGGAGGACCTGGAGGTGGTCGACCATTGGCGTCGCTACATGAGCAACCCGACCGCCTACCTGCGGCACATCGTTCCGTGATCGCCGCCCCTGCCACGGAATCAGCTGGCGGGCTTGCCGAACCAGCGGGAGAGGTGGTGGTCCAGGTCCTGCTGATCGTCGCCGATCCAGGCGACGTGGCCGTCGGGGCGCAGCAGGACGCAGGGGACATCGAGTGCCGCGGTGGCGTCCGAGAGGTAGTCGACCCGGTCCGACCAGCCGCCGACGGTCAGGCGTTCGGTACGGTCCAGCAGCAGGCCGCGGCCGCGATGCAGCAGACCGTAGACGTGGCCGTGTTTCACGTCGATGTCGGGCAGGCGGCGACCGAGCAGGTCGGGGCCTTCGCCGAAGTCGTAGCGGATACCGATCGCGGTGATCTTCTCGATGAGATGCCGGTTCACCTCGTCGAAGTCCATCAGTTCGGTGAGCAGTCTGCGCACGGCCTGCGGGCCCGGTTCGGTGGAGAGCAGTTCCCTCTGGGCGCGGGTGTTGTCCAGCACGTCCTCGGCGACCGGATGGCGTTCGGCCTGGTAGGTGTCCAGCAGCGGTTCCGGCGCCCAGCCGCGGATTTTCGCGGCCAGTTTCCAGCCGAGGTTGAACGCGTCCTGAACGCCCAGGTTGAGGCCCTGGCCGCCGGTGGGTGGGTGGATGTGTGCCGCATCGCCGGCCAGCAGCACCCGCCCGACCCGATAGCGTTCGGCCAGCCGGGTGGCATCCCCGAAGCGGGACAACCAGCGCGGGGAGTGCACGCCGAAATCGGTTCCGGCGATGGCGCGCAGCTGCTGTTTGAAATCGTCGAGGGTGGGTGGCTCCGCGCGGTCGCTGACTCCCGCGGCGGGGACGACGACGCTGTAGACCCGTCCGCCGAAGGGCCTGAGCCAGAACCGCCTATCGGTCGCGCCGATTTCGGCCACCTTGGCGGCGATCTCTTCCTGCTGCGCACCCACTTCCATCTCGCCCATCAGCGTCTCGGTCCGCGAGGGCTCGCCGGGGAAGCCGACGCCGAGCAGTTTGCGCACCGTACTGCGCCCGCCGTCACAGCCGAGGAGATAGCGCGAACGCAGCCGCTCGCCGTCGGCCAGCTCGACGGTCACACCCTCGTCGTCCTGCTCGAAACCGGCCACCGCACAACCACGCCGGACCTGTGCGCCCAGTTGGGTCGCATGCTCTTCGAGCAGGCGAACGATGACCGGCTGCGGGATGCCCAGCAGATAGGCGTGCGCGGAATCCAGGCCCTGGGGCGCTGGCTTGTTGATGGCGGCGAAGAATCCGGCGGCCGGACGCTGCCTTCCGTGTTCGCGCATGCGGTCCAGCAGTCCGCGCATTGCCATCAGCTCGACACTGCGAATGTGCAGACCGACGATGCGGACGAACGACACGGGCTCGGTTTCCTTCTCCAGAACGAGTACCCGCACATCGTGCAGCCGCAGTTCGGCGGCCAGCATCGCGCCGGTCGGTCCGCACCCGGAAATGATCACGTCGAAGTCGTGCTCAACCGCATCGTTCGTCGACGGTTCGGCGGTGAACTGTGGAGAGTGCATAGGTGTGGCCTTTCGGGAGTGCCTGTGGTGGAGGCGCTCCCGGCGACACCTACGTCAATCGCCGGCCGTGACGGGAAAGGGGGAGCACCCACGTCGATACAGCGTTCATGGGTCTCACCTCCTCGGGCGATGTCACGGTCGACTTGAAGCTATAAGCCCGAGCATCACCCCGTCCAATCATTTTCCCAGCCATGTGATCACCGTGGGTCAGAGACAGGCGGCGGCCGTGGCGCGGGCGAAGGCGTCGGGGTTGTCGAGCATGATGTTGTGGCCGCAGTCCGGGACCGGGATCACGGAGACACCCGCTTCGGCGAGCGCGTCCGCGCCGGGGAGCGGCCCGTTGGCCTCGGGCAGCAGGTAGGTGCGGGGCAGCTTCAGGTCCAGCAGGAGTTCGCGCATGGTGGGGACCGTGCCGCGGGTGAGGTTGACCGCGCTGCGGTGCAGGGCCTCGCGGCCTGCCAGGCGCATGGTGGACCACCAGTGGGGGCCGACCCGGTCGCGGACCTCCTCCCAGCCACCGGCCAGGAACTCCCGCTCGGAGTAGGCGGCGATGCCGCTGCTGCCGCCGGAGCCGGGCACGCGGGGGATCGGGTCGAGGTTGGCGTCGACCAGGACCAGGCGGGAGACCAGGTGCGGGTGCCGGGCGGCGAGGACGATGGCCACCGAGCCGCCCATGCTGTGGGCGATCAGCTCCGCACCGGTGACCGCCGCCGAGTTCAGCGCCTCGGCGAGGGCGTCGGCGTGCGCCTCCAGGGTGTAGTCGAAGGTCGTCGGGCGGTCGCTGATGCCGTGACCGAGCAGGTCGATGAGCAGGGAACGGTGGCCTGTCAGCAGCGGGTGGAGCGCGATCTCGGCGAAGTAGGCGGGCGAGGTGGCGCCCAGACCGTGTACGTAGACGCGGGAAGGTTCCCGCCCCGGCAGCTCGGCCCAGCGGATCTGGTCGCCCTCGGTCGTCACGGTGGCGCTGCGCACAGTTCGGCTCCCCTGTCGGCGGATCGGTAGGAGGACGAGAGTAGACGTCGGCGGCCGGTGTCGGTCATGCGTTCAGCCGAGTCTTCAGTACGTCCAACAGGGGTGTGGCTGGCCGCCCCAGCAGGCGGGCGAGCGTGGGGTTCGCCGGGGCGAAGTCGCCCCGGCGGCTTGCCGCGAACAGGCCGACGAGCATGTCGGCCTGGGCCTCGGGCAGGCCGTGGTGCAGCAGGCGCGCGCGGTAGTCGGCGTCGGAGACGACGACCCTGCGGACCGGACGGCCCGTCAGCCGGGTGGCGAGGGCCGCGACACCGGCCAGGTCGATCGCCTCGGGGCCGGTGAGCGCGGGGGTCGGTCCGTCGAGGTCGCCGCCGCCCGCGGTGAGGGCGAGTGCCGCCGCCTCGGCGAGGTCGGCGTGGTCGGTCCAGGCGACCGGGCCGTCCTCGGGGGCGATCAGTTCGCCCGTGTCGAGGGCGGCGCCGAGCAGCATCACGGTCGTCGCGGCGTAGAAGCCGTTGCGCAGCGAGGTGAAGGGGGCGCCGGACTTCCGCAGCGCCGCCTCGGTGGCGGCGTGATCGGGCATCGGGGCGAAGGGCGAGGACGGGTCCGCGCCCATGTGGCTGGTGTAGAGGATGCGGTCCGCCCCGGCCGCCGCCGCGGCCTCGATCGCCGTGCGGTGTGCGCGTAAGGCCGCCTCGCCGGTGGTGTCCGTGGAGACGATCAGGACCTGCGAGGCGCCCTCGAAGGCGTGGGCGAGGCTCGACGGGTCGGTGAAGTCGCCCCGGCGGACGCGTACGCCCCGGTCGCCGAGGTCTCGCGCCTTCTCCGGGTCGCGCACGCTGACGCCGATGTCCCCGGCGGGGGCGCGTCGCAGCAGCCGCTCGGTGACCGCGCGGCCGAGCGTGCCGTTGGCGCCGGTGACGATGATCATGGCGAACTCCTCAGCTGTTTCCAATGATAACAAGTTGAGCGTAGCACTGGAAACGAAGAGTCGTTAACGCCGTGCTGTTATCGTTGGAAACATGGAGAACGACGACGCCAGCGCCCCGGACGGGCACCGGGAACGCATCGTCGCGGCCGCCGCCCGGCTGCTCGCCGAAGGGGGATCCGACGCGGTCTCGACCCGGGCGGTGAGCACCGCGGCCGGGGTGCAGCCGCCGACCATCTACCGGCTCTTCGGTGACAAGCAGGGCCTGCTCGACGCCGTCGTCGCGCACGGCTTCGCCGCCTACCTGGCCGACAAGACCGCCGCGGAGCCCACCGACGACCCGGTCGAGGACCTCCGCGCCGGCTGGGATCTCCACGTCGGGCTCGGCCTGGCGAACCCGGCGCTGTATCTGCTGATGTACGGGCAGCAGCGCTCCGGGGCGTCGTCCCTGGCGGCCCTCGCCGCCTTCGATGTCCTCGCCGGGCACATCCGGCGCATCGCCGAGGCGGGTCGGCTGCGCGTTCCCGAGGACCGCGCCGCGGCCCTCGTGCACGCCGCCGGATCCGGTACGACGCTCGCGCTCATCGCCACGCCCGAGGGTGCGCGCGACCCGGAGCTGTCCCGTGCCGCCCGCGAGGCGGTTCTCGCGGCGATCACGACCGAAGCTCCCGTCGCCCCCGAATCCGGCCCCGGCCCCGGGCCCGCCGCGGCCGCTGTCACCCTGCGCGCCGTACTGCCGCGCACCGACGCCCTGACCGCGTCCGAGAGCGCCCTCATGCGGGAGTGGCTCGACCGGATCGCCGACCAGGCCCGCTGAATCCGGGGCTGTGACGCACGTCACCGGAACTCCCCTGCCCTCGCGGGTCAGTTGAAGACGTGACCACAGATATGCGAACCCGGGTGCGGGCCGGGGATCCGGACGCCTTCGCGGAGTTGTTCGACGACTACGCGCGCGCGGTGTACAACCACGCCTTCCGGCTGACGGCCGACTGGTCCGTGGCCGAGGACGTCATGTCGGCGACGTTTCTGGAGGCGTGGCGGCGCCATGCGTCGGTCGAGGCCGAAGGGGGCTCGCTGCGGCCCTGGTTGCTGGGGGTCGCCACCAACGTGGCGCGCTCGCACTGCCGG
This sequence comes from Streptomyces sp. NPDC040405, assembly GCF_055595765.1. Lineage (NCBI taxonomy): Bacteria > Bacillati > Actinomycetota > Actinomycetes > Kitasatosporales > Streptomycetaceae > Streptomyces > Streptomyces sp. NPDC040405. The sequence goes on from NZ_JBVIVI010000002.1 coordinate 1,218,006, forward strand.
AGCAACCGGCGCTACCGGGCCGCTGCCGCCGCGGCCGCCGACGCGGGGGAGGAGTCCGTACGGGTCCCCGACCACGCCGAGGAGACGGCGGGCCGGGTGGACGACCGGCGGCGCATCAACGCCACGCTGACCGCCCTCGGCTCGCTGAAGCGCCCCGAGCGCGAGGTGCTGACGCTGTGCCTGTGGGAGGGCATGGAGTACGCGGACGTCGCCCGCACCCTCGGCATCCCCCTCGGAACCGTCCGCTCCAGGCTGTCCCGGGCCCGTACGAAGCTGCGCAAACTCGCCGATGCCGAACTCGTCAGGAAAAAACGGGAACCCGCCGCTCCCATCCGGCAGACAAGAGGTGATCGCGGCTACGCGATCCGGTCCGCAGAGGAAGGAAACCGATGAACGCCAGCCCCTCCCAGCCGCACCCGGCTGAGTGGCCGGAGACCCGGGAGCTCCGGGACACCGAGGAGCGGGGTCTGCCGGCGGGCCGCCATGCGCTGCACAAGGAGCACCTGATGGCCCAGATCCGTGACGACATCCGCGGCACCACCGCACCCGCCGCCCCCGCGCGGCAGCGCAACCCGTTCCTCCGCAAGGCGATCCTGCTGCCCGCCGCGGCCTGCGCCCTGGCCGGGGCGACCGTGGGCGGGGTGGCCCTGTACGGAAGCGACAGCGGCGACAGTACGACGCCCCTGGCCACCGGACCCGCGCTGACGACCACGGTCGGCACCGCCGACACCAAGGGCGCCCCCCGGCTGCTGGACCGCATCTCGCTGGCCGCCGCCGACGTCTCCGGGCCCGCGGTGCGCGACGGCCAGTTCCTCTACATCGCCTCGAAGGTGGCCAGCACCTACCCGAAGACGGTGGACGACAAGACCACGGTGGTCAGCCAGGAGCTGCACGACCGTCAGGTCTGGCAGTCCCCCGACGGGAAGGACGGCTGGCTGATCGAGGCGGGCGAGACCGGCGAGGCGGGCATGACCCTCGCCGGCAAGTACCCGGCGAGTTCGGCCTACGACCGCCTCGCCGGGCTGCCCACCGACCCCGACGCACTCCTGAAGAAGATCAATCAGGAGGCCGCGGAGAACCGGGACAAGGAGGTCCCCCAGGACCAGGCGGCCTTCGTCGCCTTCGGCGACCTGCTGACCGAGAGCTACCCGCCCGCGAAGCTCACCGCCGCCGTCTACAAGGCCGCGGCCAAGATCCCCGGGGTCGTCACGGTGGACGACGCGGTCGACGCCACGGGCCGTCACGGGGTCGCGGTGGCGCGGCTGAACGAACAGGACGGCCAGCGCACCGAGTGGATCTTCGACAAGAAGACCCTGCGATTCCTCGGTGAGCGCAGCGTCCAGGTCAAGCCCGACGAGAGCGGAGTGTTCAAGGTCGGCACCGTGACGTTCACCAGCGCGATCACCCAGCGCGCGGTCGTGGACGGCAACAAGCAGCTGCCCGCGGAACAACAGGCGGGCTGACATGAGGCCGTCGACGACCTCCACGGCGGCGCTGTGCACCCTGCTGGTCGCGGTGGCGATGACGGGGGTCGCGTACGCGGCCCCCGGGTCCGGCCTCGGCGTACGGACGACCGGCACCGCCACCGTCGACGGCGGCGTCAGACCTCCTCGCGCATCAACCGCAGATACACCACCGAGAACACCGCCCCCACCAGCAGCAGCAACAGCGCCACCGCCGTGCCGTAGCCGATCAGGGACTTGTTGAACGCCTGGTCGTACATGAACACCGGCAGCGTCTGGCTGCGGTTGCCGGGTCCGCCGCGCGTCATGGCCCAGATGAGGCCGAACACCGACAGCGTCTGCAGGGTGTTCAGCATCAGATTGGTGCCGATGGAGCGGCGGATCATCGGCAGGGTCACATGCCAGAAGCGGCGGAGGCCGCCCGCGCCGTCGACCTCCGCCGCCTCGGTGATCTCCTGGGGGACCTCGGACAGCGCGGCGGAGTAGACGAGCATCGAGAAGGCCGTACCGCGCCAGACGTTGGCGAACGACACGGCGAGGATGGGCAGGGTGTACAGCCAGTTCTGGGACGGCAGGCCCAGCCCGTCCAGGAGCGCGTTGAGCGTGCCCTCGCGGCGGAAGAAGGCGTACAGCAGGAAGCCCGCGACGATTTCGGGGACGACCCAGGCCGCGACCACGATCGAGCCGACCAGTGTGCGCACCGGCTTGGAGGCGCGCTGCATCAGGGCGGCCAGGGCCAGGCCCAGGGTGTTCTGGCCGAGGAGGGAGGAGATGACCGTGAAGACGAGGGTGAGGACGACCGCGTTGCGGAAGTCGTCGTCCCCGAAGGCGCGGCGGAAGTTGGCCAGGCCGGTGAAGTCCGTGGTGGACGTGCCGGTCAGCTGCATATTGGTGAAGGCGATGTAGCAGCAGTACGCGATCGGCCCGCCGAGGAAGAGCAGCAGCAGAACGGTGGCGGGGGCGAGGGGGAGCCAGCGCAGGGGGCGGCCCCGGCGTACGGGGGAGACCGCCGCCGGGGAAGCCGCCTTGGTCGCGGTGGACATCAGTCCGCGGCGCCGTCGGTGAGCGACTTCAGCTGCTCGTCGTATGCCTTCGCCGCGCCGCTCGGCGAGGAGTCACCCGTGGTCGCCGCCTCCATGGCCTCGCCGATGGCCGAGGAGACCTGGGGGTAGACGGGGAGCGCAGGGCGGTAGTGGGTGTTCGCGACCAGGCTGGTGAAGAAGCGGATGCCGGGCATGGAGGAGAGGTATTCCGGGTCCTTCGCCACGTCCTTACGGACCGCGATCTGGGCGTTGACGATGTCCCACCGGACCGCGTTCTTCCTGGTCTGGAACTGCTCGATGAACTTCCAGGCCAGATCGGGGTTCTTGGACTTCGCGCTGATCGCCCAGGTCCAGCCGCCGGACATGCTGACCTTGCCGGGCGCCTGGCCGTGTTGGGTCGGCATCGGGGCCTGGCCGAGGGTCTTCGACCACTCGGGCCAGGGCTTGCCGCCGGTCTTCAGCCAGTTCTGGCCGAGCCAGGAGCCGTCGAGGGCGATGGCGAGCTTGCCCTCGGGGAGCCATTCGCTGAAGACGGTGGTGCCGACGTTGGGGTCGAGGGCGTCGGAGATGTCGGGGCCGAGCTTCTCGTCGTAGACGGTCTTCAGGAACGCCAGGGAGTCCCGGAAGCCCTTGCCGCCCGTGACCCACTTCTTGGTCTTCGGGTTGTAGAGCGGTTCGCCGCCCGCCGCGCCCGTGCCGTACAGCAGCATCTCGAAGCCCTGCATGACGGAGGTCTCGCCCGGGGCCTTGCCGGTGTACACGTTGAGCGGGGTGACGCCGGGGACCTTCTTCTTGACGGTGCGGGCGGCCTTCAGGATGTCGTCCCAGTTCTTCGGGGCCCAGTCGGCGGGCAGTCCGGCCTTCGCGAAGAGGTCCTTGTTGAACCACAGCCCGCGGGTGTCGGTGCCGTCCGGGACGCCGTACGTCTTGCCGTCCTCGGCCCTGGCCGCCGTCTTCGCCGTGTCGACGAACTGGTCCCAGGTCTTCCACTTGGCCAGGTAGTCGTCCAGCGGCCGCAGATAGCCCGCCTTGATGTCCGCGTTGATCCGGAAGGTGTCCTCGTAGACCAGGTCGGGCGCGGTCTTCGGGGACCGCATCATCTGCTGGACCTTGGTGGCGTAGTCGTTGTCCTGCGCCTGGATCGGGATCAGCTTGACCTTCTTGCCGGGGTTCGCCTTCTCGAACTGCTTCTTCACCGCGGCGAGATGGTTGTCCTTGAAACGGATCTTGTTGTCGGTGCTGCGGTTGTACGCGACCTTGACGGTGTCCGGATCGCTGCCCGAGCCGCCACCGCAGGCGGTGAGCCCGGCGGTGGCGACGAGGGCGGTGGCGGTGAGGATCAGTGGGGCGGTGGTGGGGCGCACGGCACGACCTCCTTGCCGGCCTCTATGGCCTGCGGGCCGACCGTAAGGTGGCCCTCAACGCAAGGTCAATCCCCGTACAAGAGGATGTGGTTGGTCTGTCGGGCGCTCGAACACGCGGTGCGAGAGGAGGAGTTCAGCACGATGTTGCCAGTAACCCCCATTGTATTTAGGGGAATCGCATCCTCCACCGCGGCGCGGAGCGCAGCGGTATCGCTCGCGTGTACTCGGCCATGAAGCGGCCCAGTGTCGTGTCCGGCGGAGCCTGTGTTGCGTCCACCTGGCGACGCGTTCACTCGGTTGAGTGATGCGCGGTGAACATACGGTGGATAGCCGTACGCATGTGTAGATTTGCTCATCGTGAAGCTGGTGGTGCAGGTCAGGCTGTTGCCGACGCCCGTTCAGGCGGCGGCGCTGGAGGCGACCCTGCGTGCCTGCAACGAAGCGGCGACCTGGGCCAGTGGCGAGGCGTTCGAGAAGGATGTGAAGAGCAACTTCGCGCTGCGTGAGCACACCTACCGTCAAATCAAGGCCCGCTGGGGGCTGGGGGCGCAGGCCGCCCAGCACGTCATCAAGAAGACCTGCGACGCGTACGCCACGATGAAGGCCGCCCTGAAGGCCGGAAACCTGGGCAGGCCGGGTTCGAAGCGGTACCGCAGGGCGGTGGAGAAGCCGGTCACCTTCCGCCCGCAGGGCGCGCAGCCCTACGACGACCGGATGCTGTCCTGGCAGATCGACCAGCGCCGCATCTCGATCTGGACCACCGCCGGGCGGATGAAGGACCTGGCATTCACCGCCGCGCCGGAGCAACTGGCCACCCTGACGCTCCACCGCAAGGGCGAGTCCGATCTCATGTACCGCGACGGCATGTGGTTCCTGGGTGCCACCTGCGACGTGCCCGAAGCCGCGCCGAACCCCGATCCGGTGGACTTCCTCGGCATCGACCTGGGCATCGTCAACATCGCCACCACCTCCGACGGCGAGATCATGGCCGGGCGTGCACTCAACCGCATCCGCGCCCGGGAACGCACGCTGCGCACCAAGCTTCAGAAGAAGAGCACCGCGTCCGCCAGACGTCGCTTGAAGAAGCGGCGCCGCAAGGAGGCCCGGCGGGCGAGGGATATCAACCACAAGATCGCGAAACATGTGGTGGCCGAGGCAGAACGCACCGGTCGCGGGATCGCCCTGGAAAACCTGAAGGGCATCCGCGAGCGGGTACGGCTTCGCAAGCCCCAACGGGCCGCCCTCCACTCCTGGGCGTTTGCCCAGCTCGGAGCGTTCATCGCGTACAAGGCCCGTAAGGCCGGAGTGCCGGTGGTGTACGTCGACCCGGCGTACACCTCCCGCACCTGCGCCGAGTGCGGGCACATCGACAAGGCGAACCGGGTCTCGCAGGCCTGGTTCGCGTGCCGGACCTGCGGATTCGTTGATCACGCAGACCGGAACAGCTCCCGCAACATCCGCGCTCGCGCGTGGGCGTTGTGGCGACGCGGGGCGTAGTCAACCGCCCCAGCCCCACATCCCGAACCAGAGGGTGGGGCAGGACGCAAACGCAGCACCACAGCCAGTGGCGCCCGTTGTGCAAGCCCGGGACCTTAGTCCCGGGTCGTTGACTGCTCGCTGAGCCAGCGGTAGACCAGCTCCGGGCGCCCGATCTGCCCGTAATGCGGGGCGCGGGCGGCGCGGCCCGCCTCCACCAGATGCTCCAGGTAGCGGCGTGCGGTGATCCGCGAGATCCCCACCGTCTCGGCCGCCGCGGCGGCCGACAGGCCGTCCTCGGCGCCGCGCAGCGCCTCGGTGACCGCCTGCAGGGTGGCCTGGGTGAGCCCCTTGGGCATCGAGGCGGGCTGCGGTGCGCGCAGCGAGGCCAGCGCCCGGTCCACCTCGTCCTGCCCGCTGGCCTCGCCCGCGGTCGACCGGAACTCGGCGTACCGCATGAGCCGGTCGCGGAGGGTGGAGAAGGTGAACGGCTTCAGCACGTACTGGACGACCCCGAGCGAGACCCCGTCCCGGACCACAGCCAGATCCCGGGCCGAGGTGACGGCGATGACATCCGCCGCGTGCCCGGCCGCCCGCAGCGCCCGCACCAGCTGGAGGCCGTGCCCGTCGGGCAGGTAGAGGTCCAGCAGGACGAGGTCGGCGGGGGTGCGCTCCAGCAGCCGCTGGGCGTCGCCGCCGGTGCGCGCGGTGCCGACGACGGCGTATCCGGGGACGCGCTCGACGTACATCCGGTGCGCGTCCGCCGCGACGGGGTCGTCCTCGACGACGAGCACCCGGATCGGCTCCGGGGTCGGGGTCGCCGAGTTCGCCTGCGGCGGGCTCATGGGTCGGGATTCCTCTCGGGGGCGGGTAGGCGGGACAGGTCTATCAGGGGCGGGTGCGTCGGGGCAGGTCCATCATGGGCAGGCAAAAAGCTCGGGGCCCCAATTTACGGAGCGTAATGAAGAGTGGCCAGGGTTACGGGCCTGTGAATCCGCCGACCGTGGTCTTCGGCGGGCTCACGGCGCCGGGGCCGCCGTGGCCAGCGGTAGGCGGACGGTGAACTCGGCGCCGGAGCCGGGCGCCCCGGCCACGTCCACGGTGCCCGCGTTGCGGCGTACGGCCTGCTGGACCAGGGCCAGCCCCAGACCGCGGCCCGCGGACTTGGTGGACCAGCCGCGGCGGAACGCGTCCTCGGTCGCCGCCGGGTCGAGACCGGCGCCGGTATCCGCGACGCACAGGGTCAGCTCGCCGTCGTCCGCGCGGACGGTGACCGTGACGCGGGCGCTGCGGGCGGCGCCGCTGCCGACGCCCTCGGTGGCGGCGTCGATCGCGTTGTCGATGAGGTTGCCGACGATGGTCACCAGGTCGCGGGCGGCGAGACCGGGCGGCAGCAGCCCGTCGTCGATGCGGCTCTCGGGGGTGAGGACGAGTTCGACGCCGCGCTCGCTGGCCTGGGCGGCCTTGCCCAGCAGCAGCGCGGCCAGTACGGGTTCGGCGACGGCCGCCACCACCTGGTCGGTGAGGGCCTGGGCCAGCTCCAGCTCGGCCGTCGCGAACTCGACCGCCTCGTCCTCCCGGCCCAGCTCGATCAGCGAGACGACGGCGTGCAGCCGGTTGGCCGCCTCATGGGCCTGGGAGCGCAGCGCCTCGGCGAAGCCGCGTACGGAGTCCAGCTCGCCGGACAGCGCCTGCAGCTCGGTGTGGTCGCGCAGCGTGACGACTGTGCCGCGCTGTTCGCCGCTGCTCACCGGGGAGGTGTTCACCACGACCACCCGCTCCGCGGTCAGATGCAGTTCGTCCACGCGCGGCTCGGTGGCCAGCAGGGCCCCGGTCAGCGGGCTGGGCAGGCCCAGCTCGGAGACGTAGCGGCCCACGGCGTCGCCGGACAGCCCGAGCAGTTCCCGGCCGCCGTCGTTGATGAGCGCGATCCGCCGCTGCCCGTCCAGCATCAGCAGCCCCTCGCGCACCGCGTGCAGCGCCGCCTCGTGGTAGTCGTGCATGCGGCTCAGCTCGTTGGCGTTCATGCCGTGGGTGTGGCGGCGCAGCCGGGCGTTGATGACGTACGCGCACAGGCCCCCGACGGCGAGCGCACCGGCCGCCACGCCGAGCAGGGCCAGCAGCTGGCCCCGCACCTGGGCGCTGATGGTCTCCACCGTGATTCCCGCGCTGACCAGCGCGGTGATCCGGCCCCCGGCCTTCTGGTCGCGCACCGGGGCGACCACCCGCACCGAGGGGCCGAGGGTGCCGGTGTACGTCTCGGGGAAGATCCGGCCGCGCAGCGCGGGCTCGATGTGGCCGAGGTAGCGCTCCCCGATCCTGTCCGGATCGGGGTGTGTCCAACGGATACCGCGCGGGTTCATGATGGTCACGAAGGTGACGCCGGTGTCCCGGCGCACCTTCTCCGCGTACGGCTGGAGCCGGGCACTGGGGTCGTCGGACCGTACGGCGTCGGCCACCGACGGGGAGTCGGCGACGGCAGCGGCGGCGGCCGTGGCCTGGCTGCGCGCGGCGGCCGTGGCCTGGTTGCGGTCGGTGATGTACGCGAAGACGGCGCATCCCGCCACCAGGGCGGCGACCAGCACGACCTGCATCGCGAAGAGCTGGCCCGCCAGGCTCCGCGGGTGGGGGATGCGCATGTCCATCAGTCTGCACACGAATCTTTGTGTGAACGAAATGAACGGAAGGGTGACCCCCGTCACAGGCGTGGGGCATAGTCGCCGGAACCGTTCAAGGCGGTGTGCGAGCCGCACACGGTACAGCGCCGGGACAGTTGGACGGCCGAAGAGAAGGAGGCAGCACCGTGGCTGCGGAGATCACGCCGCCCGCATCGGGACGTACAGAGCCGGAGCGGCCGAAGGCGAAGAAGAAGGAAAAGATCCACTACCTCTACCTCGCCGTGATCGGCGCGGTGGCGCTGGGGATCCTCGTGGGCTTCGTCGCCCCCGACACGGCGGTCGAGCTGAAGCCCATCGGCGAAGGCTTCGTCAACCTGATCAAGATGCTGATCTCGCCGATCATCTTCTGCACGATCGTGCTCGGCGTCGGTTCGGTACGGAAGGCCGCCAAGGTCGGCAAGGTCGGCGGGCTCGCCCTCGGCTACTTCATGGTGATGTCGACCGTCGCGCTCGCCGTCGGCCTCGTCGTCGGCAACATCCTGGAGCCCGGCAGCGGGCTGCACATCAGCGAGGAAGTGGCGAAGGCCGGTCAGGGCCAGGTCGACAGCGGCGCCAGCGAGGGCCTGTCCGGGTTCGTGCTGAGCATCATCCCCACCACCCTGATCTCCGCGTTCACCTCGGAGCAGGTGCTCCAGACCCTGTTCGTCGCCCTCCTCGTGGGCTTCGGCCTCCAGGCCATGGGCAAGAACGGTGAGCCGGTGCTGCGCGGCATAGGCCACATACAGCAGCTCGTCTTCAAGCTGCTGTCGATGGTCATGTGGCTGGCCCCGGTGGGTGCCTTCGGTGCCATTGCCGCAGTGGTCGGTGAGACGGGGCTGGACGCGCTCAAGGCGCTCGCCGTCATCATGATCGGCTTCTACACCACCTGCGTCCTCTTCGTGTTCGTCGTGCTGGGCACGATCCTGCGCCTGGTGGCGGGCGTGAACCTGTTCCTGCTGCTGAAGTACCTGGCGCGGGAGTTCCTGCTGATCCTCTCGACGTCCTCGTCGGAGTCCGCGCTGCCGCTGCTCATCGCCAAGATGGAGCACGCGGGCGTCAGCCGCCCGGTCGTCGGCATCACCGTGCCGACCGGCTACTCCTTCAACCTGGACGGCACCGCGATCTACCTGACCATGACGTCGCTGTTCATCGCCGACGCCATGGGCAAGCCGCTCGCGATCGGCGAGCAGATATCCCTGCTGCTCTTCATGATCGTCGCCTCCAAGGGCGCGGCCGGTGTCACCGGCGCCGGTATGGCGACCCTCGCGGGCGGTCTGCAGTCGCACCGGCCCGACCTGGTCGGCGGCGTCGGCCTGGTCGTCGGCGTCGACCGCTTCATGAGCGAGGCCCGCGCCCTCACCAACTTCGCGGGCAACGCGGTCGCCACCGTCCTGGTCGGCACCTGGACCAAGGAGATCGACAAGGAACGGATGAACGAGGTCCTCGCCGGGCGGCTCCCGTTCGACGCCGCGGCCTTCGCGGCGAACGGCGGCGGCCACGGTCCGTCCGCCGACGACTCCGAGGACGGTGCCGGCACCAAGGCACTCCCCGAGCAGCGTGACGGTGACACGGCCAAGGAGCACGTGCCTGCCTGACACCCCACGCCCCTGCGGCCCTGCCCTCCTGAATCGGGGCAGGGCCGCGGTCTTGTCCCGGACCGGGCCCGGGTCCGAGTCCGGGCCCGGAGACTTTCGGGGAGCGGTGGTGTCCCGCGTCCTCCCCCCGTGGCAGGACACGGGACACCGGCACAGGGAAGGGCGGGTCAGCCCTCTCCGTCCACCGCCGGACGCAGCTGTTCGGGAAGCGCGGTCCATTCGGGGCCGCCGTCCCGCGGCTTGACCCACGCGATGTTGCCACCGGTGTCGATATACGCCACGCGGCCGATGGCCTCGCGCTCGATGTCGTAGACGAGATCGCCTATCCGGGGTCTGCGGCGGGTGCGTCCGGCCGTGGTCATGACGCCCAGCGTCCTACGAGCCGCTGATGTGCGGCTGATGCCTCGCTGACCTGGCCCGGTGGGTAGGCTGCGGGATTGACGAAGTGAATCTCTGGTACCGACGGGGGCAGCGCGTGGACGGGACCGGATTACGCCTCTTGGGGCCCGTGGGGATATGGCGGGACGACCAGCTGCTGGGCCCGACCGCCGCTCAGCAGCGTTCCGTCCTGGCGATGCTGGTCATGGAGCCGGGCCGGGTGGTCTCCGTCGACCGGCTGGTGATGGCCGTATGGGGCGAGGACCCGCCGGGCTCCGCGCGCAACGCCGTACAGGTCCAGATATCCAAGCTGCGCCGCATCCTCGCCGCACTGCCCGAAACCGAACTCACCACCTCCGCCAAGGGATACTGCCTCACCGCCCCGCGCACCGCGGTCGACCTGCACCGCTTCCGGGACCTGGTGCGCGAGGCGCGCACGGAGAACGACGACCGGGCCGCGGAACTGCTGCGCGCCGCACTGCAGTTGTGGCGCGGGCCCGCGCTCGCCGATGTGGCGGGCGGCTGGCTGTCCGACACCGTGGGGGCCGGTCTGGAGGAGGAGCGGCGGGCCGTGGTGGAGGAGTGCGCCGCGCTCGACGTACGGGCCGGGCGCCACCACGAGGCCGTCGCGCAGCTGTCCGCCCTGGTCGCCGAACACCCGCTGCGCGAGCGCTCGGTGGCCCTGCTGATGGAGGCGCTGCGCCGGTCCGGGCGGCGGGCCGACGCCCTCGCACTGTTCCGCGCCACCCGGCGGCGGTACGCGGAGGAGCTGGGCATCGAACCCGGCGAGGAGCTGCAACGGCTGCACCGCGAGGCGCTCGACACCCGGCCCGGCGCCCCTGCCGCGCATGAGGCGTCCGAGGCGCACGAGGTGTCCGAGGCGGCCGACGCGCCCGGGGACACCGGCGACACCGCCGCCACCCCGGTCGCCGCCACCTCCGGCGGCATCGCCGTGCCGCAGCAACTGCCGCCCGACGTCGCCCACTTCACCGGCCGCGAGCGCGAGGTCGCCGGGCTGGACGCGCTGCTGCGCACCGGCCGTGCGCCCACCGCCGCCGTGATCGGGGTGATCGCGGGCAGCGGCGGCCTCGGCAAGACCACCCTCGCGGTGCACTGGGCGCACCGGGTCCGCGACCGCTTCCCCGACGGGCAGCTGTACGTCAACCTGCGCGGCTTCGGCCCCACCGGCTCGGCGATGACCGTGGCCGAGGCGGTCCGCGGCTTCCTCGACGCCTTCCAGGTGCCCGCGCACCGCATCCCGGCCACCGTGGAGGCGCAGACCGCCCTCTACCGCAGCCTGCTGGCCGACCGCCGGGTGCTGATCCTGCTCGACAACGCCCGCGACGCCGAGCAGGTACGCCCGCTGCTGCCCGGCTCGCCCGGCTGTCTGGTGGTGCTGACCAGCCGTAACGAACTCACCGGGCTGGTCGTCGCGGAGCAGGCCCGGCCGCTGCCGCTGGATCTGCTCGGCCGGGCCGAGGCGCGCGATCTGCTCGTCGGCCGCATCGGCGCCGACCGCGCCGCCGCCGAGCCGCAGGCCGTCGAGGACGTCGTCACGGTGTGCGCGGGGCTGCCCCTCGCGCTCGCCATCGTGGCCGCCCGCGCCGCCACCCACCCCCGCTTCAGCATCGCGGCGCTCGCCGACGAGCTGCACGACGCCCGCGGCAGCCTCGACGCGTTCGAGGGCGGGGATGCCACCACCGACGTCCGGGCCGTGTTCTCGTGGTCGTACCACACCCTCGGCGACGACACCGCCCGGCTGTTCCGGCTGCTGGGCGTCCACCCCGGCCCGTACATCGCCGCGCCCGCCGCGGCCTCCCTCGCCGGGGTGGGCGTGGCCCAGGCCCGCAGGCTGCTGGGCAGGCTCACCCGGGCCCATCTGATCGCCGAGCGCAGCCCGGGCCGGTACGCCTTCCACGATCTGCTACGCGCGTACGCCATGGAGTTGACCCAGGAGTACGACTCGGCGGACGACCGCCGGGCCGCGCTGCACCGGGTGCTCGACCACTATCTGCACTCCGCCTTCGCCGCCGGGCGCGCCTTCACCCCGCACCGGGAGCCGATCGCCCCCGCCCCGGCGCGGTCCGGCGTGGCCGTCGAGACGTTCGGCGCACACGCGCAGGCGCTCGCCTGGTTCACCCAGGAGCACCCGGTGCTGATCGCGGCCCTCCAGCGGGCCGCGGACGCCGGGTTCGAGACCCATGCCTGGCAACTGGCCTGGTCGCTGATGGAGTTCCTGGACCAGCTCGGCCACTGGCACGACCAGCGCACCATCCATCGCATCGCCCTGGGCGCCGCCCACCGCATCGCCGATCCGGCCGGTCAGGCCCACGCCTGCCACGGGCTGGGCCTCGCCGATCTGCGGATGGGGTGGTACGACCGGGCCCGCGGCCATCTGCTGCGCTCGCTCAGCCTGCACACCGAGACCGGCAACCACATCGGCCAGGCCCGTCTGCACGTCGCGCTCAACATGACGGCCGAGCGCCAGGGCCGCGACGAGGAGCTGCTGTACCACGCCCGGCGCTCGCTGGAGCTGTACCAGGTGGCCGGTCACCGCAAGGGCGAGGCGTACGCCCTCAACAACCTGGGCTGGGCGTACGCCGTGCTGGGCGACTTCCAGGAAACCCTGGTGCACTGCGCCAAGGCGCTCGCCCTCCTGAAGGAGACGGGCGACGGGCGCGGGGAGTCGGCCGCCTGGGACAGCCTCGGCTACGCCCACCACCGCCTCGGCGACCACGAGCAGGCCATCACCTGCTACCGGCACGCCGTCGCGCTGCGCCGCGGCCTGGACGAGCGGGTGCGGGAGGCCGAGTCGCTGCACCGGCTGGGCGACGCCCAGCGGACCGCCGGGGACGTGGCCGGGGCGCGGAGCAGCTGGTGCGCGGCGCTGAGCCGCTTCGACGCCCTCGGCCACCCGGACGCGGACCGGGTACGGGACGAACTCGCCCGGCTGGGCGGCCCCGGGCCCGGCCCCGGTGACTAGTCGAAGGGGATGCGGACGGTGGACTGGTTGCCGGTGCCGAGGGTGCTGGCGCCCTTGCCGATGGCGTTCCACACCTCGACCCGGACCTTGCCGCCTGTCATGTTGCCCAGTGAGCCGGTGGCGGATTTGAGGCCGCGGGCCTGGGTGTAGTGCTCGTAGCCGGGGGCGGGATCGGTGGCGAAGTACTGGTAGGTCTCGGTGCGGTCCCAGCTGCCGTCGCCGGTGAGGTCGTAGGAGATCCGCGCCTGCTGCCCGTTGGCCACCGTCGTGCCCGCGTCCACGAACAGGTCGAAGGCCGTCGAGCCGCCGTTGTACGTCCGGGTGATGCCGGACGAGGTGAAGGTCTGCGGCTGGTACGGCGTCCCGTCGTGGTTGGTGCCGCCCGCCGAGGCCAGGGTCGTGGCGCTCGCGGAAGTGGAGGCCGCGCCGAGGGCGCCGCCCGTGCCCGGGTAGAGGGTGGCGGAGCCGCCGGGGTCGGTTCCGCCGCCTCCGCCGCGGGTCCACACCCCGACGTAGTCGACGACCATGGGGTGGCCGGGGTCGGTGGCCGCGACGGGTGTGGCCGCGCCGTGGACGCCGTTCGGGAAGGCGCCGCCCATCGCCACGTTGAGGAGCAGGAAGTAGCCCGCGTGGTCGGTCATGTTCGACCAGGTGGCGGCGTCGACCTGGCTCTGGCTGACGCTGTGGAACTGCTGGCCGTCCACGTACCAGCGGAGCTGGTTCGGGGTGGTCGAGCGGTCCCATTCGAAGCGGTAGGTGTGGAACGCCGACTGGCAGCTCGACCCCGGGCAGGCGCGGTTGGCGCCGAGGCCGGTGCTCTCGTTGCAGGCGCCGCCGGGGTTCACACCGCAGTGGAGCACGCCCCATACGGAGTTGAGCCCGTTGACGTTCTCCATGATGTCGAACTCGCCGATGCCGGGCCAGTTCTGGTAGTTGCCCCGGTACGGGCTGCCGAGCGCCCAGAAGGCGGGCCAGTAGCCGAGGGCGGCGTCGCCGGTGACGTTCGGCATCTGGATCCGGCCCTCCATGCGCAGCACACCGCCCGCCGGGGCCTTGAAGTCGGCGCGCTTGGTCTCGATGCGGGCCGAGGTCCAGTTGCCCGCGCCGTCGCGGAGCGGGGTGATGCGGAGGTTGCCGGAGCCGTCCAGGCCGAGGTTGCCGGTGGAGTCCGTATAGCGCTGGATCTCGCCGGTGCCCCAGTTGCCGGGGCCGCCGGGGTAGCTGTAGCCGGTGTCGATCTGCCAGTTGGCGGCGGAGGGGAGGGTGCCCGCCGCGCCGGTGAAGTCATCGCTCCACTGAAGGGTCCAGCCGGTGGGTGTGGGCGGCACGTCGGCCTGCGAGGACGTGGCGCCGAGGAGGGCGACGGCGGTGGCGGCGAGTGCCGCTAAGCAGGTTCTCAGGGCGGATCTGTGTCTGCGGGGACGCATGGACGTACCTCCTGAAGGGGGGGTGAGAGCGCTCTCACCCCCTCTTTAGGCGTGTCCACGTCAGTCGTCAACCTCTTGCGTCAACCTTGTGAACGCGGGCTCAGGCCGGGCGCAGCCAGATCGTGGCCAGCGGCGGGAGGGTCGGCAGGACGCTGGCCGGGCGGCCGTGCGCGGCCGTCGGCTCGGCCTTCAGCGGCTCCGGGTTGAGGACGCCGCTTCCGCCGTACCGCTCGTCGTCGGTGTTCAGCACCTCCCGCCACAGCGGCACCGGGTCCGGTACGCCCACCCGGTACGCCTGCCGCACCACCGGCGAGAAGTTGCTGACCGCCAGCAGCGGGGAGCCGTCCGCGTCGAAGCGGAGGAAGGCGAACACGTTGTCCTCGTGTCCGTCCCCCTCCACCCACGCGAACCCCTCCGGCACCGTGTCCCGCTGCCACAGCGGCGGCGTCGCCGCGTACACCCGGTTGAGGTCGCGGACCAGATCGCGCACCCCCCGGTGGTCGGCTTCGGCGGAGTACGAGGGGTCCAGCAGCCACCAGTCGGGGCCGTGGCGCTCCGACCACTCCGCGCCCTGCGCGAACTCCTGCCCCATGAAGAGGAGTTGCTTGCCCGGATGCGCCCACATGAAGCCGAGATACGCCCGGTGGTCGGCGCGCTGCTGCCACCAGTCGCCCGGCATCTTGCTCACCAGCGCCCGCTTGCCGTGCACCACCTCGTCGTGCGAGATGGGGAGGACGTAGTTCTCGCTGTACGCGTACACCATCGAGAACGTCATCTCATGGTGGTGGTACTTCCGGTGCACCGGCTCGTGCGCCACGTAGCCCAGCGAGTCGTGCATCCACCCCATGTTCCACTTCAGCCCGAAGCCGAGCCCGCCGAAGCCGCTCGCGCCCACGTGGTGGGTGGCCCGGGTGACGCCGTCCCAGGCGGTGGACTCCTCGGCGATGGTCACGACGCCCGGGCAGCGGCGGTAGACCGTGGCGTTCATCTCCTGGAGGAACGCCACCGCGTCCAGATTCTCCCGGCCGCCGTGCGCGTTGGGCGTCCACTGGCCGGGTTCGCGGGAGTAGTCGAGGTAGAGCATGGAGGCGACCGCGTCGACGCGCAGACCGTCAATGTGGAACTCCTCGCACCAGTAGACCGCGTTCGCCACCAGGAAGTTGCGCACCTCCGTGCGCCCGTAGTCGAACTCCAGCGTTCCCCAGTCCGGGTGCGCGGCGCGCAGCGGGTCGGCCGGTTCGTACAGCGGCCGGCCGTCGAACTCCGCCAGCGCCCATTCGTCCCGGGGGAAGTGCGCGGGCACCCAGTCCACCAGCACCCCGATCCCCGCCCGGTGCAGCGCGTCGACCAGGTACTTGAAGTCGTCGGGCGGGCCGAGGCGGGCCGTGGGCGCGTAGAGGCCGGTCACCTGGTAGCCCCAGGAGCCGCCGAAGGGGTGCTCGGCCACCGGCATCAGCTCGACATGGGTGAACCCGAGATCCTTGACGTACGCGGGCAGCTGCTCGGCGAGCTGCCGGTAGGTCAGCCCGGGCCGCCACGACGGCAGGTGCACCTCGTACACCGAGAACGGCAGCTCGTGCACGCGCCCGCCGTTCCGCCGCGCCATCCAGTCGCCGTCGCCCCAGCGGTGGTGCGAGGCGTGCACGACCGAGGCCGTCGCGGGCGGGCACTCGCTGCGCCGCGCCATCGGGTCCGCGCGCAGCGTGCGGCTGCCGTCGGGCCGGGTGATCTCGAACTTGTACAGCGCGCCCTCGCCGACCCCCGGCACGAACAGCTCCCATACGCCGCTGGAGCCGAGCGAACGCAGCGGGAATCCGGTGCCGTCCCAGTAGCAGAAGTCCCCGGTGACCCGCACGCCGCGCGCGTTCGGAGCCCAGACGGTGAACCGCGTCCCGGCCACCCCGTGGTGCGTCATCGGCTGCGCGCCGAGCGCCCGCCACAGCTCCTCGTGGCGGCCCTCGCCGATGAGGTGGAGATCGAGCTCGCCGAGCGCGGGCAGGAACCGGTACGGGTCGTGGACCAGCGTCTCGGCGTCGTCGTACGCCACGAGCAGCTGATAGTCGGGGACGGACGTCAGCGGCAGTACGCCCGAGAACAGCCCGTCCCCCTCGGCCCGCAGCCGCCCCCGCACACCGTCGGCGGTGACGGTGACGGCCCGGGCGTACGGGCGCAGCGCCCGGAACAGCACCCCGCCGCGGACCGGGTGTACGCCGAGGAGCGCGTGCGGATCGTGATGCGCCCCGGTGAGCAGCCGCTGCCGCTCACCCTCGCCGAGCGGACTCGCGGCCCGCACCCCGTCGTGGTCGTCGTACGGCTCGGGCTCGGGTGGCCGCCGTACGGCAGGCGCGTCCTCCGGGACCTCCGGCGCGCGTGGCGCCCGCGGCTCGGGCGGCGCCCCGTACGACGGCCGCGAGGTGGGGCCGGGCAGTGGCACGTCCTCGATCCGAGGCGGCTGCGCACGGCCCCGGCCGGGGAGAAACGTGGGCGGGACCGCCGGGGCTGCCGGGACCGCCGGGGTCGTCCCGGCGCCGGTCGGGTCGGGGCCCGGGCCCTCGTCGGACGGGTGCTGGCCGGACGGCGGTCGTGCGGTCACGGGGTGGTCCTCCCGGGGGTGTCGGTGGAGTGGTGGATCAGCGGACGGCGGCGGCCAGCCGTCGGATCGCGGTCATCGGGACCGGCAGCCAGTCGGGGCGGTGGCGGGCCTCGTAGAGGACCTCGTACACCGCCTTGTCCGTCTCATGGGCGCGCAGCAGCTCCGGCTCGTCGCGCGGATCCGAACCGGAGCCTTCCGCGTACCCCGCGCAGTAGGCGGCGCGCATGCGTCCGGCCCAGTCCTGCGGGGTGTCGTGGCCCCCCACGGCCGCCGCGTAGTCGAAGGAGCGGAGCATTCCCGCGATGTCGCGGACCGGCGGCTGCGGGCGGCGGCGTTCGGCCAGCGGACGGGACGGCTCGCCCTCGAAGTCGATCAGCGACCACTGCCGTTCCGCCGTCAGCAGGGCCTGCCCCAGGTGCAGATCGCCGTGGATGCGCTGGGCCGCCCAGGTGCGCCCGGCGCGGCCGAGGGCGGCGACGTCCTCGTACGCGGCGTGCAGCGCGGCCCGGTACGGCTGGAGCGCGGGCACCGCGGCGGCGGCCGAGTCGAGGCGTTCGCTCATGGCCGCCGCGAGGTGTTCGATCTGCGGGCGGCGCAGAACGGAGACGGGGAGCGTGCGCGCCATCGCGAGGTGCACCTCGGCGGTGGCGTGGCCGAGGGCGTGCGCGGCGTCGGTGAAGTCGGCGCGCACGGCGAGGGCGTCGAGGGCGAGCTGCCAGCCGTCCGTGGACCCGGCGAGGTAGGGCTGGAGGACGCCGAGGGTGAACGGTTCCGGGCGCGGCCCGGGACCCTCCGGCGGCGGAGCGGCCTCGCACCAGGCGGCGGGGGCGGGCACGCGGGTGCAGCCGGTGCGGGCGAGGGCGAGGGGGAGTTCGAGGTCGGGGTTGGTGCCGGGGCTGACCCGCCGGAAGAGCTTGAGGATGAACGTATCTCCGTACACCACCGAGGAGTTGGACTGCTCGGCGGTCATCAGCCGGGGCGGCAGGATGGACGGGATGGCGCTGGAGGGTTCGCGTACGAAGCGCAGGGGCCCCAGGCGGCCGGGGACGCGGAGCCGCTCCAGGAGGAGCGAGGCGAGCCGGGGGTCGGCCAGCGCCTCGTACACGGTGCGGCTGTCCAGCGGCCCGCCGCTGGGGCGCCCGATGAGCGCGGGGGCGAGCGAGGGCGGCAGGGTCGAGCGGACCCCGAGCAGGATCTGATAGCAGTCGCTGGCGGCCGCGCCGCGGCGGTGGCCGCAGCCGAAGCCGTGCCGGTGGCCGGGCGGCTCCGGCTGCTGGGCGCGGATGAGCAGATGGAGCAGCCCGGGGGTCGTGCCGCCCGGCGGGCAGGGCAGTATCTCGGTCGCCGAGACGAGGGCGAAGCCGGTGACGGGGCGGCCCTTGCCCGCGAACCAGCGCTGCCGGGGCAGCCACTCGGCGAGTAACGGCGCGAGCGAACCGAGCAGCCCGGCCGGGCCGTCGGCTGGCGGTACGACGGTCGGCGGGTGGTGTGCCCCCCGGGAAAACGAGGCTTCCGGCATGGCGTCGCGTCCTTTCCCCGGGCACACGACAGATCAGGGCAAAGTGTCCCGGATTGCGGCATTGACTGTGCGACGGTGCGGGACGTGTCGGGCGAGGATCGTCCGTACGGCGAGTACGGAGTACGCGATCGGCTCCGCCGGTGGCGGTACGTAGTCAGAGTGCCCATGAACCCCGGACGAAAACGCCCGGGGTGAGCGGAGAGGGTGCTTTTCCCCCACCCCGCCCCTTCCCGAAACCGAGGCTGCGCCCCGGCCCCCGCCCCGAGGCGTCGCCCCGGATCCCTGCTTGGGCTGCACCAGAGACCCGCCCCCGCCCCGGGGCTGCGCCCCCGGCCTCGTTCCGGGGGTCCGGCCCCGGGCCCGCGGGTGGCGCGTGCGGGCGCGCCGGGGGGCCGGGGGCGGAGCACCGGGATCGGGTTAGAGCGGGGGGCGGTGGGGGGTGGGGTCGGGGCGGCGTAGGCGGAACCAGTAGAAGCCGTGGCCCGCCAGGGTGAGCAGGTAGGGGAGTTCGCCGATGGCGGGGAAGCGGACGCCGCCGATCAGCTCCACCGGGTGGCGGCCCGCGAAGGACTGGAGGTCCAGCTCCGTCGGCTGGGCGAAGCGCGAGAAGTTGTGCACGCACAGCACCAGGTCGTCCTCCCCGTCCGGGGTCCGCGGGGCCTCGCGGAGGAAGGCGAGGACGGCGGGGTTGGAGGAGGGCAGCTCGGTGAAGGAGCCCAGCCCGAAGGCGGGATTCTGCTTGCGGATCTCGATCATCCGCCGGGTCCAGTGGAGCAGCGAGGACGGGCTGCTCATGGCGGCCTCGACGTTGGTGACCTGGTATCCGTAGACCGGGTCCATGATCGTGGGCAGGAAGAGCCGCCCGGGATCGCAGGAGGAGAAGCCCGCGTTGCGGTCGGGGGTCCACTGCATGGGGGTGCGCACCGCGTCGCGGTCGCCGAGCCAGATGTTGTCGCCCATGCCGATCTCGTCGCCGTAGTACAGGATCGGCGAGCCGGGCAGCGACAGCAGCAGCGCGGTGAACAGCTCGATCTGGTTGCGGTCGTTGTCCAGCAGCGGAGCCAGCCTGCGGCGGATGCCGATGTTGGCGCGCATCCGCGGATCCTTGGCGTACTCCGCGTACATGTAGTCGCGCTCTTCGTCGGTGACCATTTCCAGCGTCAGCTCGTCGTGGTTGCGCAGGAAGATGCCCCACTGGCAGCCGGACGGGATGGCCGGGGTCTTGGCGAGGATTTCCGAGACCGGGTAGCGGGACTCGCGCCGCACCGCCATGAAGATGCGCGGCATGACCGGGAAGTGGAACGCCATGTGGCATTCGTCGCCGCCCGCCTCGTAGTCGCCGAAGTAGTCGACGACGTCCTCCGGCCACTGGTTGGCCTCGGCCAGCAGCACGGTGTCGGGGTAGTGGGCGTCGATCTCGGCGCGGACGCGCTTGAGGAGCTCATGGGTGCGGGGGAGGTTCTCGCAGTTGGTGCCCTCCTCCGCGTACAGATACGGCACGGCGTCGAGCCGGAAGCCGTCGATGCCGAGGTCCAGCCAGAAGCGCAGGGCGGCCAGTACCTCTTCCTGGACGGCCGGGTTCTCGAAGTTGAGATCCGGCTGATGCGAGAAGAAGCGGTGCCAGTAGTACTGCTTGCGTACCGGATCAAAGGTCCAGTTGGACGTCTCGGTGTCGACGAAGATGATGCGGGCGTCCTGGTACTGCTTGTCGTCGTCGGCCCAGACGTAGTAGTCCCCGTACGGTCCGTCGGGATCGGTGCGGGACTCCTGGAACCACGGATGCTGATCGCTGGTGTGGTTCATGACAAAGTCGATGATGACGCGCATGCCGCGCTGATGCGCGGCGTCCACGAACTCGACGAAGTCGGCGAGATCCCCGAACTCCGGCAGCACGGCCGTGTAGTCCGAGACGTCGTAGCCGCCGTCGCGCAGCGGCGAGGCGAAGAACGGCGGCAGCCAGAGGCAGTCGACGCCGAGCCACTGGAGGTAGTCGAGCTTGGCGGTGATCCCCTTGAGGTCGCCGACGCCGTCACCGTTGCTGTCCTGGAAGGAGCGGACCAGGACCTCGTAGAAGACGGCACGTTTGAACCAGTCGGGGTCACGGTCCTTGGCCGGAGTGTCCTCGAAGGTGTCCGGTACGGGCTCGTTGACGATCATGTTGTGGGTGACCCTCCGATCGGTGAGGACGGTCGCAGAGAGAGCACGTGCGCGGGAGCCATTTCACGCCCCGGCTCCAGGCGCACATAGTTGTCCCTGCCCCAGTGATAGGTCTCGCCGGTGAGCTCGTCGCGCACCGGGGCGGACTCGTGCCAGTCGAGGCCGAGTTCCGGCATGTTCAACGAGACCGTCGCCTCCTGGGTGTGGTGGGGGTCCAGGTTGACGACGGTGAGCACGCACGAGTCGCCCGTGCGCTTGGAGTAGGCGATGACGGAGTCGTTGTCGGCGTGGTGGAATCGCAGGTTGCGCAGCCGGCGCAGGGCGGGGTGCCGCCGGCGCAGCCGGTTGAGCCGGGTGAGGAGCGGGGTGAGCGTCGTACCGTCGCGCTCCGCGGCCGCCCAGTCGCGCGGGCGCAGCTGGTACTTCTCGGAGTCCAGGTACTCCTCGCTGCCGGTGCGCAGCGGGGTGCCCTCGCACAGCTCGTAGCCCGCGTAGACACCCCAGGTGGGGGAGAGGGTGGCGGCCAGGACGGCCCGTACCGCGAAGGCCGGGCGGCCGCCGTCCTGCAGATAGGCGTGCAGGATGTCGGGGGTGTTGACGAAGAAGTTGGGCCGCGTCCGGGCGGCCGCCTCCCCGGACAGCTCGGTGAGGTAGTCGGTCAGCTCCTGCTTGCCGGTGCGCCAGGTGAAGTACGTATACGACTGCTGGAAGCCGATCATGCCGAGCGTGTCCATCATCGCGGGCCGGGTGAACGCCTCGGCGAGGAAGAGGACGTCGGGGTCGGTGCGGTTGATGTCCCCGATCACCTTCTCCCAGAACACCACGGGCTTGGTGTGCGGATTGTCGACCCGGAAGATCCGTACGCCGTGGGACATCCAGAACCGCAGCAGCCGCTCGGTCTCGCGGACGATGCCGGTGAAGTCGGCGTCGAAGGCGAGGGGGTAGATGTCCTGGTACTTCTTGGGCGGGTTCTCGGCGTACGCGATCGTCCCGTCGGCGCGCCGGTGGAACCATTCGGGGTGCTTCGCGACCCAGGGGTGGTCGGGCGAGCACTGGAGCGCGAAGTCGAGCGCCACCTCCATGCGCAGCTCGCGCGCCCGGCCCACGAAGTGGTCGAAGTCGTCCAGGGTGCCGAGGTCGGGGTGGATCGCGTCGTGGCCGCCGTCCGGGGAGCCGATCGCCCAGGGGGAGCCGACGTCGAAGGGGCCCGCGGAGAGCGCGTTGTTGGGGCCCTTGCGGAACGAGGTGCCGATGGGGTGGACGGGCGGCAGATAGACGACGTCGAACCCGGCGGCGGCGATGGCGGGCAGCCGCTCGGCGGCGGTGCGCAGCGTGCCGCTGACCGGCCGCCGCCCTTCGGTGACCTTGGCGCCCTCGGAGCGCGGGAACAGCTCGTACCAGGAGCCGAACAGCGCGCGCTCCCGCTCGACCTGGAGCGGCATCGGGCGCGAGGAGGTGACCAGTTCGCGCAGCGGATGGCGGCCGAGGGCGGCGGTGACGCCGGGGGCGAGGGCCGCGGCGAGCCGGTCGGCGACCGGGCGGCGCTCGTCGCGCAGCCCGTCGACGGCGGCCAGCACCGCTTCCCGGCCGTCGTTCTTGGGCACTCCGGCCGCGGCTCTCTCGTGCAGCCCGGCGCCTTCCGCCAGCACCAGGTCGGTGTCGATCCCGGCCGGGATCTTGATACGGGCGTGATGGCGCCAGGTGGCGACGGGGTCGCTCCACGCCTCGACCGTGTACGACCATCGGCCGGGCGTGGTGGGGGTGACCTCGGCGCCCCAGCGGTCGGTGCCGGGGGCGAGTTCGCGTAAGGGGGTCCACGGCCCCGACCGTCCGGCCGGGTCGCGGAGGACGACATTGGCGCTGACCGCGTCGTGGCCCTCCCGGAACACGGTGGCACTGACCTCGAAGGTCTCGTCCACCACCGCCTTGGCGGGACGGCGGCCGCAGTCGATCAGCGGACGGATATCCAGAATGGGAATGCGACCGATCATAGGATCACCTGACGGCGTTGCGGGCTGATGTGCGGAGGGCGCTCGATGGTCGGCGGCGGCTTCTGTCCTTTGTATAGGCTTTACCGCCGGGCGATGGGTTGCGGGCATGACAGCTCCTGTCCGCGTTCACTCTGGTGGGCGGATGGGGTCGGCCATGGGGGGCGCGTTCGGGAAGCCTTCCCACCGGACACCGGGAGACAATCCGGGTTCCCGTTAACTACCGGTTCGTAACGCGGGGTACATGGCTCAGCCCCGCGCGTATCCGTGCGGGGCTGATGATATGACCGTAATCGTGGGTGCTGTCAGGTGCTCCGTCAGTCAGATGTGGTGTCGGTCAGATGCGGTGTCAGCCGCCCACCCGCAGCAGCCGGTTCGGCGAGCCGCGCCCCGCGCCCCGTACCGCGCCCTTGGTCGACTCGGCCGCGAGCGCCGCGCCGACCTGGGCCGGGGTCGCCGCGCGGTGGGCGGCGAGGTAGAGCGCCGCCGCGCCCGCGACGTGGGGCGCTGCCATCGACGTGCCCGACAGCGTCGCCGCCGCCGTATCGCTCGTATACGACGCCGAGACGATCCGGTCGCCCGGCGCGAACAGGTCGACCGCCGGGCCCCAGTTGGAGAACGGCGAGCGGCGGTCGGCCCGGTCCGTCGAGCCCACCGTGATCGCCTGGGGCACCCGGCCCGGCGAGAACGAGCCCGCGGACCGGTCCGCGTTGCCCGCCGCGACCGTGAAGGTGAGACCGGCGCGCACCCCGGCCCGAACGCCTGCGTCCCACTCCGGCACCGGCCCCGCGACCGCCGACCCGAGGCTCAGATTGACCACCGACGGCTTACGGGCGTGCTTCAGCACCCAGTCCAGCCCGGCCAGCACCTCCGCGCTGGTGCCCTCGCCCCGGTCGTCCAGCACCCGCACGGCGACGACCTCCGCCCGCTTCGCCACCCCGTACTGCGCACCCGCGGCGGTCGCGGCCACATGGGTGCCGTGGCCGTTGCCGTCCTGCGCCACCGGGTCGTCGTCCACGAAGTCCCAGCCGGAGCGGGCCCGGCCGCCGAAGTCCCGGTGACCGGTGCGCACTCCGGAGTCGATGACGTAGATGGTCGTACCGCGTCCGCCTCCCGACGGTGCCGTATACGCCCCGTCCAGCACCCCGGCGGGCTGATCGACCCGGTCCAGACCCCACGACGGCGGATACGCCTGGGTGCGGGGGGCGGCGGCGCTGGCGGCGGCGGTGGCGCGCAGCGACACCTCGGCGTCCCGGGTCACCGAGGCGACTCCCGGGTCCGCCGCGAGCCGCCTCGCCTGCGCCTCGTCGGCCCGCACGGCGAAGCCGTTCAGGGCCCTGCTGTACGTATGGCGCACCGTCGCCCCGTACCGCTCGACGATGCCTCTGCCCCGCCCGGACGACGCCGACGGCGCCCCCGCCCCCCGGTGCAGCGTCACGATGTAGGTGTGGTGCGCCGCCGTGTCCGCGCCCGTGCCCGCGGCCTGTGCGGGCAGCGCCCCGCCCGCCAGCACCACCGCGGCGGCGGCCAGCGCCCGGGCCGTTCGGCGGCGGCCTCTGTTCCTCCTGTGCACCATGGACGATCCCCTCCCCGATGCGGAGCGCCAGGGTCTCGTGGGCACGGGACCCCGACAAGTGCGCATCGAGGGGGGCCCACCGCGCGCCGCGCGCGGTGGGCCCGTTCCCGCGCCTACTTGTAGGAGATGTCGGACTCCTTGTAGAGGCAGGTCTTGCCGTCCGGGCCGGAGCCGGTCTCCTCGGGCTCCTCACCGGTGTCGTTGCCCTTGAAGCGGACGCACGGGTCGATCTTCTTCTTCGCATCGCCGATGATCGTGACGTTGCTGAGCTTCGCGGTGTCCCCGAAGTTCTCGTTGACGCCGACCAGCGACTTGCCCGGAGCGGTCACCTCCACGCCGTCCACCACCACCGCGCGCTTCTGCTGCTTGGAGCAGTTGCCGCACGAGCGGTAGAGCTTGCCGAAGTCCTGTACGGCGAAGTCGCGGATGGTGAGCGTGCCGCCGCCGTTGTGCTGGAAGACCTTGTCGTCGGCCTTGCGCGCGCCACCGCCCTTGACCGTGTACGTGGCGTTAGCGCCGCCCAGGAAGGTGGCGGCGTCCTCGCCGACGTCCTCCCACCAGACGTTCTGCAGCGTGCAGCTGCCCTCGCAGTGGATGCCGTCGGCGGCGGGGGAGCCGATGACGACGTTCTTGAGCGTGGCGCCGTCGGCCAGTTCGAACATCGCGGGCTGGCCCTCGTCCTGGCCGCCGTCGCCGAGTTCGCCCTCGCCGATGTAGCGCCGCATCTCGCCGTCGACGACTCCGGAGATCTTCTGGGTCGAGCTGACCGGCTTGTCGTCACCGGGGGTGGGCCACTCGGCGGACGCCGAGGCCGAGGAGAGCAGCGTCCCGGCCGTGATCGCGCCGAGGGTGAGGGCGGCGGCGCCGAGGCCGCCGATCAGGGCGCGCTTGCGGGCGGTGGGACGCGGTCTGTGGTGCTGCCGTGCCATGTGTATCCATTCCGTGGGGGGAGTGGGGGGATCATGTACGCCCTGAAGTCGCCACCGCCCCGGGAGACGTTGCCGCCCGGCCCGTAAAAGTTCACGGACCAAGCGGCGGACCTCACCTGCGCGCGCCTGCTACTTGTAGGTGATGTCGGAGCTGCTGTACTTGCAGTAGGTGCCGTCGGCGTTGCTGCCGTTCTTCGTCGGCTCCTTGCCGGTGTTGTTCCCGATGTACTTCTGGCACGGGACGATCTTCTTGCTGCTGTCCCCGACGATCGTGACCTTGCGCAGGGTCAGCGAGTCGCCGTAGTTGGTGTTGATCCCGCCGATGACCTTGCCCGGCGCGGTGATCTCGGTGTTGGTCACGTTGATCGTGCGCTTGTACTGGCTGGAACAGTTGCCGCACGAGCGGACGAAGGTCGAGAAGTCCTGTCCGGCGAAGTTGGAGATGTTGAGCGTGCCGCCGCCGTTGAACTGGAAGATCTTGTCATCGGCCTTGCGGGCGCCGCCCCCGATGACGTTGTACGTCTTGCCGGTGCCGCGGAAGGTGGCGGCGTCCTCGCCGACGTCCTCCCACCAGACGTTCTGCAGCGTGCAGCTGCCCTTGC
This sequence comes from Streptomyces sp. NPDC040405, assembly GCF_055595765.1. Classification (NCBI taxonomy): domain Bacteria; kingdom Bacillati; phylum Actinomycetota; class Actinomycetes; order Kitasatosporales; family Streptomycetaceae; genus Streptomyces; species Streptomyces sp. NPDC040405. Next base: position 1,243,756 of record NZ_JBVIVI010000002.1, read on the forward strand.
AGTGGACGCCGTCGGCGGCCGGGGCGCCGATGATGACGTTCTTCAGGGTCGCGCCGTCCGCCAGCTCGAACAGCGGGCCCTGGTCCTCGTCCTGGCCGCCGGTGCCGAGGTCGCCGGAGCCGTAGTAGCGCTTCATGCCGCCGTCGGTGGTCCCGCTGACCGGGATCGTCTTGGTGACCGCCTGCGGGCTGCCGCTGGGCGAGGGCCAGGTGGCGGCCGACGCGGCCGACAGGGAAAGGCCGGTGGTGATCGCGCCCGCGGTGAGGGCGATGGCGCCGAGGGCGCCGCCGATCGCCCGCCGCCTCATGCGTAACTCCATGTCACAGCTCCTTGTGCGGAAGGGGATGTACGGGGGTGGTGCGTCAGGGGGTGGTGATGGTCGGCCGCGGAGGGGTCGCCATCTTGTTGCCGATGAAGAAGCTGGGGTGCGGAGGCTGGTTGTAGGCGGTGTTCTGCCAGGCCAGCGCCTCGCGGTACTGCCGGTCGTGCAGCAGCGTGGTGATCCGCCGGTCGGTCTCGTACGGCGTGGAGTAGATCCGCAGCGCCTTGTTGTCGCTGGTCGGCCAGATCACTTCCTCGCGCCAGTCGCCGAGGATGTCGCCGGACAGCGACGGGTTCGCCTTGGTGCCGTTGTTGGAGTGCACCCCGGAGGCGGTGAGCTGCCGGGTCTCGCCCGACGTGCCGTACTTGTCGATGCGCGTACCGTCCAGCAGCTCGCGCACCGGGTCGCCGTCCCACCAGGACAGGAAGTTCATGGACGACGGCTTACGGCCCTTGGTGGCGCCGGAGGCCGAGCGGATCTCGCCGTCCTTCGCGGACCACATCTCGGCGCCGTCGTTGCCCGCCCAGATGTCACCGGCCACGCCGCGCCCGTTGTCGCCGCTGGCCGGGGTCGACCACAGCACCTGGCCGGTCCTGGCGTCGGCCAGGTACGAGGACGGCTTGGAGGAGTCCTCGTCGACCTTGAAGTACTCCAGGCCCGCCCGGGACGGGTCGAGGTCGCCGAGGTGGGCGGCGTCGCCGTGGCCGTTCTTCGTCGTCCAGAGCCCGGAGCCGTTGTCGTCCACCGCCATCGAGCCGTAGACGATCTCGTCCTTGCTGTCGCCGTCCACGTCGCCGATCGCCAGCGCGTGGTTGCCCTGCCCGTCGTAGCCCTTGCCGCTGTTGGTGGAGCTGTTCGTGTCGAACGTCCACTTGCGGGTCAGCTGGCCGCCCTTGAAGTCCCAGGCGGCGATGACGGTGCGGGTGTAGTAGCCGCGCGCCGCGATCAGGGAGGGCGTGGAGCCGTTCAGATACGCCGTACCGGCCAGGAAGCGGTCCACCCGGTTGCCGTACGAATCGCCCCACGAGGAGACCGTGCCGCGCGCCGGGACGTAGTCCACGGTGGACATCGCGGCGCCGGTGCTCCCGTTGAACATCGTCAGGAACTCGGGCCCGCTCAGCACATAGCCGCTGGAGTTACGGTAGTCGGCGGACGCGCTGCCGATCGTCTTGCCCGCGCCGTCGACCGTGCCGTCCGCGGTCTTCATCGCGACCTCGGCCTTGCCGTCGCCGTCGTAGTCGTACACCTGGAACTGGGTGTAGTGCGCGCCGGAGCGGATGTTGCGGCCCAGGTCGATGCGCCACAGCCGCTTGCCCTGCAGGGTGTACCCGTCCACGATCGTGTTGCCGGTGACGCCGGACTGCGAGTTGTCCTTCGCGTTCGTCGGCTGCCACTTGAGGACGAGATCGAGATCGCCGTCGCCGTCCAGGTCGCCGACGGAGGCGTCGTTGGCCTCGTACGTGTAGTCGGAACCGGCGGCCGGGGGCGAGATCGGGACATCGAGGTAGCCCGAGCGGAACGCGAGGGCGGCGGGCGAGGCGGCCTGCTCGGCGCCGTTCACCACGGCGCGCACCGTGTACGTCTCCGTGGCCGCCGCGCCCTTGTCGAGGTAGTTGGTCGAGCCCGTGACCGGGGACGCGTTGACCTTGGTGGAGCCGCGGTAGACGTTGAAAGCAACATTGGCCGGGTCGGTGGCGAGCCAGCGCCAGCTGACCAGGTTGTCGCTGCCCGAGCGGACGCTGACCAGGCCCCGGTCCAGCTTCTCCAGCTGGGCGGCCGCGGCCGCCTTGGCCGTCGCCCCCTTCGCCGCCGTCGCTCCCCCGGCCCCCGGCCCGGTCTCGGCCGCTCCCGAGACGCTCGCCAGACCGGTGACGGCCAGCGCGCCCGCCGCGAGCGCCGTGACCAGCGTCCGGGGGCGGCCGAGCCGCTCGCGCGCGGCGTGTCTGGGCGGGTGACCGGGTGCGGGCTGCGCTCTGTCCCGGATACGCACGGGGCCTCCAAGGCATGGGGGGATGTGAACGCCCCCTAGTGGTCGCCCTGGCCGGAAAGGTTGCCGCCTCCCGACCGAACTTCGCGGGGCTCGGTCGAAACAGCCGAAACAGGGGCGGGTCGGCCGCTACCGTCGAGGGTGTGAAGGCCATCCGTCGCTTCAGCGTGCGTCCCGTGCTCCCGGAATCCCTACGACCGCTCCACCGACTGGCGCGCAATCTGCGCTGGTCGTGGCATCCCGAGACCCGCGAGCTGTTCGAGGCCATGGACCCCGAGGGCTGGCGGGCGTGCGGCGGCGACCCCGTGCGGCTGCTGAGCGCCGTACCCGTCGCCCGGCTGGCGGAACTCGCCGCGGACCGCGCCTTTGTGCGGCGGCTCGGGGCGGCCGCCGAGGAACTGGACGACTATCTGACCGGCCCCCGCTGGTACCAGGGCCGCACGGCGGCCCCGGACGAGCCGGACCGTCCGGCCGGGGGCGGGTCCTCCCGGCTGCCCGATGCCGTCGCCTACTTCTCGCCGGAATTCGGCATCACCGCCGCCCTGCCCCAGTACTCCGGCGGCCTCGGCATCCTCGCCGGTGATCACCTGAAGGCCGCCAGCGACCTCGGCGTCCCCCTCATCGGCGTCGGACTGCTCTACCGCCACGGCTACTTCCGGCAGTCCCTCTCCCGCGAGGGCTGGCAGCAGGAGCAGTACCCCCTCCTCGACCCCAACGAGCTGCCGCTCACCCTGCTGCACGAGCACAAGCCCGGCGCGGGCATGGGCCGTCCCGCCAGGGTCACCCTCGCGCTCCCCGGCGGCCGTCCGCTGCACGCCCAGATCTGGCAGGCGCAGGTCGGCCGGGTGCCGCTGCTGCTCCTCGACTCGGACGTGGAGGGCAACGCCCCCGGTGAGCGCGATGTCACCGACCGGCTCTACGGCGGCGGCAGCGAACACCGGCTGCTGCAGGAGATGCTGCTCGGCATCGGCGGCGTGCGCGCCGTCCGCGCGTACTGCCGTATCACCGGGCACGCCGAGCCCGAGGTGTTCCACACCAACGAGGGCCACGCCGGGTTCCTCGGCCTGGAGCGCATCCGCGAACTCATGGACACGGCGGGTACGGACTTCGACGCCGCCCACGAGACGGTGCGGGCCGGGACCGTCTTCACCACCCACACCCCGGTCCCCGCCGGGATCGACCGCTTCGACCGGGAGCTGGTGGTACGGCACTTCGGGGACGACGGCGAACTCCCCGGCATCGGCGTCGACCGGATCCTCGCCCTCGGCCGGGAGACCTACCCCGGCGGCGAGCCGGGCCTGTTCAACATGGCCGTCATGGGGCTGCGGCTGGCCCAGCGCGCCAACGGGGTCTCCACCCTCCACGGCCGGGTCAGCCGCGAGATGTTCGCCGGGCTGTGGCCCGGCTTCGACGCCGACGAGGTGCCCATCACCTCCGTCACCAACGGCGTCCACGCGCCCACCTGGCGCGCCCCCGAGGTCACCCGGCTCGGCGCCCGCCAGTTCGGCCATCTGCCCGCCGGGGAGCTGTGGGAGCTGCGCCGCACCCTGCGCAAGCAGCTCGTCGCCGAGGTACGGCGGCGGCTGTACGCGTCCTGGCGGCAGCGCGGCGCGGGCACCGCCGAACTGGGCTGGATCGACTCCGTCCTCGACCCCGATGTCCTCACCATCGGCTTCGCCCGCCGCGTCCCCTCGTACAAGCGGCTCACCCTCATGCTGCGCGACCGCGACCGGCTCACCGAGCTGCTGCTGCACCCCGAGCGGCCGGTCCAGATCGTCGTCGCGGGCAAGGCGCACCCGGCCGACGACGGCGGCAAGCGCCTCATCCAGGAGCTCGTCCGCTTCGCCGACGACGCCGGGGTGCGGCACCGCCTCGTCTTCCTGCCCGACTACGGCATGGGCATGGCCCAGAAGCTCTACCCCGGCTGCGACGTCTGGCTCAACAACCCCCTGCGCCCGCTGGAGGCGTGCGGCACCAGCGGCATGAAGGCCGCCCTCAACGGCTGCCTCAACCTCTCCGTCCTCGACGGCTGGTGGGACGAGTGGTACGAACCCGACTTCGGCTGGGCCATCCCCACCGCCGACGGCTCCGCCGTGGACGACGACCGCCGCGACGACCTGGAGGCGGCCGCCCTCTACGAGCTGCTGGAGAACCGGATCGCGCCGCAGTTCTACGACCGCGGCCCCGACGGACTCCCCGGCCACTGGATCGACATGGTGCGCCAGACCCTCACCACCCTCGCCCCCAAGGTGCTCGCGGGGCGCATGGTGCGCGAGTACGTCGAGCGGCTCTACGCCCCGGCCGCCCGCGCCCACCGCGCCCTCGACCCCGCCACGGCCCGCGACCTGGCCACCTGGAAGGCCCGGGTCCGCGAGGTCTGGCCCCGGGTGACCGTCGACCATGTGGAGACCCGGCTCACCCCGCCCGCCCCGGGCGGCGCCGCCGAACTCGGCTCCGCCCTCTCCCTCCGCGTCCAGGTCCGCCTCGGCGGCCTCGACCCCACCGACGTCGAGGTCCAGGCCGTCGCGGGCCGCGTCGACGAGGCCGACCACCTCACGGACACCGCCCACATCCCCCTCAAGCCCACCGCGGGCCCCGACGACGAGGGCCGCCACCTCTACGAGGGCCCCCTCGCCCTCGACCGCACGGGCCCCTTCGGCTACACCGTCCGCATCCTCCCCGCCCACCCCCTCCTGGCCTCCCCGGCCGAACTCGGCCTCACGGCCCTCCCGTCGGACTCCACCTCCGAGGCCGCCGGAGTCCTGATGCGGTGAGCGTCAGCGGCCCTCTCCGTCCGAGGACGACTCGGACATCGCCTCCAGGTTCTTGAGCGCCTTGGCGGAGAGCGGCTTCTTCCCGGACGCCGCTTCGCGGAAGGTCTGTGCCCCACCGCCCTGGGCCATCGGAAAGTCCTGTTCGAACTCGTCCGCCTCGACATACGGGTCGCCCTGCCTGGCCACGGCTGCGCGGTGGGCCTTGCCGGCTCCCGGGTACCTGAGTTCTTCGGACTGCGAGGTTCCGAAGAGCATGGCGGCGGCTCGCCGCTGCTCCTGGCTCATGCCGTCGAGGGTCTCTTGGTCCGGAAGCTTGCCCCGCAGGGCGTCCGCGACGAGTGCGTGGTGCTCCGCGTCCAGCTCCGGGACCATCTCGTTGTACTTGGTCCCGACGTGCCCGCTCCCCGGATACTGCGTCGTCTTGTTCGACACGACGTGGGGACCCGGGTCATTGGGCCGGCCCTTCTTCGCCGTGTAGGGGCCGAAAGGGGTCTTGATCTCCCCATAGGCGGGCGGTGCCTGACCGCGCTTCTCCGCCCGCTCATGGGCCCGCCGCAACCTGCTCAGCCCGTCGTTGGGCTTCTCTTCGGCCGGACCCTGGGGACTGCGCTGGACAGTCGGGGCCCGTCCGGAGGCCGCCACGACGGCCGCGTTGCCGGCGGTGCGCTGAAGGGCCAGTGCCTGATCCGGCGTCATCGGCCCCCCGGCTGCTGGCCGCGCCGCCTCGGGGCCGTTCGGGCGCGGTCGGCCCGGGGGCCGGTGCGCGTGTCCGGCTCGCGCGTCCGCCTCCGGGGACCGGTCGCGCTTACGCATCCACATCACCCTTCGTCTCTCCAGTACGCGCACCAGCCGGTCCGGTGCGCCGCCATTCTCCGGGGGAGCACGAGGCGGGGGCAGCGGCCGGGAGGGCGGTCTCGTGGGCATGATCCGCTGCTCGAACGGCCGTCCTCCGCGCAACCGAGAGCGGTGGCTGTTGAACGGACGACGAACAGTGCGGGATGTTTTGGCCATGGCCGCCCCATGTCCGATTTGGGACCGTACATTCGCCCCCCAAGACATGCGTCCGACGGGGGATATGGACATGGAGTGGCTGGAACAGCTGCTGGCTCCGGAGAATCTGCTGGCGCTCCTCGGTGTCGTCGTCACGCTCGGCGGGCTGTCGTACGAGCGGCTGATTCCGGGGCGCAAGCGCATCGGCTACCGCGTGCAGATGGACACGCTGATAGACGACAGCGCCGAGGACGGGCAGCTGCATCAGCGGCTGCGGATGCTGGAGAACACCCCGGATCTGGCCGGGGCCTCACTGGTGCTGCTGCGGATCGAGAACGACGGCTTCCGCAGCATCGACGCGGACGACTACATCACCGCGCCGTCGACGGAGCACCGCGGGCTCACCGCCACGTTCCCGAACCGGATCGTCCGGGACGTGGCGGTGACCGAGCCCAGCCACCCGGATCTGCTGCGGCATCTGCCGCAGCGGGGGACGGCGGGGACTCCCGGGCTGATCTGTCAGGGCCATGAGATCGCCCTGCCGCGGGTGCCGTTGAACAAGGGGGACCACTTCAAGCTGCTGGTGCTGCTGACGGGGGCCGGGACCGACAAGCCGCCGCATGTGGGCGGGCGCATCAAGGAAGGCCGGATCCGGAACAACGAGAAGTTCCGGCGGCCCAGCAACCGGGTGCTGGGGCTCATCGGGAGCCTGCTGGCCCTGCTGATCTTCCAGTCGTTCGGCGCGCAGCTGTGGCAGAAGGATCCGCTGCCGCGCGGGTGCGCCGGGGGATCGCTGACGGTCGTCGGCTCGACCGCGTTCAGCCCGGTGGCGCGGGATCTGGGCGCGGCGTACCAGAGCGACTGCCCCGGTGCCCGGGTCGAGGTGCGGGCCGAGGGCAGCGGGCGCGGTACCGGCACGCTGCGCGAGGCGGGGGAGGCGGCGAAGGGCGGGTTCCCCTCGTACCTCGCCTTCTCCGACGGTCCGGACGGGGAGGACGACCCGAAGCTCAAGGAGCACCTGGTGGCGCTGTCCGTCTTCACGATGGTGGTGAACAAGGACGTCCGGCTGCCGGATCTCTCGCTCCGGGAGCTGCGCTCGCTCTACTCGGGCCGGATCACCAACTGGAAGCAGCTGCCCGGCGGCCCCGATCTGCCGGTGCGGCTGGTGAGCCGGGACGCGAAGTCGGGGACGCGCGGGGTGTTCGAGGACCGGGTGCTGGGCGGCAACGAGATCTCGCGGACCTCCGACAACTGCCGGACCCCGAACTTCGCCAGGGACACGGTCGTCCGCTGCGAACTCGACAGCACCCAGGAGGTGCTGAAGACCGTGGCCCGCACCCCGGGCGCGATCGGCTACGCCGAACTGCGCTCCGCCGAGGGGAGCGCCGCCGGGGGCGAGGTCCGGCTGCCGCGGCTGGACGGGCGGATGCCCTCCATCGAGGCGGTGCGGACGCGGACGTACCCCTTCTGGGAGCCCGAGTACGCGTACACCTACACCCGGCCGCCCGCGAACTCCCTGACCTCGAAGTTCCTCGACTATCTGGCGGGCGACACCGGACGGAACGTCATCGAGACCCACGGCCATCTGCCGTGTTCGGTCCCCGAGAACCAGCGGGCGTGCCAGGCGGGTTGAGGCGGGGACCGCTTCCGGCCGGGCGGGTCACGGGACCCGCCCGGCCGGACGTCATCTCAGGGCGTCAGCCGAACGTCACTTGACGTTGACGCCGCCCCAGGCGTTGTTGACCGTCTTGTACTCGGTGCTGTTCGCGCCGTACAGCTTCTTCGCGGCGTTGAGCGTCGCGGTGCGTGCCTTGGCGTAGTTGGTGGTCGAGGTCATGTACGTGCTCAGGGCCTTGTACCAGATCTTCTCGGCCTTGGCGCGGCCGATGCCCTTCACGACCCGGCCGTCCTTGGTCGGGCTGTTGTACGTGACGCCGCCGATCACCTTGCGGCCACTGCCCTCGGCCAGCAGGTAGAAGAAGTGGTTGGCGATGCCGGAGGTGAAGTGCGGGTCGTCGTCGCCGACGCCGCTCTTCCAGTAGTCGTAGGACAGCCCGTCCTTGCTGGGCTTGTCCATGTAGCGCAGCGGGGTGCCGTCGCCGTTGATGTCGATCTTCTCGCCGATGAGGTAGTCGCCCGGGTCCTTGGCGTTCTTGGAATAGAACTCGACGGCGGTGCCGAAGATGTCGGAGGTGGCCTCGTTGAGGCCGCCCGACTCGCCGCTGTACTCCAGGTTCGCGGTGGCCGAGGTGAGGCCGTGGCTCATCTCGTGGCCCGCGACGTCCAGCGAGGTGAGCGGCTTCTTGTCGCCCTCGCCGTCCCCGTAGGTCATGCAGAAGCAGTCGTCGTCCCAGAAGGCGTTGACGTATCCCGTGCCGTAGTGGACGCGGGAGTAGGCGGCCTTGCCGTTGTTCTTGATGCCGTTGCGGCCGAGGACCTTCTTGTAGTAGTCCCAGGTCATGGCCGCGCCGTAGTGGGCGTCCACGGCGGCGGTCTGGGCGATGGTCGGCTTGCCGTTGCCCCACACGTTGTCGGGGTCGAGGAACGCCGACCCCTTGCCGCTCTCCTTGTGCTTGAGGTTGTACGTCTGGTGGCCGCCGCGCGCGGTGTCCTTCAGCAGCCACTGGCTGCCGCTCTTGACCGAGCCGACGGTCACCTTGCCGTTGTGCTGGCCGGTGCCGGTGCCGTTCTCGATGGCCTGGTACTCGTACAGCTTCTTGCCGCTGTCGGCGTCCGTGACGACGTGCAGCCGGTTCGGCGTGCCGTCCTTCTGGAGGCCGCCGATGACGGTTTCGTACGCGAGGACGGGCTTGCCGGAGGCGGCCCAGATCACCTTGCGCGGGGCGCGCTCGGTGGTGGCGCCGGTGACGTCGGCGGCCTTCGCGGCGGCCAGGGCGGTCCGCTGGGCGCCGGAGGCGGCGAAGGAGGCGCGGGTGTCGGCGACCTTGATGTCGGCGTCGGTGGCCTTGGTGACGCCGTCCTTGGCGCCGCTCGGCGTCTGGTGGACGATCAGGTCGCCGCCGAGGACGGGCAGTCCGTCGTAGGTGCGCTCGTAGCGGGTGTGGGTGGAGCCGTCGGCGTCCTTGACGACGTCACGGACGATCAGCTTCTCCTTGCCGCCGAGCCCGAGGGCCTTGGCGGTGTCGGACTTCGGAGTGGCCGCGCCCGCGGGGGCCGCGGTGGCACCGGCGGCGAGCAGGGAGGCGACCAGGGTGGCCGCACCGGCGGCGAGGGCGGTACGCGAGCGTCTGTGACGGGATATACCGGATATGGCAGACGTCGAGCGTGAATCCACGCGTATCTCCTGTTGTCATGGGAGGTTGGCCGACGTATCGGCCAACCGGGCAAAGATGTGACTTTGCTGTGAAGAAAACATACCGGTGCCCGGGGCGTGAACCCCGGGCACCGGCACTGTGTTGTGCGTTACGCATCGGTAACGCCTGTGGTTCTACTTGACGTTGACCCCGGCCCAGGCGGCTTCCACGCCCTTGGTCTCGGCGCTGTCCGCCCCGTAGATGTCGTTCGCGGCCTTCACCGTGGCCTCACGCGCGGCGTGGTAGTCCGTGGTGGAGGTCATGTACGTGGTCAGGGCCTTGAACCAGATCTTCTCGGCCTTGTCCCGCCCGATGCCCTCGACCTTCTTGCCGTCGGAGGTCGGGCTGTCGTACTTGACGCCGCCGATCTCCTTCGCGCCGCTGCCCTCGGACAGCAGGTAGAAGAAGTGGTTGGCGACCCCGGAGGAGTAGTGCACGTCGAGGTCGCCGACGCTGTCGGACCAGGCGTCCGCGGACTGGCCGTCCTTGCTGGGCTTGTCCATGTAGCGCAGCGGGGTGCCGTCGCCGTTGATGTCGATCTTCTCGCCGATGAGGTAGTCACCGGCGTCGGTGGAGTTCTTGGCGTTGAACTCGACCGAGGTGCCGAAGATGTCGGAGGTGGCCTCGTTGAGGCCGCCGGACTCGCCGCTGTACTCCAGGCCCGCGGTCTTGGAGGTGACACCGTGGGTCATCTCGTGCGCCGCGACGTCGAGGGCGGTCAGCGGGGCCTTGTTGCCCTCGCCGTCGCCGTACGTCATGCAGAAGCAGGAGTCTTCCCAGAAGGCGTTGACGTAGCTGTCGCCGTAGTGGACGCGGGAGGTGGCGGCCTTGCCGTCGCCGCCGATGCCGTCGCGGCCGTGCACCTTCTTGTAGTAGTCCCAGGTCGTGGCGGCGCCGTAGTGGGCGTCCACGGCGGCGGTCTGCGGGTCGTCGCCCTTGCCGTTGCCCCAGGCGTCGTCCTCGTCGGTGAACGCCTTGCCCTCGCCGTCCTCCTTGTTCTCCAGGTTGAGGGTCTTGTGGCCGCCGCGGTCGGCGTCGGTCAGGGTGAAGCCGCTGCCCTCCTTGGAGGTGCCCAGCTCCACCTTGCCGCTGTACTCGCTCTGGCCGCTGCCGGTTTCGACGCCCTGGCGCTCGTAGAGCTTCTTGCCGGTGGCCGCGTCGGTGATGACGTGCAGCTCGTTCGGGGTGCCGTCCTTCTGGACGCCGCCGACGACCGTCTCGTACGCCAGGACCGGCTTGCCGGTGGCGGCCCAGATCACCTTGTGCGGGGTCTGCGCCTTCGCCTGCGTGCTCTTGTCCGCCTCGGCGGCCTTCACCGCGGTCCGCGCGGCCCCGCTCGGGGCGGCCTCGGCCTTGGTGGTGGCGACCTTGACGGTGGCCTTGGTCGCCTTGCTGACGCTGTTCACCTTGCCGCTTCTGGCCTGGTGGACGATCAGGTCGCCGCCGAGGACGGGGAGTCCCTCATAGGTGCGGTCGTAGCGGGTGTGGGTGGTGCCGTCGGCGTCCTTGATGACGTCCTTGACGACAAGCTTCTCCTTCGCGCCGAGGCCGAGGGTCTTCGCCGTGTCGGCCTTGGTGGCGTTCGCGTCGCGCAGCAGCTCCGCGCGGGCGGACGCGCTGAGCTTGGCGGGCTGGGCGCCCGCCCTGGCGTCCGCGTCGGCCGGTGCGGCGCCGGCCGATCCGGTGGTCAGCCCGGTGGCCAGCAGCGCCGCGGTGGCGACAGCGGCACCGGCGGCGATGGCCGAACGGCGCTTGCCGCCACCGGATATGGGCATGCTGAAGGTCTTGCTCACGCTAACTCCCTCGTTGCTGTGGGGGGTCAGTGCCGGGCAGCGGCGGACCGCGGCACGGCACTGAACAAGAGGTACTGGTGCGTAATGCGTGGGCAGACTGTCATACAAGCCGCGGACATGTCACGGGTTTCCTGGCGGGTCTAGCCGAATTTGTTCATGGAAACGCAGGGCCGCGCGGGGGAAAACATGGAGACGCCGCCAGGAGGAGTCGGGTCACCCCTGGCGGCGTCTGGTTCTGAGCAAACTTCGCTGACGCTATGTCAGAAGGTCATCTTCCAGCCATTGATCGTGCCGGAGTCCGACGCGTAGACGTCCTGGACCTTCAGGTTCCAGGTGCCGACGGCCGTCTCGGAGGAGGCGTCCACGGTGTACGTGGCCTTCACGTCGTCCGCCGAGTCGAAGATGCTGGAGCTCTTGAGCCGGTAGGCCGTACCGTCCGGGGCGATCAGGTCGATCACCAGGTCGCCGCGGTAGCTGTGGGTGATGTCCACGGTCACCTGGAGGGCGGACGGGGCGTTCCCGGCCCGGCTCACGGTGATCGGCGAGGTCACGGCGTTCCCGCCGTCCGGAATGGCGACGTCCGTGGTGTTCTCGAAGACGTTGCCGCCGGTGGTGTTGACGGTCCAGGTGAACGACGCGGTGCCGGTCTCGCCCGCCGAGTCGGTCACCGTCACGGTCACCGCGCTGGAGCCCTCGGTGGTCGGGGTGCCGGAGATCAGGCCGGTGGCGGAGTCGAGCGCGAGGCCCGCGGGAAGCCCGGTGGCCGCGTAGCTCAGCGCGCCCGCGTTAGAGCTGGTGGCCTTGATCTGCACGCTGGTGGCCTGGCCGACGATGCTGGTCTGGTCGCCGGGCGGGGTGACGCTGACGCCGTCGACGATCCGGGACCCGACGTTGACTCCGGCCCAGGCGTTCGCCACCGCGTTGTACTGGGCGCTGCCCTGCCCGTACAGCTCGCCCGCCGCCCACAGCGTCGCCTCGCGCGCGGCGGCGTAGTTGGTGTTGGACGTCATGCGCTGGCTGAGCGCCTTGAACCAGACCTGCTCGGCGGCGTCCCGGCCGATGCCGGTGACCGCCAGCCCGTCGGAGGTCGGGCTGTTGTAGCTGACGCCGTTGATGACCTTGGCGCCGCTGCCCTCGGAGAGCAGGTAGAAGAAGTGGTTGGCGACACCGGACGAGTAGTGCACGTCCACGTTGCCGACGCCCGAGTACCAGCTGTCCTTGGACGCGCCGTCCTTGCTGGGCTTGTCCATGTAGCGCAGCGGGGTGCCGTCGCCGTTGATGTCGATCTTCTCGCCGACGAGGTAGTCGCCGACGTCGGACGCGTTGTCCGCGTAGAACTCGACCGCCGCGGCGAAGATGTCGGAGGTGCCCTCGTTGAGGCCGCCGGACTCGCCGCTGTAGACCAGCTTGGCGGTGGCCGCGGTGACGCCGTGGCTCATCTCGTGCGCCGCCACGTCGATCGAGGTCAGCGGCTTGGCGTTGCCCGAGCCGTCGCCGTAGGTCATGCAGAAGCAGGAGTCCTGCCAGAAGGCGTTGACGTAGCCGCTGCTGTAGTGGACCCGGGAGTACGCGCCGACGCCGTCGCCCCGGATGCCGCTGCGGCCGTGCACGTTCTTGTAGTAGTCCCACGTCTCGGCGGCGCCGTAGTGCGCGTCGACCCCGGCGGTGGCGGTGTCGGCGGTGGTGCCGCTGCCCCAGACGTCGTCGGCGTCGGTGAACAGGGTGCCGGTGCCCGAGGTGCCGCGGTTCAGGTTGTACGTCTTGTGGCTGCCGCGGCCCGTGTCGGTCAGGCTGTACGAGCCCGAGCTGCCCGAGGTGCCGAGGGCGACCTGCCCGCTGTACTGGCTGTTGCCGGTGCCGTTCTTGACGCCCTGGTACTGGAACAGCTTCTTGCCGGTGGCCGCGTCGCTTATGACGTGCAGCTCGTTGGGCGTGCCGTCCTCCTGGAGGCCGCCGACGACGGTCTCGTACGCGAGCGTCGGCGTGCCGTCCGCCGCCCAGATCACCTTGCGCGGCGCCCGGTCGGCCCCGGTCTTCCGCGAGCCCTCCGCCTTCGCCGCCTTCACGGCGGCCTGCTCGGCGGTGGCGGGCTTGACGGCGGCCGTGGTCGTCGCGACCGTCAGCCGGGCCTTGGTGGACTTCGTGACCGTCTCCACCGCGCCGCCCTTGGCGCGGTCCACGACCAGGTCGCCGCCGAGGACGGGGAGCCCGGCGTAGGTGCGCTCGTAGCGGGTGTGGGTGGTGCCGTCGGCGTCCTTGACGACGTCCCTGACGACCAGCTTCTCCTGCGAACCGAGGCGCAGCGTCTTCGCGGTGGCGGCCTTCGCGGAAGCGGCGTCGGCGGCGCGGATCAGCGAGGCGCGGGCCGCGGGGGACAGCTGCGCGGGCAGCGCCCCGGGCCGTGCCTTGGCGGCCATCGTGCCGCCCGCGGCGGTGGTGGCGTCGCCCGCGCGTGCGGTCGCGGGACCGGTCTGGACACCGACGACGATCATCGCGGCGGCGGCCACCAGGGCGCCGGTCGCGGTGGCGCGTCGGTGGGATCTGTGCGGTCTGAGGTGCCGTTGGGGGAAGGGTCTCACGCTGACTCCTTCTGCGCTGGCCGCGCGCTGGCACGGCCGTCCGGGCAGGGCATGGCGGAGCAGGTGGTACGGCGTGGGGGGTGGCCCGGGGCGATGAGCTGTGCAATCGCAGCACCCCGGTCGGGGGAAGAGTGCCATCATTGGACTCAACCTGTCAGGAGCGCGACAACAAGTTGACCGGAAAGCGTCCGTTGACACGTGTGCTGTATCCGCATACCGGATAGGAAAGTTCACTCCGAGCCACGCCCGGTGTCGGCACCGGCTCGTACCCTCATCGCATGACCGAGCCGCCCCACTCCCTCACCGACACCCGCGAGATGCTCGACGCCTACCTCGACTACTACCGGTCCGTGGTCCTGCGGAAGCTCGACGGGCTCTCCGAGACCGAGCTGCGCACCAGCCGACTCCCCTCCGGCTGGACCCCGCTGGAGCTGCTGCGCCACCTGACCTTCGTCGAACGGCGCTGGCTGCGCTGGGGCTTCCTCGGCGAGCCGGTGGACGCCCCCTGGGGCGACCGAGGCCCCGACGACCGCTGGCACGTCCCCGACGGCCTCCCGACCGCCGAGGTCCGGGCCCGGTTCGAGGAGCAGTGCGCCTGGTCGCGCGCGGCCGTCGCGGGCATACCGCTGGACCAGCGAGCGCGCACCGGCGGCCGCTTCCCCACCGAACCCGACGCCCCCGCCCTGGGCTGGATCCTCTTCCACCTGCTCCAGGAATACGCCCGCCACGCCGGACAGCTCGACGTCGTACGGGAACTGGCGGACGGCGCGACCGGGGAGTGACCGGCCCCGGTCAGCCCAGCAGTTCCCGCCGCCAGCGCCAGGCGAGCGCCAGACAGGCCCGCCCGGCGGGCAGGGTGTCCTCGTGGGCGGCGTACCCCAGCACGTTGTCCTCGGTGAAGGGGATGCCGCGATAGCCCTCGCGGGCCCGGGTGCCCACGACGAGGACACCTTCCTCGTTGCGGTCGCCCATCGCCGCGAAGATCTCGTCGAACGCCGCCGCGTCCCAGACGCACACCAGGCAGAACTCCGGCTTCCAGGTCAGCGGGTCGAGCCCGAGCCCCAGGAACCGGACCCGGACCCGGCCGGTGCGCAGCGCCTCCTCGAAGCGGGCGTAGGGCCCGTCGTGCGCGTAGTCGAGGGTCACCCCGCCGCTTCCGGTGGCATCGGCGGCGCCGAGGAACTCCTCTGCGTACTCGCGCATGGTGGTCCGCCACAGGTCCAGATCGGACTGCCAGACGGGCAGCACGTCCGCGTGCGGCTGGAACTCCCCGGCGGGGGCTACATGGGTGGTGTCCATGGCCACCGCGACCTTCCCGGCCTCGCGGCGGTGCAGGAAGAAGTACGGGTCGTCGCCCTCGACCCGGATCGTCAGCGCGCTCACCCCCGGCAGCGCGGAGCGCCGGTCCAGCGCGAAGGGGTCCATGAGCGCGCGGCGGTACGGCCCGCTCAGCGCCCTGGCCCCGGCCCCGCCCCTGAGGTGGCGCAGCGCCTCCTCGTACGCGAGCGACTCCGTGGTGTCGAGGCCGTCGAAGTAGTGGCCGAGCGTGAAATCGAGGGCGAACCCGTCCTCGGGGCGGTCCGCGGGCGGCGGCGTGACCTCCAGCAGACGGTAGGAGGGGCCGTTGAACCAGACGCCGGGCCGGTCGAACGCCTCGATCGCGGCCGAGTAGCTCTCCAGAGGCCGCGCCCCGGTGTCGCGCGGCCAGTACCGCAGCAGCTCCTTGCGGCGGACGGTGGGCCGCTCCTGGGGCCGGGCCTCCCGCAGGGTCATGCGGACCGCGTCCAGCGGGAGCGGCCGGTCCGGCACCCAGCCGGGCCGGGTGAGCAGGGCGAGCTCCCGGTCCGCCCGGTGCTCCGTCTGGTGCGCCACGCACGCGGCGCTCAACTGGGCGCGCTGCGACTTGAGATGGCGGCGCGCCTCCGCGAACAGGGCGGCGCTGCGCTCCCGGCTCGCCATGCGCTGCGGCGCCCAGGCCAGCGCCGCGGCCACGATCGCCACCAGCAGCCCGGCGGCACCGATCGCGGTCTCCAGCTCCATTGACCGTCCCTCCCCCCGTGGACCGGGCCATTCAACCAGGTCGGCGCCGCGTCAGACGAGGCTGTCGCGCCATGCCTGGTGCAGGGCCGCGAAGCGGCCCTCGCCCGCTATGAGGGCGGCGGGGGTGCCGTCCTCGACGATGTGGCCGTCGGCCATGACCAGGACCCGGTCGGCGATCTCCACCGTGGAGAGGCGGTGGGCGATGACGACGGCGGTGCGGCCGCGCAGGACCGTGTCCATGGCGCGCTGGACGGCGCGTTCGCCCGGGATGTCGAGGGAGGACGTGGCCTCGTCGAGTATGAGGACGGCCGGGTCGGCGAGGAGTGCGCGGGCGAAGGCGACCAGTTGGCGCTGGCCCGCGGAGATCCGGCCGCCGCGCTTGCGCACATCGGTGTCGTAGCCGTCGGGCAGGGCGGCGATGAAGTCGTGCGCGCCGATGGCCTTGGCGGCCTGCTCGACGTCGGCGCGGGTGGCGTCGGGGCGGCCGATGGCGATGTTGTCGGCGACCGTGCCGGAGAACAGGAACGCCTCCTGGGTCACCATGACCACCCCGCGGCGCAGTTCGGGCGTGGCCAGGTCGCGCAGGTCGACGCCGTCGAGCAGCACCCGGCCGTCGGTGGGGTCGTAGAAGCGGGCGAGCAGCTTGGCGAGGGTGGACTTGCCCGCGCCGGTCGCGCCGACCACGGCGACCGTCTGCCCGGCGGGCAGGGTGAGGCCGAAGCGGGGCAGCACCTCGCCGCCGGTGCGGTAGGCGAAGCGCACCCCGTCGAAGACGACCTCGCGGCCGGGCGTGAGGGAGGGGCGCGGCGGCAGGGGCCGCGGGTCGGCCGGTTCGGGAACCGAGGGCCGCTGGGCCAGCAGGCCCGCGATCTTCTCCAGGGAGGCGGCGGCGGACTGGTAGGAGTTGAGGAACATGCCCAGGCGGTCGATCGGGTCGTACAGCCTGCGCAGGTAGAGCGCCGCCGCGGCCAGCACCCCCAGCTCCAGATCGCCCGCGGCGACCCGGTAGGCGCCCCACAGCACGATGACGGCGACCGCCGTATTGGCGATCAGCCGGGAGCCGATGACATAGCGGGCCATCTCCAGGATCGCGGTCCCGTTGATCCGCTGATGGCGGCCGTTCAGCTCGTCGAACCGGGTGTCGTTGGCGCGCTCGCGGCGGAACGCCTGCACCGGGCGGATGCCGTTCATGGTCTCGGTGAAGGCGACGATGACCGCGGCGGTGGCAGTCGACCGCTTGCGGTAGACGCGCATCGACCGGCGCTGGAAGGAGCGGATGAGCAGATACAGCGGCCAGAAGGAGAGCACGGCCGCGCCGCCGAGCCCCCAGTCCAGATACAGCAGGGTGATGGCGATGTAGACGACGGACAGCGCGATGCCGAGCAGCTCCTCCAGCCCCTCGGTCATCAGCTCCCGCAGCGATTCGACGTCCGTCGTGGCGCGGGAGATGAGCCGCCCCGAGGTGTACCGCTCGTGGAAGTCCACGCTGAGGACCTGGGCGTGGCGATAGATCCGGCCCCGCAGGTCCAGCAGCACGTCCTGGCTGATGCGGGCGGAAGAGCGGATGAACGCGAACTGCAGGGCCCCGGAGGCGAGCGCGCAGCCCGCGTAACCGGCGCCGACGGCGAGGAGCGGGCCGTGGTCGCCGTCCCGGAAGGCGGGCACCGCGCGGTCGATGGCGAACGCGACGAGCAGCGGGCCCGCCTGCACCGCGGCCTGTTGCAGCAGCAGAAGGACGGACGCGAGCCAGACGCGGGCGCGGCGCGGGGCGAGCAGCGAGCGCAGCAGGGAGAAGGAGGCGCCCTTGGGGGTGGGCAGCACATCGTGGTCGAAGGGGTCGTCCGCGGCCGGGACCGCTGCCGCTTCCCCGGCCGTGTTCTCCGTGGCGTCGTTCTCCGTGGCGTCCTCGGCCGTCGTCATGGGCCGTCCTCCCCGTCCTCGCTGTCGTGCGCGCCGTCCTGTCCCGACATCAGCACCCGGTAGGCGGCGCTGTCCCGCAGCAGTTGGTGGTGGGTGCCGACGGCGGTGATACGGCCCTCCTCCAGCAGCGCCACCCGGTCGGCGAGCAGCACCGTCGACGGCCGGTGCGCCACGACCAGCGCGGTCGTGGTCGCGAGGACCTGCCGCAGCGCGGCCTCCACCCGCGCCTCGGTGTGCACGTCCAGCGCGGACAGCGGGTCGTCCAGCACCAGGAAGCGCGGTGCGCCGACGACGGCGCGGGCCAGCGCGAGCCGCTGCCGCTGCCCGCCGGACAGGCTGAGCCCCTGCTCGCCCACCTCGGTGTCGGTGCCCTGCGGCAGGGCGTGCACGAAGTCGGCCTGCGCCACCTTCAGGGCGCGCGCCAGCGCCGCCCGGTCCGCGCCGTCCGCGCCCATCAGCACGTTCTCACCGGCCGTCGCCGAGAACAGCGTGGGCTCCTCGAAGGCGACGGCGACGAGGGCGCGCAGCTCGTCGCGGGGGAGCGCGGCGATGTCCCGCCCGTCGAGGGTGATCCGCCCGCGCGTCACCTCGTGCAGCCGCGGTACGAGGGCGGTGAGCGTGGTCTTCCCGGAACCGGTCGCGCCGACCAGCGCCATGGTCTCGCCGGGCCGGATGTGCAGGTCCACCCCGCGCAGCACGGGCGGGGCGGCCGCAGGAGCGTCGTCGTACCGGAACTCCACGCCCTCGAACCGCATCCCGCCCTCGCCCCGCTGCCGGGGCAGCACGGCTCCGGCAGCCGGACTGTCGGCCGCGTCCGCCGGGGTGGCGTCCATGACCTCGAAGAAACGGTCGGTGGCCGTCGCCGAATCCTGGCTCATCGCCAGCAGGAAGCCCAGCGACTCCACCGGCCAGCGCAGGGCCAGGGCCGTGGACAGGAAGGCGACGAGCGTGCCCGCCGAAAGGCCGCCGTCGGCGACCTGGATGGTGCCGAGGACCAGCGCCGCGCCGATCGCCAGCTCCGGCAGGGTCATGATCAGCGCCCAGATGGTGGCCAGCATCCCCGCCTTGCGCAGCTCGGTGGCCCGCACCCGCTCCGACAGGGTCCGGAATGCGCGGGCCTGGCTGCGGTGGCGGCCGAAGCCCTTGACGATACGGACGCCGAGCACGCCCTCCTCGACGACCGTCGTCAGATCGCCGGTCTGGTCCTGAGCGGTGCGTGCCACGGACGCGTAGCGCGTCTCGAACAGCGAGCAGAAGATCATCAGCGGTACGGCCGGGACCAGGAGCACCAGCCCCAGCGTCCACTCCTGCGCCAGCAGGATCGCGAACCCGACCAGGATGGTGACCCCGTTGACCACCAGGAAGGTCAGCGGGAAGGCCAGGAACAGCCGCAGCAGCATCAGATCGGTCGTGGCCCGCGAGAGCAGCTGCCCGGAGGCCCAGCGGTCGTGGAAGGACACCGGCAGCCGCTGGAGATGACGGTAGAGAGAGGCCCGCATCGAAGCCTCGACGGACGCCAGCGGCCGCGCCACCAGCCAGCGCCGCAGCCCGAACA
The DNA here is from genome assembly GCF_055595765.1 of Streptomyces sp. NPDC040405. Taxonomy (NCBI): domain Bacteria; kingdom Bacillati; phylum Actinomycetota; class Actinomycetes; order Kitasatosporales; family Streptomycetaceae; genus Streptomyces; species Streptomyces sp. NPDC040405. The sequence goes on from NZ_JBVIVI010000002.1 coordinate 1,263,030, forward strand.
GCCCGGCCTCGGCCAGTCCGAGGGCGAACAGCAGCGCACCGCCCAGCCACACCCCGCCCGGGTCGCGGCCGGCGACCGGCCCGTCCACCATCCACTTGAGGACGAGCGGGATGAGCAGGCCCAGGCAGGAGGCGACGACCGCCACCGCGGCCGCCGTGAACAGCCGGGCCCGCACCGGGCGCACATAGGGCCACAGGCGCAGCAGGGAGCGCGTGGCGGAGCGGTGCCGCGGGGCGGCTCCGCCCTCCTGGGCCCGGGGTGTCGTCGTCACAGCCATCAGTGGCGAGACTACGGTCCGCCACCGACAGCGCTCACTCGGTTTTTCCGTTCAGGGTGCGGAGCGGCGGCCCGGCTCAGCTCGACAGGATGCTGACCGAAGCCAGGCAGGCCACGCCATGGCTGCGTGAGGGTTCCTCGGTTCCTCAGCAGCAGGTCATCCGCGACTTCGGCCGCTCCCGCGCCAAGGCGCACAAGGACATCCGCGCAGGCCTGTCTATGGTGCGTCGGGCCGGGATGCCAAAAGTGGAAATCCAAGCGCGAGGCGCTGCCGACCCTCAACTACACCCGGCGCGGGTTCCGGTTGAAGGACGCCCGTCTGCACCTGGCGGGCGGCATCGTCGTGGCGGTGGTGTGGTCGCGGGAACTGCCGGCTGAGCCGTCCTCGGTGCGGGTGTACCAGGACAGTCTCGGGCACTGGTACTGCTCCTTCGTCGTGCCCGCCCAGGTGCAGCCCCTGCGGGAGACGGGTCGTGTACTCGGTGTCGACTGGGGCGTGAAGGAGATCGCGACAACCACGTCCGACGCGCACGACCTGACGCACGCCGGGTACGGCAGGAAGGTCCAGGCGAAGCTGACCCGGTACGACCGGATGATGGCCCGTCGCAGGCCGAAGAAGGGGCAACCGGCGTCGAAGGGCTACCGCGAGGCGAGGAAACTGCGGGCGAAGACGTACAAGAAGGCCGCCAGGCAGCGCGAGGACACCGGGCGAAAGTGGGCCAAGAAGGTGGTCCGCGACCACGACGCTGTCGCTGTCGAGGATTTCCGCTCGAAGTTCCTGGCCAGGACCACCATGGCCCGCAAGGCCGCTGATGCCGCCATCGGCGCCACCAAGGCCGCTCTGGTGGCGATGGGCCGTAAGCATGGGCGGCACATCCGCCTTGTCCACCCCGTGTACACCACGATGGACTGCGCGCACTGCGATGCGAGAGCCAAGCATCGCCTGCCGCTGGGTGAGCGGACCTACACCTGCGCCGTGTGTGGAACCGTGTGCCCACGGGACAAGAACTCCGCACGCGTGATGCTCGTCCGGGCTGGTCTCAACCCGGCTGGTGCTGATGGCGGAAGACCTCCTGGAGCGCTGCTCCAGGAGGCGGCCTGAGCCAGGAATCCCCTCCCTGAAGGGAGGGGAGGATTCAATCGGTTTTTTGGTGTAGGTCCGCGCTGGTCGGAGCGCGCAGCAGCAGAACCGAGCGTTCCGGTAGCTCGATCGACGCACCCGCCGGGTACCGTGCGCCCGGTGGGGCGTCCTGGTCCTCGCGCGAGGTGTCCAGCAGGAGTTCGTAGCCCGTGGCCCACGGCGGTCCGGGCAGGTGGAAGGTCAGCGGCCCGGGGCCCGCGTGGAGCAGTACCAGGAACGTGTCGTCGGTGACCGGCGCGCCGCGCGGATCCCGCTGCGGCAGGTCCTGGCCGGAGAGGTAGACGCCGAGGGCGGTCGTGGGCGCGTACCAGTCGGCTTCGGTCATCTCCTCGCCCCGCGGCGTGAACCAGGCGAGGTCGCGCACCCCGTCCGACGGCCGGGCGCGGCCGGAGAAGAAGGCGGGCTGCCGCAGCACCGGGTGGGCGCGGCGCAGCCGGATCAGCCGGGCGGTGAGATCGGTGAGCGCCTGCCAGCCGGGGTCCTCCAGCAGCGACCAGTCGACCCAGCCGGTGGCGTTGTCCTGGCAGTACGCGTTGTTGTTGCCGCCCTGGGTGCGGCCCAGCTCGTCGCCCGCGACGAGCATCGGCACTCCGGTGGACAGCAGCAGCGTGGCGAGCAGACCGCGCAGCCTGCGGCGGCGCAGGGCGCGGACGCCCGGGTCGTCCGTCTCGCCCTCGGCGCCGCTGTTCCAGGCGCGGTTGTCGTCCGTGCCGTCGCGGTTGCCCTCGCCGTTGTCCTCGTTGTGCTTGCGGTCGTAACTCACCAGGTCGCGCAGGGTGAAGCCGTCGTGGGCGGTGATGAAGTTGACCGAGGCGCACGGTCCGCGGCCGCCGTGTCCGTACAGGTCGCTGGAGCCGGAGAGCCGGTAGCCGAGGTCGCGCACATCGGGCAGGGCGCCGCGCCAGAAGTCCCGTACGGCATCGCGGTAGCGGTCGTTCCACTCGGCCCACAGCGGCGGGAACGCGCCCACCTGGTAGCCGCCGGAGCCCACGTCCCAGGGCTCGGCGATCAGCTTGACGCGGCGCAGCACCGGATCCTGGGCGATCACGGCGAGGAACGGGGAGAGCATGTCGACCCCCGTGTCGCCGCCGTGCGCGGCGCGGGCCAGCGCGCTCGCCAGGTCGAAGCGGAACCCGTCCACGCCCATCTCGGTGACCCAGTAGCGCAGCGAGTCGGTGATCAGCCGGAGCACCTGCGGCCGGACGGTCTGCAGGGTGTTGCCGCAGCCGGTGAAGTCGGCGTAGCGGCGCGGGTCCTGCTGGAGCCGGTAGTAGCCGCGGTTGTCGATGCCGCGCAGCGAGAGGGTCGGGCCCAGCTCGCCCGCCTCGGCGGTGTGGTTGTAGACGACGTCGAGGATCACCTCGATCCCCGCGGCGTGCAGGGCGCGCACCATCCGCCGGAACTCGTCCACCTGCTGGCCCCGGGTGCCGGTGGCCGCGTAGCCGGAGTGCGGCGCGAAGTAGCCGATGGAGTTGTAGCCCCAGTAGTTGCGCAGGTCGCGCCGCAGCAGATGGTCCTCGTGCGCGAACTGGTGCACCGGCAGCAGCTCCACCGCCGTCACCCCGAGCCGGGTGAGGTGCTCGACCGCGGCGGGGTGGGCCAGCCCGGCGTAGGTGCCGCGCAGCTCGGGCGGGACGCCGGGGTGGCGCATGGTGAAGCCGCGCACATGGAGTTCGTAGATCACCGACTCGGCCCACGGGGTCTTGGGGCGGCGGTCCTCTGTCCACTCGTCGGGCGGCGGCCCGCCCCGGGCGTCGTCGCCCACGACCACGCCCTTGGGCACGTACGGAGCCGAGTCGCGCTCGTCCCGTACGGTGTCGGCGACATGCTGCTGCGGCCAGTCCCGCACATGGCCGTAGACCTCGGCGGGCAGCGGACCGCCGGGCGGCCCGAAGTCGCCGTCCACGGCGCGCGCGTACGGGTCCAGCAGCAGCTTGGCCGGGTTCCAGCGGGCGCCGGTCCACGGGTCCCAGCGGCCGTGCACGCGGTAGCCGTACCGGCGCCCGGGCAGCACCCCGGGCACGAAGCCGTGCCAGACCTCATGGGTCTGCTCGGCCAGCCGGTGGCGGGTCTCCGTGCCGTCGTCGTCGAACAGGCACAGCTCCACGGCCTCCGCGCCGCCCGCCCACAGCGCGAAGTTGGTGCCGGGAACCCCCTCGGGCCCCCGGTGCACCCGCGCCCCGAGCGGCTGCGGACTGCCCGGCCACGCGGCCGGTCCGGCCGCGGGGGAGCCGCCGCGCGGGGCGGGCAGCGGCACGGGCACGGCGGAGCGGCGGACGGCCGGTCCGGCGGCGGGCGGGGCGGGTAAGCCGTCGGCAGGGCCCAGGGTGTGCTGCTCGGCTGCTTTCGACACATGCGCCTCCGGCGGCTCGCACGGGACCGGGCTCCGCACCTCCCGTCCGGAGCCCGACTTCACCGGGCGGCACCGCCCCGCGGCGTCCCGACCGCGTCCGGCTGTGCCCGGTAGCCGTGTTGTGCCCGCAATCCCGCCAACCCTCACGTTTCCGCGCCCGGACGCGGCGCCGAGCGCGCCCGCGGCCGGTCACGGGGACCGCTCCCACCTGGGACAGAACCGTAACCATCGCAAATGATCCCGCTGTCAGTGCGATGTGATTACCTATCGGCAGGCGCGCCTGTGCGCGTCCGTGCTGTCGGAGCTGCCGCGGGGGACTGCGGCTCCGGAGAGGGGAGAGCGTTGTGAGGGTGCAGCCGATATCGGGGGTGGCGCGGGGCCGCAGGGGGCTGCTCGCCCTGCTGCTCGGGGCGCTGCTGGCGCTGGTGACCGCGTGCGGCGGAGGCGGCGGTTCCGGCGAGGAAGGCAAGGGCAAGGACACCGAGGCCGCCAAGCCGCGGCCGTCCCGGGCCAAGGTCACGGTCGAGCCGGGGGACGGGGCGAAGGGCGTCGACACCAGCGGTGCGCTCAAGGTCACCGTCGCCAAGGGCAAGCTGACCTCCGTCAAGGTCGAGGACGAGAAGGGCCGTGCGGTCGCCGGGAAGACCGCCGGGGGCGGCGCGAGCTGGAAGCCGGACGGGCGCCTGCGCGCCGATTCGACGTACACGGTGGACGCCCTCGCGAAGGACGCGGACGGCCGTGCCGCGCGCAAGCACACCACCTTCCACACGCTCAAGCCCAAGGAGACCTTCGTCGGCGTCTACAGCCCCGAGGACGGCTCCGAGGTCGGCGTCGGCATGCCGGTCTCGCTCCGCTTCAACCGGGGCATCACCGACCCGGGCGCGGTCGAGAAGAGCATCAAGGTCAGCGCCTCCCCGTCGGTGCCGGTCGCGAGCCACTGGTTCGGCAACGACCGGCTGGACTTCCGGCCCGAGAAGTACTGGAAGCCCGGCACCAAGGTGACGCTGAAGATGGACCTCGACGGCGTCGAGGGACGGCCCGGGGTGTACGGGGAGCAGAGCAAGACGGTCCAGTTCACCATCGGCCGCAGCCAGATATCCGTCGTGGACTCCAAGGCCCACACGATGAAGATCAAGCGGGACGGCAAGACCCTCAAGACGCTCCCGATCACCTCGGGCGCGCCCGGCCACGAGACGTACAACGGGATCATGGTCATCAGCGAGAAGCTCGTCGTGACCCGGATGGACGGCGCGACGGTCGGTTTCAAGGGCGAGTACGACATCAAGGACGTGCCGCACGCGATGCGGCTGTCGGACTCGGGCACCTTCCTCCACGGCAACTACTGGGCGGGCCGGTCCACCTTCGGCACAGCCAATGTCAGCCACGGCTGCGTCGGCCTCTTCGACCAGCGCGGCGGCGGCGATCCGTCCACCCCGGCGGCCTGGTTCTACGGCCAGTCGCTCATCGGGGACGTGGTCATCGTGAAGAACTCGGACGACGAAACGATCCAGCCGGGCAACGGGCTCAGCGACTGGAACATGTCCTGGGAGAAGTGGAAGGCGTAACGCCGCCAGCCCGGCGTGAGACGCCCCGGTGCGCTGTGACCAAGCGCACCGGGGCGTGTCCCGTTAGCGGCCGCTAACCTGCCGCGTATGACTGTGAATCTTGAGGTCGCCGACGGAGTGGCCACCTTCCGCCTCGACCGCCCCCCGATGAACGCGCTCGACGTCGCCACCCAGGACCGGCTGCGGGAACTCGCCGCCGAGGTGACCCGCCGCGACGACGTACGGGCCGTGGTCGTCTGGGGCGGCGAGAAGGTGTTCGCGGCGGGCGCGGACATCAAGGAGATGCGGGACATGGACCACGCCGCGATGGTGGCCCGCTCCCGTGACCTCCAGGACGCCTTCACCGCCGTCGCCCGCATCCCCAAGCCCGTGGTCGCCGCCGTCACCGGCTATGCCCTCGGTGGCGGCTGCGAACTGGCGCTGTGCGCCGACTTCCGGATCGCTGCCGAGAACGCCAAGTTCGGCCAGCCCGAGATCCTGCTCGGGCTGATCCCGGGCGCGGGCGGCACCCAGCGCCTGGCCCGGCTGGTGGGCCCGTCGCGGGCCAAGGACCTCATCTTCACGGGCCGTCAGGTGAAGGCCGACGAGGCGGTGGCCATCGGTCTTGTCGACCGGGTGGTACCGGCCGAGGAGGTATACGAGCAGGCGCACGCCTGGGCGGCGAAGCTGGCCAAGGGCCCGGCGATGGCGCTGCGCGCCGCCAAGGAGGCGGTGGACGCGGGTCTGGAGACGGACCTCGACACCGGGCTCGCCATCGAACGCAACTGGTTCGCCGGGCTGTTCGCCACCGAGGACCGGGAGATCGGGATGCGGAGCTTCGTCGAGGACGGTCCGGGCAAGGCACGGTTCTCCTGACCGAGACCCTCCCGACCGGGCTGGGCATGCCCCGTGCGAGCGAATTTCTTCGCTTGCCGGGCGGCCGCCCGTGGGCCGTTTCCGGTACGCTGTGTGATCAGCTATACGCGTGGTGACATCGCTGGTCAGGTGGGGTGTTTTGACTCCCTGGGCTGTTAATGGCATAGCTGGGATCGGTTTGTGGAGCCTGGGGCTCCGGTGTTCGGAATCACCTGGTTCCGCCCCGGACGGCCTTTCGGGCGGCCATCATGGGGGGCATGGCGGGCTTGGAGGGAATGGAGCAGCCGCAGCAGCGCACGGGTACGGCTGCGGTCCGGCGGCTGCCGTCCGCCGACGAGGATCCGGCTCTCAGGGCGCTCGAACTGTTCGGGAATCCTGCGGTCGAAGAGGTGCGGCTGCCGTCCCGGCCCGAATCCGCGGCCACCGCCCGCCGGTTGACGGAATTCGTGGTACTGCGCGACTGGGGGCTCGCCTGTCAGCTCGCCGAGTACGCGGTGCTGCTCGTCTCGGAGCTGGTGGGCAACGCCGTACGGCACACCGGCGCCCGCACGTTCGGGCTGCGGATGCTGCGCCGCCGCGGCTGGATCCGGGTCGAGGTGCGTGATCCGTCGCGCGGGCTGCCGTGTCTGCTGCCGGTGGGGGCTCTCGACACCAGCGGGCGCGGCCTCATGCTGGTGGATCAGCTTTCCCAGCGCTGGGGCGTGGACCTGCTGCCATGCGGCAAGACGACGTGGTTCGAAATGCGGGTGACGGAGAGCGCCTAGTGCGCGCATAGGCAGAGGTCCCCACCGTCGGGGTGCGACGGCTCGGGGACCTCTGTCCGCCCCGCCGCGAAGCGGAAGGGGTGTGGCTCCGCGGCATTCGGGGGAACGACCTGGCCCGGGTCAATGGGGGTCGCTGGCCCGACTATTGCAGACCCGGCAGAGCGCCACCAACTCAATCCAAGGTGAGCTGTGACACCCGCCTTGTTAATGGCGGGTAGATTTACGAGTTTCCCTTGTTGTTCATCTCTCGACATGAACGGCACGGAATTGCCACTGGTTCAGACCGGGACGCGCATTCTTTCTTTGCCTGTCGGTTCTTGGCATGGCCCTGGCGACGCCTCACCATGGAAAGCGCGCTACGCGCGTCACATCCCGTCAGATCCTCTGTACCGGCACTGCATTCGGGAGCCCCCATGGAAGCGCACGGCCCTGCCCCCACCCGACGCACCCTCCTCCGCTCCGGCGCCGGTCTCGGCGCCGCCGCCCTCGGACTCGCCGCCACCGCCACCACCGCAGCCACCACCGCCAACGCCGCCGAAAGACGCCCCCGCCGCGCCGCCGCCTATCCCCCCACCCACTGGATCCCGGCCTCGGCCTCCAACTACCGCGTCTCCAGCCGCCCCACCGCATACCCGATCGACTTCGTCGTCATCCATGTGACGCAGGAGACCTTCCCGGACGCGGTGAAGATCTTCCAGGACCCGGCCCGGCAGGTCTCCACCCACTACATGGTCGCCTCGGCCGACGGCTACATCGGGCAGTTCGTCCGCGAGAAGGACGTCGCCTGGCACGCGGGCAACAAGGACTACAACAACCGGGGCATCGGCATCGAGCACGAGGGGTGGGTGGACGACCCCGCGTGGTTCACCGATGAGATGTACGCCTCGTCCGCCGCGCTCACCGCCGCCGTCTGCGACCGCTTCGGCATCCTCAAGGACCGCGAGCACATCATCGGCCACAGCGAAGTCCCCGGCGCCGACCACACCGACCCCGGTCCGCTGTGGGACTGGGACCGCTATCTGGAGCTGGTCAACCAGGGCTGACCGTACGCCCGCCGGACCTCCGGCCCCGGGCCGCTAATGTGTGCGGGTCAGACTCACGCACGAAAGGGGCGGAACAGGTGGCGGACATCGAGGCGGCGCGCAAGGCGTTCGAGCGGTACGACCTCAACGGGGACGGGCTGATCACGGCGGCCGAGTACAAGAGCGTGATGGCGCAGCTGGGGGACCCGTATGTCACGGAGCCCGTCGCCCAGGCCGTGATCAACTCCCACGACGGCAACGGTGACGGTCAGCTCAACTTCGACGAGTTCTGGGCCGCCCAGAACAAGGACTGACCCATCGGGTGCGCCCAGCGGGTCCGGCCCGGGCCGCATGGCGGCGCCGCCGGCGCGTCAGCGCCAGCCGCGCCGCTGTGCGCTCGCCCGCCGACGGCGGTCGTTGCACAGCAGGCAGCGGCCGTAGCCGGGTGGCAGCGGATCGTCCGGGTCCCCGTACAGCGGGTCGACGGCACCGCGCGGATGCTGGGCGCAGCCGGTCGCCCCGTGCTCGGCGGTCAGCGCACCGGCTGCGGCGAGCGCCCGGCGCAGGGCGTCGGTCAGCAGCTCGGTCTCCTGCCCCGAGGGCGCGGCATCGAGCGAGAAGGCGATGTCGGACGCGGTGGTGAGCGCGCTGCGGAGTTCGCGTAGGTCTGCGTAGCTCATACCGGGCAGCGTAGGCGCCCCCACCGACAACGCCCCGACCGACCGCCCCTACGCCTCGCCCGACCGCCCTCACGCCCGGCTCTGGCCGTCCGCCCTCACGCCTGGCTCTGGCCGTCCGCCCTTACGCCTGGCTCTGGCCGTCCGCCCTTACGCCTGGCTCTGGCCGTCCGTCCCGCTCTCCTGCTCCTGGCGCTCGTCCTCGTCATCGTCGCCGTCCACGAGATCCTCGATCGCGTTCGCCACCCGGGTGACCGTGGCCCACGTCTTCAGCGATGCCTTGCTGGAGAAGTCCGCCACGTTCTTGTCGACCGGCCGGTCGGTGTACTGGTGGATCCGCCACTTCGCCTTGATCCGCGGCTTGCCCGCCGAGACGTAGTCGGCGATCCACAGCCCGTCCCCGGCGTAGGAGGTGGTGTCGTGGTTGAGCCAGAAATTCCGGTTGCAGTAGAGCATCACGCGGTGCGTGGGCCGCAGCTTCTTGACCTCCCGGATGAACCGGTCCTTCTCGGCGTTGCTGGCGCGCGTCCCCGAGCCGGTGGTCTCCCAGTCCACGGCGAGCAGATCGTGTTTCTCGGAGGCGCATTTCTCGACGAAGTACCGGGCCTGCGCGGCGATGTTCCCGGGCCACAGGAAGTGGTAGAAGCCGACGACGCATCCCGCCTTCCGCGCCCGCGCCGCCTGGGAGGTCTGCTTCGGGTTGATATACGACCGGCCCTCGGTGGCCTTGATGAAGACGAAGGCCAGTCCGTCCGTGTCGAAGCTGGACTGGTGCGAACTCACGTCGATGCCGTGCAGCATGGTTCCTGCCTCAGGGGAGAAGTTGAAAACGGGACGGGCGTCTCCCTTGTCATGCCCGGCCCAGGACCCTACGCAACGCAGTCGGGGTCACGCACGGTATTTGCACAAGCGACTGATTTGGCAAGGAAATTCGTGTATTTCCTCCGTCCCCGTGATACGCCGCCGCGGGCTCATTCCCGGACATGGGTCTGGAGGACATCGCAGGTGTACTGGAACTCCTCCGTCAGCCGGGTGGCCTCGATCACCAGCACCCCGTACGGCCGGGTGGGGTCGCCCAGCGGCAGCCCGTCGCTCTCCGCCTGCTCGGTGACGGTCCGGCGCTGCCGCTGCATGTCCTCGGCCAGCTGGCACAGCTGCGCGGCCTGGTCCGGCAGCTGCGCCTCGTCCAGGCGCGCCAGCACCCGTACGAGCTCCTCCAGCGCGCCGAGAAAGGTGCCGTAGCACCGCAGGAACCGCCGGTAGGAATAGTCCCGCTCCTCCTCGCGCCACCGCTCCAGACTCCTGGTGAGCGACGCCAGTTGATACGCGGCCCGCTCCAGCGCGTCCAGGACGGCGCGGTAGTTGGCGAACGACGTGCGCCCCCGATGCCGGGGCAGTAGCCGCCGCGGATTGAACGGAACGCTCTCCTCCGCGGTCCGGAGCCCCGACCTCGCCTGCGTGACCAGCGCCTGCGCGTGGTCGGACCGGGAACGCCAGTGCTTCGCGTGCTCCTCGGCGAACTCCCCGTCGCGCATCGCCGGTCCCATGTCGGCGAGCAGCGACTCCAGCGCCCCGGCCAGGGCCCGGATGCCGTGCTCCGCACTGCGGTACCGCAGCGGCGGTACGAGGACGACGTTCACCAGCAGCCCGAGCGAGCACCCGACGAGCACCAGCAGCACGATCTGGCCCAGCTGGGTGGCCCGTTCCGTGTTGTCGGTCGCGGAGACGTACGTGGAGAACGCGAAGAACGCCGCCGTCGCGACCTGCGACCGCTGCGCCCCCAGCGCCTTCCACTGCCCGATGGTCAGCGCGATCGCCGCCACCAGGACGAACGTCACCGGATCCGGCCCGGCCAGAAACCCCAGCGCCGCCTGGACGGCCACCCCCGTCACCACCGCGGCGACATAGCGCAGGGACTGCGCGATCGACTGGTACACCGTCACGTTCATGATGAGGACGGCGGAGAAGGGCGCGAACGCGGGGGACTGCGCGTGCAGCAGGTCCGCCGCCGTGAACCACGCGAGGGTGGCCGCGAGCGTGCTCTTGCCGATCAGCAGCAGCGTGTGCCGCTCCGGCCCCCGCGCCCCCAGGGCCCGCCGCCCCCACCCCCGCAGCCGCCCGCGCCGCCCCTGCTCCGTCCGCTCCTCGTCATGCCCACCACCTGTGCTCGTCTGGCCGTCCATCCGCCTATGGGTTCCCCCTCAGCCGGACCTCTCACCTGGTCGGAAGGCCTTTCTCGGGTGCGGCTGCGTCACATCAGCTGCTCCCTCAGCCAGGACCGCTCGGCCTGGCTGGTGGCGCGGGCGATGAGGAGCATGCCGCGGCGGTAGGGGTCGGCGGTGTCCTCGGCGCGCAGCGGACCGTTGCCGTCGTGGAAGAAGCTCGCGGGCCGCTCCAGGAACTCCAGCCGTCGGCGCAGCACCGCGTGCTGGGCGGCGGTGTCGGGCAGCTGGGAGAGGAAGGCCAGGATCGTGAAGTACCGGGTGCTGTCGCTGATCTCCAGCTCGTCGGGCTCGCGGAGCCGGTGCAGCAGCTCGGTGCGGCCCTCGGCGGTCAGGCTCAGGGTGTGCCGCTGGGCGGCCGAGGCTCCCGGCTCGGTGCGTCGGTCCAGCAGCCCGGCCTTGACCAGCCGGTTGATGGCCGGATAGAGGCTGCCGTCGCTGACCGGCCGGGAGTGGCCGGACAAGCGCGCGATGAGGCGGCGCAGTTGGTAGCCGTGCAGGGGGCCGTCGGCCAGGAATCCCAGGATCGCGAGTTCCAGCATGCTGCTACCCTCGCACATCGAAACGAGATATCTCGAATCGAGGTAGGGGGTCAAGGTGAGCTATACCGAGGAGTGGGTGACCGCGCGGGCGCGTGACGCCTACGCGCATGGCCGGGCGGCGTTCGGCATACGGCCCGAACGGACGGCGCTGCTGGTCATCGACATGCAGGACGAATTCGTACGCCCCGGCTTCAGCCCCTACTGGGTCCCCGCGGCGACGCGGATGGCGCCAAGGCTCCGCCGACTGGTCGAGACCTGCCGGAGCGCCTCCGTCCCCGTCATCTGGACCCTCTTCGACGACACCCACCTCGGCCTCGACCGGCCGCACGCCCTGCGCCACCTCCCGCACGCCGACACCGACTGGCGGCGGCCGGGCCCCGCGGCGGTGTGGGACCGGATGGGCCACCGCGCCGACGAGGCCCTGATCCGCAAGCCCTCCTACGGCGCCTTCTACGACACCCCACTCGACACGATGCTGCGCAACCTCGCCCGCGACACGGTCATCGTCACGGGAACGCTCACCAACTACTGCTGCGGCACCACGGCCCGGCAGGCGTACGAACGCGGCTACAAGGTCGTGTTCGGGGCCGACGTCACGGCCACCGACGACGAGTCCATGCAGGAACCCGAACTCGCCGTCCTGCGCAAGGGCTTCGCCCTGGTCGCGACCGCCCAGGAGATCACGAACCGGCTGACACGCGGGGGGACGGCCGGATCCGAGGCGTCATTCTGAGGCGGCCACGTACCGGTATTCCTCATCCTCCTCGTCCTTCTCCCGCTCCGACAGGTCGACCTCGACGCCGGACGGTTCGAGGGCCTCGCGGACGCGGCGCGTCATCGCCTCGCCGAGGAAGTGGTGGTGCAGGTCGAGGCGGTGCAGGTGGGTGAGGGGGTGGCCGCTCAGGAGGGCTTCGGCGCCGGTGTCGGAGAGGGTGCCGTAGCCCAGGCACAGGGAGGTGAGCCGGGCGAGGACGGGCGCGGTGGCGACGGCGGCGGCGATCTCGTCCTGGATCTCGCTGTTCTGCAGGCCCAGGTGGCGCAGGGCGGGCAGTCGGCCGCCGTCGAGGATGGGGGCCAGGTCGGCCACGGTGGCGTCGCCGCCGTAGTCGCCGACCCCGAGCCATATCTCCAGGTGCTCCAGATGGGGCAGGTCGGAGGCGGCCACGCCACGGACCACCTCGCCGGGCAGGCTGCCGCTGTGGAACCGGAGGGTGCGCAGGCCCTCGTGGCGCAGCGGCGGGAAGCGCAGGCCCTCGGTGTCGTGGTGGCCATAGGCGCCGCCGCGCACCGCGAGTTCCCGCAGGCGCGGGTACGCCGCCAGGATCGGGGTGACGTCGCCCTGGGTGATCGAGGACAGGTCGGCTATCTCGGGCTCGACGTCGGCGAGGTACAGCGCCTCCAGACCCGTGAGGCGGTCACCGGCGTCGACGAGGCGTCGGACCGTGCTGGTGGGGCTGGCGTCCAAGTCGGTGCCGTACGCCCCGGCGCCGAGCACCAGGGCCCGTACGCGCGCCACGTCGACGGTGTCGAAGAACCGGTCCCAGCAGGTGCCGAAGTCCTCCTCGCCGCTGTACAGGCCGGACCGGGAGATTCGCCAGGCGACCGTCTCCGCCCGTGGCAGCCCCTGCTCGCCCGCCTCCGGGGCCGGGAAGTCGAAGACGGGCAGCCCGTGCAGTTCCGTGACGTCAGGGATCAAGGCAGGCGCCTTTCGGAGGGGACGGGCGGTCGGCGGCCGACCGGCACGGACTCGTGGGTAGGTCTGTTCTGGCAACCGCCACCGACAGCACCGGCCCGGTGGCCGGGGTGACACCCCGGCCGACCTGTCCGACCAGGTGGATACCTTCGGCGATACAGTCCCGCCAGGGACCGGGCCGGGGCCATGGGAGGGGATGGCGTGTTTGAGATCGTGACGGTGAGTGCGCTCACCGCGTTCCTCACGGCGGTGGGCAACGGCGCCGCCGGGGAAGTCGGCAAGCAGGTGCTCCTGTCGACGGGCACGCTGGTGCGGCGGAGCCTGGGCCGGGAGACGCCGCTGCCGACCACCCCCGAGGGATGGGAGCTGCTGGCGCGTCAGATGCATCCGCGGCTCGGCGAGGATCCACGGCGGAACGACGAGCTGGCGCTGCTGCTGCGCAGCCTGCCGGAGGCGGCCCTGCGGCCGGGGGCCGGACTGCCACCCGCCACGCGGGACTTCACCGACCGTCAGAGCGTGCTGCGGCAACTGCGCCGCGAGGCGACCCGGGCCGCCGCGGGGCGGCCGCGGGTCGCGTTGCTGTACGGGCCGCCCGGCATCGGCACCAGCGCGGTCGCGCTGCACTGGGGCGCCGACCGGATCGCGCGGTACCCCGACGGGCAGTTCTACGTGGACGTCCGCGACGCCCCCGGCGAGCACGGGCTCGAACCCGCCGCCGTCCTGCTGCGCCTGCTGCAGCAGATGGGCGTCGAGCCCGGCGCGATGCCGACCACCGAGGCGGGGCGCGAACAGCTGTACCGGCGGCTGACGGCGGGCCGCCGGGCGCTGGTGGTCATCGACCACGCCTCCTCGGCTGCCCAGGTCCGCGGCCTCGTCCCGGCCACGCCGGAGGTGTTCCTGCTGGTCGTCGCGTCCGGGCCGCCGTTCGTGCTGGAGGCCGAGCGGATCTCCGTACCTCCGCTGAAGGACCGGGACGCCGTGCAGCTGCTGCGCAAGGTCGCGGGGCCGGAACCGGTCGCGCGCGCCAAGCCGCACATGCCCGCCCTGCTGGACGGCTGCGCGGGCAACGCCTTCGCCCTCAAGGCCGCGGCGATGCGCCTGCTTTCCGGGGGCCCGCCCGTCGCCGACGCGACGGATCCGCATCCGGTGCGCGGCATGGCCCAGGACGCCTGCCGCCGTCTGCGCCCGGAGGCGGCGCGGCTCCTCAGGCTGACCGCGCTGGGCGGCTGGCCCGCGTTCGACGCCCGCCTGGCCGGGGAGACCGCCGACACGGCGGACGCCGCCCGCATGCTCACCGAGGCGGCGGACGTGCAGTTGGTGGAGCCGCTGGGCGACGGCCGCTACCGCTTCCGGCCCGAGGTCCGCCGCCATCTGGCCGACGCCGCTGGGCCGGAGCATGGCATCCCGGAGTGCTCCGCGGCCGTGTCCCGGGCGCTCGACGGCCTGCTGAACCGGGCCCTGCACGCCGCCCACGCCGCCCTGCCGCAGAGCTGGCGCACCGAGGACGCACCGGACAGGGAAACCCCGTACGCCGACGAGGCCGAGGGTATGACGGCGCTGCTCGCCGAGGCGGACAACCTGGTCCAGGCCGTCTCCGTCGCCGAGGAGTACCAGCACGTCGACACGTCGCTGCGCCTGGCCCGCGCGCTGTGGCCCCTGCAGTTGAAGGCCGGGAAGGTGGACGAGGCGCTGCCCGCCCTCCGCATCGCGGCCCGGTGCGCCGACGAGCACCACCCCGAAACCCGCCTGGCAGGCGCGCTGCACTTCCAGCTCGGCCACTGCCTGGGCGAACTGCGGCAGTGGGACGAGGCCGAACGCGCGGTGCGCGCCGCCGTCGCCTGCGAGCGCGCGGCGGGGCATGTGCGGGGCGAGGCGTCGTCCGTGGAGATGCTGGGCCTGCAGTGCCTGTACCAGTGGCGGTGGGAAGAGGCGTACGAACGCTTCGCCGAGGCGGAACGCGTTTACGGGCGCATCGCCCCCGGCGAGGAGGGCGCCCGGGACCTTCCGCGCGCCCTCGCCCTGATCGAGCGCCACCAGGGCCGCGCCCTGCGCGGTATGGGGAACCTGGCGGAATCCCGTACCCGGCTGGAGGCCGCGCGGGACTTCTTCACGGCGCAGGGCGAGGCGTACAACCTGGCCCGCACCCTCACGGACCTCGCCGAGACCCTGCACGACGCCGGGGACGACGCCGACGCCCTGACGAAGATCGCCGAAGCGGAGCGCCTCCTCACCCCGGAACGGGCTGCTCCGCATCTGGCTTACCTGGCCGGTCTGCGGGAGCGGTGCGAGGCGTAACGGCTGCGCCTGGCGGGTTTCCCCTACCCCGCCCCTTCCCGAAACCGGGGGCACTGGGCCCCGGGGTGGTGGGGGCTGGGGCTTCGCGACCGGGTGCGGGCCGGTGGCCGGGTTGTGCCCGCCCGTTCCGCCCAGCGGAACGATTGCCCACAACCTGGGGGTCGGGGTCACCGGCGGGAGGGGCCGGGGTCGCAGGGGTGGGGTCCTGGACACCACGTGTATTTGTGGCGCCAATCGCCCCGCGTTCACCCCACGTTCTGCGTCAGCGGCGCCGTAAATAGACGGTCCAGGGCCCTGCCCCGGAGGCCCCGGACCCGCACCCACCACCCCTCACCCACGCACCACCCGCACCTCGTGCACCCCACCCGCCACCCGCACCCGCAACATCACCGGAACCGGTACCGAGCCGCCGCCCGCCAGCCACGCGTGCAGCGCCGACGCGTACGCCGCCGGGTCGGCGTCCGCCTCCGTATCCGCCGACATCACCAGCACGCCGCCCTCACCCCGCACCCGGCACACGCAGGTGTCCGGACCCGTCACGTACGCGGCCAGGGCACAGTGCGGGTACCGGCGCAGCACCTCCGCCGTCCAGCCCTCCGCGCCGCCCAGCCGCGGGTCGTCCGGGGCGCCCTCGCGCACGATCACGTCGGCCCGCACCAGATCACCGGGGTCGCGGGTGTCCTCGTGGACGGCGAGGTGGGCGTCGCCGACCGCGTCGTACGGGTGGCCCGTGGTGCGTTCGAGCCAGACGTCCGCCCCGTGGACGCGCGTACGGACGTTCAGGGGCGCCGTACGCCGCGGTGGCCCGTACGGCGGCAGGGGCAGGGCCTCCAGCAGGGCGGGGGCCGGGGGCTCGGGCAGGTCCATCAGCGCGTAGAAGTGCCGCCGCAGCAGCGCGGCGGAGGCGCCCGGGGCCGACGTGGTGAACGACGCCGGGCCAGGGGCCGGACGGTGGCGCGCCAACAGGCCCTCCACCTGATCCCGCAGCCCCCCGCCCGGATCGAGCCGTGGCGCGTCCCGGACGAACGCCGCGAGCGGCGCCTCCGGGTCCAGCCGGTCCTGGGCGGCGGAGGCCAGCAGTACGGGGGTGCCCAGGGCCGCCGCGTAGTACGAGACCGCCCCGAAGTCCCCGACGACGGCGTCGGCCGCCAGCAGGGCCTGCCGCCAGGCGTGCACGGGGTCGACCAGGGTCAGCCCGCTGCGCAGGGCCCGGTCCAGCCAGACGCGGAGCTGGCCCGGCCCGTGGCCGTACCAGATGTTGGGGTGCAGCACGGCCGCCAGCCGGTAGTCGTCGGCGGGCAGTTCGGCGGCGAGCCGGGGGAGGAGGCTGGGCAGCAGGTCCTGGTCGCCGCCGTTGCCGAAGAAACCCTCCGGGTTCCAGGTGGAGTTCAGTACGACGAGGCGCTGCCCCCGGCGTACGCCCAGGGCGCGCCGGAACCGCTCCCGGTGCGGCGCGGCGGCCAGCATGCGGTCGAAGCAGGGGTCACCGGCCAGGACCGACGCGGCCTCGGCCTCGGGGCAGACCCGCCGCAGCCGCTCCAGCTGCTCGGGGTGGGACAGGACGAGCCCGTCCACGAAGGGCCGCCCGTCCACCAGCAGCCATTCCGGCGCGAGGCCGAACGTCGGCTCACGGCTGCGGACTCCCGTCACGGAGAGCCGCTTCGTGTAGCCGACGCCGTGCGACAGGACGGTCAGCTTGCCGCGCAGACCGCTGAGCTGGCCGCCGAAGCTCGCGGAGACCGCCAGATCCACCGGCGTCGCCAGCGCCTGTTCCCACGGCAGCACCGGCAGCTCCAGATCCGCGAACAGCTCGCGCACTCCGCCCTGGAAGGCGGACGACTCCGTCGAGGTGACCAGGAGCTGCACCCGGAAGTCGTCGTGGAACAGCGGCAGTACGTCCAGCAGCCGCCCGGCCGAGGTGACGTTGTGCACGACGAGCAGGACGCGGCGGCTCGCCGCACGGCTCGCCCAGCGCTCCGCGTCGTCCCCGACCGGCACGCGTATCGCCCGAGGATCAGCCGACGTCACCGGCCACCGCCATTCGTCAGCACTCGATGACGTTGACCGCGAGTCCGCCCCGCGCCGTCTCCTTGTACTTGACCTTCATGTCGGCGCCGGTGTCCTTCATGGTCTTGATGACCTTGTCCAGCGACACATGGTGGCGGCCGTCGCCGCGCAGGGCCATCCGCGCGGCGGTGACGGCCTTGACCGCCGCCATGCCGTTGCGCTCGATGCAGGGGATCTGCACGAGGCCGCCGACGGGGTCGCAGGTGAGGCCGAGGTTGTGTTCCATGCCGATCTCGGCGGCGTTCTCGACCTGCTCGGGGCTGCCGCCGAGGACCTCGGCGAGGCCGCCCGCGGCCATGGAGCAGGCGGAGCCGACCTCGCCCTGGCAGCCGACCTCGGCGCCGGAGATGGAGGCGTTCTCCTTGAAGAGCATGCCGATGGCACCGGCCGCGAGGAGGAAGCGGATGACGCCTTCCTCGTCGGCGCCCGGAACGAAGCGGGTGTAGTAGTGCAGGACGGCCGGGATGATCCCGGCGGCGCCGTTCGTCGGGGCGGTGACGACCCGCCCCCCGGCGGCGTTCTCCTCGTTGACCGCCATGGCGTACAGCGTGGTCCACTCCATGGCGCGGGCGGGCGCGTCGCCCTCGGAGCGCAGGGCGCGGGCGGCGTTGGCGGCGCGGCGGCGGACCTTCAGGCCGCCGGGCAGGATGCCCTCCTGGGTGAGGCCGCGGGAGACGCACGCCTCCATGGCCCGCCAGATCTCCAGCAGGCCCGCGCGGATCTCCGCCTCAGTGCGCCATTCCTTCTCGTTCTCCAGCATCAGCGCGGAGATGGACAGGCCGGTCTCGCGGGAGATGCGCAGGAGTTCGTCGCCGGTGCGGAAGGAGTGGGTGAGGACGGTGTCGTCCAGCTTGATGCGGTCTTCGCCGACCGCGTCCTCGTCCACGACGAAGCCGCCGCCGACCGAGTAGTAGGTCTTCTCCAGCAGCGGATGGCCGGTGTCGTCGTACGCGAAGAGCGTCATGCCGTTGGCGTGGTACGGCAGGGAGCGGCGGCGGTGCAGTATCAGTTCTTCGGACTCGTCGAAGTCGATCTCGTGGCCGCCCTCGGTCTCGGCGGCGAGCAGCCGCAGCCGCTTGGTGGTGCGGATGCGCTCCACCTCGCCGTCGGCGGACTCGACGTCGACGGAGCGCGGGGAGTGCCCCTCCAGGCCGAGCAGGACGGCCTTGGGGGTGCCGTGGCCGTGGCCGGTGGCGCCGAGGGAGCCGAAGAGTTCGGCGCGTACGGAGGAGGTGTGGGCCAGCAGCCCTTCGTTCTTCAACCGGCGGACGAACATCCGTGCCGCCCGCATCGGGCCGACCGTGTGCGAGCTGGACGGGCCGATGCCGATCGAGAAGAGATCGAATACGGAGATGGCCACCGGGGACTCCTTCGTCTGCACGTGGGGTGCGTGCGGGTGGTGCGGTGCGGGGGGCGCGCCGGTGGGCGCGCCCCCCGGGGTCCGGGCCCCGGGAGGCCGGGACCCGGATTACTTCGACAGGTGCGGGTACAGCGGGTGCTTGTCGGCGAGGGCGGTGACCCGCGCCTTCAGCGCCTCGGCGTCGTAGGCGGGCTTGAGCGCCTCGGCGATGATGTCCGAGACCTCGCGGAAGTCCTCGGCCGTGAAGCCGCGGGTGGCCAGGGCCGGGGTGCCGATCCGCAGACCCGAGGTGACCATCGGGGGCCGCGGGTCGTTCGGGATGGCGTTGCGGTTGACCGTGATGCCGACCTCGTGGAGCCGGTCCTCGGCCTGCTTGCCGTCCAGTTCGGAGTTGCGCAGGTCGACCAGGACCAGGTGGACGTCGGTGCCGCCGGAGAGGACGGAGACGCCCGCCTCGGTGACGTCGGCCTGGGTGAGCCGCTCGGCGAGGATCTTGGCGCCCTCGACCGTGCGCTCCTGGCGCTCCTTGAATTCGGAGCCGGCCGCGACCTTGAAGGAGACCGCCTTGGCCGCGATGACGTGCTCCAGCGGGCCGCCCTGCTGGCCGGGGAAGACCGCGGAGTTGATCTTCTTGGCCAGCTCGGCGGTGGACAGGATCACGCCGCCGCGCGGGCCGCCCAGGGTCTTGTGGGTGGTGGTGGTCACGACGTGGGCGTGCGGTACGGGCGAGGGGTGGAGCCCGGCCGCGACGAGGCCCGCGAAGTGGGCCATGTCGACCATCAGGTATGCGCCGACCTCGTCCGCGACCCGGCGGAAGGCGGCGAAGTCCAGCTGGCGCGGGTACGCCGACCAGCCCGCGATGACCAGCTTGGGGCGGTGCTCCTTGGCCAGGCGCTCGACCTCGTCCATGTCGACCAGACCGGTCTCGGCGTCCACGTGGTAGGGGACCACGTTGTAGAGCTTGCCGGAGAAGTTGAGCTTCATGCCGTGGGTGAGGTGGCCGCCGTGGGCCAGGTTCAGCCCCAGGATGGTGTCACCGGGCTGGAGCAGCGCGAACATCGCGGCGGCGTTGGCCTGGGCGCCGGAGTGCGGCTGGACGTTGGCCGCCTCGGCGCCGAAGAGCGCCTTGATCCGGTCGATGGCGATCTGCTCGACCACGTCGACGTGCTCACAGCCGCCGTAGTAGCGGCGGCCCGGGTAGCCCTCGGCGTACTTGTTGGTCAGGACCGAGCCCTGGGCCTCCATGACCGCGGCCGGAGCGAAATTCTCCGAGGCGATCATTTCGAGGGTGGACTGCTGGCGGTGGAGTTCGGCGTCGACAGCAGCGGCGACGTCAGGGTCGAGCTCGTGCAGGGAGCTGTTCAGAAGCGACATCGGGGTCCCGATCGGAATAGGAGGGTCAGTTGTGGGAGAAGGCGGCGTATTCCTCGGCGGAGAGCAGGTCGCCCGGCTCGTCCGTCACCTTCACCTTGAACAGCCAGCCGCCCTCGAAGGGGGCGGAATTCACCAGCGCCGGGTCGTTCACCACGTCCTCGTTGATCTCGGTGACCTCGCCGGAGACCGGCGCGTACAGGTCGCTGACCGACTTCGTGGACTCCAGCTCACCGCAGGTTTCACCGGCGGCGACGGTGGTGCCGACATCCGGGAGCTGGACGTACACGACATCGCCGAGCGCGTTGGCCGCGTATTCGGTGATGCCGATCGTCGACACGCCGTCCTGGTCGGCGGCCGACAGCCACTCGTGCTCCTTGCTGTAGCGCAGCTGCTGGGGGTTGCTCATGGTCCGATTCTCCTGGATAGAGGGGAGTGCTTGGGAAACGGGTCTTCAGTGGTGAGACACACGGGTCGCGGGAGGTTTAGGCGCTCGCGTCGCCAGAAGGCGGGAGAAGGCGACAAAGGCGGCAGGGGCGGCCCGGGAAAACGGGGGGTTTCAGCGCTCGCGGCGATAGAAGGGGAGCGCGACGACCTCGTACGGCTCCCGGGTACCGCGGATGTCCACCGATACTCCCGGGCTGCCGGGCGCGGCGTGCTCCGCGTCGACGTACGCCATCGCGATCGGCTTCCCCAGCGTCGGGGAGGGGGCGCCCGAGGTGACCCGGCCGATCTCCGCGCCGTCCGGGCCGACCACGGCGTATCCGGCGCGCGGCACCCGGCGGCCCTCGGCGACCAGACCGGTCAGGGTGCGCGGCGGCCGGGCCTCGGCCTCGCGCGCCGCGGCCTCCAGGGCCCCGCGCCCCACGAAGTCACCGGTCTTGCCGAACTTCACCACCCGGCCGAGCCCCGCGTCGAACGGGGTCGTGTCGGTGCTCAGCTCATGCCCGTACAGCGGCATCCCCGCCTCAAGGCGCAGCGTGTCCCGGCAGGACAGCCCGCACGGCACCAGGCCCACCGGGTCGCCCGCCTCGGTCAGCGCCTGCCAGACCCGCTCGGCGTCGTCCGGCGCGACGAACAGCTCGAAGCCGTCCTCGCCGGTGTAGCCGGTGCGGGCGATCAGGGCGGACACGCCCGCGACGGTGCCCGGCAGCCCCGCGTAGTACTTCAGCCCGTCCAGGTCGGCGTCGGTCAGGCCCTTCAGGATCCCGGCGGACTGCGGCCCCTGGACGGCGATCAGCGCGTACGCGTCGCGGTCGTCCCGTACGGCCGCGTCGAAGCCGGTGGCGCGCTCGGTCAGCGCGTCCAGCACCACCTGGGCGTTCGAGGCGTTGGCCACGACCAGGAACTCCTGCTCGGCGAGCCGGTAGACGATCAGGTCGTCGAGGATGCCGCCCTCGCTGTCGCAGATCATGGTGTAGCGGGCGCGGCCCACGGCGAGCGCGGAGAGATGGCCGACCAGGGCGTGGTCGAGAGCGTCGGCGGCCTGCGGCCCGGTGAGAGCGATCTCACCCATGTGGGAGAGGTCGAAGAGCCCCGCGCGGGTGCGCACGGCGGTGTGCTCGTCGCGCTCGCTCCCGTAACGCAGCGGCATGTCCCAGCCCGCGAAGTCGGTCATGGTGGCGCCGAGCGCGCGGTGGACCGCGTCCAGCGCGGTATGGCGGGGCACGGGCGGGGCGTCGGTCATGGTTCAGCTCCCAGGGTCACAGGTCATGATCATGTCGATGACGGGACGGACGGGCCGTATGGGACGACAAGGACGGCACAGCGTCCTCCCCATCTGTCATCGGAACCTGAGAGGTTCGCCGTGACCAATCCCGCTGGGCGGGGCTGGCCGGCTTGCACCTTGGGTGGAGCCACATACGGCGTGGCCCGCTTTTCAGATCTGCCTCATCCGTGCGGTATCGGGGCCTGAGAGATTCAAGGGAGGGCTTGCTCCTTCGGCGCCCCGGGAAAATCGGCGAATGCCGGTGACCGAGGACTCTCCCGCGCGGATTCAAGCGGCCGGTATGCAGTTGGCGCGGCCATCATCGCACGTCCGCTCCGGAAGGGAACCCCCCTCTGTGAGCGGGGTCGCGCCGGGGCCTCCTTGATGGGCATTACCTTTTCTTGACACTCTCGGGGTACGGAGCCGCTTGACCGACCTTGGAGGACGATCACGGTGCACGGGCAGGGAACATACGCGACAACCCGAGGAACCCTGCCCGCGCGGCAGGAGGGGACGCGCTCAGGCGGCACGGTCAGACCGGACCGCCGCGCGGCCGTGCACGACCTGCGCGGCGGTGTGGGGGCGGAGCTGCGCTACCCGGCGCGTGACCTGATCATCGCCTCGGGGCTGCCCGGCAGCGGCAAGTCGACGCTGATCAACCGGCTGGTCCCCGGGGCCGACCCGAGCGGCGAGGCCGTGGTGCGGGTGGACTCGCAGCACACCCGGGAGTCCTGGGACAGACGCATGCCCCGCTGGCTGCCGTACGCGGTCTACCGGCCGCTGGTCCGCTGCGCCCACTACGCGGGGCTGCGCCGGGCGCTCGCCTCCGGCGCGAGCGTCGTCGTCCACGACTGCGGCTCGCAGCCCTGGGTGCGCCGCTGGCTGGCCCGGGACGCCCGGCGCACCGGCCGCGGGCTGCATCTGGTGCTGCTCGACGTGGACCCCGCGGTCGCCCTGGAGGGCCAGGCCGCCCGCGGCCGGGGAGTCTCCGGCTTCGCCTTCGGGCGGCACCGGCGGGCGATGGACCGCCTCGTCGCGCGCGTGGAGGGCGGGGAGCCGCCCGAGGGGTGCGCCTCCGCCGTGCTGCTCGACCGGGCGACCGCGAGCGTGCTGCGGGGCATCTCCTTCGAGTGACGGATTCGAGCGACGGATTCGAGTGACGGCGAGCGACGGACGAGTCGGGCACTCGAACCAGTAGGAAATGAGCCATCCGAGAGTCACCGAACGTGACGGCGCCTCCGGGGGCGCGCCTTCGGCGTGGGGAAGTGCTGTGGAGATGCCCGGGCGACCCCTGGCGTTCCGGCGTGCAGCCGTTAGGGTGCTCGTGCAGGTCGGACGAGATGGCGGTTGGACGAAGATGAGTATCCCGGAGCACCAGGGCATAACCCCCGCTCACGGAGGGTTTCCGGACGGCGCTTATCCCGCGTTCCCCGGTAACGAACTGGAAGAGGTGCTCGCCGCCTCGATCGGGGTCCCGGGCGCAGGAGCGCGGATCGTCGAGGTGCTCGCCCGAAGTTATGTCTGGATCCCGCTGCCGAACGGCGGGGGCCCCGACAGTCGCAGCCTCGACCTGCCCACCGTGGAGATCGAGGGCCAGGCGTACGTGCCCGTCTTCAGCTCCGAGCAGCAGTTCCTGCAGATCGTCGGCGGCCATATGTCGTTCACCGTCGCCCCGGCCGTCGAGTTCGCCCGCGGGCTGCCGCCGCAGCTCGGCGTCGCGGTGAACCCGGACGGGCCGGTCGGCGTCCCGCTGCCGCCGTCCGCGGTCGAGGAGCTGTGCAAGGCCGGGCGCAGCGAGCTGGACGGCCCCGCGCGCGGGGGCCGGGTGCGGCTGTTCGAGCCGGACTGGCAGGAGGAGCCGGTCGACTTCCTGGCATCCGCCGGGATCGAGTTCGGGAAGGAGCCCGGGGTACGCACCGCGCGGCGCGCGCTGGCCAGCGTCGAGGGCGATCAGCCTGCGCTCTTCGTCGGTGTCCAGCTGGACGCGCCGGGCCCGGAGGGACAGGCCCTCGCGGTGGAGGCGCTCGGCCGGGCGCTCGGAACGGTGCCGGTCCCGTGGACCGTTCAGCTCGTCGCGCTGGATATCGCGCAGGGTGATCCCGTGGCCACGTGGATGCTGGAGCGCGTACGGCCGTTCTACGACCGTGACCTGTGACGCACTCGGGGGACGGCCACGGGGGCCCGTAAGCTGGTTGGATGACCAGGCGGGGCGGCGCGCGTCCCGGTGAGGTGCGGGCAAGGCCGAGAGAGGGGCGGACCCAGGTGAGCGCGGGCGCGGATTGGGGGGCGGCTGCCGGTCAGGTCGAGCGGATGCTGCAGCAGGTCGCTCCCGGCCGGTACGACGCGTACGAGGCGCTGCTGCACGCCCTCGCCGAGGGCCAGGTCTGGATGCTGCTGTGGAACGGTGCGCCCGGCGCTCCCGACGCCCAGTACGGCAACATGGACGTGGACGGCCATGGTTACGCACCGTGTGTGACCTCCGCCCAGGAGCTGGCCGCAAGTGGCTGGAATCGCGCGCATGAAGTGGTGGACGCGCGCCGGATCGCCGACTCCCTCTACCGCGACCACTACGGCCTGTGGCTCAACCCGCACGCCCCCGGCGGCGGCGTCGGCATTCCCTGGCTGGACCTGCGGCGGATCGCGGGCGGGCTGGACCGGCTGCCCGCCGGACCGCTGCGGCTGTCCGAACCGGCCATCGAAATCCCGCAGTTCTACGCCCTGCTGGGGCAGAACGCGCATCGCACCGCCGCGGTGCGCTCGCTGCGCCGCGCCTGGGTGCAACCCGCGCTGGGCGCCCCGTATCTGGCCATCGGCCTCGATCTGTACGACAACAGCCAGCACGCCGTGGAGTCGGTGCGGCTGATGATGCAGCAGTCGGTCGGTGTGGTGCCGGAGGGGCTGCCGGTCTCCACGGTCGAGCTGTCGGACGAGCACGACCCGGTGGCGATGTGGATGCGCGCCAGCGCCCGGCCGTTCTTCGACCGGGACGCCTACAACGCCGCGCCCGCGCCGCCGCCCCCGTCGTACGGGTACGGCTATCCGCCGCCCCGCCACGCGTACTGAGCCGCTGAGCTGACCCGCTCCCGTAACCGCCCCTCGCGAATTGCCCGCGGTGGGGCGGTTGTTACTGATGCGTTCACGGGTCACAACTGTCCGTATACCGGAACCGCTTACTGCACATCACGGTTAGGCATCCATTGCCCGTGGGTACTGGCGGGTGATCACAAACGCGATGAAGACTCCCGCTCCAAGGGGAGCGGTTCCGCATAACGACCCCTTTCGCTCATCTTGTGAACTTAAGCCGCCACAGCGGCGAGCCGTGGGCCGGTCACCACCGGTCGAGAGGGGTCCCCACCACGATGACGGCACCATTGCCCGGCACGAGCACCGACGAGGGGCCGGTCGCGACTGCCGATGTAGCGGCGAATGTGGTCAAGGCGTCGGTCGAGGGAAGATCGCTGCGACAGATCGCCTGGAGACGCCTCAAGCGCGACAAGTTGGCGCTTGCGGGCGGAGCCGTGGTCATCTTTCTCGTGCTAGTGGCGATCTTCGCGCCGCTGATCGTGAGTCTGCTGGGCCACCCGCCGAACGAGTTCCACCAGGAAGAGATCGACCCCCTCTTCGGCACCCCCAAGGGCGGCCTCGGCGGCATCAGTTCGGACTTCCTCTTCGGCGTCGAACCCTCCAACGGCCGGGACGTGTTCAGCCGCGTCGTCTACGGCGCCCGCATCTCGCTGCTGGTGGCGTTCCTCGCGGCCCTGGTCGCCGTTGTCCTCGGCACCGTTTTCGGCATCATCGCCGGATATTTCGGTGGCTGGGTGGACTCGGCGATCAGCCGGGTGATGGACATGCTGCTGGCCTTCCCGCAGCTGCTGTTCATCATCTCCCTGGTCTCGGTGCTCCCGAACGACCTGCTGGGGCTGACCGGCAGCGGGGTGCGCATCGCGGTACTGGTCTCCGTCATCGGCTTCTTCGGCTGGCCGTACGTCGGCCGCATCGTGCGCGGCCAGACGCTGTCGCTGCGCGAGAAGGAGTACGTGGAGGCCGCGCGCAGCCTCGGCGCGGGCCGCCGCTACATCCTCTTCAAGGAGCTGCTGCCCAACCTGGTGGCGCCGATCACCGTCTACGCGACGCTGATGATCCCCACCAACATCCTCACCGAGGCGGCCCTCAGCTTCCTGGGGGCGGGCGTGAAACCGCCGACCGCGTCCTGGGGGCAGATGCTCTCCAAGGCGGTGGGCACCTACGAGGACGATCCCATGTTCATGATCATCCCGGGTGCGGCGATCTTCGTGACCGTGCTGGCCTTCAACCTGTTCGGCGACGGCGTCCGCGACGCCCTCGACCCCAAGGGCACCCGATGAGGCGCCCCGGCCGCGGCTGTCAGGCGGCTCCCCGAAGCTTTCCCCGCGCCATGCCACGTACCGCTATCCCGGAGGTTGCAGGAACCATGAAACCCCTACGTTCGTCGAGAAGCAGGCGGATCGTCGGCGCGACGGCTGTCGTCTGCGCCCTGCTGGCCACCGCGGCGTGCGGCGGCGGCAGCGACGAAAAAGGCTCCGGTGCCGGATTCAACGCGGGGGCGGAGGGCATAGCCAACAAGTCCGCCAAGAAGGGCGGCACCCTCAAGTTCATCAACAAGCAGAACTTCGACTCGCTCGACCCGCAGCGCCAGTACTACGGCTTCGCCTGGGACTTCGCCCGGTTCTACTCGCGTCAACTCATCACGTTCTCGCCGAAGCCGGGCGAGGCGTCCAACGAGCTGATTCCCGACCTGGCCACCTCCACCGCCAAGATCACCGACGGCGGCAAGACGTACACGTACACCATGCGTGACGGGATCACCTGGGAGGACGGCTCGGCCATCACCTCCAAGGACGTCAAGTACGGCATCGAGCGCATCTGGGCCAAGGACGTCGTCTCCGGCGGCCCCGGCTATCTGCGCCAGGCCCTCGACCCCAAGGGCGAGTACCCGGGCCCGTACAAGGACAAGTCCAAGGACAAGCTCGGGCTGAAGACGATCGAGACGCCGGACGACAAGACCATCGTCTTCCGTCTCGCCGAGCCCAACGGTGACTTCGAGCAGATGCTCGCGATGCCCACCGGCTCCCCGGTCAAGCAGGAGAAGGACACCGGCGCCAAGTACACCAACCGGCCGTTCTCCTCCGGCCCGTACAAGGTCCAGTCGTTCACCCCGGGCAAGAGCCTGGCCCTGGTGCGCAACGACAAGTGGAAGAAGTCGTCCGACCCGATCCGCGCCGCTCTGCCGGACCAGGTCACGGTCACCTTCAACTCCAACCTGGAAGCCATCGACAAGCTGCTCGTCAAGGGCGACTACGACGTCTTCCTCAGCGCCACCGGCATGGGCCAGTCCGGCCGCGCCGCCGCGCTCAAGGAGCACAAGGGCAACGTCGACAACATGAACACGAACTTCGTGCGCTATGTCGACATCGCCACCAAGGTGAAGCCGTTCGACAACATCCACTGCCGCAAGGCGGTCTTCTACGCGACCGACTACACCCAGCTCCAGACCACCCGCGGCGGCCCCCAGGCCGGTGGCGACCTCGCCCCCAACATGCTCCCCAAGACCGTCAAGGGCTCGGACGACTACGACCCGTACGGCGTCCTGAAGCGCAAGGGCAAGCCGGACGCGGCCAAGGCCAAGGACGAGCTGAAGCAGTGCGGCAAGCCGAACGGCTTCTCCGCCAAGATCGTCTCCCGTAACGACCAGCCCAACGAGACGGCGGCCGCCGAGGCGCTCCAGGAGTCGCTGGAGAAGGTCGGCATCAAGCTCGACATCAACGAGATCGAGGGCGGCTCGTCGGCCAGCATCACCGGCTCCCCGTCCGTGATGCACAAGCGCGGCTACGGCCTCAACATGACCGGCTGGGGCCCCGACTTCCCGACCGGCCAGGGCTTCTCCCGCCCGCTGTTCGACGGCCGCTTCATCGAGCAGACCGGCAACTACAACGTCTCCGAGACCAACAACAGCGCGATCAACAAGGACTTCGACAGCGCGCTCAAGGAGACCGACCCCGCCAAGGCCGGCCAGATCTACGCGGACATGAACCACAAGGTCGCCGACCTGGCCATCGCGATGCCGTTCCTCTACGAGAAGAACATCACCTGGCGCAGCTCGCGGCTGACCAACGCCTACTCGTCCTCGGCCTACAACGGCCGGTACGACTACGTGTCCCTCGGGGTCAAGTGACGGTCGGCCACCGGCCACCCCACCCCCACCGTCGCTTCATCCGATAGGCCCGAAGGGCAGGTGATGGCCACGCGTGGCGGTCCCGGAACCCCGCACCCCGGGGTTCCGGAACCGCCACCGGGCCGCGCACAGTGCTTGCTTACGTCATCCGGCGCTTGTTCGCCGTCGTCATGATGCTGCTGGTCGTCACCCTGACGACCTTCGCCATCTTCTTCGTGATCCCGAAGTGGGCCGGTTCCGACCCGGCGCTGCTCTTCGTCGGCAAACAGGCCGACCCCGCGGCCATCGAGGGCATCAGGACGAAGCTGGGGCTCAGCGATCCGGTCCTGGTGCAGTTCTGGCACTTCGTCGAGGGGCTGTTCGCCGGGCGCGACTACGCCAACGGCGCCGACGTCACCCACTGCCCGAGGCCCTGCTTCGGCTACTCCTTCCGCACCGAGCAGGCGGTGTGGCCGCAGCTGACCGACGCCATGCCGGTCACCCTCTCGCTCGCCGCGGGCGCGTGCGTGCTGTGGCTCGTCGGCGGCATCGCCACCGGCGTCGTCTCCGCGCTGCGCCGGGGCACCCTGTGGGACCGCTCGGCGATGACCGCCGCGCTCGCCGGTGTCTCGCTGCCGATCTACTTCACCGGTCTGCTCTCGCTGGCGATCTTCAGTTACCAGCTGAAGTGGGTCGACGTGGACTACAAGGGGCTCGGCGACGACCCCGCCAAGTGGTTCGAGAGCCTGATCCTGCCGTGGATCACGCTCGCCTTCCTCTACGCCGCCATGTACGCCCGGCTCACCCGCGCCACCATGCTGGAGATCATGGGCGAGGACTACATCCGCACCGCCCGCGCCAAGGGGCTGCGGGAGCGGACGGTCATCGGGCGGCACGCGATGCGCTCCACCTGGACCCCGATCCTCACCCTGCTCGGGCTGGACCTGGGCGCGCTGCTCGGCGGCGCGGTGCTCACCGAGAGTACGTACAACCTGCCCGGCCTCGGCCGGCTCGCGGTCAACGCGATCAGCGACAAGGACCTGCCGCTCATCCTGGGCGTCACCCTGATCGCCGCGTTGTGCATCGTGGTCGCCAACCTCGTCGTGGACCTCCTGTACGCCGTCATCGACCCACGAGTGAGGCTCGGATGACCGACCTGAACAAGCCCGCTACCGCTGCCGTGGGGGAGGTGGCCGCGGCCGGTTCGCCCGCCCCGACGGCCTTCCTCGAAGTGCGGGATCTGCGGGTCCACTTCCCGACCGACGACGGCCTGGTCAAGTCCGTGGACGGGCTCAGCTTCCGGCTGGAGAAGGGCAAGACGCTCGGCATCGTCGGCGAGTCCGGCTCCGGCAAGTCCGTCACCTCGCTCGGCATCATGGGGCTGCACACCGCCGGGCAGTACGGCCGCCGCAAGGCCCGGATCTCCGGGGAGATCTGGCTGAACGGGCAGGAGCTGCTGGGCGCCGACCCCGACGAGGTGCGCAAGCTGCGCGGCCGCGAGATGTCGATGATCTTCCAGGACCCGCTGTCGGCGCTGCACCCGTACTACACGATCGGCCGCCAGATCACCGAGGCGTACCGGGTCCACCACGAGGTCAGCAAGGAGGTCGCCCGCAAGCGCGCGGTCGACATGCTCGACCGGGTGGGCATCCCGCAGCCGGACAAGCGGGTGGACAGCTACCCGCACGAGTTCTCCGGCGGCATGCGCCAGCGCGCGATGATCGCGATGTCGCTGGTCAACAACCCCGAGCTGCTGATCGCCGACGAGCCGACCACCGCCCTCGACGTCACCGTCCAGGCGCAGATCCTCGACCTCATCCGGGATCTGCAGAAGGAGTTCGGCTCGGCGGTCATCGTCATCACCCACGACCTGGGCGTGGTCGCCGAACTCGCCGACGACCTGCTGGTGATGTACGGAGGCCGCTGCGTCGAGCGGGGACCCGCCGAGAAGGTCTTCTACGAGCCCCAGCACCCGTACACCTGGGGGCTGCTCGGCTCGATGCCCCGCATCGACCGCGACCAGACCGAGCGGCTGATCCCGGTCAAGGGCTCCCCGCCCAGCCTGATCAACGTGCCGTCCGGCTGCGCCTTCCACCCGCGCTGCCCGTACGCGGACGTCCCCGAGGGCGGCGTCACCCGCACCGAGCGGCCGGAGCTGCGCGAAGTGCCGGGCGCGGGCGGGCACTTCTCCGCCTGCCACATGGCGCAGGAGGACCGTACGCGGATCTGGACCGAAGAGATTGCGCCGAAGCTGTGACCGACACGAAGGATCCGACAATGACGGTCCCGGAGCAGGCGACCACCACCCCCGAACCCCTGCTCACGGTGTCCGGCCTGGTCAAGCACTTCCCCATCAAGAAGGGGCTGCTGCAGCGGCAGAGCGGCGCGGTGCAGGCGGTCGACGGCCTCGACTTCGACGTACGCCCGGGGGAGACCCTGGGCGTGGTCGGCGAGTCGGGCTGCGGCAAGTCCACCATGGGACGGCTGATCACCCGGCTGCTCGAACCCACCTCCGGGAAGATCCGGTTCGAGGGCAAGGACATCACGCATCTGGGCACCGCGGCGATGCGGCCGATGCGCCGCGACGTCCAGATGATCTTCCAGGATCCGTACTCCTCGCTGAACCCCCGGCACACGGTCGGCGCGATCGTCGGCGCGCCCTTCCGGCTGCAGGGCGTCACCCCGGAGGGCGGCATCAAGGCGGAGGTGCAGCGGCTGCTGGCGCTGGTCGGCCTCAACCCCGAGCACTACAACCGCTATCCGCACGAGTTCTCCGGCGGCCAGCGGCAGCGCATCGGCATCGCCCGGGCGCTGGCCCTCAAGCCCAAGCTGGTCGTCGCCGACGAGCCGGTCTCCGCGCTGGACGTCTCCATCCAGGCCCAGGTGGTCAACCTGCTGGACGACCTCCAGGACGAGCTGGGGCTGACGTACGTGATCATCGCGCACGACCTGTCCGTCATCCGGCACGTCTCGGACCGGATCGCGGTGATGTACCTCGGGAAGATCGTCGAACTGGCCGACCGCAAGGCCCTGTACGAGAACCCCATGCACCCGTACACCAAGGCGCTGCTCTCCGCGGTGCCCGTGCCCGACCCCCGGCGGCGCGCCCAGCGCGAGCGGATCCTGCTCAAGGGCGATGTGCCCTCGCCGATCTCGCCGCCGTCCGGCTGCCGCTTCCACACCCGCTGCTGGAAGGCGACCGAGGTGTGCAAGCGGGAGGAACCCCCGCTGGTGGCGCTCGCCACCGGCCACCAGGTGGCCTGCCACCACCCGGAGAACGGTCCGTCGCATGTCGCCGGGCCGGTGCGGAGCGCGACGAAGAAGACCGAGAGCTGAGACGGGGCGGGCGCGGCGGCCCCGTCGTTTAACAATGTCGGGTGTTCATCGAACTGGTCACCCCGTCCGTCCAGCACGCGTTCGAGGTCGTCGGGATCTTTGTCTTCGCGATCTCCGGTGCGCTGCTCGCGGTGCGCAAGAACTTCGATGTCTTCGGCATGGCGGTGCTCGCCGAGGTCACCGCGCTGGGCGGCGGGGTGTTCCGGGACCTGGTGATCGGCGCGGTGCCGCCGGCCGCGTTCGTGGACCTCGGCTACTTCTTCACCCCGCTCATCGCCACCGTCCTCGTCTTCTTCCTGCATCCGCAGGTCGAGCGCATCACCCGGGCCGTGGGCGTCTTCGACGCGGCCGGGCTCGGGCTGTTCTGCGTCGAGGGCACCGTGAAGGCGCATCAGCACGGGCTCGGCCTCACCTCGTCCGTCACCCTCGGCATGGCGACCGCGGTCGGCGGCGGCGTGCTGCGCGACGTCCTCGCGAACGAGGTGCCCTCGCTGCTGCGCTGGGACCGCGACCTGTACGCCGTACCGGCCATCGTCGGCGCGTCCATAGCGGCGCTGCTCATCCACCTCGACGCGCTGACCGGCGCCACCAGCGCGGTCGCGGCCGTGGTGGCGTTCGTGACCCGGCTGCTGGCGATGCGGTACGGATGGCGGGCGCCGAGGGCGTGGAACCGCCGCAGCACGGCGACGGAGGAGCCCTAGCTATATCCCGTTGCGGGTATATAACCGCAGGGCTATATTGGCTCGCATGCCCATACCGTTCGACGTGCTCGCGGAGCCGAGCCGACGGCAGATCCTGGACCTCCTCCTGGAGCGCCCCCGCCTGGTCGGCGAGCTGACCGACCAGCTGGGGCTGACCCAGCCCGGCACCTCCAAGCATCTGCGCGTGCTGCGCGAGGCCGGGTTGGTGCGGGTGCGCCGGGACGCCCAGCGGCGGTGGTACGAGCTGTGCCCCGAGCCGCTGGCCGAGATCGACGCCTGGCTCGCCCCGTACCGGCGGCTGTGGACGGACCGCCTGGACGCACTGGAACGCCACCTCGATGCCAGCGCCACGAAGGACACACCATGAAGGACACCCTCAGCCAGTCCGGCGGCGGCCGCTCCGCCCTGCGCCTGGAGCGGCGGATCGCCCATCCCCCGGAGAAGGTCTGGCAGGCCCTGACCGACCCGGCCGAGCTGGCCCACTGGTTCCCCTCCGAGGTTCAGGTGGACCTCAGGGTCGGCGGCCGGATGGGCTTCGTCTTCCCCGGCCGCGAGGCCCCCGACATGGAGGGCGTGGTCACCGAGCTGGACCCGCCCCGGGTCTTCGCCTTCACCTGGGGCGACGACCAGCTCCGCTGGGAGCTGCGCCCCGACGGCGACGGCTGCCTGCTGACCCTCACCCACACCTTCGGCGACCGCTTCGGCGCCGCGAGCTTCGCCTCCGGCTGGCACGCCTGCGTCACCGCCCTCGCCGCGCTGCTCGACGGCGAGAAGCCCGCCCCGGGCGACATGGCCGAGCTGCACGAGTCGTACGTCGAGGCGTTCGGCCTGGCCGAGGGCGCGGTGGAGACCACCGAGGACGGCGGCTGGCGGCTCCGCTTCGAGCGCCAGCTCGTCCGCCCGGCGGAAACGGTCTGGCAGGCCCTGGCGGGCCAGACCGGCGCGGCGGGCCTCACCGCCGGTGACCCCGTCCCCTTCGGATTCCGCACGGACGGCGTCCCGGCAGGCCCGATCACCGAGGCCGAGGCCCCCCGGACCCTGTCCTACGCCTGGGAGCACGCGGGCCGGCCCGCAGGCCAGGTCCACTGGGAGCTGGCCCAGGGCACCGGCCACGGTGCCCGCCTCATCCTCACCCAGACCGGCCCCCCGGACACAGCAGAGGCCCAATCCCGCTCCCTGACCTCCTGGCGCCACCACATCGCCCTACTAGCGGCAAAGCTCCTCCGCATGCGCGGCTGACCCTGTGCAATCCAGCCCGTCCGGCGTTTGAGGACCGGGGGTCTGGGGGCGGAGCCCCCAGCGGGCGCCGGGGCGGAGCCCCGGGTTCGGGAAGGGGCGGGGTGGGGAACAGGCCCGCCGCGGGCGCGACCTCACCCCCAGCCGAGGAACCCGCCCAGCGCAGCGCAAAGCTCCGCCCCCGCGTCCACCGGCACCAGGTGCCCCGCCCCCTCGATCAGCCGCAC
Organism: Streptomyces sp. NPDC040405; assembly: GCF_055595765.1. Lineage (NCBI taxonomy): Bacteria > Bacillati > Actinomycetota > Actinomycetes > Kitasatosporales > Streptomycetaceae > Streptomyces > Streptomyces sp. NPDC040405. Next base: position 1,296,631 of record NZ_JBVIVI010000002.1, read on the forward strand.
CCGAGCCCCCGGAATCCGCGCGGCCAGCGCTCCCGCATGGGCGACCGGAATCCACGCGTCCTCCGTGCCCCAACACACCAGCACCGGCACGGAAACCTCCCCGTACCGCCCCTCGACCTCATCGATGAACCGCTGATCGTTCTGCGCGATCTGCCGATAGAACGCGGGCTGCCCCGCCTCCCCGCACCACGGCTCGACCAGCCGCTCCCACACATCCGGCCGCAGCCCCGGCCCGCTCGCCGAGCCGACGTACTCCCGCACCAGCGCCCGGTGCAGCGCCGCGGGAAGCCGCTCGAAGACCTCGGCGTTGCCGCCGAGCAGCTGATAGGCGGCGGAGCCGAAGGGCGGCAGGGCGACCGGGTCGACCAAGGCCAGCCGCCGGTAGCGCGCACCGTGCAGCAGATGCGCGCGCAGCGCGACGCAGCCGCCGAAGTCATGGGCGACGACGTCCGGTTCCGAACCGGCCGCCCCCAGCCCCCAGTGGTCGAGCAGCTCGCCGAAGACCCGCCCCTGCGCGGCGAGCGAGACGTCCTGGCCGACGGCCTTCTCCGACGCCCCATAGCCCGGCATGTCCCAGACGTACACCCGGCGGCGCTGGGCGAGCGCCCGGCCGACGTCCCGCCAGACGTACGAGGAGAACGGCGTCCCGTGCAGCAGCACCACCGGCGGGGCATCGGCGGCGTCAGGGGCATCGGCGGCGTCAGGGGCGTCAGGCGCGTCGGAGCCGCCGAAAACGGCCCAGCGGACCTCGCCGGAGGCGCTGCGGTAGGTGCGGTCCAGTACCCAGTCAGAAGCTGTCATGAGTAAAACTCTAGACACACCTTACCGAAGAAAAAAGGGGCCGCGCGGACTCCGCGCCCCCACGCCCGGTACGGCTTCGCGCCACGGCTCGTAGAATCGAGCCCACCATGGTTTATCTCGACCACGCCGCCACCACCCCGATGCTTCCGGAGGCGGTGCAGGCGATGACCGCCCAGCTCGCCGCCACCGGCAACGCCTCGTCGCTGCACGCCGCGGGCCGCAGGGCCCGCCGTACCGTCGAGGAGGCCCGGGAATCCCTCGCCGAATCGCTGGGCGCGCGCCCCAGCGAAGTCGTGTTCACCTCGGGCGGGACCGAGGCCGACAACCTCGCCGTCAAGGGGCTCTACTGGTCCCGCCGCGATGCCGACCCGGCCCGCACCCGGGTGCTCGCCAGCCCCGTCGAGCACCACGCCGTGCTCGACGCGGTCGACTGGCTCGCCGAGCACGAGGGCGCGCGGGTCGAATGGCTGCCGGTCGACGCGTACGGGCGCGTCCACCCCGACGCGCTGCGCGAGGCGATCGCCCGCGACCCCGCGGACGTCGCCCTCGCGACCGTCATGTGGGCCAACAACGAGATCGGCACCGTCCAGCCGGTGCGCGCACTCGCCGACGTGGCCGCGGAGTTCGGCATTCCGCTGCATGCCGACGCGGTGCAGGCGGTCGGTCAGCTCGACGTCGGCTTCGCCGCCTCGGGCCTGTCCGCCATGACCGTCAGCGCCCACAAGATAGGCGGCCCGTACGGCATCGGCGCGCTGCTGCTGGGCCGCGAATACGCCCCCGTACCCGTCCTGCACGGCGGCGGCCAGGAGCGCCAGGTGCGCTCCGGCACCCTCGACGTCCCCGCCATCGCCTCGTTCGCCGTGGCCGGTGCGCACGCCACCGCGCACCGCGAGGAGTTCGCGCGCGAGATCGGCGTCCTGCGCGACGCGCTCATCACCGCCGTCCGCACCGCCGTCCCCGACGCGATCCTCGGCGGCGACCCCGATCCGGCGGGCCGCCTCCCGGCCAACGCGCACTTCTCCTTCCCCGGCTGCGAGGGCGACTCGCTGCTCCTGCTGCTGGACGCGCGGGGCATCGAGTGCTCGACGGGCTCGGCCTGCACCGCCGGGGTCGCCCAGCCCAGCCATGTGGTGCTGGCCACCGGCACCGACGTGGACCTGGCGCGCGGCACCCTGCGCTTCTCCCTCGGTCATACGTCGACCAAGGCCGACATCGAGGCGGTGGCGGACGCGATCGGCCCGGCCGTGGAACGGGCACGCAGCGCGGGCCTCAGCTGACCGAACAATAACCGAAGAATTCCCGCTGTTCTCCCGGCCATTTCAAATAACCCACGGAACATCAAGCTCCGCTTGAAATAGCGAAGAGCGGTCGGCAAGGATCTACCCCGTCAACGGGCCCGGCATGCACGGAAAAAAGTGCGCCGGGCCTCTTAAACGGGGAAAAACGGGAGAACTCTGATGTCGCAGCGTTCGGGCCGACTGGCCATAGCGGCACTGGCGGCGGGCGGTCTCATGCTGCTTTCCGCATGCGGGGACAGCGAGGACGGGGGGAAGGGCGGCGAATCGTCCTCCCAGGGCGCCCAGGCGAAGACGCTTGGCAAGGTCGGCATGCCGAAAGTCACCAAGGACACCAATGTCATGGGTATGTGGGTGACCGGCGAGAATTTCGTGAAGGGCGATATCGACAAGATCGTCGGATATTCCCCGGACGGTGCCAAAGCCCAGTGGACGATACAGCTCGACGGGGAAATCTGCTGGGCATCGCCGCACACCACCGAGGACGGCCGCACGGCGGTGCTGTTCAAGGACGGCAAGGGCAGTGACGCGGAATGCACCCAGGTCGGTCTGGTCGACCTGAACAAGGGCGAGCTGCTCTGGCAGAAGGAGGGGACGGACACCGAGGGCAACGACGGCGTCGACTTCGACGAGGTCACGATCACCGGGAACACCATCGCCGCCGGAGGCACCAGCGGCGGCGGCGCCTGGTCGCTCGAAGGCAAGCCGCTGTGGAAGCCGGAGTACATCGCGGACTGCGACGACGACGGCTACGCGGGCGGCGACGGCAAGCTCGTCGCGCTGCACGGCTGCAGCAGCGCGGACTCCAGCACCGAGAAGCTGGAGCTCCAGACCGTGGATCCGACCACGCGCAAGGTGCTGTCGTCCTACAAGCTCGACGGCGAGTTCGAGCGCGCCCACGTCCTGTCCACCGCGCCCCTCGTCGTGGCCGCCGACACCGGCGACTCCGACGGCGGCTCCGGGGTCACCGACATCCTGACCATCGACGACAGCGGCAAGCAGGGCAAGCTGGTCAACTCGATCGACGTCCTGGCCAAGGGGTTCAAGCCCGACTGCCCCGCCGTCAACGTAGAGGGCTGCAAGAACCTCGCCCTCGACAAGAAGAGCGACACCGTCTACCTCGCCTCCGAGGTGGACGTGGACGACGGCGGCCCCGGCGAGAAGATCACCGGCGTGAACATCAAGACCGGCAAGGAGACCGGCCGGACGAAGATGGCCGAGAGCCGGTCGCTCACCCCTCTCAGCACCGAGAAGGACGGCTCGCTGCTCGCCTACCAGGGCAGCATGTACAGCGAGGCGGGCGGGGTCGTGCGCATCGACCCCAAGTCCTTCGAGGTCGAGCAGATCCAGCGGAACCCCGACGCCATGAAGGACGCCGAGTCGGACATGGAGACATACGGCGACGCCCGGATGCTCTTCGCCGACAAGAAGCTCTACATCGGCAGCGACACGGCCACCAGGCCCACCAGCGACAGCAAGAACCGCCCGCTCGCCGTCGTCTTCGGCACCGCCTGATCCGTTCTCACTTGGTGACCCGCACCGCCCGCACCAGCTCCAGATAGCGGTCCCAGTCCCAGTGGCGGCCGGGGTCGGTGTGGTCGGTGCCCGGCACCTCCGAGTGGGCCACGATGTGATCGCGGTCCCGCCCCATCCCGTAGCGCTCGCAGATCGCCGCGGTCAGCCGGGCCGAGGACCGGTACATGGCGTCCGTGAAGTCCTGGGGGCGGGTGACGAACCCCTCGTGCTCGATGCCCACGCTGCGCTCGTTGTACGAGCGGTTGCCCGCGTGGAACGCCACGTCCAGCTCGCGGACCGTCTGCGCTATATGCCCGTCGCGGCGCACCACATAGTGCGCCGCGGCGAGGTGCCCGGGGTCCCGGAAGACCTTGAGCGCGTCCTCGTAGGAGCCCTGCACGACATGGATCACCACCCGGTCCACCGTGTAGTCGTACGGCCGGTCGGCGCGCCGGTAGTTCGCCCCGGAGGCCGCCACCCAGTCCGCGCCCGGGTGGTCGACCGCGCCCTCGACGCGCTCCTGGTCCACCCCGGGGACGCGCCACCACAGCCGCTTCAGGTCGTCCCGCGCGGCATATCCGCCGATTCCGGCCGCGCCCAGCCCGGCCGCGGTGCCGCCCAGCAGCAGGGTGCGCCGGTTCACATGGCGGCGCACGCCGCCGTCGGTTCCGCTCACGAAGGATTCAACGCGCGGGCCCATGTGTGCGGTTCCGCCAAAGCGGATCATGGCGCGAACCGTATGCCGCCGGGTAGCTGAATGTTGAACCAACCGCGAGGATCACCGGCAGCCCACGGGCAACGAGGCCCGGGGACAACGAGCCCACGAGGAGCCGTCGTATGCGCATCGGGTTCACCCTTCCCCAGTTCGGTGAGCTGGCCCACCACCCGCGGCACGCCGCGCGGTTCGCCCGGGAGGCCGAAGCGCTCGGCGCGCACAGCCTGTGGGTCGGCGACCGGCTGCTCGCCCCGGTCGACCCGAAGGTCGGCTACGCCGGTACGGACGTGATCCCGCCGGAATTCCGGTCCGCCCTGGACCCGTTCGCGCTGCTGGCCACCGCCGCCGCGGTCACCGAACGCGTCGAGCTCGGCACCAATGTCATCAACGCGCCCTGGTACGCCCCGGCGCTGCTCGCCCGCTCCCTCACCAGCATCGACCTGCTGAGCGCGGGACGGCTGCTGGTCGGCCTCGGCACCGGCTGGTCGCCCGAGGAGTACGAGACGACGGGCATCCCCATGGCCGAGCGCGGCCGCCGCCTGGACGAATGCCTGGACGTCCTGACCGCCTGGTGGACGGAGAACCCGGTCGCCTACCGCGGCGAGCACTGGACCGTGCCCGCCAGCCACATCGACCTCAAACCCGCCGCCCGTCCCCGCCCGCCGGTCTACCTGGGCGCCTTCGCCCCCGCCGCCCTCGACCGGGCCGCCCGGCGCGCCGACGGCTGGCTGCCCATCGCGCCCGTCGGCCGGAAGTACGCCGGATCCGATCCCGTAGCCGCCCTCGCCCGGACCCTGGCCGGACTGCGCGAGACGGCCGAGCGGGAGGGGCGGGATCCGGCCCGTTTCGACGCGATCCTCCGGGTCAACCCCGACGCCGATGCCTCGGTCGACGACATCGCGGCCACGATCGTGCGGGCGGAGCGGGAGGCGGGCGTCGCGCACTGCTTCGTCGAGCTGTCCTATCTCGCCAAGGATGTCGATCAGGCCCTCGACCTGGTCCGGCGCGTGCTGTACCGGGCCCGCGAGAGCTGAGCGGCTAACCCGTTATTCGTTCCCCACGGAGCGAATTAAGCTGGTGGGGTTATGACTGACTTCCCCGGTGCGCCCACAGGTCCCCGCGACGGCCGTCGCCTGCGCGTTCTCGCCGCCATGTCCGGCGGTGTGGACTCGGCGGTCGCCGCCGCGCGGGCGGCCGAGGCGGGCCACGATGTGACCGGCGTCCACCTCGCGCTCTCCGCCAACCCGCAGTCCTTCCGCACCGGCGCCCGCGGCTGCTGCACGATCGAGGACTCGCGCGACGCCCGCCGGGCCGCCGATGTGATCGGCATCCCGTTCTACGTGTGGGACCTGGCCGAGCGGTTCCGCGAGGACGTGGTCGAGGACTTCATCGCCGAGTACGAGGCGGGCCGCACCCCCAACCCCTGCCTGCGCTGCAACGAGAAGATCAAGTTCGCCGCACTGCTGGACAAGGCCCTCGCGCTCGGCTTCGACGCCGTGTGCACCGGCCATTACGCCACAGTCGTCCGCGGCGAGGACGGCGCTCTGGAGCTGCACCGCGCCAGCGACATGGCCAAGGACCAGTCGTACGTCCTCGGCGTCCTGGACGAGCGGCAGCTCGCCCACGCCATGTTCCCGCTCGGCGACACGCTCACCACCAAGGACGAGATCCGGGCCGAGGCCGAGCAGCGCGGCCTGGCCGTCGCCAAGAAGCCCGACAGCCATGACATCTGCTTTATCGCGGACGGCGACACCCAGGGCTTCCTCGCCGGCCACCTCGGCACCGCCGAGGGCGACATCGTGGACGAGGGCGGCCACAAGCTCGGCAGCCACGACGGCGCGTACGGCTTCACCATCGGCCAGCGCAAGGGGCTGCGTATCGGCCATCCGGCGCCGGACGGCAAGCCGCGGTACGTGCTCGACATCTCCCCGGTGGACAACACGGTCACCGTCGGCCCCGTCGAGGCCCTGGACGTCTCGGCGCTCACCGCCGTCAGGCCCCGCTGGTGCGGCGCCGCCCCCACCGGCCCCGGCACCTACACCGCCCAGCTCCGCGCCCACGGCGGCGAGACCGAGGTGACGGCCGAGCCGGTCGAGCCGGTGGACGGCGCCGACGGCGCTGAGCTGCGGGTGAGCTTCGCCGAGCCGGTCCGCGGGGTCGCCCCCGGCCAGGCGATCGTGCTCTACGACGGCACCCGGGTCGTGGGCTCGGCCACCATCGCGGCGACGGAGCGCTCCCGTCCGGCCGTGCAGGCGTAACGGGTCAAAAACGCTAAAAACCCGCATAACTCCGATAAAGCGGTGTATTCCGGATTAGCCGGTCCGTGTTGCTTTGTATTTACATACAATTGGCCTCGTGGGTGGCATAGATCACGGAACTTCGGGGAGGCGCACATCTGGACACGGGTGCCGTTGTCCGCTGTCTCAGCACCGGAGGTTTCGTTATTTCTGCGCGATCGGTTCAGAAATTCGGAGACAAGCCATTCGAGGTCAGGGACACCGATCACTACACCGAGGAGTATGTACCAAGCTTCGTCGAAAAGTGGGACTCGCTCATCGACTGGGAAAAGCGATCAGAAAGTGAGGGTACGTTCTTCATAGATCTCCTACGGGAGCGTGGCGTAAAAAAGGTCCTCGATGTCGCCACCGGGACCGGTTTTCATTCGGTACGGCTTCTTGAAGCCGGGTTCGAGACCGCGAGCGTCGACGGAAGCGCCGAAATGCTTGCCCAGGCGTTCGACAACGGGCTCAAAAACGGCGAACACATCCTCCGCGTCGTCCAGGCCGACTGGCGCTGGCTCAACCGCGACGTGCACGGCCCGTACGACGCCATCGTCTGCCTCGGCAACTCCTTCACGCACCTCTTCTCGGAGCGTGACCGCCGCAAGGCACTCGCCGAGTTCTACGCGATGCTCAAGCACGATGGCGTCCTCATCCTTGACCATCGCAACTACGACGCGATGCTCGACAACGGCTACACCAGCAAGCATGTGTACTACTACTGCGGAGAAGACGTCGCCGTAGAGCCGGAGCACGTCGACGAGGGGCTGTGCCGCATGCGCTACAGCTTCCCCGACGATTCCGTCTACCACCTCAACATGTTTCCGCTGCGTAAGGACTACACGCGCCGGCTCATGCAGGAGGTCGGCTTCCAGCGGATCGAGACGTACGGCGACTTCCAGCACACCTACCGGGAGGAGCAGCCCGACTTCTTCATCCACGTCGCGGAGAAGGAGTACATCGCGACGGACGACCCGTCCGGGGACTATTCCCCGGCCGTCGGTACCGCCCGCGACTACTACAACTCCACGGACGCCGACGAGTTCTACTGGCGCGTCTGGGGCGGCGAAGACATCCACATCGGCTTCTACGACCGGCCCGACGAGCCGATCGCCGAGGCCAGCAGGCGCACCGTCGCCCGCATGGCGGGCCGCCTCGACCTCACCCCGGACTCCCGCGTCCTCGACCTCGGAGCGGGCTTCGGCGGCTCGGCGCGCTATCTCGCCGAGACGTACGGCTGCCACGTCACCGCCCTCAACCTCAGCGAGGTGGAGAACGAGCGGCACCGCGCGATCAACGCCGAGCGCGGGCTGAACGAGACCATCGAGGTGCTGGACGGCTCCTTCGAGTCCATCCCGCTGCCGGACAACAGCGTCGACGTCGTCTGGTCCCAGGACGCGTTCCTGCACAGCGGCAACCGCCGCCGCCCCCTGGAGGAGGCCGCCCGCGTCCTGCGCCCCGGCGGCCAGATCATCTTCACCGACCCCATGGCGGCGGACGGCTGCCCGACCGAGACCCTGCGGCCCATCCTGGACCGCATCCACCTCGACACCATGGGCTCCCCGGACTTCTACCGCCACGAACTGGCCCGCCTCGGCTTCACCGAGGTCGGCGGCGGCTTCGAGGAGCACCGCGACCACTTGGTCACGCACTACAGCCGGGTCCTGGAGGAGACCCGCCGCCAGGAAGATGAAGGCTTGGCGGAACACGTCAGTGCCGACTACCTCGCCCACATGAAGAAAGGTCTCACCAACTGGGTCGAGGGCGGCAAGAACAACAACGTGACGTGGGGCATCTTCCACTTCACCCGGTAACCCGGTTCATCCGGTAACCCGGTACGGCCGGTGGCGGGCCCAGCCCGCCACCGGCCGCCTGTGGTCTGATGTCGATTGTCAGATCGATGACACGCTGACAATGACAATGCGTTCTCCACGCACGTCGGTCAGAAAGCTCAGCATGATGTGCGCCCCGTCCGCGGAGCTCCCGTACTCGACCCGCAGCCCTGGTGACCGGCCCTGGTAGGCAGCCCCTTCCAGATACACCATGGAATTGACCACGGCCAGCTCAGCGGCTATTCGCTCAACCTCTGCCCGGACGGAGGGAGCCAGACTCTCGCCGAGATCGTGGGAGATGTACTCCCACGTCCAGTCGCTCACCCGGTCTCCAGCGCTTCGACTTCGCGCTCCGCGGCCTGCACGATGGCCCCGATCTCATGGATTGCCGCTTGCCGCGCATCTGGGCTGTCGCTGGTGTGCAGAACCTCCTCCGCGGCATGCAAACGAGCTGCCCGCTCCGGGATTCTTTCAATGGCGACGAAGGTGCCCCACCGGCGGTAGAACAAGCGGATAGGCGCGGTGCTGCCGTCTTGTCCGGCGCGGTCGAATGCCTGCTGCATCTCGGCGATCAGTTCCGACAGCTTGCCGGGCGCCAGACCGGCGACCGCAGCGCGTAGCGCGGGGAGCGTGAGTGCAGGCATCGGCATGATCGGCCCGTCGTGGTTCACAGGTTGGCTGCTCATGCGGAAGTCGTCTCCTCGCTCGTCGGACCGCTTCAGCCTACCGGCGCCCGGCGGCCCCAGAAGGTGTCGTCGCAGGGCCACCTCGTGATCCTTCCGGGACATCGGGCCCGAGCGTGACAGAGCACGTGGGCGGTAGAGCGAAACCTGTTTCCGCGTCGTCATGCGGTCGTACCTCTTCCAGGTCGGAGAGTGTTGGTTCACGTCATGGTCAAGCGGCGAGTGGCGGCGAGCCGGGCGCCGAGTTCCGGCAGTCGCGGCAGCGGCCCGGGTGGGGTGCGCGGAAGACTCGGTCGCAGCCGTCGCAGTCCTGGAAGGGGATCGGGCGGGGCGGTGTCGGGGCGGTGGGCGGCTCGGGCGGCCGCAGGGCGGCCAGGCGGTAGGCCAGCAGCCGCGCCGGGCGGCGGTCTATGGAGGCGGGGAGCCCGGAGGTCAGTGCCTCGGCGATCTCGTACGGCCCGACCCCACGGTCCAGCCACTCCGCGACGGCGGGCGCCAGCGCGGCGGTCTCCCGCTCGGACAGGGCCAGCCGCCGGTCCCGGTGGCGCAGGGAGCCGAGGACGGCGGCGGCGCGGGGGTCGGGCGCGACGCCGAGCTCCGGTTCGGGCTGCGGTTCCGGTTCCGGCTTCGGGGCGGGCGCCTCGGGCGCGGGTACGGCCGGGGGCGCCTCGCGCTCCGCACTGCCCGGCGCGTCGTACACGAACGTCCGGGTGACGATCCGCCCGCCCGGCCCCCGCTCGACCTTCCGCTCCAGCCAGCCTTCCGCCTCCAGCTCGTTGAGCGCGGCGGAGATCCGGGCCCGGCCCTCCTTGAAGTGGGCGCAGAGCGCGTCGATGCGGATGGAGGCGCCGTCGGGCAGCGACAGGATGTACGCGGCGACGCCGACCGTCACCGCGCTGCCCGCCCGCTGGGCGAGCCGATTCGAGAGCACCGTGAAGTTGGCGGTGTGCCGGGTGCGGACGTGGACGACGCCGGACGCGGGAGCGTCGGCGTGAGCGCGCAGGGGCGCACTAGACTGCTTGTCAGCCATCGGGAAGCTCGACTCTTCCTGGTAGGTCAGGCCCTCGTCTCGGGATGGCAGTCCCGGCGAGGGCCGACGTCTGTCTGAGGTTGTTGCGGCGAGACTAACCCGACCCTTGGCATATGCGCGCCCAAGTCACCCGATGGGGTGATGAGTTGGGCGGGGTGGGTGGGTGGGGAGTTCTCTACCAGGGTTCTTGGTTAGTGCGCCGCCCCACCGGCTGTCGGCTCCCCGGCACCTGGCCCCGCCCCACCGGGCGACGGTCGCCCGGCATCCGGTCAGGGCGCCGCCGCGTCGACCACGCCGAGCCCATCGCGGCGTATCCGCCCCCGGCCCCACTCACCCAGCGGCTGAAGCGCTTCGTTGAGTGCCGCGCCCGCCTCGGTCAGGGCGTATTCGACCCGGGGTGGCACCTCCGCGTGGACCGTGCGGCTGATGAGGCCGTCCTCTTCCATCTGGCGCAGATGCTGCGTGAGCATCTTCTCGCTGACCCCGTGCAGGGCACGGCGCAGTTCGGCGTAGCGGCGGGTGCCGTGGGCGTGCAGCTCCCACAGGACGAGGCCCTTCCACTTGCCGCTGACGACATCGAGCGCGGCGTCGATTCCGCAGATGTAAGGGCCCTTGCGGGGTGCCATGAGTGTTCCTCGCTCCGTCTCGGCGACGGGGTACGCACCAAAGGGTGCGTACCCCACTAATTAGTCGGTACTTCCGCGTGATCGTCGCGGCGGCGAAAGTGATGGGCAAGCGATATTCGAACATTTGAGGGGATGCCGTTATGCCCGCGCTTTCACCTGTCACCGTGCTCGGCCTGGGGCCCATGGGCCAGGCGATGACACGTACCTTGATCGAGGCCGGGCACCCGGTCACGGTGTGGAACCGCACGCCGAGCCGTGCGGACGACGTGGTTTCGGCCGGGGCGAAGCTCGCGGCCACCCCCTCCGACGCGGTGGCCGCCAGCAAGCTCGTCATTCTCAGCCTGACCGACTATCAGGCCATGTGGGACGTCCTCGGCGACGCGACGGAATCGCTGGCCGGGCGCACGTTGGTCAATCTCAGCTCGGACACCCCCGGCAAGACCCGCGAGGCGGCGTCATGGGCGGCCTCGCACGGAGCGTCGTTCGTGGCGGGCGGGGTGATGGTGCCCGAGCCCATGGTCGGCACGGACCTGTCGTACGTGTACTACAGCGGCGACGCGGAGGCGTTCGGCACCCACCGCGCCACGCTCGCCCGCATCGGCGAACCGCGCTTCCTGGGCGACGATCCGGGGCGTGCCCAGCTGATGTACCAGGCCCATCTCGACGTCTTCCTGACGACGCTGGCCGGGTTCATGCACGCCACCGCTCTTGTCGGCTCGGCGGGAATCAGCGCGGAGGTGTTCCTGCCCGAGGTCATGCAACTGTTCAAGGCGATCCCGGACATGATGGCCGCCGACGGCATGGAGAAGCTCGGAGCGCGCATCGACGCGGGCGAACACCCGGGTGAGGCCGCCAACGCGATCATGATGGGCGCCACCGCCGACCACATCTACGCGACCGCGAAGTCCGTCGGTGTCGACACATCACTCCCGGGTGCCGTGCAGGCGTACTACCGCCGAGCCATCGACGCCGGGCACGGCACCGACAGTTGGACCCGCATCCTCGACGGCATGCGCGAGCCCCGCGCGCACGCCTGAGCGGCCGGGTCAGAGCAGCCGCTGGATGTCACCGCGGACCCGGTAGAAGCCGCCCGCCGCCGCGTGCAGGGTGTCCACGACATAGCGCGCGCCGGGCTCCCGTATGGCCCGGGGGAACTGGACGTTCCAGGACGGGTCGTAGCCCTCGGACACCACGTGCACCCGGACCCGGCCACCGTCCTGCACGCACTCGACGACGACCGACCCGGCCGGGGCCTGGGCGACGGTGGTCACCGAGCCCACGGCCGTGGCCGGGGCGTAGGTCGGCAGCGCGGCGGCGAGCTTGACGTCGCGCACAGCGGGCACTGTGCCCTGATGCGCGGCTGAGATGGCCGCCTCGCTCGCGTCCACGCACACCAGCGAGCCGTCCGTGGTCACCAGGTACAGCCGGGTCTCGTGGTACTGCATCGACAGCGCCGAGCCGCCGCCCGTGCCGAGCTTCCACAGGCGCGTGCCGTCCTGGTCGAAGCAGTAGACGGACGACGCCGAGTCACCGGCGAAGACGAACCGCCCACCGGGCGAGGTGGCGCACGAGTACACCGCGTGGTCGCAGGCATAGGTGGCCTCGACCGCGCCGGTCGCCTTCGACAGCCGCTCGACCACGTGGCGCCCGGTCCCCGCGTACACGCTGTCGGCCTCCTGCCAGCCGAACAGAACGGAGCCCGTGGTCTGCCTGTGCCACAGCTCGCCGCCGCCGTCGGGAGCGTAGGCGGTGACGCCCTGCTCGTGGCCGTGGTAGACGGCCCGGTCATCGGCGCGGACCATCCAGCCGCTCCGGCCCACGCTGCGGCGGGCCCACTGGTGCTCGTCCTCGTGGTCGATGACGGTGAGCCGACCGTCCTGGTCAGAGACGTTCAGGACGCCCTCATGGATGTCCAGCCAGAAGATGTCGATGTCGGCCGCGATGTCGTACGCCGCGAACGGCAGCTTCGAGGACAGGTCGTAGACCTTGCCGTCGTCACAGCCCGCGTAGATCCAGAAGTCGTCGGCCACCAGGCACTTCACCCCGTCCGGCAGGCTGAAGCGGGCGAGGACGCCGCCGTCGTGGTCCAGGGTGAAGACATCCCCCGCCTGGTTGCCGACCCAGCAACGGTCGTCATCGACGTGGATGCCGAATGCCGACGAGCCGGTGCGGAACCGCCACAGCACGGGGGCCACGGCGCGGGCGGTGGACGGAGCGGAGGTCACCTGGCGCCGCGTCACCCGGCGCGGGGCCCGCTGCCCGGGAACGGCCGGGGCGTACCCCTTGCGGACCTTCTCCCCGAGCTTCTTCGCGGCGGCGGCCTTCGCCTTCTCGGCCGTGGCGAACGTCGACGTCTGCGTCTGCCCGCCGGCGCCGATCCGCCCGTACCGCACCGTCACGGTCAGCCCGTCGACGGCGACCTCGTAGAACTTGTGCGCGCCTTCGCCTTCCTGCGACAGCTCCAGATACGTCGTCGACACGGCAGACCCCTCCCCAGGACGGACCCGCCGCCTTGTCCGGCGGGTCTCACTGCTCAGACCGTAGGAGGGGCCACTGACAATCAGCCCGCGTCGCGGGCGGCGGCGAAGGCGACGAAGGCCGCCCAGGCGGGGGCGGTGACGGTGAGGGCCGGTATCGCGATGTCCTTGGAGTCGCGGACGTGCACGGCGCCGGGGCACGCGGCGACCTCGACGCAGGCGTTGCCTTCGGCACCGCTGTAGCTGGACTTGCGCCATTCGATGGCGACTTCGACACATGCCTCCCCAGAGCCGCCGCTGTAGCTGCTCTTGAACCAGGCCAGTTCGCTACTCATTGGTCTCCCGCCAACAGTCGCTTGATGAAGGCCACCGACGCTTCGGGGTCCAGGGCTTGCGACTGGATCGTGCCATAGGCGTGGCTGAGCGCGCTTACGTCATCGGGGTCCGGCAGGAAGTAGCTGCCACGTTGGCCTTCGACATATGCGATCGTGCGGTGGTCCGGAGTCTCCAGCAGCACGAAGGGGCCATCGACACCCGCGTTGGTCTCTCGCGAGTCGAGCATGATCTGAAGCTGGAGGTTATGGAGCGCGGCGCACTGCAGCACGTGCTGCAACTGTGCTTGCCACACCTCGCTGCCGCCCAGTGTCTTCCGCAGGACGGCTTCCTCCAGCACGAAGTGCAATCTGGGCGCGGGCTTGAGGCTTAGCACCTGTTGTGCCGCCAGTCGTCTCTGGACGGCCTGCTCCAATTCCGCGTCGTCCCAGACTGGGACGCAGGGATCGGAACACCGCCCGGGCGAAACCCTCGGTCTGGAGCAGTCCAGGGAACACGTGCGTGGAGTAGAAGTGCAGGGCCAAGGCTTGTGCCTGCAAGTCCATGTACTCGTGGGCCCATTCGAACGGCCCGTCCTGCCACAGCAGCTTCGCCGCTTCAATCAGCAGCCCCTGCGCGCCCAGCGCATCATCCACCGCCACCACATACGGCGGCTTCGGCACCCGCTCCGCCCGCTCCACCTTGGCGATCATCGACTCCGTATAGGGAACCCGCTTCTCCAGGTCCTTCATCGTCCATCCGAGCCGTTCCCGCATCATGCGGGACTGCGCACCGAACACCCTCGCGGCCGGTGACGGCTTCTTCTTCCGTTGGGTCATGCCCCCTCCACATCGCACAGATCGCACAGTCGCGGAGCGCTAACGCACCGTCACGACGATTCGGTGACCAGGCTAGACGCGACCTGTGACAGTAGGCACATGTCACGCGAAGTCACCTCACAGACCGGCCTCCGCTTGCTACCCTGGTCGACTCCCGACGGCCGTCCCTGCTATCTCTCCACCGATGGCGACGGCCCCGTAGCCGCCCTCGCTGACGAGGTCGAGGACATGCAGCTCTCCACCGGAGACGAACTGCTCACCCACGCCCGCGCGATGCTCGCTGACCCCAAAGTCCCGCCCGGCGAGTTCCGTTTTCTCTCCTCCCGGCTCGCCGAGGCCCTGTACGACGCGCTCCGCGTGGCGCGGAGCCGTGAAGGTGCCGCACCCGGCTCGTAGGGTGACGGCCATGAATATCTGCGTCTTCTGCTCCGCCGCCGACCTCGACGACCGCTACACCGCCCCCGCCCGGGAGTTCGCCGAGCTGATCGGCAAGGGCGGGCACTCCCTCGTCTGGGGCGGGTCGGACGTCGGGCTGATGAAGGTGATGGCCGACGGGGTGCAGGAGCACGGCGGGCGGCTGGTCGGGATCTCGGTGGAGTTCCTGGCGGACCGGGCCCGGGAGGGTGCCGACGAGATGGTGGTCACCAAGGACCTCGCCGAGCGCAAGGCGCAGCTGCTCGCCCGGGCCGACGCGGTCGTGATCATGGTGGGCGGGACCGGGACGCTGGATGAGGCGACGGAGATCCTGGAGCTGAAGAAGCACGGGCTGCACATCAAGCCGGTCGTGCTGCTGAACACGGCGGGGTTCTACGACGGGCTGAAGCAGCAGTTCCAGCGCATGGAGGCGGAAGGCTTCCTGCCGCGCCCGCTGAGCGAGCTGGTGCACTTCGCGGAGAACGGCGCGGAGGCCATGGCCTACCTGGAGGCCGTCTGATCCGCCTCGGCGGTGGCCTTCAGGTCGCGCAGCCACTGTTCGAGACCCCGGCCGAGGGCCTCGGTCGCGGTGGGGACATCGGCTTCGACCTGGTCGCCGGTCCACGTCTCTTCGGTGTGCACCCGCACGCCGCCCCGGACCTTGGTGAAGGTCCATAGATGGACGCCCTCGTCGATGCGCAGCCCTTCGCCGATCGCGGGTCCCTTCCACAGGATGCAGGAGCCGCGCTGGAGTTGGCGGACGGTCGAGGTGATGTTCAGGGTGGTCTCGGGTGTCGTGGGGGTGGCGGGCGCCGGGGTGGTCCAGCGGAACCGCGACCCCTTCCGCAGCGGGCCCGGGTCGAGGCGCTTCATGGTGAGGACGGGGGCCTGCCAGTCGGGCCAGCGCTCCACCTCGGTCTGCAGCTTCCAAATGGTGCTCAGCGGCGCCTTGATCACGGTGTCGGTCCGGTGGCGGATGAGCGCGCCGGGGTCGACGCCCGCTCCATGGCAGGTGGACGAAGGGCTCGGGGTCGCGGCCTGCGCCTGGGCGGGGGCGGCGACCGCGAGGATGCCGGTGACGGCGATGGCGGCACGCACTAACGGACGAATGCTCGGCATGAGGGCCTCCAGTTAGGACTTCTTGTGTTCGTGAGAAGTTCTAACGCAAGTTCGAGCGGAGCGTCAAGAGGGTGATGCCGTGCGCCCGGAGAAGGTGCGGCAAGCTGGGGGCATGGGAACGCATCTGATCACTGGGGCAGGCTCGGGCATCGGCACGGCGCTCACCGAGCGGCTGGCCGGGCGCGGCGACGAGGTGTGGCTGCTGGCGCGGGATGCCGGGCGGGCGAAGGAGCTGGCCGGGCGGTTCCCGGGGGCGCACACGATCGTCGGCGACCTGGCGGACCCGGAGAAGCTGTCATGGGCGCTGAGCCACCAGGAGCTGCCCGAGCGGCTGGACTCGCTGCTGCACAGCGCGGGCGTGGTCGATCTCGGCGAGATCGGCGAGCTGACCCCCAAGGCGTGGAACCGCCAGCTCGCCGCCAACCTGGTCTCGCCCGCCGAGCTGACCCGGCTGCTGCTGCCGCAGCTCCGGCTGGCCCAGGGCCATGTCATCTTCCTCAACTCCGGCGCGGGGCTGCGCGCCAACGCCCAGTGGGGCGCGTACGCGGCCAGCAAGCACGGGCTGAAGGCCCTGGCGGACGCGCTGCGCTGGGAGGAGAGCGGCAACGGCGTGCGGGTGACGACCGTCTACCCGGGGCGCACGGCGACGCCGATGCAGGTGAAGGTGCATCAGCAGGAGGGCAAGGAGTACGACGCGGAGCGCTGGATCGCGCCCGAGACCGTCGCCACGACCGTCCTCACCGCGCTCGACCTGCCGCGCGACGCGGAGATCACGGATCTTCAGGTGCGCCCGCGCGGCTGAGGGCGGTGCGGTCCACCCCATAGGCTTTCGGGGTGAGCGAGAAGACCAACAAGCACAGCTGGGGCGCGGGCGCCGCGACCGGCATCGGGTCGATGCCGGAGGGCGATGCGCGGGAGGCCGCCAAGACCGTCACCGGGTCCCTCGAAGCCCTGCCGTACCTTCCGGAGCTGCCCTCGCGGGGGCCCGGCGCGGACATGATCGGGCGCACCGCCGGGATGCTCGTCGAGGTGTACGCCCATGTGGAGCCGAGCGGCTGGCGGATCAGCGACCGGCCGGGGCGGGACACCCGGCGGGCGCGGTCCTGGCTGGGCGAGGACCTGGACGCGCTGGAGGAGTTCGCGCAAGGCCACCGCGGGGCGCTCAAGGTGTCGGCCGTCGGGCCGTGGACCCTGGCCGGGAGCCTGGAGCTGCGGAACGGCGAGGTCGCGCTGAGCGACCCGGGGGCCTGCCGCGACCTGACGGCCTCGCTGGCCGAGGGCGTGCGCGCGCATCTGGCCGAGGTGCGCCGCAGGGTGCCCGGCGCCGAGGTGGTGCTCCAGCTGGACGAGCCGTCGCTGACGGCGGTGCTGACCGGAACCGTCCGTACCGCCAGCGGCTACCGCACCCACGCCGCCGTGGACCGGGGCGTGGTGGAGGGCGCGCTGCGGGACCTGGTGGCGGCGGCGGAGGCGCCCGTGGTGGTGCACTCGTGCGCGCCGAACGTGCCGTTCGGGCTGCTGCGGCGCTCGGGGGCGAGCGGGGTCTCGTTCGACTTCTCGCTGCTCACGGAGCGTGAGGAGGAGGCGATCGGGGAGGCCGTGGAGGGTGGCACGGCGCTGTTCGTCGGCGCCGTCCCCGGCACCGACACCGCGTTGTCGGACCCTGCCGGTAGCGTCGGGGGTGTCAGGACGCTGTGGCGCAGGCTGGGGCTGTCACCGGGGACTCTCGCGGAGTCCGTGGTGATCACGCCGTCGTGCGGGCTCGCGGGCGCTTCGCCCGGGTACGCGCGCGCCGCGCTGGCCCACTGTGTCCGGGCCGCGAGATCGCTCGCGGACAACCCTGAGTGACTGGAGGACGACACGGTGGCTGGCGAACAGCAGTCGACGGTGCCCGCTGAGGCACGGGATGAGCACGCCAAGCTCGCTGAGCAGGTAGAGGAGCACCGCTTCCGGTACTACGTGAAGGACTCCCCGATCGTCAGCGACGCGGAGTTCGACAGGCTCCTGCGCAGGCTGGAGGCGCTGGAGGAGGAGCACTCCGAGCTGCGGACCCCCGATTCGCCCACCCAGAAGGTGGCGGGGGCGTACGAGACGGAGTTCACCGAGGTCGCGCACCGCGAGCGGATGCTCAGCCTGGACAACGCGTTCGACGACGACGAGCTGGGCACCTGGGCCGACCGGATCGCCAAGGAGCTGGGCACCGGCGCGTACCACTTCCTGTGCGAGCTGAAGGTGGACGGCCTCGCGGTCAACCTCACCTATGAGCACGGGCGGCTGACCCGCGCCGCGACCCGTGGCGACGGGCGCACCGGCGAGGACATCACCCCCAACGTGCGCACCATCGCCCAGATCCCCAACCGGCTGACGGGCGACAGCGTCCCGGCGCTGGTGGAGGTGCGCGGCGAGGTCTTCCTGCCCCGGAAGGCGTTCGACGAGCTGAACGCGCGGCTGGTGGAGGCGGGCAAGGCGCCGTTCGCCAACCCGCGGAACGCGGCGGCGGGTTCGCTGCGCCAGAAGGACCCGAAGGTCACCGCCAGCCGTCCGCTGGACATGGTGGTCCACGGGATCGGTGCGCGCGAGGGCTTCGCCATCGACCGGCTGTCGCAGGCGTACGAGCTGCTGCACGCGTGGGGGCTGCCGACCGCGGGCCACTTCAAGGTGGTCGACACGATCGAGGGCGTCCGCGAGTACATCGCGTACTACGGGGACAGCGAGCACCGGCACTCGGTGGCGCACGAGATCGACGGCGCGGTCATCAAGCTGGACGAGATCCCGCTGCAGGGGCGGCTCGGCTCCACCTCGCGGGCACCGCGCTGGGCCATCGCCTGGAAGTTCCCGCCCGAGGAGGTCAACACCAAGCTGGTCGACATCCGGGTAGGGGTGGGGCGCACGGGGCGGGTGACGCCTTATGCGGTGGTTGAGCCGATCACAGTCGCGGGCTCGGAGGTCGAATTCGCGACACTGCACAACCAGGACGTAGTCAAGGCCAAAGGTGTGCTGATCGGTGACACCGTCGTGCTGCGTAAAGCGGGCGATGTCATTCCGGAGATCCTGGGTCCGGTCGCCGATCTGCGGGACGGCAGCGAGCGCGAATTCGTGATGCCGTCCGAGTGCCCGGAGTGCGGAACGCCGCTCCAGCCCGCCAAGGAGGGCGACATCGATCTTCGGTGTCCCAACAGCCGGTCCTGCCCGGCGCAGCTGCGCGAGCGGATTTTCTATCTCGCGGGGCGGAAATCCCTGGACATCGAGAACCTCGGTTATGTCGCCGCGGCCGCCCTCACCCAGCCGCTGGAGCCCGCCGAGCCGCCGCTGAGGGACGAGGGCGATCTCTTCGATCTGAAGATCGAACAACTGTTGCCCATTCGGTCGTATGTGATGGACCCGGACAGCGGGCTGCCCAAGCGCGATCCGGAGACGGGGGAGGAGAAGGTCGTCACCTTCTTCGCCACCCAGAAGGGCGAGGCGAAGAAGAACGCCCTGGCGATGCTGGCCAATATCGAGGCCGCCAAGCAGCGCCCGCTGGCCCGGATCATCACCGGCCTTTCGATCCGTCATGTCGGCCCGGTCGCGGCCACCGCGCTGGCCCGGGAATTCCGCTCGCTGGACCGGATCGCCGAGGCCAGCGAGGAGGAGCTGGCGGCCACCGAGGGCGTCGGCGGAATCATCGCCACCTCGGTGAAGCAGTGGTTCGCCGTGGACTGGCACCGGGAGATCGTGGAGAAGTGGCGGCGCGCCGGGGTGCGCCTGGAGGAGGAGGCGGCCGAGGATGAGGGCCCGCTGCCGCTCAAGGGGCTGACCGTGGTGGTCACGGGCACGCTGGAATCGCACACCCGGGACGGTGCCAAGGAGGCCCTGCAGAACCGTGGTGCGAAAGTCACCGGCTCTGTTTCGAAAAAGACCGATTTCGTGGTCGTCGGCGACAATCCCGGTTCGAAGTACGACAAGGCCATGCAGTTGAAGGTCCCCGTGCTCGATGACGACGGATTCGGCGTCCTCCTCGAACAAGGCCCCGACGCCGCACGCGAGGTCGCCGTAGCGCCTCCGGAAGAGCCCGCGGAGGAGTCGGCGGAGGAGCCCGCGGAGAAGTCCGAGGGGTAGTCAAGTCGCTCACTATGAGTAGTCCGGCCACCCGTCCGGCGCAGTAGTCCGGCCAACTTCGGCGCTAACCCCGTTCAAAGCTGGCCGGAATGCGACTGGGAGCACTTCCCGGGCACAGCCAGCGGGCATCACCCTTACAGCGCATACCAGAAGGTTATGGATCGTCGGGCGGCATTCGGGCAACCGCTGCCGATCGCCGCCCGCCATGACCTTCTGCCGCCTACTGTTGAGGTGTGCGCCTGCCGTGGCGCTGGCACCGCCGGCTGTGAGAGGGACGGGTATGAAACCGACCGAAAGCGCCGCACCGGCGTCGCGGCTGCGCCGGGTTCTGCTTCCCGCGTTGCCCGCCGCCGCGGTCGCCATGGCCGCTTTCGCACTCGGCATCGGAGTATTCCGAGTGCTCGACGCGGGCCATGCGCTCTTTCCCGACGGCACCGTGGGCTGGTCGCTCGCGGTCCTCACCGGAATCATCGTCGGTCATCTGGTCGCCCTCGGCCGGGACCGCTGGTGGGGCGGCACCGGATCGGGCTCCGCGTTAACCCTGGCCGCGCTGCTGCTCTACGGCTGGATGCCCGCGATGCTCGTCAGCCTCGCTGTGGTGGTCCTGGTCGGCGCCGCCCGGCGGCACCGCTGGCGGCAGGCGGTGACACACGGCGCGGTCGACATCCTCGGCGTCGGCGCGGCCGCCCTCACCCTCGCCGCCTTCGGCACCACCCCCTCCGTCGAGCGGCCCTGGCACACCGACACCTGGCAGGCATCCGCCATCCCCCAGACGATCCTGGCCGCCGCCGTGTACCTCGTGATCACCCGCGGCCTGCTGTGGTACTCCCTCGCGCCCCCCGGCGCCGGACTGCCCACCGTCGCCCGCACCGCCCTCTTCCGGCAGGCCCTCGTGGGCATCGCGCTGCTGGGCATCGCCCCGCTCATCGTCGTCGTCGCCGGGGACACCCCGCTGCTGCTCCCGCTGTTCGCGGTGCCGCTGGTCGCCCTCGACTCCACGCTGTGGATCGCCCGGGTGCGGGCCGAGGAGCAGCTGCGCGACCCGCTCACCGGGCTGCCCAACCGCCAGTGGCTGCTGGAGCGCACCTGGACCGCGCTGGACGAGGCCGAGCGGGCCGGGGCCCGCACCGCGCTCGTCCTGCTGGACCTCGACCGCTTCCGCTCGGTCAACGACACCCTCGGCCATCTGGCGGGCGACCGGCTGCTGCTCCAGATCGCCGAGCGGCTGCGGCTGGCGCTGCCCCGCGGCGCCGAGGTGGCGCGGCTCGGCGGCGACGAGTTCGCCGTCCTGCTGCCCACCACCGACTCGCTCACCAGCGCCCAGCGCAGCGCCCGCGTCCTCGTCGGCGACCTCGGGTCGCCGCTCGACCTGGACGGGCTGACCCTGGTGCTGGAGGCTAGCGCCGGGGTCGCCGTCTACCCCGACCACGCGCTCGACGCCGAGGGGCTGCTGCGCCGCGCGGACGTCGCCATGTACCAGGCCAAGCGGGACCGCAGCGGCGTCGAGCTGTACGAGGCGCGGCGCGACGGCAACACCCCCGACCGGCTCGGTCTGCTGGGCGATCTGCGGCGCGCCCTGGACGCGGGCGACGTCGAGCTGCACTACCAGCCCAAGGTCGGCTTCGACGGCCATGTCGCCGGGCTGGAGGCGCTGGTCCGCTGGGTGCACCCGGACCGGGGGAAGGTGCCGCCGGACGAGTTCATCTCCATGGCCGAGAGCTCCGGGCTGATGCCCCGGCTCACCGAATACGTCCTGGAGACCGCGCTCGGCCAGGTCGCGCGCTGGCGCGCCGACGGGCTGATGGTGCCGGTCGCCGTCAACGTCTCGCCGCGCGATGTGCACACCCCCGGCTTCGCCGGAGCCGTCGCCGGGCGGCTCGCCCGGCACGGGGTCCCGGCCGGGGCGCTCCAGCTGGAGATAACGGAGCACGTGCTGCTGGAGGACCCGCAGCGGGCCGCCGACACCCTCGCCGGGCTCACCGGGCACGGGGTGAAGATGTCCCTGGACGACTTCGGCACCGGCTATTCGTCGCTGGTCCATCTGCGGCGGCTGCCGGTGAGCGAGCTGAAGATCGACCGTTCGTTCGTGGCCCGGCTCGCCGTGGACAACGAGGACGCGGAGATCGTGCGCTGCACGGTCGATCTCGCGCATTCGCTGGGTCTGCTGGTGGTCGCCGAGGGCGTCGAGGACGACGAGACGTGGGAGCGGCTGCGGGACCTGGGCTGTGACGCGGTGCAGGGCTGGCTGGTGGCGGCCGCGATGCCGCCCGACGAGACCACGGCGTGGCTCCGCGCCCGAGGCGAAAGCGGCTGGCACCGCGAGGAGCGGGATTCCGCTCCCGCGGAAGAGGACGCGGTGACGTAGCAGGTTGTGGGCAATCGTTCCGCGGGGCGGAACGGGTGGGCACAACCCACCCACCGGCCCGCACCCGGCAACGAAACCCACAGGGCTGAGCGCGGCACCGCTAAGCGTTTCGCGCGGGGTGTGGGGGGCGCCATAGGATTGGGCCCGGAAAACACTTCACACTCACCCTGAGGATCGCTGCATGCCTGGCATCACGCGCGAGGAGGTTGCCCACCTCGCACGGCTGGCGCGTCTGGAGCTGAAGGCCGAAGAGCTGGATCACTTCGCCGGACAGCTGGACGACATCATCGGCGCGGTGGCCCGCGTCTCCGAGGTCGCCGATCAAGACGTACCGCCGACCTCCCACCCGCTGCCCCTGACCAACGTCATGCGGCCGGACGAGGTCCGTCCGTCGCTGACCCCGAAGGAGGCGCTGTCCGGCGCCCCGGCCCAGGAGCAGCAGCGTTTCAAGGTGCCGCAGATCCTGGGGGAGGACTGACCCGCATGACTGATCTGATCAGGCTCACCGCGGCGGAGATCGCCGCCAAGGTCGCTTCCGGCGAGCTGACCGCCGTCGAGGTCACCGAAGCCCATCTGGCCCGTATCGAGGCCGTGGACGAGAAGGTGCACGCCTTCCTGCACGTGGACCGCGAGGGCGCCCTCGCGCAGGCCCGCGCCGTCGACGAGAAGCGGGCGCGCGGAGCGGAACTGGGCCCGCTGGCCGGGGTCCCGCTCGCGCTCAAGGACATCTTCACCACCAAGGGGATCCCGACCACCGTCGGCTCCAAGATCCTCGAAGGGTGGATTCCGCCGTACGACGCGACGCTGACCCAGCGGCTGAAGGCCGCGGACGTCATCGTGCTCGGCAAGACCAACATGGACGAGTTCGCCATGGGGTCCTCGACCGAGAACAGCGCGTACGGACCCACCGGCAACCCGTGGGACCTCACCCGCATCCCCGGCGGATCGGGCGGCGGCTCCTCCGCCTCCCTCGCGTCCTTCCAGGCGCCGCTGGCCATCGGCACCGACACCGGCGGCTCCATCCGGCAGCCCGCCGCCGTCACCGGCACGGTCGGCGTCAAGCCGACGTACGGGGCGGTCTCCCGGTACGGCATGGTCGCCTTCTCGTCCTCGCTCGACCAGGGCGGCCCCTGCGCCCGTACCGTGCTGGACGCGGCCCTGCTGCACGAGGTGATCGCCGGGCACGACCCGCTCGACTCGACCTCCATCGACGCCCCCGTTCCGGCGGTCGTCGAGGCGGCCCGTAACGGCAGCGTGCACGGCATGCGCGTCGGCGTGGTCAAGGAGTTCGCGGGCGAGGGCTACCAGGCCGGTGTCATGCAGCGCTTCGACGAGTCGGTCGAGCTGCTGCGCGAGCTGGGTGCCGAGATCGTGGAGATCTCCTGCCCGTCCTTCGACAAGGCGCTGGCCGCGTACTACCTGATCGCGCCTTCGGAGTGCTCGTCCAACCTGGCCCGCTTCGACGCCATGCGCTACGGCCTGCGGGCGGGCGACGACGGCACCAAGTCCGCCGAGGAGGTCACCGCGCTCACCCGGGCCGAGGGCTTCGGCGCGGAGGTCAAGCGCCGGATCATCCTCGGTACGTACGCGCTCAGCTCCGGCTACTACGACGCGTACTACGGCTCGGCGCAGAAGGTCCGTACCCTGATCACCCAGGACTTCGAGAAGGCGTTCGAGCAGGTCGACGTGTTGATCTCGCCGACCACGCCGACCACCGCCTTCCCGATCGGCGAGCGCGCCGACGACCCGATGGCGATGTACCTCGCCGACCTGTGCACGATTCCGTCGAACCTGGCGGGGAACGCGGCCATGTCACTGCCCTGTGGCCTGTCGCCGGAGGACGGTCTGCCCGTCGGACTGCAGATCATCGCTCCGGCCATGGCCGACGACCGGCTCTACCGGGTCGGTGCCGCGGTCGAGGCCGCGCTCACCGAACGCTGGGGCCACCCGCTGATCGAGGAGGCACCGTCCCTATGAGCGCCATCAAGAAGGCCAAGGGTTTCAAGAAGTCCAAGGCCGGCACCTACCTGTCCATCGGGACCTCGCTGTTCGGCGCGGTCAGTGTGATCAAGCAGGCCAAGAAGGCCCGCTTCGAGAACGACAAGCTGCAGCTGGTCGACGCGGTGGTGTCCGCCGCCGCCATCGCCACCGGCGTCGCCCTGCTCGTCCGCGAGCTGAAGCGCATGGGCGACGACGACGTCCTCGCGGGTTGAGAGGTTAGTTTTCCGTGACCGTCACTGAACTGGTGTCGTACGAGGACGCCCTGGCCGCTTACGAGCCCGTGATGGGGCTTGAGGTCCATGTCGAACTCGGCACCAAGACCAAGATGTTCTGCGGGTGTTCGACGTCGCTCGGCGCCGACGCCAACTCGCAGACCTGCCCCACCTGCCTCGGCCTGCCCGGCTCGCTGCCCGTCGTCAACGCGATCGGCGTCGAGTCCGCCATCAAGATCGGTCTCGCGCTGAACTGCGAGATCGCCGAATGGTGCCGCTTCGCCCGGAAGAACTACTTCTATCCGGACATGCCGAAGAACTTCCAGACCTCGCAGTACGACGAGCCGATCGCCTTCAACGGCTATCTGGACGTCGACGTCGACGGCGAGATCTTCCGCGTCGAGATCGAGCGCGCCCACATGGAGGAGGACACCGGCAAGTCCACCCACGTGGGCGGCGCGACGGGCCGTATCCACGGCGCCTCGCACTCCCTCCTGGACTACAACCGGGCCGGGATCCCGCTCATCGAGATCGTCACCAAGCCGATCGTCGGAGCCGGGGAGAAGGCCCCCGAGGTCGCCCGGGCGTACGTCGCCGAGCTGCGCGAGCTGATCAAGGCGCTCGGGGTCTCCGAGGCGCGCATGGAGATGGGCCAGATGCGGTGCGACGTGAACCTGTCGCTGCGGCCGCACGGCGCCGACAAGTTCGGCACCCGCTCCGAGACGAAGAACGTCAACTCGCTGCGGTCCGTCGAGCGCGCCGCCCGCTTCGAGATCCAGCGCCACGCGGCGGTGCTGGGCGATGGCGGGACGATCATCCAGGAGACCCGTCACTTCCACGAGGAGGACGGCTCCACGACCTCCGGCCGGATCAAGGAAGAGGCCGAGGACTACCGCTACTTCCCCGAGCCGGACCTCGTGCCCGTCGCGCCCTCGCGCGAGTGGGTCGAGGAGCTGCGCGGCACGCTTCCGGAGCTGCCGCGGGTGCGGCGCACCCGGCTGCGGGAGGAGTGGGGCATCTCGCAGCACGAGATGCAGTCCGTGCTCAACGCGGGCGCCATCGACCTCATCACCGCGACGATGGACGCGGGGGCGGATGCGGGCGCTGCACGCAAGTGGTGGATGGGCGAGCTGGCCCGCCGCGCCAACGAGGAGGGCACCGAGCTCGCCGCCCTCCCCATCACCCCGGCCCAGGTCGCCCGGGTCTGCGCCCTGGTCGACGAGGGCTCCCTCAACGACAAGCTGGCCCGCCAGACGATCGAGGGCGTGCTGGCCGGTGAGGGCTCCCCGGACGAGGTCGTGGCCGCCCGCGGCCTGAAGGTCGTCTCCGACGAGGGCGCGCTGGGCACGGCCGTGGACGAGGCGATCGCCGCCAATGCCGCTATCGCGGACAAGATCCGCGGCGGCAAGGTCGCGGCGGCGGGCGCGCTGGTCGGTGCCGTCATGAAGGCGACGCGCGGCCAGGCGGATGCGGCGCGGGTGCGCGAGCTGATCCTGCAGAAGCTGGGCGTAGAGGGCTAGGCCCTCTCACCGACGGCGGCGGGGTGCGCGGTGAGCACCCCGCCGCCGTCGCGTGCGGCCCGGTGGCCGGGTTGTGCCCACCCGTTCCGCCCAGCGGAACAGTTGCCCACAACGTGGGGCATATCCAGCCCCTCCGGCGTTTGAGGAGCGGGGGTTTGGGGGCGGAGCCCCCAACCGGGGGCCGCGCGCCGCAGGCGCTACAGCAGGGCCGGGGTCAGGTCCGGTTCTGGCATGGGGTCGTCGAAGGGGTACAGGGGGCGCGTCACCCGCCGGTGGCCCAGCCGCAGCAGGTCCTGGTCCACCCCACCCGGCGTCAGGGCCAGCCGCCAATCGGCCGCCATTTCGTACAGCTCCGGCTCCAGATAGCCGATCTTCACCACCACCAGGTCGTACATCCGAGGATCCAGCCCCCCGAAATCCACCAGCCGATGGAACGGCTTGCGACGGCCCGTCAGGATCACGGTCACCCCACCGCGCCGAACGGCCGCGACGTCACCGCCCACGTCGTCCCGCCACAAAGCGACCACCTCGCCGGTCAGTGAATAGCGCGCCGAGGCACCACTGATGTGCCCGCCGACGAACAGCGAGACCGCCGCCCCCACTCCCGCGGCAAGGCATCGCGCGACCGCCCCCGGGTCGGTGATGCCCGCGTGGAGGGCGGTGGCGCGCCCGGCGGCCAGATCGTCGTGGGCGAGCAGACGACGCAGCATGTACGCGAGGTCACCGGCCCCACCCGCCGTCGGGTTGTCGCCGGAGTCGCTGATGAGGAAGGGACGGTCGGGGGAGGCGAGGGCGGCGGCGACGCATTCGTCGGCGCTGCCGGTGGGCCCGACGAAGGCGAAGTCGCGCCGCACCTCCCAGTATTCGCGGGCCAGCGACCGCGCCTGGTCGACGACGAGCGCGGGATCGTCCCCGGTGACGACCACCGTGGCGCGGCAGCGCGGCTCGTCGGCCCAGGCGTAGCCGACCCAGATCGCCGCGTCCACGACCCCGTCCAGCGCCTCGACGGCGGCCAGCCGCCCGTACAGCGAGGCGGCGGGCTCCAGCCGGGTGCTGGTCTTCTCGCCGGGCAGCAGCACCGGGATCTGGACCCAGGCGACGTGCGGACGGCCCTTGCCGGAGGCGAGGCGAGCGACGAGGGTGCGGGCGGCGCGCTCGCGCGTCTCCCAGGCGTCCTCGTGCGGGGCGAGCCGGTGCGCGGTGAGCAGGTCGAGGCGGTCGGCGAAGCGGCGCGAGACGTTGCCGTGCAGATCCATGGCGGCGGAGATCAGCGCGTCGGGCCCGATGGCGCCCCGTACCGCGTCGGTGAGATCGCCCTCGGCGTCCTCCATGCCGACGACGCTCATCGCGCCGTGGATGTCGTACACCAGCCCGTCGAGGGGACCGGCCGCCCGGATCCGGTCGGTGAGTTCGGCCTTGATACGGGCGTACGCCGCGGGCTCGACGGGCCCGCCGGGGAGCGAGACGGCGTGCACCAGGGGCACCCATTCGACGACTCCGGCCAGGTCGCCGTCCGCACGGGTCCAGCCGTAGCGGGCCAGCAGCTCGTCGCCGCGGGTGACCCGGAAGTCGTCGTAGGCGGCGCGGTGCGGGCTGAAGGTGCTGGATTCGATGTGCATACCGCCGATGCCGATCCGCAGGCGACGGCCCGGAGAGGGGACATGGGAGGTGGTGGCTGCCATGGTGTCTCGCTTTCCGCGTTCGGATGGCGCCCACGGTATGCGCTCGCCCGGATGAGGACGCGGAACAACGGTCCGGCCGCCGCTCCGTAACGCCGCGGACTTTCACCGGCCACCTGCCCTCACTAGCGTCCGTGCGGACGCTCACGGACTCACGGACTCAGGGACAGGGGAGGCACAGGTGGCATCGGACATCGCACGCCGGAAGCTGGTCGCACTCGGTGCGGGCGCGACGGGCGCGGTCGCGGCGGGGTCGTTGCTGCCACCGTCGATGCAGGCCGCCCTCGCCGCGCACCAGGCCCCGCCGCCCGGCGGTCTCGACGCCATCGAGCATGTGGTCCTGCTGATGCAGGAGAACCGTTCCTTCGATCACTACTTCGGCACGCTCCGGGGCGTCCGCGGCTATGCCGACCCCAACGCCGTCACCCTGCCCGGCGGGCAGAGCGTCTTCGCGCAGCCGAAGCCGGGCGGCGGCCACGTCCTGCCGTTCGGGGCGCGCGAGGCGGCCGAGGCGCAGCGCGAGGACCTGCGCTTCGTGGGCCAGCTCGACCACTCCTGGGACGGCGGGGCGAAAGCCTGGCACGGCGGCTGGATGGACAACTGGATCGCCGCCAAGTCCCCGGCCACCATGGTCCACTTCGACCGTGCGGACATCCCGTTCCACTACGAGCTGGCGGACACGTTCACCATCTGCGACGCGTACCACTCCGCCATCCACTCCTCCACCAGCCCCAACCGCAACTACTGGGTCAGCGGCACCACCGGCTACGAGCCGGGGCCGGGCGGGGGGCGCGCGGTCGGCAACGACGTGTACGAGGAGGACACCCACCCCGGCTACGACTGGACCACGACCGCCGAGGTGCTGGAGCGCGTCGGGGTGAGCTGGCAGGTCTACCAGGAGTGGGACAACTTCCAGGACAACAACATCGAGTTCTACCGGCCGTTCAAGGACGTCGCCCGCAAGGCGCTGGCCGGGCTGGGCTTCACCACGGCCAACGCGTTCTACACCAAGGTGCTGAAGGCGTCCGGCGACGAGCGGCGGCGGCTTCTGGACGGGCTGGAAGCGGGCCTGGAGAAGCTGACCGAGGAGGAACGGCGGCTGTTCGAGCGGGGCCTGCGCCGGGTCCCGGAGGGCGGCTTCGAGGAGGCGTTCCGCGCCGACGTGGCGGCCGGGCGGCTGCCCAAGGTGTCGTACCTGGTGCCGTCCCCGCTGGACTCCGAGCACCCCGATGTCTCCACCCCCGCGCACAGCGCCAGCGTGACGTACGCGGTGCTGGACGCGCTCGCCGCCCACCCCGAGGTGTGGCGCAAGACCGCGGTCTTCCTCACCTACGACGAGAACGACGGCTTCTTCGACCATGTGGTGCCGCCCAACCCGCCCGCCGACGTGGCCGAGGAGTGGTGGCAGGACCGGCCGCTGGGCCTGGGGATGCGGGTGCCGATGCTGGTGATCTCGCCGTGGACGGTCGGCGGCTACGTCTGCTCCGAACTGTTCGACCACACCTCCGCCACCCGCTTCCTGGAGAAGTGGCTGGGCATCGAGGTGCCGAACGTCTCCGCCTGGCGCCGGACCGTATGCGGCGATCTGACCGGCGCCTTCGCCTTCGGCGGTGCCGCCGCCCCGCAGCCGCTGCGCCACCCGGGGCCGCCCCCGGCGGACCGCGAGCACTGGACGCCGGAGCCGCCCGCCGACCAGCGGATGCCGCGGCAGGAGGAGGGCACGCGCCCGGCCCGCCCGCTGCCGTATCAGCCGGAGGTGTGCGGCGTGTTCGAGCCGCGGGCGGGGGTGATGCGGCTGGCGCTCGCCAACGCCGGGGTACGCAGCGCGCACACCATCCTCTTCCCGTACGCGGGCGAGTACGAGGCGCCCCGGCATCGCGACGTGGCCCCCGGGTCCCTGTCCACCTGGGACGTTCCGGTGCGGGACGGCCGTTACGACTTCACCGTCACCGGGCCGAACGGCTTCCGCCGCGAGTTCCGGGGCACGGCCGAGGGCGGGGCGGCCGGGCTGCGGGTGCGCGGCGGCATCGACGCCCGCCGTCGGCAGCTCACGCTCACCATCACCAACAAGGGGGAGCGCGCGATCGAGGTCACCGTGCGGCCGCGCGCCTATGTGGCCGACGCGGAGGCGCGGCAGCTGACGGTGAACGTGCGCGCGGGCTCGACGCGGGCCGTGGAGTTCTCGGCGAAGGAGGGCCACGGCTGGTACGACCTGGTGCTGACGGCCGAGGGCGACGCCTCCTTCCACCGCCGCCTCACCGGGCACATCGAGAACGGACGCCCCTCGGTCAGCGGCTGAACCGACGGCTTCCGGAGGCACTTGCTCCGGATGTGGCGAAGCCCACAAAGGGGACAAAGGATCTTTTCCGGCTGACACAGTGCTTTGGTCACAAGCACATCACGCCGCACTCGGTGCACAGACCGGAAAGCAGCCATGGCCGCACTCGCACGATGGTGTATCAGGCGCAGCGCCGTCGTGATCGTGCTCTGGCTGGCCGCCTTCGCCGGGGTCGCCGCCGCGGCGGCGGTGACCGGCTCCGCGTACTCGAACGACTACGACATCCCGGGCACCGATTCCTCCAAGGTCTCGCGCCTGCTGGAGCAGCGGTTCCCGGACCGGGCGGGCGACACCGACACCATCGTCTGGCACACCGCCGACCGCGCCGGAACCGTGCGCTCCGCGGACGTCGAGCGGCGGATGACCGCGGCGCTGCGGCGCACCGCCGAACTGCCCGGCGTCGTCTCCGTCACCGGCCCGTACGGCACCGACGACACCAGCCGCATCAGCGCCGACCAGCGCACCGCCTACGCCACCGTCATCTTCCGCGAACCCGCCGCCGGTCTGGGCAAGGACGAGGTGCGCCGGGTCCTGGACACCGCGCGCTCGGCCGCCGCCCCCGGGCTGGAGATCGAGATGGGCGGCGCGGGCGCCGGGCTCACCGAGACGGCCGGGTCCGCGCATCTCAGCGAGGCCATCGGCGTCGCCGTGGCCGCCGTCGTCCTCTTCCTCGCCTTCGGCTCGCTCGCGGCGGCCCTGCTGCCGATCGCCACCGCGCTCGTCGGCGTCGGCACCGCGTACGCGGCGATCGGGCTGCTCGGCCACGCCATGACCGTCGCCGACTTCGCGCCCATGCTCGGCATGCTGATCGGGCTCGGCGTCGGCATCGACTACGCGCTGTTCATCGTGACCCGGCACCGCCGGGGCCTGCGGCAGGGGCTGCCGGTCGCCGAGGCGGCACAGCGCGCGGTGACCACCTCGGGCCGTGCGGTGATCTTCGCGGGCGCGACCGTGTGCCTGGCCCTGCTCGGCATGCTGGTGCTGCGGCTGAGCTTCCTGAACGGCGTCGCGGTCGCTGCCGCGCTGACGGTCGCGCTCACCGTCGCCGCCTCCATCACCCTGCTGCCCGCGCTGCTCGGGCTGATGGGGATGCGGGCCCTCAGCCGCCGCGAACGCCGACGGCTGGCCGAGCACGGGCCACGGCCCAGGACGGTGCCCGGCCTCGCCACCCGCTGGGCGTCCTTCGTGGAGCGCCACCCCAAGGTGCTGGGCGCGGTCGCCCTCGCCGTGATGCTGGCCCTCGCCCTGCCCACCCTCTCGCTCCGGCTCGGCACCTCCGACCAGGGCAACAACCCCGAGACCTCGACCACCCGGCAGGCGTACGACCTGCTCGCCGAGGGATTCGGGCCCGGCTTCAACGGACCGCTGACGCTCATCGGCAGCATCGACGGCGCCGAGGACCGGATGGCCTTCACCCGGCTGACCACCACCCTGCGCACCGCCGAGGGCGTCGCCTCGGTGAGCGCCGCGGAACTGGGCGGCGGAGGCGACACCGGCGTGATCACCGTCGTGCCCACCACCGCCCCGCAGTCGCCCGACACCTCGCGGCTCGTCGAGCGGCTGCGGTCCGAGGTCCTGCCGAAGGCCGAGGAGGGCACCTCGCTGCGGGTGTACGTCGGCGGGCTGACCGCCGGGTACGACGACTTCGCGGCGGTGATCGTCTCCAAACTGCCGCTGTTCGTCGGGGTGGTGGTGGCGCTCGGCTGTGTGCTGCTGCTGCTCGCGTTCCGCAGCATCGGCATCCCGGTCAAGGCGGCGGTCATGAATGTGGCCGCCGTCGCGTCGTCCTTCGGGGTCGTCGTCGCGGTGTTCCAGTGGGGCTGGGGGAGCGAACCGCTGGGGCTCGGCCGGGCGGGCCCGATCGAGCCCTTCCTGCCGGTGATCATGGTGTCGGTGCTCTTCGGGCTCTCCATGGACTACCAGGTGTTCCTGGTCAGCCGGATGTACGAGGAGTGGCAGCACACCCGCGACAACCGGCTCGCGGTCCGGGTGGGCCTCGCCGAGACCAGCCGGGTCATCAACTCCGCGGCCGTCATCATGATCGCCGTCTTCTCGGCGTTCGTGCTCAGCGGCGACCGGATCATCGCCATGTTCGGTATCGGGCTGGCGGCCGCGGTCGCCCTGGACGCCTTCGTCCTGCGCACGCTGCTGGTGCCCGCCCTGATGCATCTGCTCGGCGGCGCCAACTGGTGGCTGCCGGGCTGGCTGGAGCGGACGCTGCCGCGCATCAGCATCGAGGCGCCGGAGGAGGAGCGCGGCCCGCTGCCCCTGCCCGGACAGCGCGCGCCCGAGGAAGACCCGGTGCGCACACCCGTGCCGTAGAGCGCGCCCGTGCCGTAGCGGCCGTCAGCCCTCGCGGGGGCGGATCACCACCTGGCCGGAGTCGAGGTCTATCGGCCCCTTCCACGGAGGGGCGCCGTCGCCGATGTCCTCCAGCGTCAACTCCATCCGGTTGCGCTCCTCTTCGGTGTGCTTGCGGCCGGGCGCGAACAGCTCGTCGATGAGGTTGAACATGGCGACCCCCGTAGATGTGGGACTGCCGCCAGTGTAAGCAGACCGCCAGAAAAGGGGCCGGAACCGCCCAACCTCAGCTGATGTCCAGCCGCAGGATCCGGTCATCCTCCTTGCTAGGGTCACCCCGCCCGTCCGTGTTGCTCGTGGTCACCCACAGATCGCCGTCGTCCGTGGCGACCACGCTGCGCAGCCGCCCGTACTTGCCCGTCAGGAACGCCTGCGGCTCGGCCACCGGTTTGGCGCCCTTCAGCGGGATCCGCCACAGCCGCTCACCGCGCAGCCCCGCCATCCAGATCGAGCCCTTGGCGAACGCGATGCCGCTCGGCGAGGCCTCCGAGGTCTTCCACTGCTCGACCGGATCGACGAAGCCCTTCTTCCCGCCCTTGCCCTCCGCGTCCGGCCAGCCGTAGTTCTTGCCGGGCCGGATCAGATTCAGCTCGTCCCAGGTGTCCTGGCCGAATTCCGATGCCCACAGCCGCTTGTCGGTGTCCCAGGCCAGCCCCTGCACATTGCGGTGGCCGTAGGAGTAGACGACGGAATCGGCCGACGGATTGCCGTGTACCGGCTCGCCGTCCGGGGTCATCCGGAGGATCTTGCCGCCGAACGAGTCCTTGTCCTGGGCGAGCCCGCGCTCACCGCTCTCGCCCGTGCCCGCGTACAGCATCTTGTCCGGGCCGAAGGCGATCCGGCCGCCGTTGTGGATCGCGCCCTTGGGGATGCCCTTGAAGATCGTGTCCGGGGCGCCCAGCTGATCTCCCGAGGGGCGCTTCTCGTCATACACCATGCGGGCGATCCGGTTGTCCGAGTCAGTCGTGAAATACGCGTACACCATGTGGTCCGTGCCGAAGTCGGAGGAGACCGCCAGCCCCAGCAGACCGCCCTCGCCCGCGGGGGAGACGCCGGGCACGGACCCCAGCTCGGTCTGCTTCCCCGAGTCCGCCGCGATCCTGAAGATCCTCCCGGTGTCACGGGAGGACACCAGCAGATCCCCGCCCGGCAGCGGGGCCACCCCCCAGGGCGATTTCAGATTGGTGGTGAGCATGCTCACCACCTTCGCCGAACCCTTCTTCGGCGCCGCCGATTCACTGGCCGAGGGCGCCGCCGACGGGGAGCCGCCCTTGGACCCCTCCTTGCCGGGCGCGGACGAACCCGGCCGCTCGAAGGGAGACGGCCCGTCGCCGGTCGAGCAGCCGGTGATCAGCAGCAGCGCGGCCGTGGCGGCGGGGGCGGCGAGGGCGGGGGTGAGGCGAGGACGTCGCACGGTCGGGTTCCTCTCGGTGGGGCGCGTGTGCCGCGGCACGGCACTGATTCTTATACACCGCAGCTCCGCGGCGGGTTCCCTTCCCCGAACCGGAGGCCCACCCGCACCATCTGTCCTACCTGCCCCAAAGTCCCCCTCAGTCCCACGAGCCCCGGGCGGGCGGCAGCGTCGCGATCTCGGCGAGGTCCTCGGCCGTCAGCATCACGTCCGCCGCCGCGGCGTTCTCCGCCGCCCAGCGCTCCCGCTTGGTCCCCGGCACCGGCACCACGTGCGGCCCCTGGGCCAGCAGCCACGCCAGCGCCACCTGAGCCGCCGTCACCGACTCCCCGTGCCGCCGCGCGACCCGCCGCAGCCCGGCCACGACGGGCTGGTTCGCCGCCATCATCTCCGCCGTGAAGCGCGGGTGCCGGGCGCGCATGTCCTCCGGCTCGAACCCCTGCCCCGGCGTGAGCGTCCCGCTCAGGAAGCCGTTGCCCAGCGGCATCGCCGCCAGGAAGCCCACTCCGCGCGAGGCGCACCACGGCACCAGGGCCTCCAGCGCCTCGGGCGACCACACCGACAGCTCCGCCTGCACACAGCTCACCGGGAAGACCTGCTGCACCCGCTCCAGCTGCCGCACCGTCGCGTCGTGCATCCGGGCACCGGCCCGCCGCGTCGCCCGCGCCCCCACCGCGCACAGCCCCAGCGCCCGGACCTTTCCCGCCGCGACCAGCTCCGCCATCGCGCCCCAGGTCTCCTCTATCGGCACCTCGGGGTCGGCCCGGTGCAGCTGGTAGAGATCGATCACATCGGTCTGCAGCCGCCGCAGCGAGGCGTCGCACGCCCGCTTCACATAGCCGGGCCGCCCGTTGGCCACGATGTGCTGCTCACCGACCAGCAGTCCGCACTTGGTGGACACGAAGGCGTCCGCGCGCCGCTCCTTGAGTGCCCGGCCCACCAGCAGTTCATTGGTGAAGGGTCCGTACATGTCGGCGGTGTCGAGCAGACTCGCGCCCGCGTCGAGCGCGGCGTGCACGGTGCGCAGCGAATGCTCGCCGTTGCGCTGCGAAGCGGTGTACGCCCAGCTCATGGGCATGCATCCAAGGCCGATCGCACCCACTTCGAGCGCCGCCGCTCCGATTGTCCTGCGCTCCACCTGGACTGACCCCTCCCGTTTCTCGCACCAAACTAACCTCTGCGGAGAGCCTCACTTCGCATAGCCTCCTGGCATGAGTGCAGATCACAGCGATACGTTCCGGCACCACGATTCGTCTCATGCCGCGCCCGGCGGCCCGGCCCGCCCCCTCGCCTGGCTGCCCATCGCTCCCGAGGGGATCGAGGGGCTGCCCGAGGGCCTGGAATACGCCCACTGGGACGGCGGTCCCGACTACCCCACCGACCCCGCCCGCGTCGCCTTCTACTGTGCGCCGTACATGAAGAGCCCCGAGGTGCTGGCCCGTCCGCTGGAGGCCATGACGGGCCTGCGGGTGATCCAGACGCTCACCGCGGGCATAGACAGCCTGCTGCCCGCCATGTCACGCGTCGTCCCCGGGGTGCAGCTGTGCAACGCCCGCGGGCTGCACGACGCGAGCACCGCCGAGCTGGCCCTGACCCTGATCCTCGCCTCGCTCCGCGACATCCCCGGTTTCGTCCGCGCCCAGGACGCCGAGGAATGGAACTCCGGCTTCCGTCCGGCGCTCGCCGACAAGTCCGTTCTGATCGTCGGGTACGGCTCGATCGGCAGCGCCATCGAGGACCGGCTCGAACCGTTTGAGTGCGAGCGGGTGGCGCGCGTCGCGCGCTCCCCGCGTACGACCGAGCGCGGTCCGGTGCACCCGATCGACGCCTTGCCTCAACTGCTTCCGGACGCCGACGTCGTTGTCCTGGTGACCCCGCTGACCGACCGGACCCGGGGGCTGGCCGGGGCGGACTTCCTGGCGAAGATGAAGGACGGAGCACTGTTGGTGAACGTCGCACGGGGCGCGGTGGTGGACACCAAGGCGCTCCTCGCCGAGGTGGAGAGCGGTCGGCTGCGGGCCGCGCTGGATGTGACCGACCCCGAACCACTGCCCGTCGGGCATCCGCTGTGGCACGCTCCAGGAGTGCTCATCACCCCGCACGTGGGCGGCCCTTCGTCGGCCTTCCTGCCCCGCGCCAAGCGGCTGTTGCGCGCCCAGCTGCACCGGTTCGCCGCGGGTGAGCCGATGGAACATCTCATGATGACCACGGGGTAGACGAGGGGGCAACATGCCCCTGACAGTACATACAGGCATCGATTGACTGCACTCCGTATATACATCGCCGTAGTCGGTTACGGTGAGTAGATGACCTATGTCCCTGAGTGACCAGTCTGGTGTATCGTCCCGAGCGGGGGCTGCGCCAATGACCTGACGGCGTCAGCGATGGACCGGAACTCGAGGGGGGCGACGGGCGATGTATGGCCAATGGACCAACGACCCGACGCAGCTCAGGCGTCGACCGCGACTTTTCCGCGCAGCCGCGCGGCTCTCGATGACGAAGCTCATGGGGATACGGCCGGTGCGGCCGCGCCCCTTCGCACGACGGGTGGCAGCGCGGTGAGCGCCACCGGAGCGGTGCTCGCCCGGCCGTCGGTCTCCGGCGGTGCCCGGCTGCTGCCCCAGGTCGTCCTCGCCCTGGTCTGCGGCGGGTACGCGGTGGGTGCGGTGCTCGGCTGGGGCTCATCCGAACTGGCCGTCTTCATGGGCGACTTCGGCCTGGCCGCCGCCGCCCTCGCCGCCGCCGTCTCCTGCCTGTGGCACGGCCGCAGGAACTCGGGGCGGATGCGCCCGGCCTGGCTGCTGTTCGCGGCCTCGTCCGCCATGGCGGCGCTGGGCAACGGCACTTGGGGCTGGTACGAGGTGGTGCTGAGCCGCCCCGTGCCCACCCCCTCGTTCGCCGATGTCAGCTTCCTGCTCTTCGCGCCGCCCGCGATCGTGGGCATGCTGGTGCTCGCCAAGCGCCCGCAGAACCGGGCCGGATGGATCTGCCTGGGGCTGGACGCCTGGCTGATCGCCGGATCGCTGATGACCCTGTCGTGGAGCCTCGCGCTCGCCCACACCGGGCAGTTCGGCGGGGACGCCGAGAGCGTGGCCCGCAGGGCCTTCTCGCTCGCCTATCCGCTGCTGGACATCGTGCTGGTCAGCATGGTGATCGTGCTGCACTTCCGGCGCTCGGCGTCGGCCAACCGGTCGGCGGTGAACACCGCGATAGCGGCGTTCGCCCTGACCGTGCTGTGCGACGCGCTCTTCACCTCGCCGCTGCTGCACGACCACTACCGCTCCGGCCAGATCCTGGACGCGGGCTGGTTCGCCGGTTCGCTGCTGCTCGCCTACGCGCCCTGGGTGGCCCGGCGGGACGCCGCCGAGACCCCGCCGCCCGTGGTGCGCCGCTCCGACCGGCCGAGCCGTCCCTCGGCGGGCGCGTTCGCCGCCCTGGCGCCGTATCTCGCCGCCGCCGTCTGCACCCTGGGCATCCTGTTCAACGTGATGGACGGCCGTCCGGTCGACGGAGTGGTGCTGTGCACCGCCAGCGCGGTCGTGCTCGCCCTCCTCGTCCGACAGGCGATCATGCTGATGGACAACATCGCGCTCACCCAGGAGCTGGCGCACAAGGAGAACCACTTCCGGTCCCTGGTGCAGAGCTCCAGCGACGTGATCATGATCGCCGCGCCCACCGGCATCCTGCGGTACGTCAGCCCCGCCGCCTCCGGTGTCTACGGGCGGGAGGCGGACGAGCTGATCGACTCCGAACTGGCCTCGCTCATCCACCCCCAGGACCTGGGCCCGGTGGTCCACGAGGTGCGCCGGTTCCTGGCCGCCTCGCCGGGGGAGGAGCCCACCACCCGCATCGAGTGCCGCTTCCGCTCCGGCTCCGGCGACTGGCTCAACGTGGAGTCGACGGTCAGCCGCCACCACGGCGGCCTGATCTTCAACAGCCGCGATGTCACCGAGCGGGTCCGGCTTCAGGCCCAGCTCCAGCACAGCGCCGAGCACGACCCGCTCACCGACCTGCCCAACCGCGCCCTGTTCACCAAGCGGGTCCGGCACGCGGTCGGCGGGCGCCGCCGCACGGACGCGGGCACCGCCGTGCTCTTCATCGACCTCGACGGCTTCAAGGCCGTCAACGACACCGTCGGCCACCAGGCGGGCGACGAGCTGCTCGTCCAGGCCGCCCGGCGGCTCCAGGAGTCCGTCCGGTCCGGCTCCGGCGACTGCGCCGCCCGGCTCGGGGGCGACGAGTTCGCCGCCCTCATCGTGGGCGACGGCGACGGGGACACCAGCACCCGCGAATGCCGCATCCTGGAGATCGCCGACCGGCTGCGGGCCCGCCTCTCCCAGCCCTACCGGGTGGAGGGCGGCACCGAGGTGCGGGTCGCCGCCAGCATCGGCGTCGCCTTCGCCGAGTCCGGCACCAGCCCCGGCGCCCTCATGCGCAACGCCGACCTGGCCATGTACCGGGCCAAGGCCGCCGGAAAGAACCGGGTCGAGCTGTACGCCCCGCAGATGCAGGCCGAGGTGGCCCGCCGCGCCGAGGTCGCCACCAGGCTGCGCGCCGCCCTGCACGACGGTGAGTTCGTGCTGCTGCACCAGCCCGTCGTGGAGCTGGCGACCGGCCGGGTCACCGCCGTCGCGGCGCAGCCCCGCTGGCGCTCCGCCCAGGGCATCCTGTTCACCCCCGCCGAGTTCCTGAGGGTCGCCGACAACGGGCGCGGCGGCGACCGCGGCCGCGCCGGTGAGGAGGGCGCCCGCACCGCCGAGCTGGCCCGCTGGACGCTGGAGGCCGCCGTCGAGCAGGCCGCCCAGCGCCGCCGCGACGGCCACATGGCGCCCGTCTGCGTCCGGCTGCCCGCAGGCCGTCTGGTCGACAAGTCGATGCCGCCCAAGGTCGTGGAGACCCTTCTCGTCCGGCACGGCCTGCCGTCCGGGGCGCTGATCCTGGAGCTGACCGACAGCGACCCACGGGTGCCGCTGGACGAGCTGGAGCACCGCCTCGGCGCGCTGCGCCGACTGGGGGTGCGGATCGCCCTCGACGGGTTCGGCAGCGGCTATGCCGCGATCAGGGCGCTGCGCAGGCTCCCCATCGACGTGCTCAAGCTGGACCAGGGGCTGGTCGAAGGGGTGGTCGAGTCGTCCCGGCTGCACAAGATCACCTCAGGGCTGCTGCGGATCGGCGGCGACCTCGGGATGCAGTCCATCGCGGAGGGCGTGGACCTGCCCGAACAGCTCGTGACCCTGCGCGGCATGGGGTGCACCCACGCCCAGGGCATGGTCTTCAGCGGGCCGCTGGACGAGCACCGGCTGCGCCGGGCGCTGACCCGCGGCAGCTATCCTGTGCCGCGCTCGGACGCTCCGGTGCTGGTCGGTGGCGGGCTGCCGATGCGGCACGGCGGCTTCGGCGGCCATGGGCCCCGGCGCCCGGAGGCGCACACCCATCCACCGACCCGCTCAAATACTGAGACTCCCGTCCCACCCACTTGACACCTGATACGCGCGAGGTGGAGGGTCGGAGCCATGCGCACCCGAATTCTCGTACTTGGACAGCGCGTCGGCTGAGCAGGGTCATGTTGAAGCCCTGCGGACCCTCACCGGCGCGCTCCCCTCGCTTGCCTAACGGCACGAGGGGTTTTTTGTTGCACTGACGCCTGTGCACCGCCTTCCTCCCCGCATCACACCTCATTCGAGAAGAGAATGCCGATGACCGAGCAGGCCTCCGGGGCCCATCATCCCCAGCCGCGGGCCCGTAACGGCGGACCGCAGTCCGCCACCGTCGAGCACGTCACGGGCGCGCAGTCCCTCATTCGTTCGCTCGAGGAGGTGGGCGCCGACACCGTCTTCGGGATCCCCGGCGGTGCGATCCTCCCCGCGTACGACCCGATGATGGACTCCTCGAAGGTCAGGCACGTACTCGTCCGCCATGAGCAGGGTGCGGGTCACGCCGCCACCGGTTACGCCCAGGCCACCGGCAAGGTCGGCGTCTGCATGGCGACCTCGGGCCCCGGCGCCACCAACCTGGTCACCCCGATCGCCGACGCCCACATGGACTCGGTCCCGATCGTCGCGATCACCGGCCAGGTGGCCTCCAAGGCGATCGGCACGGACGCCTTCCAGGAGGCGGACATCTGCGGCATCACGATGCCGATCACCAAGCACAACTTCCTGGTCACCAAGGCCGAGGACATTCCGCGCACGATCGCCGAGGCGTTCCACATCGCCGCCACCGGCCGTCCCGGCCCGGTCCTGGTCGACATCGCCAAGGACGCGCTCCAGGCCAAGACCACCTTCTCCTGGCCGCCGCAGACCGACCTGCCCGGCTACCGCCCGGTGACCAAGCCGCACGCCAAGCAGATCCGCGAGGCCGCCCGGCTGATCACCCAGGCCGAGCGCCCGGTGCTGTACGTGGGCGGCGGCGTCCTCAAGGCGCACGCCACCGCCGAGCTGAAGGTGCTGGCCGAGCTGACCGGGGCGCCGGTCACCACCACCCTGATGGGGCTCGGTGCCTTCCCCGACAGCCACCACCTCCACCTCGGCATGCCGGGCATGCACGGCACCGTCGCCGCCGTCACCAGCCTGCAGAAGGCGGACCTGATCGTGGCGCTCGGCGCGCGCTTCGACGACCGGGTCACCGGCAAGCTCGATTCGTTCGCCCCGTACGCCAAGATCGTGCACGCGGACATCGACCCGGCGGAGATCGGCAAGAACCGCGCCGCCGACGTGCCGATCGTCGGTGACGCCCGCGAGGTCATCGCGGATCTGGTCGTCGCGGTCCAGACCGAGCACGAAGCGGGCCACACCGGCGACTACGCCGGCTGGTGGGAGGACCTGAACCGGTGGCGCGAGACCTACCCGCTCGGCTATGACCTGCCCGAGGACGGCAGCCTGTCGCCGCAGCAGGTCATCCAGCGGATCGGCGAGCTGGCCCCGGAGGGCACGATCTTCGCCGCGGGCGTCGGCCAGCACCAGATGTGGTCCGCCCACTTCATCCAGTACGAGAAGCCCGCGACCTGGCTGAACTCGGGCGGCGCCGGGACCATGGGCTACGCCGTCCCGGCCGCCATGGGCGCCAAGGCCGGTATGGAGGACCGTACGGTCTGGGCGGTCGACGGCGACGGCTGCTTCCAGATGACCAACCAGGAGCTGGTCACCTGCGCGCTGAACAACATCCCGATCAAGGTCGCGATCATCAACAACGGCGCGCTGGGGATGGTCCGCCAGTGGCAGACCCTGTTCTACAACCAGCGCTATTCCAACACCGTGCTGCACTCCGGCCCGGGGGCGGACACCACTCAGCCGAGCGCGGGCACCCGGGTCCCGGACTTCGTGAAGCTGTCCGAGGCCATGGGCTGCGTCGGCATCCGCTGTGAGGACCCGGCCGACCTCGACGCCGTGATCGAGAAGGCCAACGCGATCAACGACCGGCCGGTGGTCGTGGACTTCATCGTCCACGAGGACGCCATGGTCTGGCCGATGGTCGCGGCAGGCACCTCCAACGACGAGATCCTGGCGGCGCGCGACACCCGTCCGGACTTCGGCGACAGCGAAG
Organism: Streptomyces sp. NPDC040405; assembly: GCF_055595765.1. NCBI lineage: Bacteria > Bacillati > Actinomycetota > Actinomycetes > Kitasatosporales > Streptomycetaceae > Streptomyces > Streptomyces sp. NPDC040405. Next base: position 1,338,095 of record NZ_JBVIVI010000002.1, read on the forward strand.
ACGACTGAGGCCCGGGACCGAGAGAGAAGAAGAGAGACGCAACGCATGTCCAAGCACACGCTCTCCGTCCTGGTGGAGAACACCCCCGGCATCCTCGCCCGGATCGCCGCCCTGTTCTCCCGCCGCGGTTTCAACATCGACTCGCTCGCCGTGGGCGTCACCGAGCACCCCGACATCTCCCGCATCACCATCGTGGTCAATGTCGAGGAGCTGCCGCTGGAGCAGGTGACCAAGCAGCTCAACAAGCTCGTCAACGTCCTGAAGATCGTCGAGCTGGAGGACAACTCGGCGATTCAGCGGGAACTCGTTCTCGTGAAGGTCCGCGCCGACAACGAGACCCGCTCCCAGATCGTCGAGATCGTCCAGCTGTTCCGCGCCAAGACCGTGGACGTCTCCCCGGAGGCCGTGACCATCGAGGCCACCGGGGGCAGCGACAAGCTCGAAGCCATGCTCAAGATGCTGGAACCGTACGGCATCAAGGAGCTGGTGCAGTCCGGCACGATCGCCATAGGGCGCGGCGCCCGCTCCATCACCGACCGGAGCCTGCGCGCGCTCGACCGGTCCGCCTGACGAGACCCCCGAACCTTCACCCGCCCGCCCGTCATACGGTGGGACGCACAACCCACACGCTAGGAGAATCCCGAAGTGGCCGAGCTGTTCTACGACGACGATGCCGACCTGTCCATCATCCAGGGCCGCAAGGTCGCGATCCTTGGCTACGGCAGCCAGGGCCACGCCCACGCGCTGTCGCTGCGTGACTCGGGCGTCGACGTCCGGGTCGGTCTGCACGAGGGCTCGAAGTCCAAGGCCAAGGCCGAGGAGCAGGGGCTGCGCGTGGTCACCCCGGCCGAGGCGGCCGCCGAGGCCGACGTGATCATGATCCTGGTCCCGGACCCGATCCAGGCCAAGGTCTACGAGGAGTCCGTGAAGGACAACCTGAAGGACGGCGACGCGCTGTTCTTCGGCCACGGCCTCAACATCCGGTACGGCTTCATCAAGCCGTCGGCCAACGTCGACGTCTGCATGGTCGCCCCCAAGGGCCCGGGCCACCTGGTCCGCCGCCAGTACGAAGAGGGCCGCGGCGTGCCGTGCATCGCGGCCGTCGAGCAGGACGCGACCGGCAAGGCCTTCCCGCTCGCCCTCTCGTACGCCAAGGGCATCGGCGGCACCCGCGCCGGGGTCATCAAGACCACCTTCACCGAGGAGACCGAGACCGACCTCTTCGGTGAGCAGGCGGTGCTGTGCGGTGGCACCGCGGCGCTGGTCAAGGCCGGGTTCGAGACCCTGACCGAGGCCGGTTACCAGCCGGAGATCGCGTACTTCGAGTGCCTCCACGAGCTGAAGCTGATCGTGGACCTCATGTACGAGGGCGGCCTGGAGAAGATGCGCTGGTCGATCTCCGAGACCGCCGAGTGGGGCGACTACGTCTCCGGCCCGCGGATCATCAACGACTCCACCAAGGCCGAGATGAAGAAGATCCTCGGCGAGATCCAGGACGGCACCTTCGCCAAGAACTGGATGGCGGAGTACAACGCCGGTCTGCCGAAGTACAACGAGCTGAAGAAGGCGGACGAGGACCACCTCCTGGAGACCACCGGCAAGGAGCTGCGCAAGCTCATGAGCTGGGTCGACGACGAGGCGTAAGCGCCCGAACGGCGCGGCGGGCCGCGCCCCGGGTGTGGGGGGGGGGGGGGGGGGGGGGGGGAAACACCCCCCCCCCCCCCCCCCCCCCCCCCCCCCCCCCCCCCCCACACCCCGTTCGCCTTTGTCCGCCGCTTTGTCCGCCGCGCATCACCACGTGCGGGTGATCCTGCCGCATTGGCGCATTACACAGGCCCGATCGCTACTACACTTTCGTGCAACAAACGCGTCAGGCTCACAGCGTCGTGCGTCTTCCACGCGGCTGGACCCCTTCACCGCCTGCGGCCGTCGGGACGGCCGTCCGCTGAGGACTAGTGAGGACTGAAGACCACGTGAGCACTGCTTCCCCCGGTAAACCTGTCGTACTCATCGCCGAAGAGCTGTCGCCGGCCACGGTCGACGCCCTTGGCCCGGATTTCGAGATCCGGAGCTGCAACGGCGCGAACCGAGACGAGCTGCTTCCCGCCCTTGCCGACGTGGACGCGATCCTCGTCCGCAGCGCGACCAAGGTCGACGCGGAAGCCATCGCCGCGGCGAAGAAGCTGAAGGTGGTCGCCCGCGCGGGCGTCGGCCTGGACAATGTGGACGTCTCCGCCGCCACCAAGGCGGGCGTCATGGTCGTCAACGCGCCGACGTCCAACATCGTCACCGCCGCCGAGCTGGCCTGTGGCCTGCTGGTCGCCACCGCCCGTAACATTCCGCAGGCGAACGCCGCCCTGAAGAACGGCGAGTGGAAGCGCAGCAAGTACACCGGTGTGGAGCTGAGCGAGAAGACCCTCGGCGTCGTCGGCCTCGGCCGCATCGGCGTCCTGGTCGCCCAGCGGATGTCCGCCTTCGGGATGAAGGTCGTCGCGTACGACCCGTACGTCCAGCCCGCGCGCGCCGCGCAGATGGGCGTGAAGCTGCTCACTCTCGACGAGCTGCTCGAGGTCTCGGACTTCATCACCGTCCACCTGCCGAAGACCCCCGAGACGGTCGGTCTGATCGGCGACGAGGCGCTGCGCAAGGTCAAGCCCGACGTCCGCATCGTCAACGCCGCGCGCGGCGGGATCGTGGACGAGGCGGCGCTCGCCGCGGCCCTCAAGGAGGGCCGGGTGGCCGGTGCCGGTCTGGACGTGTTCTCCAAGGAGCCGTGCACCGACTCGCCGCTGTTCGAGTTCGACAACGTGGTCGCCACCCCGCACCTGGGCGCCTCCACCGGTGAGGCCCAGGAGAAGGCGGGCATCGCCGTCGCCCGCTCGGTGCGGCTGGCCCTCGCGGGCGAGCTGGTCCCGGACGCGGTCAACGTGCAGGGCGGCGTGATCGCCGAGGACGTGCGCCCCGGGCTGCCGCTGGCCGAGAAGCTGGGCCGGATCTTCACCGCGCTCGCGGGCGAGGTCTCCGTCCGGCTCGACGTCGAGGTGTACGGCGAGATCACCCAGCACGACGTCAAGGTGCTGGAGCTGTCCGCGCTCAAGGGCGTCTTCGAGGACATCGTCGACGAGACCGTGTCCTACGTGAACGCCCCGCTGTTCGCGCAGGAGCGCGGCGTCGAGGTGCGGCTGACCACCAGCTCGGAGTCCTCGGAGCACCGGAACGTGGTGACCGTGCGCGGCACCCTGTCCGACGGCGCCGAGGTCTCGATCTCCGGCACGCTGGCCGGGCCGAAGCACCTCCAGAAGATCGTCGCGGTCGGGGAGTACGACGTCGACCTGGCGCTCGCCGACCACATGGCCTTCCTGCGCTACACGGACCGCCCCGGCATCGTCGGCACGCTCGGCCGCATCCTGGGCGAGGCGGGCATCAACATCGCGGGCATGCAGGTCTCGCGTGCCGCCGTGGGCGGTGCGGCGCTGGTCGCGCTGACCGTGGACGACACGATTCCGCAGACCGTGCTCACCGAGATCGCCGAGGAGATCGGCGCCACGTCGGCCCGTTCGGTCAACCTGGTCTGATCCGCTCGCAGCACCCACGCGTCACAGGGCCCGGCCCCCGCTTCGGCGGGGGCCGGGCCGTTTCTTTCGCGGGCCCCGCGGCCACTTTTTCATCAGGCGTTGAATAAAGTGTCGGGGAGGGCTACGCTCTGAGCTATGTGGAGAAAAATTCTCCACATAGCTCCGCCGTGTGCCCTTCGCAGGAGACCCGTCGTGTCCGATGACACTCCCCGCATGCGCGCCGACGCGCGCCGCAACCGCGAGCAGATCCTGCGCGCCGCCCGTGAGGTCTTCGCCGACCAGGGGCCGGACGCCCCGCTGGACGAGATCGCCCGGCGCGCCGGAGTCGGCATCGCCACCCTCTACCGGCGGTTCCCCACCCGCCCCGACCTCTTCCGCGGCGTCGCCGCCGAGGTCTTCGCCGCGGTGGACCGGGCCGCGCGGCACGCCGTCGACGCGGAGGACGATCCGGCCGACGCCCTGCGGCGCTTCATGCACGCCGCCGTCGATCTCAAGATCGGATCGGTGGTGCCCGCGCTGCTGGGCCACTTCAGCGCCGACGAACTCTTCGGCCGGGAGCGCGCCGACGCCGCCCATCCCGCCGACGCCGCCCGTCCCGCCGACCCCGTCGAGACCGTCGACCACCTCCTCGCCCGGGGCCGCGCTGCCGGTGCGATCCGCCCCGATGTCGTCTTCGGCGACATCGTGCTGATGATCATCCGGCTGACGCGGCCGCTGCCCGGCGGGGGCCGCATTCCGCAGGACGACGCCCTCGCCCACCGCCAGCTCGATCTGTACGTGGACGGGCTGCGCCCCACCGGCTCCCCGCGGCCCACCACCGCCCTCGGCGGCCCGGCCGTGGACGCCGCCGCCTTCACCCGCATCCGGGAGCGAGTGATCGGCGACGCCCGTGCCGACGTCGACTGATCACCGCCTGCCGCCCGTACCGCACGACCAGAAAGGCACCCTCATGTCCGAGCCCACAGGCATACCGCCCACTGCCGCACCGTCCGACGCCAACCCCCGGCGCTGGTTCGCCCTGCTCTTCATCGGCCTCGCCCAGCTGATGATCGTTCTCGACATCACCATCGTGAACATCGCCCTGCCCTCCGCCCAGCGCGACCTGGGCATCTCCGCCGGTGACCGGCAGTGGGTCATCACCGCGTACACCCTGGCCTTCGGCAGCCTGCTGCTGTTCGGCGGCCGGATCGCCGACTACACCGGCCGCAAGCGCGCCTTCCTGGTCGGTCTGATCGGCTTCGCCGGGGCCTCCGCGCTCGGCGGCGCCGCCCAGGGGCTCGGGATGCTGCTCGGGGCCCGCGCGCTCCAGGGCGCCTTCGCCGCGCTGCTCGCGCCCTCGGCGCTGTCGCTGCTGGCCGTGAACTTCACCGAGCCGCGCGAGCGCGCCAAGGCGTTCGGCATCTTCGGCGCCATCGCGGCGGGCGGCGGCGCGATCGGCCTCGTCGTCGGCGGGCTGCTGACCGAGTACCTGGACTGGCGCTGGTGCCTGTACGTGAACGTCCCGATCGCCGTCATCGCGGCGTTCAGCTGGTCCGTCCTGCCCGCCGACCGGCGCGCGGAGGAGCGCGCGCGCTTCGACATCCCCGGCGTGCTGCTGGCCGTCGCCGGTCTGGTGTCGCTGGTCTACGGATGCAGCGAGGCCGAGTCCGAGGGCTGGGGCTCCCGGCTGGTCACCGGGCTGCTCATCCTGGGCGCGGTGCTGCTCATCGCCTTCGTCCTGGTGGAGCGGAACACCGCGCGGCCGCTGCTGCCGATCCGGGTGATCGCGGACCGCACCCGGGGCAGCGCCTATCTGGCGGTCGGCCTGTCGGTGGTCGGCATGTTCGCGATGTTCCTCTTCCTCACCTACTACATGCAGATCGTCAAGGGGTTCTCGGCGCTGGTCACCGGCGTGGCCTTCCTGCCGATGACCGCGGCGGTGCTGGCGGGCGCGGGCGGCGTCGCCGTGCGGCTCATCCCCAAGGTGCCGCCTCGGGTGCTGGTGGTGCCCGGCCTGCTGATCGCGGCCACCGGGGTGGCGCTGCTGATCCCGCTGGAGGCCGGAAGCTCGTACGCGGCGGGCGTGCTGCCCTCCGAACTCCTCGTCGGCTTCGGCATGGGCCTGGTGATGGCCCCCTCGATGAACTACGCGACCCACGGCGTCCGGCCGCAGGACGCGGGCATCGCCTCCGCCACGGTGAACACGGCCCAGCAGATCGGTGGTTCGATCGGCACGGCGCTCCTCAACACCATCGCCACCAGCGCGACCGCCGACTACCTCCGCGGCCACGCCCGCCACATGACGCCGGACACGGCCAAGGACGGCCTGGTCGAGGGCTTCTCCCACGCGTTCGTCTGGTCGTCGGTGATCCTCACGGCGGCAGCGGTGGCGGTGGCCCTCCTGATGAACACCCCGCGCCCACCCCGCGACAAGGCCGCCCAGGGGGCGCTGTCGGCTTCCGTACACCTCGGATGACCCGGGTCACGGTCAGCCCGCCAGTTCGTAGGCGTAGTCCGGCGAGAACGCGCCCGCCGCGCCCGCGCAGCCGTCCAGCTCGCCCGGCGGTTTGATCCACAGGTAGGCGTCGATGGCCGGGTCGCCGGTGGCGGCCGTGGGGTTCTCGCCGACCTTGCGGCCGCGCGGGTCGCACCAGGCGTTGTCGGGCGCGGGGCCGTTGCCGTTGCGGCTGGTGTCGATGACCGCGGTGAGGCCCGAGGAACTGCCGAGCTGGCCGAGCACGGCCTTGGCGAAGGCCACCTCGTCGGCGGTGCGGCGGTAGTTGGAGACATTGCTGTAGATGCCGTCGCCGCTGCTCAGCACGCCCGCCGAGCGCAGCCGGGACGCCTGGACGGCGGGGCTGTTCCACGCGGAGTGACCGGCGTCGAAGTACACCCGGGCCTGGGGCGCGGCCGCGTGGATGGCGGCGGAGGCGCGGGCGAGCGAGGCGTAGCGGCCGCTCAGCTCGGTGGGGGACAGGCAGCTGATGAGGGCTATCGAGTCCGGTTCGAGGATGACGGCCGAGGGCCCGCTGCCCAGCCCGGCGGCGAAGCCGCGCACCCAGGCGTCGTAGCTCGCCAGATCGGGGGCCCCGCCCGCGGAGGCGCCGCCGCAGTCGCGGTTGGGGAGCTGGTACGCGACGAGCACCGGCACCTGGCCCTTGGCGGAGGCGGCCGAGGTGATCTTACGAACGTCCGCGGTGACGGTGCCGGGGGTGTACCGCGAGAACCAGACGGCCTGCGGCTGGGAGGCGATCCGCGAGGCGATGCGGGCCCGGCGGGAGTCGTTCGGGTTGGCGGCGACCCACTTGTTGACGAGCGAGTCGGGGTGGTTGAAGAAGGCGGTGGCGGAGGGCAGTTCGCCCGCGGCGGCGCGGGGCGCGTGGCCCACGCCGACCAGGAAGGTGGTGGCGAGTGCGGCGGCCGCCAACGCTCTGATGATGCGCACGGTGCATCAGTCCTCTCGCGGACCGGGGACGGGAACGGGGACTGCTTCCTGGTTGCCGCCGTGCGCGGGAAGGTTGCCGCCCCGGCGTTCCGGCATACGGGCGTCTTAGACGCTCGTATGGGGCGGAGATAGGCTGACGGCATGGGACATCGAGAGGACCTGCTCGCCGGGGCGAAGCGCTGCCTGCTGGAAAAGGGCTGGTCACGCACGACCGCACGGGACATCGTGGCCGCCTCCGGGGCCAACCTGGCGTCCATCGGCTACCACTACGGCTCCAAGGACGCCCTCATGCGGGAGGCGCTGTTCGCCGCCATGGGCGACTGGGCCGACGAGGTGCAGGCGTCCCTCGCCCAGGACACGACGACCGGCAGTGAGCTGACGGAGCGTTTCGAGTCGGGCTGGTCCCGGGCCCTCGAACTGTTCGGCAAGCACCAGGCGATGTGGCGGGCCCAACTGGAGGCCGTCATGCAGGCCGAGCACGACCCGGCGCTGCGGGAAGCCTTCGACCGGGCCCAGCCGGGCGCACGCCAGGGGCTGGTGGGGCTCTTCCACGGCGTCGACGAGAGCGAGGTCGACGAGGAGACCGCCCGGGTGCTGGGCTCGTTCTACACGACCCTGGTGAGCGGGATGGTCGTCCAGCAGGCCATCAACCCCGGCGTCACCCCCGACGCCCGGGACCTGATCGAGGCGATGCGCCGCATCGTCGGCGGCGCGCCGCGGGATCCGGCCGCCTGAGCCCTGGCGGGAGCGATCGCCGCGACGGTGGTCGCCCCGGCCGTCGAGGCGGAGTTCTGCGGCTGAGCCCCGCTGCTACCGCAGCCGGGCGGCCTTGAGCGCCATGTGGAGGAGCAGCCGGTCGTCGCCCGCGTCGAGGTCCAGGCCGGTGAGCTGGCGTACCCGGGAGAGGCGGTAGTAGAGCGTCTGCCGGTGGATCCCGAGGATCTGCGCGGTACGGCTTGCCTGGCCCGCGCAGTCCAGGAACGTCTCGGCGGTGCGGGCCAGTTCCGCGTGCGTGCGCTCCAGGAGGGGGCGTACGGAGGCGTCGGGGGCGGTCGGGGGGAGCGTGGCCAGCAGCCGGTACGGGCCGATGGCCGTCCACTCCGCGATCGGGTCGAGCCGGGCGTCCGCCCGCGCGGCCCGGGCGGCGGCCAGCGCCTCGCGCCAGGCGGCGGGCAGCTCGTCCAGCCCGCGCCGCGCCTCGCTGACCCCGGCGGCGCTCTCCCGCCCGCCGCCGCACGGGAGGTCGGCGCCGTGCGGCTCGGCGGGCCGGGTCGTCCCCCCGGCGCCGGGCGCGTGGAGGGGATGGGCGGGCGGCGCGCTGTCGTGGGCCGCGGCGCGGGGGGAGCGGAGGAGCTGTTCGGCGGTGGCCCGGGCGGGGCCCAGGGAGGTGGGGGCGCGCAGCCGGACGAGCGCCGCCAGCGCCGTCTCGTCGGGGATCACGCAGGCCGCGGCGATGCCCGGCAGATGGGGGAGGCCCGGGTGGTCCTGGTCCTCGCCCGTGTCCGGAACCCACGGCAGGACCGCCACCAGCGCCTGCGGCCCGTCGGCCGCGCCGCGCAGCGCGGTGTGCAGGCCCGAGCAGGCCGCGTCGCGGGTGGCCGGGGGGCCGGTGAGCAGCTCGCGCAGCAGCTCGCCCAGCTCCTCGCCCGCCCGCGCCTCGGCCGCCAGCAGGGCGCCGATCCGGGCCGTGGTCTCCATCGCCCGGACCAGCCGCGGGTCGGAGGGCGGCCCGGCGGGGCCGCCCAGCTCCAGGTCGGAGAGGTGGCCGTCGTCCAGCAGCCAGACATAGCCGTGGACGACGCCGCGGTGCCGCACCGGCAGGCAGATGCGGCCCATGAAGACCCCGGCGCCCGGGTCCGGCGGGATCCGCAGCGGGGCCTGCGCCCGGGCGATCCCGAACGCCTCGAACCAGGCCCGCACCGCTGCCGTCGAGCGGCGCTGGAGAATGGAACGTGTACGGACCGGATCCAGCGTCGGTTCCTCCGCGTCGTCGCTGTCCTGCGCTCCGAAGGCGATCAGCGCGAAGTCGCGGTTCTCCAGGGTGGCGGGTGCCCCGAGCGTCGCGGTGATCTCGTCCACCAGCTGCTGATAGTCCTCGCGCATGGCGCTCCGGCCTCCTTCCCCGAATATCGCCTCAGCCTCTCATACAGGTGTCTGAGATCCCGGACACGGATGCGTGACAGCTGTCGATGGCCCCGATTCCGCGCAATCCTTAGGTTTCACGGTGAGTTGTTGGAGCCGTTCACCGGCCGTCATCGTGGAGGTGCCCTGTGCTGGGACCCGTGCTGCTCGCCGCTTCGCGCAGTGCCGCCATCCGTCGGATTGTCTCCGGCGCGCCGGTCACCCGGCCGATGGTGGATCGCTTTGTCGCCGGTGAGCGACTGACCGAATCCATGGCGGCGGTGCGGGGGCTCGCCTCCCGCGGCCTGGAAGTCACCCTGGACCACCTGGGTGAGGACGTTACCGAGCGCTCCGAGGCGCTGCGCAGCCGGGACGCCTATCTGGCGCTCACCGAGGCGCTCGCCGGGGTGGGGCTCGGCGCCCGCGCGGAGATGTCCGTGAAACTCTCCGCCTTCGGCCAGGCGCTGCCCGGCGGCCACGACCTCGCGCTCGCCAACGTGACCCCGGTCGTCGAGGCCGCGGCGGAGGCCGGTACGACGGTCACGCTCGACATGGAGGACCACACCACCGTGGACTCCACCCTCGCGATCCTCGGCGAGCTGCGCACCCGGTTCCCGCAGACCGGCGCGGTCGTCCAGTCGTACCTCTTCCGGACCGAGGACGACTGCCGCGCACTCGCCGGGGAAGGCTCGCGTGTACGGCTGGTGAAGGGCGCGTACAACGAGCCTGCGGCGGTCGCGTACCAGGACAAGCGTGAGGTCGACCGGGCCTTTGTGCGCTGTCTGAAGATCCTCATGTCCGGCGACGGATACCCCATGATCGGCTCGCACGATCCGCGCATGGTCGCCATAGCGCAGGACCTCGCGCACCGCCAGGGCCGCAAACTGGACGAGTACGAATTCCAGATGCTGTACGGAATCCGCCCGGCCGAGCAGGAGCGCCTGGTCGCGGAGGGTCACCGTATGCGGGTTTACGTCCCGTATGGAACAGACTGGTATGGGTACTTCATGCGGCGGCTCGCCGAGCGCCCGGCGAACCTCACGTTCTTCCTGCGCTCGCTCGTCGGCCGCGGCTGACCGCCCTCGGCTCACGACCACCACGACGACCCCACGAAAAAGGAGACAACGGCCACCATGGACGCTGTGACCCAGGTCCCCGTGCCGGTGAACGAGCCGGTGCACACCTACGCCCCCGGCAGCGCCGAGCGCATCCGCCTTGAGACCAAGCTCAAGGAGCTGTCCGAGAACCCGATCGACCTGCCGATGACCATCAACGGCGAGCAGCGGATGGGTGGCGGCGAGCGCTTCGACGTCGTACAGCCGCACAACCACGCGGCCCGCCTCGGCACCTTCGGGACCGCCACCAAGGCGGACGCCCAGGACGCGGTCGACGCCGCGCTGGCCGCCGCCCCGGCGTGGCGCGCGCTCAGCTTCGACGACCGCGCCGCGATCATCCTCAAGGCCGCCGACCTGCTGTCCGGCCCGTGGCGCGAGACCCTGGCCGCCTCCACCATGCTGGGCCAGTCGAAAACCGCGCAGCAGGCCGAGATCGACACGCCCTGCGAGCTGATCGACTTCTGGCGCTTCAACGTCCACTTCGCCCGCCAGATCCTGACCGAGCAGCCGATCGCCAACTCCCCGGGCGTCTGGAACCGCAGCGACCACCGGCCGCTGGAGGGCTTCGTCTACGCGATCACGCCCTTCAACTTCACGGCCATCGCGGGCAACCTCCCCACCGCCCCCGCCCTGATGGGCAACACCGTCGTGTGGAAGCCCTCCCCGACGCAGACCCACGCCGCCGTGCTGCTGATGCGGCTGCTGGAGGAGGCCGGGCTGCCCAAGGGCGTGATCAACCTGGTCACGGGCGACGGCAAGGACGTCTCCGAGGTCGCGCTGACCCACCCGGACCTCGCGGGCATCCACTTCACCGGCTCGACCCGTACCTTCCAGCACCTGTGGAAGACGGTCGGCAACAACATCGAGAACTACAAGACGTACCCGCGGCTGGTCGGCGAGACCGGCGGCAAGGACTTCATCGTCGCCCACCCGTCCGCCGACCCGGCGGTGCTGAAGACGGCGATCACCCGTGGCGCCTTCGAGTTCCAGGGCCAGAAGTGTTCCGCCGCCTCGCGCGCCTACGTCCCGCGCTCTTTGTGGGAGGGCGGCCTCAAGGAGGAGCTGGCCACGGAGGTCGACGGCCTGGCCATGGGCCCCGTCACCGACCTCGGCAACTTCATGGGCGCCGTCATCGACGACCGCTCGTTCGCCAAGAACAAGGCGGCGATCGACCGGGCGAAGTCCGACCCGACGATCGAGGTCGTCGCGGGCGGCACGTACGACGACAGCGAGGGCTACTTCGTCCGTCCGACCGTCCTCGTCTCCACCGACCCGGAGAACGAGATCTTCAAGGACGAGTACTTCGGCCCGATCATCGGTGTGTTCGTGTACGAGGACGCCGAGTACGACGCGATGCTGGAGCAGATGGAGTCGGCGTCGGCGTACGCCCTGACCGGCTGCGTCATCGCCCAGGACCGCGCCGCGGCCGCCGCCACCTGCGAGGCGCTGCGCTTCGCGGCCGGCAACTTCTACATCAACGACAAGCCCACCGGTGCCGTGGTCGGCCAGCAGCCCTTCGGCGGCGGCCGCGCGTCCGGCACCAACGACAAGGCGGGCGCGAAGCAGAACCTGATGCGCTGGAGCTCCACCCGCTCCATCAAGGAGACGATGGTCCCGCCGACGGACTACCGCTACCCGCACATGGGCTGACCCGCCCGGCGCACCCGCGCCCCCTGGGCCCCGCCCCCGACCTGGCTGTGAGCCGGTCGGGGGCGGCGTGCGTGAAGAGGGGGTGAAACGGCATAAACCTGTGGACGCCCGAGGCGCGCGAATGCTAGCGTCTTGCATTCAAGTCAGCGTTATTTACGGCAGTTTACGTCGATAACCAGTCATGGTCGAGGTCGGACGGGGGTCGGCCTCGGCCATGTCTCGTCTCAGATAGTAGGACGTCCGACTAAATGTGCAGACACTGACGCTCCTCTCCCTTACTTTTGTGGAAGCCGAACCTCCCGCTCCATCGAGCGACGGCGGAAGCGGCCCGGTGCATCCGCGCAGGTGATCCCTGCCGCACCCCGGCCCCCGCCCCTTTACGGCAGCCACCTTCTCGGGGATTCGACCCGGCCGTGCGCCGGGGTTCAGCAGAGGAGACGTGATCATGGCAGAGCAGACTGTCCGCCGCAGGGTCCGCCGCAAGAACGACGACGCCGACCGGCGGAACGCCGCCGCCGCGCTCCAGCGCGCGCTCGACCGCCGCGACAACGGCGGCTCCACCGGTCACTGAGAGGCCACTGAGCGGCTGCTGAGAGGCCGCACGGCAGGTCCGTACGGCCCCAGGGGCGCCCCTTTACGTGCGGCGGGGGCGGGTGACCTCGAAGTGGTCCACCCGTTCACCGGACTCGGCCAGTGCCGTGACCTTCAGGCGCGGGTCCGTGCCCGGCTCGACCTCCACCGCGAGGAACGAGAAGCCGGTGTAGCGGACCCGTGACCACTCCACGGTGTCCTTGTTCTTCTCGCCGTCCTTCGTCCAGTGGTAGCTCTTCACCTCGTCGAGGTCCTTGACGTGCCCCTCGTAGCTGTCGGGCACCGGGAACTCGTACAGGTCCGCCCCGGCGCCGCCCGCCGTGACGTACACGATCCCGTCGCGCACGGCGTCCGCGCTCCCGCCGACCGGCACCTTCCGGGCCACCTTGCCGCCGCGGATCGCGTCGGTGCGCTCGTAGACGTGGTTGTGGCCGTTGATGACCAGATCCACCTGGTGCTTCTCGAAGAGCGGCACCCAGTCGTCGCGCACCCCGCCGTCCGAGGCGTGCGAGCTGGTCGTGGAGTACGCGCAGTGGTGGAAGAAGACCACCAGGAAGTCGATGTCGGAGCGCTCGCGCAGCTGCTTCAGCCGCCGGTCCAGCCAGCGGGTCTGCTCGCCGCCCGTGTAGCCCTTGTTGGCGGGGATCTCGTAGCTCACGTCATTGGCGTCCAGCGCGACGACGCCGACGCCCGCGTACGTGAAGGAGTAGATGCCGGGCGCCTTGCGGGGGTCGGGCCCGTTGTCCGGGAGCGACCAGCGGGCCAGCTGGCCGCCGTAGCCGTCGGGGGAGTACCACGCCTCCATGTCGTGGTTCCCGGTCGTCACCATCCACGGCACGCTCGCCGCGACCGAGTCGGTCTGGGCGAGGAAGTTGTCCCAGACCCGGGCGTCGTACAGGTCGGACTTCTTGCCGTGGCCGGTGGTGTCCGCGTAGCAGATGTCCCCGGCGTGCAGATGGAACGACGGGTTCTGGCCCAGGATCAGCTGGTCGTTGGCGAGCGCGTCATAGCTCACGCCCTGGTCGCCGAAGGCCGTGAAGACGAACTTCTCCCGCTCCTTGGGGGCGGTGCGGAACGTGCCCAGCGAGGAGAAGTGACGCGGGTCGGCGGGGTCGTAGCCCTCGTGGCCGACGCCGTAGTAGTAGGTGACGTCGGGGCTCAGCCCGTCCACCGCGGCGTGCAGGTAGTACTGGTCGACCGCGGGCAGCTTGTCGCCGAGCGACGGGGTGTGCAGATGGCGGACCTCCGCCTCCACCTTCCGGGTCAGCTCCGTCGGCCGGGGCCCGATCCGCAGATAGGGCTTGCGCACCGCGAACGGCACCTGCCAGGAGACCCGCATCTGCGTCGTCGGGTCGGCGCCGAGGGCCAGATGGCGGCCGAAGGGGGCCACCAGCGCGCCGTCCACCTTCAGCGTCGCGGGGCGGGCGTCCGCCGCGGGCGACGGCTTGGACCCGGTGGCGGCGGCGCACCCGGCGCCGCCCAGCGCCACCGCGGCCGCCCCGGCCGTCGCGGCGCCCCCGCGCAGCACCCGTCGGCGGGGGAAGGCGTCGCGCAGGTACTCATGCTGCTCCGCCATGGTCATCCGGCTCGCTAGCGGCTCCGGAATGCCGAACCGTGGTGTATGCATGATCCGGAATCTCCCCCGGGCGGACGACGTCACGCCGTACTGCGGGTGAACGCGGCCTGTCCGGTGGACGATCTGTCCGTATGGCGGACTCCCGATGTCATGGGATGGGACGAGGGCGTAGGGTCCCGGTATGTCTCGCAGCATTCGCCTCGCAGCGATCCCCGGTGACGGTATCGGCCAGGAAGTCGTGGCCCAGGGCCTGAAGGTTCTCGGCGCCGTCCTTCCGCAGGACGTGAAGCTGGAGACCAAGAGTTACGACCTCGGCGCCCGTCGCTGGCACGCCACCGGCGAGACCCTGACGGACGCCGAGCTGGAGTCGCTGAAGGACCACGACGCGATCCTGCTCGGAGCGATCGGCGACCCGTCGGTCCCGTCCGGGGTGCTGGAGCGCGGGCTGCTGCTCAAGCTGCGCTTCGCCTTCGACCACTACGTCAACCTGCGTCCGTCGAAGCTCTTCCCGAACACGGCCACCCCGCTGGCCGGGCGCCCCGACATCGACTTCGTCGTCGTCCGGGAGGGCACCGAGGGCCCGTACGTGGGCAACGGCGGCTCCCTGCGGACCGGTACCCCGGCCGAGGTCGCCACCGAGGTCAGCCTGAACACCGCGTACGGCGTCGAGCGCGTCGTCCGGGACGCGTACGAGCGCGCCAACAGCCGCCCGCGCAAGAAGCTGACCCTCGTGCACAAGAACAACGTCCTGGTGTACGCCGGTCACCTGTGGAAGAACATCTTCGACAAGGTCGGCGCCGAGTACCCCGACGTCACCACGGACTACCTGCACGTCGACGCCGCGACGATCTTCTTCGTCACCCAGCCCGAGCGGTTCGACGTGATCGTGACGGACAACCTCTTCGGTGACATCCTCACCGACCTCGCCGCCGCCGTCACCGGCGGCATCGGGCTCGCCGCGAGCGGAAACATCAACCCCTCCGGCGCCTTCCCGTCGATGTTCGAGCCGGTCCACGGCTCCGCGCCGGACATCGCGGGCACCGGCAAGGCCGACCCGACCGCGACCATCCTGTCGGTGGCCCTGCTCCTCCAGCACCTCGGCTACGCGGACGAGGCCGCCCGTATCGAGGCCGCCGTCGCCGCGGACCTCGCCGAGCGGGACGCGCCGCGCACCACCGACGAGATCGGCGACGCGCTCGCTGCCCGAGTATCCGGCTGACCCCAGCCTGTGCCTGTGCGCGGCTGGGTGCGACCATCGACCTTGGGCCGCGCATGACGCACGCATCCTGCAGACCTCCGGCCCCACGTCAGCGATAATCGCTCGTGGGGCCGCCGTGTGCAGGGAAGCTCGGACGTCCTAGTACCGATCACGGGCAGGATGGTGTGAGCGCGGTCCGCCACAACGGAAGTGAAGGACTACCACTCATGACGACGCCCTCGATCGAGCTCAAGCCCTCCTCGCACCCGCTCTCCGATGCGGAGCGGGAGGAGATTCTGGCCAATCCCGGATTCGGCCGCCACTTCACCGACCACATGGTGACGATCAAGTGGACGGAGGGCCGCGGCTGGCACGAGGCCCAGCTCGTGCCCTATGCCCCGCTTTCGCTCGACCCGGCGAACATGACGCTGCACTACGCGCAGACGATCTTCGAAGGGCTCAAGGCGTACCGTCAGCCCGACGGGACCGTGGCCACTTTCCGCCCCGAGCAGAACGCCGAGCGCTTCCAGTCGTCCGCCCGCCGCATGGCGATGCCCGAGCTGCCGGTCGACCTGTTCCTCGCGGCCTGCGACGCCCTGGTCACCCAGGACAAGGCGTGGGTGCCGGGCAGCGGTGAGGAGTCCCTCTACCTGCGGCCGTTCATGATCGCGACCGAGGTCGGCCTGG
This sequence comes from Streptomyces sp. NPDC040405, assembly GCF_055595765.1. Taxonomy (NCBI): domain Bacteria; kingdom Bacillati; phylum Actinomycetota; class Actinomycetes; order Kitasatosporales; family Streptomycetaceae; genus Streptomyces; species Streptomyces sp. NPDC040405. Next base: position 1,354,032 of record NZ_JBVIVI010000002.1, read on the forward strand.
GCGTCCGGCCCGCCAACGAGTACCTGTTCGTCATCATCGCCTCCCCGGCCGGTGCCTACTTCCCGCGCGGCGTCCAGCCCGTCTCGGTCTGGCTCTCCGAGGAGTACGTGCGCGCGGCGCCCGGCGGCACCGGCACCGCCAAGGCGGGCGGCAACTACGCCGCCTCGCTGGTGGCCCAGGCGCAGGCCGCCGAGCAGGGCTGCGACCAGGTGGTCTGGCTGGACGCCATCGAGCGCCGCTGGATCGAGGAAATGGGCGGCATGAACCTGTACTTCGTGTACGGGAACCGCATCGTCACCCCGGAGCTGTCCGGGGCGCTGCTGCCCGGCATCACCCGCGCCTCGCTGCTGCGGATCGCGGCCGACCTCGGCTACGAGGTCGCCGAGGGCCGGATCTCGGTCGACGACTGGCGCGAGGCGAACGCGGACGGCAGCCTGACCGAGGTCTTCGCCTGCGGCACCGCGGCCGTGATCACCCCGGTCGGCTCGGTCAAGTCCGCCCGGTCGGGCTGGACGGTGGGCGACGGACAGCCCGGCGAGGTCACGATGAAGCTGCGCAAGGCCCTGCTGGACATCCAGACCGGCGCCGCCCCCGACCCCCACGGCTGGCTGCACCGCCTGGGCTGAGCCTTTTAAGGGCTTATGGCTCGCATTCTGAGACGGGTGGAGAGCGCGGGGGCGGAATGTGCTTGACTGCCCCCGTGCTCTCGTTCGCCATGATTATTGGCAGCAGGCGCGCCGGTCCGCAGTGATCGCCCCGTACGACCCGGTACGGCGCGGCCACCGTGCCCCAGACCCGCGCGCAGACCTCTCGCACCCGCGAGGGGTCTTTTCGTTTTCCGGACCATCCCACCGGATGCGGAGCGTGCGGGACTATGGGAGGGCGCGGAACCGGTTATTCCGGTAGCCCTAGATCCATCCGACAGGAGCCAGACCACCATGAAGCATCGGCCCGACGACAGCTTCCATGTCTTCGACACCACTCTGCGCGACGGCGCGCAGCGCGAGGGCATCAACCTGACGGTCGCGGACAAGCTCACCATCGCCCGTCACCTGGACGACTTCGGCGTGGGCTTCATCGAGGGCGGCTGGCCCGGCGCGAACCCGCGGGACACGGAGTTCTTCGCCCGTGCCCAAGCGGAGATCGACTTCAAGCACGCCCAGCTCGTCGCGTTCGGCGCCACCCGCAAGGCGGGCGTCAGCGCCGAGGACGACGCGCAGGTCAAGGCGCTGCTCGACTCGGGCGCGCCGGTGATCACCCTGGTGGCCAAGTCCCACGACCGCCATGTGGAGCTGGCCCTGCGCACCACGCTGGAGGAGAACCTGGCGATGGTCCGCGACACCGTCGCCTATCTGCGGTCCCAGGGCCGCCGGGTGTTCCTCGACTGCGAGCACTTCTTCGACGGCTACCGCGCCAACGCCGACTACGCCAAGCGCGTCGTCTCCGCCGCCCACGAGGCGGGCGCCGACGTGGTCATCCTCTGCGACACCAACGGCGGCATGCTCCCCGGCCAGATCGACGCCGTGGTCCGTACCGTCCTCGCCGACACCGGCGCGCGCCTGGGCATCCACGCCCAGGACGACACCGGCTGCGCCGTCGCCAACAGCCTGGCCGCGGTCGACGCGGGCGCCACCCACGTCCAGTGCACCGCCAACGGCTACGGCGAGCGGGTCGGCAACGCCAACCTGTTCCCGGTCGTCGCCGCCCTGGAGCTGAAGTACGGCCGCCGGGTGCTGCCGCCCGGCGCGATGGAGGAGATGACCCGGATCTCCCACGCCATCGCCGAGGTCGTCAACCTGACGCCGTCGACCCACCAGCCCTATGTGGGTGTCTCCGCCTTCGCCCACAAGGCCGGACTGCACGCCTCCGCGATCAAGGTCGACCCGGATCTGTACCAGCACATCGACCCCGAGCGGGTCGGCAACACGATGCGCATGCTGGTCTCCGACATGGCGGGCCGCGCCTCGATCGAGCTGAAGGGCAAGGAGCTGGGCATCGACCTCGGCGACGACCGGGCGCTGGTGGGCCGGGTGGTCGAGCGGGTCAAGGAGCGCGAGCTGGCGGGCTACACGTACGAGGCCGCCGACGCCTCGTTCGAGCTGCTGCTGCGCGCGGAGGCCGAGGGCCGGACCCGCCGCTACTTCCGGGTCGAGTCCTGGCGCGCGATCGTCGAGACCCGCCCGGACGGCACCCACGCCAACGAGGCGACCGTGAAGCTGTGGGCCAAGGGCGAGCGCATCGTCGCCACGGCGGAGGGCAACGGTCCGGTCAACGCGCTGGACAAGGCGCTGCGTGTGGGCCTGGAGCGGATCTACCCGCAGCTCGCCAAGATGGAGCTGGTCGACTACAAGGTCCGCATCCTGGAGGGCAAGCACGGTACGGAGTCCACGACCCGGGTGCTTGTCTCGACCACGGACGGACAGGGGGAGTGGTCCACCGTCGGCGTCGCCGAGAACGTGATCGACGCCTCCTGGCAGGCGCTGGACGACGCGTACGCGTACGGGCTGCTGCGGGCCGGGGTGGAGCCGCAGGAGTAGCCGCCGGGGCGGAACCGGAAGTCCGCGGCCCCGGCAGAGCCTTTCGGGGAGGTTCTGCCGGGGCCGCGGCGCACCGGGGCACGGGGACGGACCGACGCCGTCGTATGGATGGGGCCGAAGCCGGGCATCATCCCGCTGCCCGGGTTCACCGCGGAGGTTCGGCCACCTCAGGAGGTCCCATGCCAGCGCGCCCGTTCGGCTTCTGGTCCCGGCGGGGGTTTCTGGCCGTGGCCGCCGCCGGGGCGTTATGCCCCGCGCTCGCCGTACCCGCGTACGCGACGGGGCCAGACTTCGCCGCGCTGCGCCGCCGCTGGACCGACCTCGCGCTCGGCACCGGCTACGACCCCGCCGCCGAGCCGTACGCGGGCCGCCTGGCCGAGACCGGCCGCCTGGCCACCCGGTTCCGGACGAGCATGGCGCCCGCCGCCGCCTCGCTCTGGCCCGACCAGCCCTTCGACCCGCCCGCGGGCATCACCCAGAGCTACGCCCGGCTCAACACCATGGCCCAGGCGTACGCCCAGCCCGGCACCGGCCTCACCGGCGCCCCCGGTCTCGCCGACGACATCGCGCGCGGCATCGACCACCTCGACGCCACCGTCTACCACCCCGCCACCACCCGCTACGGCAACTGGTGGGAGTGGCAGATCGGCAGCCCCCGGCTGCTCCTGGACACCCTCGCGATCCTGTACGACCGGCTCGGCGACGAGCGGCGGGCACGCTGTCTGGCGGCCGTGGACCACTTCGTACCCGACACCATGCTCGGCGACTACACCGGCACCAGCACCGGCGCCAACCGCGTCGACCTGTGCCGGGTGGTGGCCCTGCGCGGCATCCTCGGCGCGGCGCCCGCCAAGGTCGCGCTCGCCCGGGACGCGCTCTCGCCCGTCTTCCCGTATGTGACGAAGGGTGACGGGCTCTACGCCGACGGATCGTTCATCCAGCACACCTGGGTCGCCTACTCCGGCACCTACGGCTACGTCCTGCTCGACGGCCTCGGCCGCCTCTTCACCCTGCTGGCCGGGTCGGAGTGGGAGGTCACCGACCCCAACCGGCAGATCATCCTGGACAGCGTGGAGCACGCGTACGCACCCCTGCTGCACGACGGGCTGATGATGGACTGCGTCTCCGGCCGGGCCGTCAGCCGCGGCGTCCAGGTGAACGATCCGCGCGGGATCACCCAGAGCGACCATCAGCGCGGCCATCTGCTGCTCGCCGCCATCGCCCTGCTCGGCACGGGCGCGGACGACGCCGCGCGGGAGCGGTGGAACGGCATGGTCCGGGGGTGGATCGCCCGCGACACCGGCCACCCCGTGCTGACCGACCCGCAGTTCGGCGTCGCGGACCTGGCACGGCTGGCGGCCGTGGCGAAGGAGCCGGGACCGGCGCTGCCCGAGCCCGTGGGGCACCGGCTGTTCCCGGCCATGGACCGGGCCGTGCACCGGCGCCCCGGCTGGACCGCCACCCTGGCCATGGCCTCGAACCGGATCGCGTACTACGAGAACGGCAACGGCGAGCACCCGCGCGGCTGGCACACCGGCGCCGGAATGCTCTCCTGGTGGGCGGGCGGTGACACCGCGAACCAGTACACGGACGCCTTCTGGCCCACCGTCGACCCCTACCGGCTGCCCGGAACCACCGCCTCCGCACGGCCGCTCGCCGACAACGAGGGCGGCGGCTGGGGCGAACCCAAACCCGCCGCGGCATGGGTCGGCGGCACCACCGACGGCGAGTTCGCCGCCATCGGCCAGGACCTGCGCGGACTCGGCTCCACCCTGCGCGCCAAGAAGTCCTGGTTCTGCGTGGCCGACGCGGTCGTCTGCCTCGGCGCGGACATCACCGCCCGCGACGGCGCCCCGGTCGTCACCGTCGTCGACAACCGCGACCTCGGCGCCGACGGCACCGCCGCCCTCACGGTCGACGGGCACCCCCAGCCCGCCGCACCGGACCGGACCCGCACCTTCCGCCGGGCGCGCTGGGCGCATCTCGCCGGGCACGGCGGCTACGTCTTCCCCGGCGGCGCCACCTTGCGCACCCGGCGGGAGGCCCGCACCGGCTCCTGGCGGGACATCAACACCGGCGGCTCCCCGGCCCCGGTCACCCGCCGCTACCTCACCCTCTGGAACGACCACGGCACCGACCCCGACGGCGGGAGTTACGCCTACCTCCTGATGCCGGGCGCGGGCCCGGCAGCCCTCGCCGCCCGCGCCGCCGACCGCCGCTGGCTGACCGTGCTCGCCAACTCCGCCGCGCGGCAGGCGATCGTCATCCCGTCGCTCGGCGTCACGGCGGCGAACTTCTGGGCCCCGGGCACGGCCGGCGCACTCACCGCGGGCGCCCCGGCGAGCGTGCTCCTGCGCCGCACCGGGCGGCACACCGCCCACCTGACGGTCGCCGAGCCGCCCCGTACCGGTGAGCCGTTCGACCTCCGCTGGGCGCATCCGGTGCGCGCCGTGACGGCCCACGACGCCACGGTCGAGGTGCTGGCCACCGGCGGCGCGCTGCGGCTGCGCGTCACCCCCGGCACGGCCTGCGCCACGCACCGCTGCGAGATCGCGCTGTAACTAGGGGTGTGCCCCTGGTGGCCGCCGACCATCCGGGTGGTTAAGCCCACCGGTTACGGTGCGTCGCCCGCAAGATTGTGGGGTGCCGACAGCGCTCCTCCCCCTTAGGGGTGGCGGGTAAGGGGAAATCCGCTGTCCAGTTCTGTTCCGCCTGCCCACGAAAACGGGCCCGACGTTGTATGGAATTGACATGCGTTTCCGGGGGTCGGGGAACGTACCGTCGTTCCATGACCAATCTCGAAGGTGCGCCCGAAGAGGCGAGTGACGTCCGCGGGCGCGTCGCCGAGCTGCACGCGATCCGCGAGCAGGCTCGGCGCGGCCCGAGCGAGCGGGCGACCGAGGCCCAGAAGGCCAAGGGCAAGCTGACGGCTCGCGAGCGGATCGATCTCCTGCTGGACGAGGGGTCCTTCAACGAGGTGGAGTCGCTGCGGCGGCACCGCGCGACCGGATTCGGGCTCGAGGCGAAGAAGCCCTACACCGACGGGGTCGTCACCGGCTGGGGGACCGTCCACGGACGGACGGTGTTCGTCTACGCACACGACTTCCGGATCTTCGGCGGGGCGCTGGGCGAGGCCCACGCCACCAAGATCCACAAAATCATGGACATGGCCATCTCGGCCGGGGCGCCGCTGGTGTCCCTCAACGACGGCGCCGGGGCCCGCATCCAGGAGGGCGTCTCGGCGCTCGCGGGCTACGGCGGCATCTTCCAGCGCAACACCAAGGCGTCCGGCGTCATCCCGCAGATCAGCGTGATGCTCGGCCCGTGCGCCGGTGGCGCCGCGTACTCCCCGGCGCTCACGGACTTCGTGTTCATGGTCCGCGAGACGTCGCAGATGTTCATCACCGGACCCGACGTGGTCCAGGCGGTGACCGGCGAGAAGGTCTCCCAGAACGGTCTGGGCGGCGCGGACGTGCACGCCGAGACCTCGGGCGTGTGCCACTTCGCGTACGACGACGAGGAGACCTGCCTGGAGGAGGTGCGCTACCTCCTCTCGCTGCTGCCGCAGAACAACCGGGAGAACCCGCCGACCGCCGACGCCGACGACCCTGCCGACCGGCGCGGCGAGTCGCTGCTCGACCTCGTCCCGGCGGACGGCAACCGCCCGTACGACATGCGCAAGGTCATCGAGGAGATCGTCGACGACGGCGAGTACCTGGAGGTCCACGAGCGCTGGGCGACCAACATCATCTGCGCGCTGACCCGGCTCGACGGCCAGGTGGTGGGCATCATCGCCAACCAGCCGCAGTCGCTGGCCGGGGTGCTGGACATCGAGGCGTCGGAGAAGTCCGCGCGCTTCATCCAGATGTGCGACGCGTTCAACATCCCGCTGATCACCTTCCTCGACGTGCCCGGCTTCCTGCCCGGCGTCGACCAGGAGCACGGCGGGATCATCCGGCACGGCGCCAAGATGCTGTACGCGTACTGCAACGCGACCGTGCCGCGGATCTCGGTCATCCTGCGCAAGGCGTACGGCGGCGCGTACATCGTCATGGACTCCCAGTCCATCGGCGCCGACCTGACCTACGCCTGGCCGACCAACGAGATCGCGGTGATGGGCGCCGAGGGCGCCGCCAACGTGATCTTCCGCCGTCAGATCGCCGACGCCGACGACCCCGAGGCCATGCGCGCGCGCATGGTCAAGGAGTACAAGTCCGAGCTGATGCACCCCTACTACGCGGCCGAGCGGGGCCTGGTGGACGACGTCATCGACCCGTCCGAAACCCGTGAGGTCCTGATCCGGTCCCTGGCGATGCTGCGCGACAAGCACGCCGACCTGCCGTCCCGCAAGCACGGCAACCCGCCGCAGTAACGCCCACGAGGGAGACGAAGACACCGTGAGCACGCCCAGCGACATCGCCGATACCGCCGCCGCGACGGCCACCCTGGTCCGGGTCGAGAAGGGCCACGCCGACGCCGAGGAGCTGGCCGCGGTCACCGCCGTGCTGCTCGCCCGCGCGGCCGCCACCGCCGGTCACCCCCGCGACGACGCCGCGGGCCGCCCGCGCCGCAGCGCCGCCCGCTGGCGCCGCCTGGAGCGCCGCCCGGCGTTCAGCGCCCCGCACAGCTGGCAGGGCTGACGCCCGGCGCACGACACGCGGACACGAGAAATCCCCCGTCTTCCATCGGAGGCGGGGGATTTCTCGTGTCCGATACCGGCGGTCCCGGTCGGTTCCGGCGGGCCGGGGCCCGCCGGAACCGGACGCGGCTAACGCAGCCGGGCCATCAGCGCGTGCTCGACCAGTGTGATCAGCGCGCTCTTGGCCTCGCTGCGGTGGCGCGCGTCGGTGATGATGATCGGCGCGTCCGGGCCGATCTGCAGGGCCTCGCGGACCTCTTCGGGATTGTAGGGCTGGTGTCCGTCGAAGCCGTTGAGGGCGATGACGAAGGGGAGGCCGGAGTTCTCGAAGTAGTCGACGGCGGGGAAGCAGTCGGCGAGGCGGCGGGTGTCGACCAGGACGACGGCGCCGATGGCGCCGCGTACCAGGTCGTCCCACATGAACCAGAACCGGTCCTGTCCGGGCGTGCCGAACAGGTACAGGATCAGGTCCTGGTCGAGCGTGATGCGGCCGAAGTCCATGGCCACCGTGGTGGTGGTCTTGTCCGGCGCGTGGGTGAGATCGTCGATCCCCGCCGAGGCGGAGGTCATCACGGCTTCGGTACGCAGCGGGTTGATCTCCGAGACCGCGCCGACGAACGTGGTCTTGCCCACGCCGAAGCCGCCCGCCACCACGATCTTCGCGGAGGTGGTGGAGCGGGCTGCACCGCTAGAGCTTGCGAAGTCCACTGAGCACCCTTTCGAGCAGTGTCACGTCAGGCTGGCCGCCGGCGGACTCGTCGCCGCCGGGCTGGTGAATGGCGACGAGCCCGGCCTCGGCCAGGTCGGCTACGAGGATCCGGGCGACGCCGAGGGGGATGGTGAGCAGTGCGGAGATCTCGGCGACCGACTTGATCTCGCGGCACAGTTGGCAGATCCGCTGATGCTCGGGCAATTGGCCTTGGAGCTGGCTGGGATCGGCCGTGGTGTGTACCAGTGCCTCGATGGCGAGCTGGTACCGGGGCCGGGTCCGGCCCCCGGTCATGGCGTACGGCCGCACCAGGGGGTTATGCGCGCCCCCCGTGGGGGAAGGTTCCGGTGCGAGGCGCTGAGGCGGCTGTACGGGCTGGATGCGGGGAGGCTGCGGTGGTTCGTACATCGGACTCTCGGGAGGCGCGTAGGACGGCGCGTAGAGGTCCTGCTGGCCCTGCTGGATCCAGGGCTGCGGGGGCATCGGCTCCTGAGGCTGCTCGCCCGGGTACTCCCGGGACGGCTCGCCCGGGTACGGGGAGCGGGCCTGGTGGCTCGGCGCGGAGGGGAAGTTGAAGCGCTTCATCGGGGCTTCTCCGCGCGGTTCGGACGGCTGCCCATGGCCGTACGGATATCCGCTAGGGGGCGTTGCCACGTTTCCTCCTCCAACTCCAACGTGCCTGTCGGCCGGTCGCGCCACCGCACCCTATGGCGCGGTGGCGCGAAACGCACTCCATGTTTGCTAGTTGAGAAGACTGCCTTGCAATTCGGCGCGCAGGTCGGGGGTGAGGACGTTGCCCGCGCGATCGACGAGCAGGGCCATCTCGTAGCCGACGAGGCCGATGTCGCACTCCGGGTGGGCGAGTACGGCGAGGGAGGAGCCGTCGGAGATGGACATGATGAAGAGGAACCCTCGTTCCATTTCGACGACGGTCTGGTTGACCGCGCCGCCTTCGAAGATGCGGGAGGCTCCGGCGGTGAGCGAGGTCAGGCCGGAGGCGACCGCCGCCAGTTGATCGGCTCGGTCACGGGGGAAGCCTTCGGACATCGCCAGAAGGAGTCCGTCGGCGGAGACCACCACGGTGTGGGACACCCCGGGGGTGTTGTCCACGAAGTTGGTGATCAACCAGTTCAGGTTCTGCGCCGCCTGGCTCATCGGGCTCACACTAACGCTCCTGATCGTAGGTGCTGCCGGGGCCGAAGCCCTGTTGGTCATGCTGGTCACGCGGGGTGATCCCGGCTCCCGCGTCGCGTCCCCGCTGGACGCCGCGGCGCAGGTTGCTGAGCCTGCCGCGGATGTCCTCCGGGGCCCGGGAGACCTGGGAGCCGCCCTGTCCGGTGGGCTCCGCGGCGCCCTCGACCAGGTTGGCCTTGGGCACCCTCCGGGGCAGACCGGAGGAGGTGACCCCGCCGGCCTTCGGCTCGCGGAGCTGTTCGGCGCGGTGCCAGCGCTGGTCGTTCTCCGACTGCCACTGGCCGCCGTCCACCTGCGGGGTCTGCCGCGGCCGTTCCGGCGCCGCAGCCGCCGCCGGCTCCCCGACTGCCGCCTGTGCCCCTGTCTCGTCGGACGGCTCCCACTGCTTGTCGCGACGCGGAAGCCCTGCGTCGGTCATGGAGTGGACGCCACTCGGAGAGGGGCCCGGACGGTGGAACTCTACGCGGTCCCGGGAAACTTCGGGACCGCCGGGTCCCGATTCCGTTTGCGTCCCGAACTGCGAAGCGAAGGGGTTTTCAAAAGATCCGGAATCGCCCCACTCTCCCTGCTGGGAGGGTGAGTTATAGCCAACGTACGGCTGATGTTCCGGCTCTGTCCGGGTGCTGAAGTCCGCTTCCGGTTCAGAAAAGGCGGAATCCTGGTACCCGGGCGTGACCGGTGCCGGGCCGGGCTGGGCCAGCAGATCCGGCCGGGCCGGGTCGTGCCGCGGCTCCTGCTCGTGCTGCATGGCCTGCAGCCCGCCGTACTGCCGCTGCAGCTGCTCCTGGGCGTACGACGAGTCGTCGAAGCCCAGCTCGGCGGCCGTACGCGAGGACAGGGCGGCGTCCTCGGCGGTGTACATGGGCTGCGGCTGCGGCTCCGGCTCCGGGGCGATCCGGGAGACCGTGAAGTCGTCCTGAGACAGCTCCTCGCCGCCACCGCCGTGGGTGATCGCCTCGGGCAGCATCACCAGCGAGGTGGTGCCCGCCTGCTCCCCGGCCGGGCGCAGCTGCACCCGGATGCCGTGCCGGTCGGCGAGCCGGCCGACCACGAACAGGCCCATGCGCTGGGAGACCGCGGCGTCCACGGTCGGCGGCTTGGCCAGCTTGTGGTTGATGTCGGCGAAGTCCTCGGCAGTCAGGCCGATGCCCTTGTCGTGGATCTCGACCACCACCCGGCCGTCCGGCAGCCGGGTCGCGGTGACCCGCACCTTGGTGTGCGGCGAGGAGAAGGTGGTGGCGTTCTCCAGCAGCTCGGCCAGCAGATGGACGAGGTCGGTCACCGTGGTGCCGTGGATCTCGCTCTCGGAGATCCCGGCCAGCTCGATCCGCTCGTACGACTCCACCTCGGAGGAGGCGGCGCGCAGCACGTCGATCAGCGGCACCGGCTGGTTCCAGCGGCGGCCCGGCTCCTCGCCCGCGAGGATCAGCAGGTTCTCGCCGTTGCGCCGCATACGGGTGGCCAGGTGGTCCAGCCGGAAGAGGTGCTCCAGCTGGTCCGGATCGGCCTCCCGGCTCTCCAGCTCGGAGATCAGGGTGAGCTGTCGCTCGATCAGGCCCTGATTGCGACTGGAAAGGTTCGTGAAGATCGCGTTGACGTTGCCCCGCAGCATCGCCTGCTCGGCCGCGAGCCGGATCGCCTCGCGGTGCACCTGGTCGAAGGCGCGGGCGACCTCGCCCAGTTCGTCCCGGGTGTTGATCGGAATCGGGGTCACCCGGGTGTTCACCCGGCCCGGGTCGGTACGGGAGAGTTGGTCGACCACCATGGGCAGCCGCTGCTCGGCGACGTCGAAGGCGGCGTTGCGCAGCTGGAGCATGCTGTGGCTCATCGAGCGGGCCATCCGGCCGGCCACGATGAACGCCACGAGCAGCGCGACGAGCACGATCGCGGCGTTCACGATCGTGTCCTGCTTTGCGTTCGCGGATATTTGCGATGCCTCGTTCACGGCCTTGTCGACGAGGTTCTGCTCCGCGTCGCGGTAGGCGTCGAACTTGACCGTGGACGCGGCGAACCAGGCGTCCGGGGTGATGCCCTGGTCCGCCAGGTCCTTGGGGTCCGATCCACCGGCAATGGCCTGGACCATCCGGTCCATGGAGGGCGGTTCGGCGTACGTCTTCCCCGCCGCCTCGGCCTTCTGCTTGGCCGCGGCGCTCTGGTCCTCCGCCCGCTTCTTGGCCGCGGTGAGGGTGTCCTCGAGCCGGGTCACGTCCTCCGGGGTACCGGCGGCGTTGAACTCCCCGAGGGCGATGCCCTCCAGGTAGACATAGCTGCCGAAAGCGGTCAGCTGGGTCTTGCGGTCGGTCGCCGACGGACCGGGCTTGACCAGCAGATGCGTGCCGATGGAGCGCTGCAGCGACTCGGCGCCCTTGGCCAGCGAGACCGCGTAGACGGTGCGGCCGTAGGAGGTGATGTTGCCGGTGCCCAGGCCCAGTTCGTTGGCGAACTCGATCAGCGAGTGCTCGACGCCGACGTAGCCCTCTTCGGTCTTCACCGCGCCCAGCCGGTCGGTGTAGGCGTTCCGCCGCAGCGCCGCCAGCTGGGGTTCGGCCGACTTGAACGCCTTGAGACGGCGTTTGAGGGTCGCCGTCTGCGGCATGTCGGCGGCCGCGTTGTCGAACTCGTTCGCCGCCGCGTCGGTCGTCGCGCGCACCTTGCGCACCAGGTCGGCGTTGGTGCCGGTCAGCAGCGGTCCCGCGGTCCGGTCGCGCTCGTCGACCAGGGCGTGGGCGTAGGTCTCGGCGGCCCGGACCAGCTTGGCGGTGCGCTCCGCGTCCTGCGCCTCGTTCCAGGTGGCGACCGACGCCGACACCTGGAAGCCGCCGAAGACCAGCGCCACCAGCACGGGGATCAGCAGAATGGCGTACAGCCGCGTGCGCACCCCCCAGTTCCGCGGGGTGATCCGGCCACCGGTGGGGGCGGGCGGATCCGACGCATCTGCGGACGGAGCCGCTGTGCGTGTACGCGGCGGCGGGGTGAAGTTCCCTCGCGCTTCTTGCGCGGGGTCCGGCGTGCTTCGCCTCACTCGACCAACAACCTCTCGGCGTCGGCACCGATCTCGTGCCGTTCCCAGTTGAGCCCTTACTGCCCAGTTCAGCGAATTCCAGCACGCCCCGCAGGTGCTTTCCAAACACTGTGCAAACCGATCAGTCTGTTGTCTAGACCAGAGATAAAACGGGCGTTACGGGTGAGCCATGTCAAATCTCGAACTAATTGAGTGCGCAACGGAGTCGATCACTCGCACTCCGTGGTGACAGGCCGCGTTTTTCTCTGTCGAAACGTTATGAAGGCACGAGCGGGCCGTGTCGTTGGACACAGCCCGCTCGTACCTTGCCGCCGGACAACCTCCGGCGATCCGCCCCTACTTGAGCCGGGCCATCAACGCGTGCTCGACCAAGGTGATAAGCGCGCTCTTGGTCTCGCTGCGGTGGCGGGCGTCCGTGGTGATGATCGGAGTGTCGGGGCCGATCTGCAGGGCCTCGCGAACTTCCTCCGGGTTGTAGGGCTGGTGTCCGTCGAAGCCGTTGAGGGCGATGACGAAGGGGAGGCCGGAGTTCTCGAAGTAGTCGACGGCGGGGAAGCAGTCGGCGAGGCGGCGGGTGTCGACGAGGACGATGGCGCCGATGGCGCCGCGTACCAGGTCGTCCCACATGAACCAGAACCGGTCCTGTCCGGGCGTGCCGAACAGGTACAGGATCAGATCGTCGTCCAGCGTGATGCGGCCGAAGTCCATCGCCACGGTCGTCGTGGTCTTGTCCTGCACATGGCTCAGGTCGTCGATCCCCGCCGAGGCGGAGGTCATGACGGCTTCGGTACGCAGCGGGTCGATCTCCGAGACCGCGCCGACGAACGTGGTCTTGCCCACGCCGAAGCCGCCCGCCACCACGATCTTCGCCGAGGTGGTCGCGCGGGCCGGCGGGGCGCCGCCACTAGAGCTTGCGAAGTCCACTGAGCACCCTTTCGAGCAGTGTCACATCCGGCGTACCGCCCGTCTCCGAGCTGCCCCCCGGCTGGTGAATGGCCACCATGCCGGCTTCCGCCAGGTCGGCCACCAGGATCCGCGCCACCCCGAGGGGTATGTTCAGCAGCGCCGACACCTCCGCGACCGACTTGACCTCCCCGCAGAGATGACAGATGCGCTGATGCTCGGGAAGCAGCCCCGCCAGATGCGCGGGGTCGGCAGTGGTACTGACCAGTGCCTCGATGGCGAGCTGATAGCGCGGCCGGGTCCGGCCTCCGGTCATGGCGTAGGGACGCACCAATGGCTGGTCGCCTTCACCCCCGTACGGCGTGTGGTGATGGCCGCCGTACGGGCCGGTCGAGGCAGGGGGCGGGGTCATGAGTCCTCCGGTCGGACAACAAGGTGACGACGTGTGCCGTCGGTCGGTGCCGGTGGGGGGCGCCCGGCCGTACGGCCGGGCGGGCGGTCGGTGGGTGGGTCAGTTCAACAAGCTGCCTTGCAATTCGGCGCGCAGGTCGGGGGTGAGGACGTTGCCCGCGCGATCGACGAGCAGGGCCATCTCGTAGCCGACGAGGCCGATGTCGCACTCCGGGTGGGCGAGTACGGCGAGGGAGGAGCCGTCGGAGATGGACATGATGAAGAGGAACCCTCGTTCCATTTCGACGACGGTCTGGTTGACCGTGCCACCTTCGAAGATGCGCGAGGCCCCGGTGGTGAGCGAGGTCAGGCCGGAGGCGACCGCCGCCAGTTGATCGGCTCGGTCACGGGGGAAGCCTTCGGACATCGCCAGAAGGAGTCCGTCGGCGGAGACCACCACGGTGTGGGACACCCCGGGGGTGTTGTCCACGAAGTTGGTGATCAACCAGTTCAGATTCTGCGCCGCCTGGCTCATCGGGCTCAACTAACGCTCCTGCTGGTAAGTCGGGCCTACGCCGCGATCATGGTTGCCTTCGAGACCGGTTCCGGCCCGACGGCCCTGCTGAATCCCCCGGCGGAGGTTGGTAAGCCTCCCGCGCACATCGTCGGGCGAGCGGGACACCTGGGGCCCCACCTGCTCGGGTTGCTCCGAAGACTGTGCGGCGCCCTCCACGAGATTCGCGCGGGGTACGCGCCGTGGCAAGCCGGACGCCGTGATACCACCGGCGGCGGGCTCGCGGATCTGCCCGGCGCGGCGCCAGCGCTCGTCGTTGGCGGACGAGGACTGCCACGCCGACTCTCCCGAACCGCCCAGCCCCTGGAAACCGGCGCCGTTGGTGCCGCCGTTGCGCGGGGCTCCGTTGGTGTCGCCGCCGGTTCCGTTCGCCCCGATGCCCTGGTACTCGCCGGTGTCGTACTCACCGGTGTTCCAGGACGGCTGCTGCGGCTCACGGCCCCGGGCGGGCGGAACGGCCGAGGCGTGCTGCCCGGGCGCGGGCGGCTCCGGAGCCCGGGCGGGCGGCTCGGCGGTGTACCGGCCGCCGTCGCCCTGGCCGCTCGGGGCCTCGGGCTGCTGGTGGAGCCAGGAGGATTCGATGGTGTCGAATATCGGCGTCCGGCCGTCGCCGGGACCGGCGGGCGGCAGGGCGTCGTCCGGCTGGCGGCCGCCCCGGTCGTCCCGCACCTGCGGGAACTCACCGGTGTCGCCGTGCCCCTGGCCCAGCTCCGGCCGGGCGAACTCGCTGGTGTCGCCGGGGCCGCGCCCGTAGTCGGGGCGCTGGAACTGCGCGGTGTCGCCCGGGCCGCGGCCCTCCTGGCCGGGTACGGCGAACTCGCCGGTGTCACCGGGACCACGGCCGTAGTCCGGGCGCTGGAACTCGCTGGTGTCGCCGGGGCCACGCCCGTAGTCGGGGCGCTGGAACTCTCCGGTGTCACCCGGACCGCGGCCGACGTCGGGGCGCTGGAACTCGCCCGTGTCACCGGGACCGCGGCCGAAGTCCGGACGCGGGAACTCGCCCGTGTCGCCCGGGCCGCGGCGCGGCTCGAACAGGTTGGGGCCGTCGCTCAGCTGGGGCAGCTCGCCGGTGTCGCCGGGGCCGCGGTTGCCGAACGGGTCGCGGCGCCCGCCCCCGGGGCCGAGGTCCGGGCGGGCGAACTGGCCCGAGGTCTCGGGCTCCTCGTGCCCGCGCGGCTGGTCGCCCGCGTCCCGCCGTCCGGCGGTCCAGTCGTCCTGGGGGCTCGCGCCCCAGCTGGTGCCGGGCGCCTGCGGCCCGGGAAGCTCACGTGCCGGGTCGCGCGAGGGCAGCTGCGGACGGTTGCCCTGGTCACCGGCGTCGGCACGGCTGGGCGCACCGGTCGGCGGGGCGACCGTCGGCCCCTGGTCGCCGCGCGTGGGCAGCGGGGGACGGCCGGAGGGGGCACCGGCACCGCTGCCGGGCCCGGCCGGGGGGTCGTTGCGCGGCGGCTCGTTCCGTGGCGGTTCGTTCCGCGGCGGGGTGGCCGACCGGCCGGGCGCCTCGAAGAGGTTCGGGCCGGAGGGGGCGCCACCGCCCGCGGGACCCGCACCGGCGCCCGCCGGCCGGGTCGGCAGGCCGCCGCCGTTGCCAGGCAGCGCGGTGCGCGGACCCGAGCCGGGGACCTGCCGCCGCGAGGGCGGCGAACCGAGCAGTCCCGCCGAGCCGTTGCCCTGCCCGCCGGAACCGGGACCGCCCTGGCTGCCGGGCCCCTGCGGGGCAGGCTTGCGGCCGCCCTGGGCGACGTCCACCGGCAGCATGACGAGCGCCGTCGTACCGCCCGAGTCGGACGGCCGGAGCTGGATGCGGATGCCGTGCCGCAGCGACAGCCGGCCGACCACGAACAGGCCCATGCGCCGGGACACCGACACGTCGACCGTGGGCGGCGAGGCCAGCCGCTCGTTGATCGCGGCCAGGTCCTCGGGCGAGAGCCCGATACCGGTGTCGTGGATCTCGACCAGCACCCGCCCGTCGGGCAGCGCGTGACCGGTGACCTTGACCTTGGTCTGCGGCGAGGAGAAGGAGGTGGCGTTCTCCAGCAGCTCGGCGAGCAGGTGCACGAGGTCGTTGACGACCCGGCCCGCGACCTCGGTCGCCGGGACCGAGCTGAGTTCGATGCGCTCGTACTGCTCCACCTCGGAGGCGGCCGCGCGGAGCACGTCCACCAGCGGGACCGGCCGGGTCCAGCGGCGGCCGGGCTCCTCGCCCGCGAGGACCAGCAGGTTCTCACCGTTACGGCGCATGCGGGTCGCGAGGTGGTCGAGCTTGAACAGCGAGGACAGCTGGTCCGGGTCGGCCTCGCGGCTCTCCAGCTCGGAGATGAGCGAGAGCTGACGCTGGATGAGGCCCTGGCTGCGGCGCGAGAGGTTGGTGAACATCGCGTTGACGTTGCCCCGCAGCAGCGCCTGTTCGGCGGCCAGCCGGACCGCCTCGCGGTGCACGTCGTCGAAGGCCGCGGCCACCCGGCCGATCTCGTCCCGGCTGTGCACACCGACGGACTCGACGGAGGTGTCCACGTCCTGCGGGTCGGACTCGGACAGCTGCTTGACCAGCTCGGGCAGCCGCTTCTCGGCGACGTCCTGCGCGGTGTCCTGGAGGCGGCGCAGCGAGCGCACCATGGAGCGGGCCACCACGAACGCGCCGACGAGCGAGACACCGAGGACGAGCAGGATCAGCGCACCGTTGAGGATCGCGTCCTGCTGGGCGGAATCGCGCAGCTCACGAGACTTCTGGGTCATCTCGCTGAGCAGCGTCTGCTCGATCTTGCCCATCTCGTCGATCTTGATACTGTCCTGGTCGTACCAGTCCAGATAGGTGCGCTTCTCGGCCTTGAGGCCGTCCGGGTCGCGCACCGCCCGGTCGGCGTACATCGTCGCCGCCTTGATGTCCGGGCGGCTGTCCAGCGGCTCCAGCAGGTCTTCGGAGTTGCCCTGGCGGATCTGCTTGAAGCTGCCCAGGGCCTCGTTCTCCTTGTCGACCGCGGTCCTGGCGAACCGGCTGTCGTTGGCGGAGAACTCGGCGCCCTTGGGGTCGGCGAGGGCGGCGCTGATGAGCGCGCGCTGGATGGAGGCGTACTCCTTGGCCGAGGAGAAGGTGGCGAGCGCGCGGGTGTTGTTGATCATCGCGCGGTTGCTGGTCGCCTGGGCCATGTCCTGCGACAGCGACAGCAGCGAGTTGATCAGCTCGTTGTAGTCCTGGACCGTCAGCGAGTAGTACTGGCTGTTGTCGTACGCCGTGTCACGGATATCGTTGATCTTGCCCAGCTGGCGGTCGATGTTGACCAGCGTGGACTGCACACCGGCCATCGACTGGTCGCCGGGCTCGACGTTGTCGGTGGCCTTGCGGAAGGCCGCGATGGCGCGGTTGGTGTCCTCGCGCGTCGAGACGACACCGTCGTCCTTCTCGTTGCCCTTGCTCGCCAGCGGCCCCGCCGACTTGTCCCGCTCCGCCTGGAGCGCGTTCGACAGCTGGGTGGCCTGCTGCGTCATGTCGGTGAGCAGCTTCATCTGGTCGAGCTGCTGGATGTTGTCCAGCGAGGTGTCAATGCGCAGCGCCCCCAGCGTGGTCGCGGCGACCACGGGGAGCGCCAGCAGGGAGACCAGCCTGGTGCTGATGCGCCAGTTCTTGAGGGCCATCCGGGCGCCGGGCCCGCTGGGTGCCGTCGGCGTGCCGGACTCGGCAGCGCCGCCGCCCCCGCTGGGCGCGCTGGTCTTCGTAGCGCTCTGGGTGCCCCCCTCGGAGCCCTGGTCGGCCGGGGGCCGGCCGCTGCCCTGGGCGCGCTGGGGCGTGGAGCCGCGGTCGGTCCCACCGCGCTGCTCCGGGTCCGCCGAAGCTTCCCCACGGCCCTGGCGGGCCTGGGGTGACCCCATTCCATCCCTCTTGAAACGTCCCTGCACTAGCGTCGCAACCTCTGGACCAGGCGCTCCACCGGTTCAGCGGTGGAGCGGTGTCGAGTCGAGGGGGACCGCGGCCCCCCAATTCGGTCGTGAGTGACCGGCGCGCTTCCTTTCGTATATCGACAAGAGGAGCCCCCGCCGCTCGGCGCCTCTGTCTTGCGCCCCCATGCGCGCCGGTTGATTCCCACGGCGGTCCCGGGAATTCCAGCACAGTGCCGGATGCTGCAACAAGGGCAAGCGGTAAGGCTGTGACGCGCGTGACGCTGAGTACGGGCGTTATTACCGGACGTAGAAAGTCATGTCTGCGATAACGGACTTTTGCGAACGAGTCGACCGTGTCCACGGCGTGTCCGGCTAGCGATGATCGAGAGCGGAACGTCTGGTTCGGGGGTGCAATGTCCGATTCGGGGCGCGAAGGGTGTGTCGTGAATGCGGCATTTGCCGGATCATTCGTGAGCAAAATCACATGCCGGTCAAGACTTTTTCCGCGATTCCATGGGCAAGGCCGCACCTAGCCTGACGCTTTACACCACCAGTGCATACGACAACAACGCGAGGCGTAAACCCAGTGAAGACGACGATGATGTTCCGCACGATAGCCAACCCCCGGCGCACCACCCTGGCCCATCTCGGGGACGCCGAGGAGCTGCGGACCGAGACCGGCGATCAGCCGGAGCAGTCCGTCGAACTGCCCACCCAGACCGCCAACCCCCGGCGCACCGTGCTGACCGAGGCCCCCGGCCACTGAACCGCACGTGCCGCGTCCCCGCACCGGGGACGCGCGAGCCGACCCGGCGGCGCGCGGGAGGCGGGGCGATAGCCTGGAGCGTCAGTCTCCAGCGAGTTCAGTTAAGGGGCACCAGCTTCCCGTGCGCATCGCCAGATTCTCCATCGATGGCAACGTCGCCTTCGGAGTGGTCGAGGGCGAGCCGTCCGATCAGGGCGGCCCCGTCGTCGACATCATCAAGGGACACCCCTTCGCCGAATTCGAGCGCTCGGGGCAGAAGATCCCCCTCAGCAAGGTCCGGCTGCTGCCGCCCGTCCTGCCCAACAAGGTCGTGGGCGTGGGCCGCAACTACGCCGAGCACGCCGCCGAACTCGGCAACGAGGTCCCCGACGTTCCGGTCGTCTTCTTCAAGCCGTCCACGTCGGTGATCGGCCCCGGCGACCCGATCGCCTACCCCTCCTTCTCCTCCGAGGTGCACCACGAGGCCGAGCTGGCCGTGGTCATCGGACGGATGTGCCGCGAGGTGCCGCGCGAGCGCGTGGCCGACGTCATCCTCGGCTACACCTGCGGCAACGACGTCACCGCGCGCGACGCGCAGCGGCGGGAGAAGCAGTGGGCGCGGGCGAAGGGCTTCGACGCCTCCTGCCCGCTGGGCCCCTGGGTGGAGACCGGCATCGACCTGGAGCGGGCCGGCGACCTCGGGGTCATGTGCACCGTCAACGGCGAGCAGCGGCAGCTGGGCCGCACCAGCGAGATGGTCCGCTCGATCGAGGACCTGATCGTGCACATCACCGAGGCGATGACGCTGCTCCCCGGCGACGTCGTGCTCACCGGCACCCCGGCGGGCGTCGGCCCCCTCACCGTCGGCGACGAGGTCGCCGTCACCATCGAAGGCATCGGCACTCTCACCAACAAGGTGATCAAGCGTGGCTAGCGCAACCTCCCCCGCCCCCGTGCGGGTTCGTTTCTGTCCCTCGCCGACCGGCAACCCCCATGTGGGCCTGGTCCGCACCGCCCTCTTCAACTGGGCGTTCGCCCGCCACCACGGCGGCACCCTGGTCTTCCGCATCGAGGACACCGACGCGGCGCGCGACTCCGAGGAGTCGTACACGCAGCTGCTGGACGCGATGCGCTGGCTGGGCTTCGACTGGGACGAGGGCCCCGAGATCGGCGGCCCGCACGCGCCCTACCGCCAGTCGCAGCGCATGGACATCTACGCCGACGTCGCGGCCAAGCTGCAGGAAGCGGGCCACGCCTACCGCTGCTACTGCACGGCCGAGGAGCTGGACGAGCGCCGCGAGGCGGCCCGCAAGGCCGGGCGCCCGTCCGGCTACGACGGCACCTGCCGCGCGCTTAACCCCGAGCAGATCGCGGCGCATGAGGCCGAGGGCCGCGCCTCGATCGTCCGCTTCCGGATGCCCGACGAGCCGATCACCTTCACCGACCTGGTGCGCGGCGAGCTGACCTTCACCCCGGACAACGTTCCGGACTACGGCATCGTGCGCGCCAACGGCGCCCCCCTCTACACGCTCGTCAACCCCGTCGACGACGCGCTGATGGAGATCACCCACGTGCTGCGCGGCGAGGACCTGCTGTCCTCCACCCCGCGCCAGATCGCGCTCTACCGGGCGCTCGCCGAGATCGGCGTGGGCGGCGGCCAGGTGCCCGCGTTCGGCCATCTCCCGTACGTCATGGGCGAGGGCAACAAGAAGCTGTCCAAGCGCGACCCCCAGGCGTCGCTGAACCTCTACCGGGAGCGCGGCTTCCTCCCCGAGGGGCTGCTCAACTACCTCTCCCTGCTGGGCTGGTCGCTCTCGGCCGACCGGGACGTCTTCTCGCGGGAGGAGATGGTCGCCGCGTTCGACATCTCGGGTGTCAACGCCAACCCGGCGCGCTTCGACCTCAAGAAGGCCGAGGCGATCAACGCGGACCACATCAGGCAGCTGGACGTGAAGACGTTCATCGAGGCGTGCGGCCCCTGGCTGCAGGCCCCGCACGCGCCCTGGGACCCGGAGCGCTTCGACGCGGCCGCCTTCGAGGAGCTGGCCCCGCTGGCCCAGACCCGGCTGACGGTGCTGTCCGACATCACCGCCAACGTCGACTTCCTCTTCCTGGCCGAGCCGGTGCAGGACGAGGCGTCGTGGACGAAGGCCATGAAGCCCGGCGCGGACGCCCTGCTCGCCACCGCCCGTACGAAGATCGCCGAGGCCCAGTGGCAGGCCGAGCCCCTCAAGGAGGCCGTCCTCGCCGCCGGTGAGGAGCACGGTCTCAAGCTGGGCAAGGCGCAGGCCCCGGTCCGCGTCGCCGTCACCGGCCGTACGGTCGGCCTGCCGCTGTTCGAGTCCCTGGAGGTCCTGGGACGCGAGCGCACCCTGGCCCGCATCGACGCGGCGCTGGCCAAGCTGTCGGCCTGACGGTGCCGGAGGGCGCCGCGTGCCCCGGCACGCGGCGCCACCGACCCGGCAATCCGTTTTGGTGGCCCGTCCACCATCGGGTAATGTTCTTCCTGCGCCGCTCGGGCGGGCCGAAAGGCCGGACGGAGGCGTAACCCAGACAAAACCCCTACGGGGGTGGCGTTTTGGTGGGGTATGGTGTAATTGGCAGCACGAGTGATTCTGGTTCACTTAGTCTAGGTTCGAGTCCTGGTACCCCAGCAAGAGATCTTCCCGATTTTGTCGAGAATCTCTTGATCAAGCAAAACCAGGCCCCCGTTGTGTAGCGGCCTAGCACGCCGCCCTCTCAAGGCGGTAGCGCCGGTTCGAATCCGGTCGGGGGTACGGATCTCCAGGTGTTACGGAGATCGCTAGGGCCCCCGTTGTGTAGCGGCCTAGCACGCCGCCCTCTCAAGGCGGTAGCGCCGGTTCGAATCCGGTCGGGGGTACTGGTCTATACCATGGGCTATGGTGTAATTGGCAGCACGAGTGATTCTGGTTCATTTAGTCTAGGTTCGAGTCCTGGTAGCCCAGCGCAGTACAGGATGTGCTGATTCAGGCCCCCGTTGTGTAGCGGCCTAGCACGCCGCCCTCTCAAGGCGGTAGCGCCGGTTCGAATCCGGTCGGGGGTACAGAAACGAGAAGGCCCCCCGTGGAGACACGGGGGGCCTTCTCGCGTCATGCGTCGTCGAACCGGCGGCCGGACTCCTCGGCCTGGGCGAGCCGTCGCAGGCTCAGCAGTACGGGCTCGTATAGCACGGTGAGCGCGACCGACGCCTCGATCTGCTCGGTCTGCGTGTCGTACGTCTCCACCACATCCAGTTCGTGGACGGCCAGTTCGGACACCAGCCGGGCGTACGGCAGCAAGTGGGCGGTGTCGTGCGGGTATCCGAGACGGGCCAGGGAGGCGATGGCCTCCACCAGCATCCGGTAGGCGGGCGAGATGTCGCCGCCCTCCCCGTGGCACGCCCAGCCGATCCGCTCCAGCAGCGCGTCCGCCTGCTCCCGGGCGCGGGCCGTCTCCGGGGCGTCCGCGGTGCCTTCCTGGGGTTCGGGACCATGCGGCAGCGCCCAGATCGCGGCGCCCAGCCGCAGATGCTGGTTCAGCGACTCGTCCTCGGCGGCCTTCAGTACCTCGCGCGCGGTGGCCACCGGCATCCGGCCGACCTGGATCAGCGCCCGCACCAGCCGCAGTCTGCGCAGATGCTCCTGGCCGTACTCGGCCTGCGTCGCGGTGACGCGCTCGCCCGGCGGCAGCAGCCCCTCGCGCAGGTAGTACTTGATCGTCGCGGTGGACACTCCGCTGCGCTCGCTCAGCTCCGCCAGTCGCATGCCATGCCTTTCTCTTGCGTTTCGAGTTGGAGAGTGTCACTATCCAAGTGATGGATAGCTCCACTATCCAATTCTATCGCGACGTCGGAACGAGGGGATCACCATGGGTGCCGATGTGATCGAAGGCCGGATGACCGCCGAGGCGGAGGGGGAAGTGACCGTCTTCCTCATCGGGATGCGCGTCAACCGCTTCCGCGCGCTGCGCAGCTGGCTGCCGGTGTTCAACGCCATGCCGCGGATGCTGCGCGAGCTGTCACGGGACAAGGAGAGCGGGCTGCTGGGCTACCAGCTGCTGGTCGGCCCGCCGCGGGTGCTGTACGTCGTCCAGTACTGGGACTCGCACGAGAAGCTCCTGGCGTACGCGTCGGCGCAGGAGAAGGAGCACCGCCCGGCCTGGGCCGCGTTCAACCGGCGGGCACGGGAGGGCCGGGGGAAGGTCGGCATCTGGCACGAGACGTACGCCGTACCGGCCGGTGCGCATGAGGCGATCTACTACGACATGCCCGCGTTCGGGCTGGCCAAGGCCACCGGAGTCGTCCCGGTCGGCCGCCGCGGTGAGCGTGCGGCCGACCGGCTGTCGCTGAAGGGCGCGTAGGGGCCGGGTCCCGGGGGGAGGCGGCGCCGTAACGCCGTGATCAATTGCCCCGGCGCAGGGCGTCGGAGAGGCGGGCGGCCGCGTCGATGACGGCCTGGGCGTGCATCCGGCCCGGGTGCCGGGTCAGCCGCTCGATCGGTCCGGAGACCGAGACGGAGGCGACCACGCGGTTGGACGGGCCCCGCACCGGCGCGGACACGGACGCCACGCCCGGCTCCCGCTCGCCGATCGACTGGGCCCAGCCCCGCCGCCGCACGCCGGACAGCGCCGTCGCGGTGAAGCGGGCCCCTTGCAGGCCCCGGTGCAGCCGCTCCGGCTCTTCCCAGGCCATCAGGATCTGGGCCGCCGAGCCCGCCTTCATGGGGAGGGTGGAGCCGACCGGCACGGTGTCCCGCAATCCGGACAGCCGCTCGGCCGCCGCGACGCAGATGCGCATGTCGCCCTGGCGCCGGTAGAGCTGCGCGCTCTCCCCGGTCACGTCCCTGAGGTGGGTGAGGACCGGCCCGGCCGTCGCGAGCAGCCGGTCCTCGCCCGCCGCCGCGGCCAGCTCGGCCAGGCGCGGGCCCAGTATGAAGCGGCCTTGCATGTCGCGCGCCACCATCCGGTGGTGCTCGAGTGCGACCGCGAGTCGGTGCGCCGTGGGGCGCGCGAGACCGGTGGCCCCGACCAGCCCCGCGAGGGTGGCCGGACCGGACTCCAGAGCGCTCAATACCAGAGCCGCCTTGTCGAGAACGCCGACGCCGCTAGAGTTGTCCATGAAACGATACTCGCGTCTCACAGTGTGAAACGCAAGTTCAATTTTTCGGGATTCCCGCCACTCTGGTAGTGGCGGCCCGAAGGCCAGGGCACGCACTCGACACGAGTTGGGCCGGCGAAGTGGCCGGTCGGAGGGAAAGCGATGGGACGGACACTCGCGGAGAAGGTCTGGGACGACCATGTCGTCCGGCACGCGGAAGGCGAGCCGGACCTCCTCTTCATCGATCTGCACCTGCTGCACGAGGTGACCAGCCCGCAGGCGTTCGACGGCCTCCGCAAGGCCGGACGCCAGGTGCGTCGTACCGACCTCACCATCGCCACCGAGGATCACAACACCCCGACCCTCGACATCGACAAGCCGATCGCGGACCCCGTCTCCCGCACCCAGTTGGAGACGCTGCGCAAGAACTGCGCGGAGTTCGGGGTGCGTCTGCATCCGCTCGGAGACGTCGAGCAGGGCGTCGTCCACGTAGTGGGACCGCAGCTGGGACTGACCCAGCCCGGCACCACCGTCGTCTGCGGTGACAGCCACACCTCCACCCACGGCGCCTTCGGCGCGCTCGCGTTCGGTATCGGCACCAGCCAGGTCGAGCACGTGCTGGCCACGCAGACGCTGCCGCTCGCGCCGTTCAAGACCATGGCCGTCACGGTCGAGGGCGAGCTGCCCGAGACCGTCACCGCCAAGGACCTGATCCTGGCGATCATCGCCCGCATCGGCACCGGCGGCGGCCAGGGCTTCGTGATCGAGTACCGCGGCTCCGCCATCGAGAAGCTCTCGATGGAGTCCCGGATGACCGTGTGCAACATGTCCATCGAGGCGGGTGCCCGGGCGGGCATGATCGCCCCGGACGAGACCACCTTCGACTACCTCAAGGGCCGCCCGCACGCCCCTGAGGGCGCGGAGTGGGACGAGGCCGTCGCGTACTGGCGCACGCTGCGCAGCGACGACGGCGCGGCGTTCGACCGCGAGGTGGTCATCGACGCCTCCGAGCTGGCCCCGTTCGTCACCTGGGGCACCAACCCCGGTCAGGGCGCGCCGCTGTCGGAGTCGGTGCCGGACCCGGCCAGCTTCGAGGACGCCAGCGAGAGTTACGCCGCCGAGAAGGCCCTGGAGTACATGGGTCTGACGGCCGGTCAGCCGCTGCGCGAGATCAAGGTCGACACCGTCTTCGTCGGCTCCTGCACCAACGGCCGCATCGAGGACCTGCGCTCCGCGGCCTCGGTCCTGTACGGCCGTTCGGTGGCCGACGGGGTGCGGATGCTGGTGGTCCCGGGCTCGGTGCGGGTGGCGCTGCAGGCCGTGGAAGAGGGGCTGGACAAGGTCTTCACCCAGGCCGGTGCCGAGTGGCGGCACGCGGGCTGCTCGATGTGTCTGGGCATGAACCCCGACCAGCTCGCGCCCGGTGAGCGCTCGGCGTCCACCTCCAACCGCAACTTCGAGGGCAGGCAGGGCAAGGGCGGCCGTACCCACCTGGTCTCGCCGCAGGTCGCCGCCGCCACCGCGGTGCTCGGCCATCTGGCCTCGCCCGCCGACCTGTCCGACGCCGACGTCACCGTTCCCGTGGGGGTCTGAGCAGCCATGGAAGCATTCACCACGCACACCGGCCGGGCCGTCCCGCTGCGCCGCAGCAACGTCGACACCGACCAGATCATCCCGGCGCACTGGCTCAAGAAGGTCACCCGCGACGGTTTCGAGGACGGGCTGTTCGAGGCCTGGCGCAAGGACCCGGAGTTCGTGCTCAACCAGTCCGCGCACAAGGGCGGCACGGTGCTGGTGGCCGGACCCGACTTCGGCACCGGCTCCTCGCGCGAGCACGCGGTGTGGGCGCTGCAGAACTACGGCTTCAAGGCCGTGATCTCCCCGCGCTTCGCCGACATCTTCCGCGGCAACTCCCTCAAGAACGGGCTGCTGACCGTCGTCCTGCCGCAGGACACCGTGGACCGGCTGTGGAAGCTGGTCGAGGCGGACCCCACCGCGGAGGTCACGGTGGACCTCGTCGACCGTCAGGTTCGAGCCGAGGGAATCACGGCTGATTTTGAGCTTGACGAGAACGCCCGGTGGCGACTCCTGGAGGGGCTGGATGACATCAGCCTCACCCTCAGGGAGGAGGCCGACATCGTCGCGTACGAGGCTCGTCGCCCCTCCTTCAAGCCCAGCACGACGGTGCTCTGACCCCCCGGTTTCCCCTGCACAGAGCGGGTTTGGCATGATGCGCCGCCAGTCCTCGGACTGGCGGCGCATCGTCATGTTGAGGCCCCGTGAAGCGACAACTCGCCTCAGATGGCACAATCAGTGCATGGAACGCGACGGCCAACTCGAGCTCTACGGTCTTGTCGCCGACCGGCTCAAGGAAGCGCACACAAGGGTGCGCACACTGCAAGTCCCGGAGGGCGTACGGATGGCGCTGTCCCGGAAGCTGCTGGTGATCACGGCAGCGTCAAAACACGATCTCGCAGGCGCGGCAAGGCGTCTGGAGCGGTTGATGAACGACCTCGACGAGGGTCGTTTCCCCGAAGATCCCGACTCCGGCAGAAGTCCATGACGACCGAGTGCGTTGCGGCACAAGGGTGATTAGCCCGTTTCGTGTTTGATTTGCGGTATATATCTGCCTAACGTGCGAAAAAGCTTGAACACATTCGTTCTGGCAATGTCTCCGAAGGGGAAGACGTGAACAAGGCGCAGCTCGTAGAAGCGATTGCAGACAAGGTCGGCGGGCGACAGCAGGCCGCCGAGGCGGTCGACGCGGTACTGGACGCCATCGTCCGTGCGGTGGTCGGCGGGGATCGAGTTTCGGTCACCGGTTTCGGTTCGTTCGAGAAGGTGGAACGGCCCGCCCGGTACGCCCGTAACCCCCAGACCGGTGAGCGGGTCCGGGTCAAGAAGACCTCGGTGCCCCGTTTCCGCGCGGGCCAGGGCTTCAAGGACCTGGTGAGCGGTTCGAAGAAGCTGCCGCGAGGCGGCGAGGTGGCCGTGAAGAAGGCCCCCAAGGGCAGCCTCCAGGTCGCCGCCAAGAAGGCCGCGGCCAAGAAGGCCACCGCCAAGAAGGCGGCTCCGGCGAAGAAGGCGGCCGCCAAGAAGGCCACGGCCAAGAAGGCGCCCGCCAAGAAGGCCCCGGCGAAGAAGGCCACTGCCAAGAAGGCGGCTCCGGCGAAGAAGGCGACCGCCAAGAAGGCCGCCGCGAAGAAGGCCCCGGCGCGCAAGACGACCGCGCGCAAGGCCCCCGCCAAGAAGACCACCACCGCCAGGAAGCGCTAGTCGTCGCCGCACAGCGGCACCGTTCACGCGCCGGGCCGGGCTCCGAAGTGGGAGCCCGGCCCGCGGTGCGTCATGGGCCCGGAACCACGGCCGGGGGCGTCAGAACGTCTGCAGGGTGATGAACACGACGCGCCGGTCGTCGCCCTCGCCCGACACCTCGATCCGCACCCGCTGCCCGGGCCGCAGCATCCGCAGCCCCCCGGCGTCGAAGGCCGCCGCGTCGAAGGGCACGGGCGTGCCGTCGTCGAGCAGCACACTGCCCGTACGGGCGTCGGGGTCGTAGGTGTAGGCCGTTCCCTGCATGCCCGCCAGCCTAGTGCGCGCCGCCCGGGTCCGCCCCGCCGGGCTCCGCCCTACGTACCGGGCAACGCGGCCCGCGGGCCGGGCGGGCGAGGGGTGCCGCACAGGCGGGCCGTGTGGGTGCCGACGCCCAGTGCCAGCGCCGCGCGCAGATCCTCGCCGGTGTCCACGTCGCGCCGCACCGAGTCGACCCCGGGCAGCTCGATCTCGTACGCGCCGGACGCCCGGTGCCGGGCCCGGGAGGCGCCCCCGAAGGCGGGCGCGAGGTCGGTGCCAGGCGCCGCCGCGAGGAGTGTCGTGCCGACCCCCGCCGCGTCCGCCAGAAAGGCGCGTGGGAACTCCGCGGCGGTTTCGAGCACCTGGTCGAGGTCGGCCGTCCGCAGTGCCGGGAGATCGGCGTTCAGCGCCGCTACGAAGGCCCTGGGATGGCCCTCCCGTACCGTCCGGGCGCCGTGCGCGAGCGCCGCGTTCAGCCCGCGCCCCGGTGAATCGGGCAGGATCCGGGCACCGAGGGCCGCCAGCTCGCGCCCGGCCAGCGGATCGTCCGTGACCACGGTCACCCCGCCGACGCGCCGCCCGGCCAGCGCGGCACCCACCGTGTCCTTGGCGAACGCCAGCGCGAGGCCCGGGCGCGGGGCGTCCCCGGCGGCGGCGGAGAGCCTGCTCTTCGCCCGTGACAAGGGCTTCAGCGGCACCACCAGCGTCCACATCACAGGGCTTGCGTTTCTTCCCACGGCTCCCATTGTCGCCTGCTGCCCGGCTCGCCCCGGACGGTGCGGGGTTACGGTGTCCTCGACAGACCGAGTACCTGGAGCGACACTTGTGCGGCTGCCCGGACGGCAGCAAGCCAGCAGGTCAGCAGGGTCCAAGAGGAGGATGTTCCGAGTGTCCGGCCGCAGAATCGGCTTCTGGTACCGCATGGCGGCGGTCATGGTGAAACCGCCCATGGTGGTTCTGTTCAAGCGGGACTGGCACGGAATGGAGCACATTCCCGCCGACGGTGGCTTTATCACCGCGATCAACCACAACTCGTATCTCGACCCGCTGTCCTACGCGCACTTCCAGTACAACAGCGGACGCGTGCCCCGCTTCCTCGCCAAGGCCGCCCTCTTCAAGGGCGGCTTCGTCGGCACGATGCTGCGCGGCACCGGGCAGATCCCGGTCTTCCGCGAGTCGACCGACGCGGCCAACGCCTTCCGGGCGGCTGTCGACGCCATCAACAAGGGCGAGTGCGTGGCCTTCTATCCCGAGGGCACCCTGACCCGCGACCCCGACCTGTGGCCGATGCGCGGCAAGACCGGCGCCGCCCGGGTCGCCCTGCTCACCAAGGCCCCGGTCATCCCGGTCGCCCAGTGGGGTGCCAACGAGGCCGTACCGCCGTACGCCAAGGACAAGAAGGTCCGGCTGTTCCCGCGCAAGACCCTCAAGGTGCACGCGGGCCCGCCGGTGGACCTGTCCGAGTACTACGGCCAGGAGCCGACCGCCGACGTGCTGCGGGCGGCCACCGACACCATCATGGCCGCGGTCACCGAACTCCTCGCCGAAGTCCGCGGCGAGCAGGTGCCCGCCCGGGCGCGCGACATCGACGCCGACCAGCCGCGCCCCGTAGCCGAAGAGGAGAGCAAGTGACGCGCTGCGCCGTCTACGGCACCGGGTCCTGGGGCACCGCCTTCGCGATGGTGCTCGCCGACGCCGGCTGCGAGGTGACGCTGTGGGGCCGCCGCCCCGATGTCGTCGAGGCCATCAACACCGGCCGCACCAATCCCGACTACTTCCCCGGCATCCGCCTCCCCGACGGGGTGCGGGCCACCACCGACCCGGCCGAGGCCGCGCGGGAGGCGGAGTTCACCGTCTTCTCCGTGCCCTCCCAGACGCTGCGCGGCAACCTCGCCGCATGGGCCCCGCTGCTGCCCGCCGACACCGTGCTGGTCTCCCTGATGAAGGGCGTCGAACTCGGCACGGCCAAGCGGATGAGCGAGGTCATCGCGGAGGTCGCGGGGGCGCCCGAGGAGCGCGTCGCGGTACTCACCGGCCCCAACCTCGCCAAGGAGATCGCCGCCCGGCAGCCCGCTGCCTCCGTGGTGGCCTGCCGGGACGAGGACGTGGCGCGCCGCCTCCAGACCGCGTGCCACACCCCTTACTTCCGCCCGTACACCAACACCGACGTGGTCGGCTGCGAACTCGGCGGCGCGGTGAAGAACGTCATCGCGCTGGCCGTCGGCATCGCGGACGGCATGGGCCTCGGCGACAACGCCAAGGCGTCCCTCATCACCCGCGGGCTCGCCGAAACGACCCGGCTGGGCCTCGCGATGGGCGCCGACGCGCACACCTTCGCGGGCCTGGCGGGCATGGGCGACCTGGTCGCCACCTGCTCCTCGCCGCTGTCCCGCAACCACACCTTCGGCACCAACCTGGGCCGCGGCATGACGCTGGAGGAGACCATCGCGGTCACCCGGCAGACCGCGGAGGGCGTCAAGTCGTGCGAGTCCGTGGCGGAACTCGCCCGGCGCCACGACGTCGACATGCCCCTCACCGAGACCGTGGTCGGCATCGTCCATGACGGCAAACAGCCGCTCGTCGCGCTCAAAGAGCTGATGTCGCGCAGCGCGAAGGCGGAGCGGCACTGACGCCGTCCGAACCGCAAGGTAACCTCAACGCGATATGAGCAGCCAGACTCCTTCCTCAAGCCCTGCCCCGGCTTCCTCCTCCGGCGAGCCGCGGAAGCCGCGCGTCGCCGTCGTCTTCGGCGGACGCAGCTCCGAGCACGCCATTTCCGTGGTCACCGCGGGGGCCGTGCTGCGTGCCATCGACCGCGAGAAGTACGACGTGCTGCCGATCGGCATCACGGCGGACGGCCGTTGGGCGCTGACCGCCGACGCGCCCGAGCGGATGGCCATCGCGGACCGGCAGCTGCCGAGCGTCGAACGGCTCGCCGAGTCCACGGAGGGGTCGGTCGTGCTGCCGGTCGACCCGGGCAGCCGCGAGGTCGTCTACAGCGAGCCGGGCTCGGTGCCCAAGGCGCTCGGCGACGTCGACGTCGTCTTCCCCATGCTGCACGGCCCGTACGGCGAGGACGGCACCCTCCAGGGGCTGCTGGAGCTGTCCGGGGTGCCCTATGTGGGCGCCGGAGTGCTGGCCTCCGCCGTCGGCATGGACAAGGAGTACATGAAGCGGGTGTTCGTCTCGTTCGGGCTGCCCGTCGGCCCGTACGAGGTGATCCGCCCCCGCGACTGGGAGCGGGACCCGGCCGCCGCCCGCGCCAGGATCACCGACTTCGCCGGTGAGCACGGCTGGCCGCTGTTCGTGAAGCCCTCGCGGGCCGGTTCCTCCATCGGCATCACCAAGGTCGAAGGACCGGAGCAGCTGGACGCGGCCATCGAGGAGGCCCGGCACCACGACCCGAAGGTCATCGTGGAGGCGCTGCTGCGCGGCCGCGAGATCGAGTGCGGGGTGCTGGAATTCGAGGACGGGCCGCGGGCCAGCGTGCCCGCCGAGATCCCCCCGGTCTCCACCCACGACTTCTACGACTTCGAGGCCAAGTACATCGACGCGGCCCCCGGCGTCGTCCCGGCGCCGCTCACCGAGGAGCAGACCGAGCGGGTCCGGGAGCTGGCGGTGCGCGCGTTCGACGCGGTGTCCTGCGAGGGCCTGGTGCGCGCGGACTTCTTCCTGCTGGACAGCGGCGAGTTCGTGATCAACGAGATCAACACGATGCCCGGCTTCACCCCGATCTCCATGTATCCGCGCATGTGGCAGGAGAGCGGTGTGAGCTACCCGGAGCTGGTGGACCGGCTCATCCAGGCCGCGCTGCGCCGCTCCACGGGGCTGCGCTAGAACCGGCTCGCCCGCCGCGGGCGCGTCACACCACACCCGCCGGAATGGTCTTCTTGACGGGGCCCGCGAGGTCGATCAGCGCATCGACCTCGGGGGCGTACTTCCCCGGCACCGTGACCTCCACGAACGCCCTGCGCAGCACGGTGGTGAAGCGATAACCGTCGCCCTGCTTCCGCGGCAGCCAGTCGACGCCGTTCACCTCGGCCGCCTCGGACCGGGGGTTGTAGTGTTCGTCGCCGGGGTCGAGCACCTTCGGCCGGGCGACCCCGCAGCGCAGCCGCACCGCGGGATCGCCCCAGACGGCGGTGAAGTCCGAAGCGGGCCCGGCGGTGCGCCGCCGCAGCCCGTCCACCGTCCCGGGCAGAACCTTGTGCAACGCCCGGCACAGCGCGGCAGCCTGCGCCGGGGGCGTGGGAACCGTGAGCGCGCCGGTGGCGTCGGAACCGTCGGCGCAGCCGCCCGCCGACAGCACGATCAGCGCCGCAGCGGCGGACAGCGGCACCGACCGACGGGTGACAGTACGGTGTGCGGAACTCACCGGCCGAGCATACGGGGGAGCTAGATATGGACCACCGGGCAGGTGAGCGTGCGCGTGATCCCTTCTACTTTCTGGACTTTCGCGACCACCATGCGGCCGAGTTCGTCGACCGTCTCGGCCTGGGCGCGCACGATCACGTCGTACGGACCCGTGACGTCCTCGGCTTGTATCACCCCCGGGAGCTTGGCGATGACGTCGGCGACGGTCGACGCCTTGCCGACCTCGGTCTGGATCAGGATGTACGCCTGTACCACGGAACCTCCAGGGCGGCTACGAGGATCATGTGGGGAGAAGGGACGCCACGGTACCGCGTCGCCACCTGGCGCGGGGAGACCCGCGCGGCGTGCGCGGCGCGGTGGGCACAGGGCCACGAGCACGAAGGGGCAATGCGATGAAGGGCACCGTGGGCGAGTTGGGGGAGTTCGGGCTCATCAGAGAGCTGACCTCCCGGCTCACCACCACCTCGGCGGTGAGGCTGGGGCCCGGGGACGACGCTGCGGTCGTGGCCGCACCGGACCGCAGGGTGGTAGCCAGTACGGACGTCCTGCTGGAGGGCAGGCATTTCCGCCGGGACTGGTCCACCGCCTATGACGTCGGCCGCAAGGCCGCCGCACAGAACCTCGCGGACATCGCGGCCATGGGCGCGGTGCCGACCGCGCTGCTGCTGGGCCTGGTGGTGCCCGCCGATCTGCCGGTGACCTGGCCGGCCGAGATGATGGACGGGATCCGCGACGAATGCCAGGTGGCGGGCGCCGCGGTGGTCGGCGGCGACGTGGTGCGCGGCGACGCCATCACCATCGCCATCACTGCCCTGGGCGATCTGCGCAACCACGAGCCGGTCACCCGATCCGGTGCCCGGCCGGGCGACGTTGTCGCCGTCACCGGCTGGCTGGGCTGGTCGGCCGCCGGGCACGCGGTGCTCTCGCGCGGCTTCCGCTCACCGCGCGCCTTCGTCGAGGCGCACCGCCGTCCGGAGCCGCCGTACCACGCGGGACCGGCCGCCGCCGGGCTCGGCGCGACCGCGATGACCGACGTCAGCGACGGGCTGGTGGCCGACCTCGGGCATATCGCCGAGGCCAGCCAGGTCCGTATCGATCTGCGCTCGGGGGACATCGACATCCCCTCGCAGATGTCGGACATCGGGCAGGCGGTGGGCGTCGACCCGATCCAGTGGGTGCTCAGCGGGGGAGAGGACCACGCGATCGTGGCCACCTTCCCGTCCGACGTGAAGCTGCCCGCCCGCTGGAAGGTGATCGGCGAGGTGCTCAACCCGTCGGCGCTGCCGCAGGTGACGGTCGACGGGGCGCCCTGGCTGCACGCGGGCTGGGACCATTTCGGGGATGACCAGGGCGCCGAGTAGATTCGGCCGTATGGCCATGTCGAACGATGCCACCCGTGTTCCCCGCGTCCCTCGTGACCGCCGGGCGCCCGTCCGCGTCCTCACCGTCGCCGGATCGGACTCCGGCGGCGGTGCGGGCATCCAGGCCGACCTGAAGACGATGCTGGCCCTGGGCGCGCACGGGATGAGCGTGCTCACCGCGGTGACGGCGCAGAACTCCCAGGGCGTCCAGGGCGCCTGGGAGCTGCCCGCGGAGGCCGTCCGCGCCCAGTTCCGCAGTGTGGTGGACGACATCGGCGTCCAGGCGGTCAAGACGGGCATGCTGGCGACCCCCGAGCTGGTCGAGACCGTCGCCGGGCTGCTCGCGGGGCTGCCCGCCCCGGTGGTCGTCGACCCGGTCGGGGTCTCCAAGCACGGCGATTCGCTGCTGGCCGCCGAGGCGCTGGACGCGGTCCGCACCAAGCTGCTGCCCACCGCCACCGTCGCCACCCCCAACCTGGACGAGGTCGCCCAGCTGACCGGCATCCGGGCCGGTTCGGAGGGCGACCTGCGGCGGGCGGCGCGCGCGGTGCTGGACTTCGGCCCGCGGTGGGCGCTGATCAAGGGCGGCCATCTGCCGGGCGACGCGGTGGACCTGCTCACCGACGGCACCGAGGAGCACTGGCTGCGGGCGCCGCGCTACGACAACCGCCACACCCATGGCACCGGCTGCACCCTCGCCTCGGCGATCGCCACCTACCTCGCGGGCGGCATGGCCGTCCCGGAGGCCGTGGGGGCGGCCAAGGAGTACGTCACGGGCGCGATCGCCGCGGGCTTCCCCCTGGGCGCGGGCATCGGCCCGGTCGACCACGGCTGGCTGTCCGCCCGGCCCGCTACGTAGCCGGTCCCGGCGTGGCCCCGCCGCATAGCCGGTCCTGGCGTTTCGGGGCATGCGTAAAGGCCGGTCCACTGTCATGTGTGGACCGGCCTCGGCAACCGGCAATCCCGCTTGCGCGGGGAAGGCGTGCGCCTAGCGCGAGACCTTGCCGGCCTTGATGCACGAGGTGCAGACATTGAGCCGCTTCGGGGTCCGACCGACCACAGCGCGCACCGTCTGGATGTTGGGGTTCCAACGACGGCGGGTGCGGCGGTGCGAGTGCGAGATGTTGTTGCCGAAGCCCGGCCCCTTGCCGCAGACGTCGCAGTTGGCAGCCACGGGTTACTCCAAAGACGGGTCAGCCTCGCTTCCCGCGAGGAGACAGAAACTTAACGGGAACCCCGGCGTAGCCAGGATCGAGGATGACCGGCGGCGCCAGGGGGAATAGCCCGACTCTCATCGGGCAACCGGAGCAGCATACAACGGCCACTCCCGTACAACGAAACTATCATGGCTGCCCCAGCCCCCGCGGAGGGCGGCGACTAGCCTGCGATGACGCCCAGCCGGACCCCCGTCCCGAGGAGAACGTACGTGCCGCACACGCTCGACGCCGATGCGGTACGGATCTGGTGCGGGCTCGCGCTGGACGCGCTGGGCCGGGCCCGCGAGGACATCGACGCGATCAATGTCTATCCGGTCGCGGACGGTGACACCGGCACCAATCTCTATCTGACCGTCGAGTCCGCCGCCCAGGCCGTCGACGCCGCCTTCGACGGCCACCCCGCCTCGGCCGGTGCCGCCGGGCCCGGCCTCGCCGACGTGGCGCGCGCCATGGCCCATGGCGCCCTGATCGGCGCGCGCGGCAACTCCGGCACCATCCTGGCCCAGCTGCTGCGCGGCATGGCGGACGTCCTGGCCGAAGGCGTCGACGAGGACGGCAAGGACGGCAAGAACGATGGGGACGGCGGCAGGGACGGGGACGGCGGAGCCGAGGCGGCCGGGCTGCGGCGGGCCCTGCGGCGCGCCGTCGACCTGGCGTACCTCGCCGTCGCGCATCCCGTGGAGGGCACCGTGCTGACCGTGGCCGTGGCGGCGGCCGAGGGCGCGGAGCGGGCCACCGGGGATGTCGGCGCGGTGGCCCGGGCGGCGTACGAGGCGGCGCGCGCCGCGCTCCAGGCGACCCCCGGGCAGCTCGACGTCCTGGCCCGCGCGGGCGTCGTCGACGCGGGCGGCTACGGCCTGGTCACGGTGTTGGGCGGGCTCGCCGAGGCCCTGTCCGGCGAACCCCCGGCGGCGCCGCCCGCCGCCCCCGCCCTCCCCGCTCCCACCCCTGCCCCCGCCTTCCCCGGGGAGACCGGGGCCGGGCCGGTGGACTGTTCCGCCGACGGGCCCGCGTACGAGGTGATCTACCTCCTGGAGGCCGTCGCCGGCGCCGTCGCCGGCCTGCGCGAGCGGCTGGACGCACTCGGCGACTCGCTCGTGATCGTCGGCGGCGACGGACTGTGGAACGTCCACGTCCACGTGGACGACGCGGGCGCCGCGGTCGAGGCGGGCGTCGAGGCCGGACGCCCGTACCGCATCCGCATCACCCACTTCGGCGCGCCCGCGGAGCGCCGTCCGGCCGCCGTCCCGGAGCCGGGCCGCCCCGAGCGGCGGCCGGACGAGCCGTCCGGCGAGCGCGCGACCCGCGCCGTGGTCGCCGTCGTCCCCGGCGACGGGCTCGCCGCGCTGTGCACCGAGGCCGGTGCCACCGTGGTCGCCACCGGGCCGGGGAAGCCGCCCGGCGGCAGCGAGCTGGCCGAGGCGATCCGGCGGGCCCACGCGCGCGAGGTGGTGCTGCTGCCCAACGACGCCGAGCTGCGCCACCCGGCCGCGGCCGCCGCCGCGCAGGCCCGCGCCGAGGGCGTACGGGTCGCCGTCATCCCCACCCGCTCCCCGGTCCAGGGCATCGCCGCGCTCGCCGTGCACGAGCCCGCCCGCAGCTTCGACGAGGACGTCGTCGCGATGACCTCCGCCGCGGGCGCCACCCGCTGCGCCGAACTGGCGATCGCCGAGCACCGGTCCTGGACCATGGCCGGGGTCTGCCAGGCCGGGGACGTCCTGGGCCTGATCGACGGCGACGTGGCGGTGATCGGCACCGAGCTGGCCCCGACCGCCGAGACGGTTCTGGACCGGATGCTGGCCGCGGGCGGGGAGATGGTCACGCTGGTGCTCGGCGCGGACCTCCCGGACGACATCGCCGAGCGGCTGGAGCGGCACGTACGGGAGGGCCACTTCGCCGTCGACACGGTCGTCTACCGGGGCGACCAGCCCTCCGCGCCGCTGATCATAGGCGTCGAATGATCCCGGGCATGATCTTGGGCACGACCCCGTGAATGGCCCCGCTTGTCGGTGGCGTGGTGTGCAATGGACTGCGTGCCCGTGCTGGATGAACCCCTGAAGAAGGTCCTCGGCGGCAACACCGCGAAGGTGATGGCCGAGCACCTCGGCCTGCAGACGGTCGGCGACCTGCTGCACCACTACCCGCGGCGGTACGCGGAGCGCGGCGAGCTGACACGCCTGGCCGATCTGCCGCTGGACGAGCATGTGACCGTCGTCGCGCAGGTCGCGGACGCCCGGGTGCACAAGTTCAACAGCGGCCGGGGCCAGCGGCTGGAGGTCACCATCACCGACGGCAGCGGCCGCCTCCAGCTCGTCTTCTTCGGCAAGGGCGTCCACAAGCCGCGATCGGAGCTGCTGCCCGGCAGCCGCGCCATGTTCGCCGGGAAGGTCTCGGTCTTCAACCACAAGCGGCAGCTGGCCCACCCCGAGTTCAAGCTGCTGCGCCCGGACAGCGGCTCGGACGCCGTGGAGGCGTTCGCCAACCAGCTGCTGCCGCTCTACCCGGCCTGCAAGCAGATGGAGTCCTGGCAGATCCAGCAGGCGGTCGACACCGTCCTGGGCCCGCCGGGCCAGGAGGACACCGTGCTGGCCGGGCTGATCGATCCGCTGCCCGAGAGCCTCCGCGAGGGCCGCGGTCTGGACACGCTGCCCGAGGCGCTGCGCCGGATCCACCGCCCGCGCACCAAGGCCGACATCGCCGGGGCGCGCGACCGGCTCAAGTGGGACGAGGCGTTCGTCCTCCAGGTCGCCCTGGCCCGGCGCCGCCAGGCCGACGCGACGGCACCCGCCGCACCCCGCAGGCCGGTGAAGGGCGGTCTGCTGGACGCCTTCGACGCCCGGCTGCCGTTCACCCTCACCGACGGCCAGCAGCGGGTCAGCGCCGAGATCTTCGCCGAGCTGGCCACCGACCACCCCATGCACCGGCTGCTCCAGGGCGAAGTGGGCTCCGGGAAGACGATGGTCGCGCTGCGCGCCATGCTCGGGGTCGTCGACGCCGGGGGACAGGCGGCGATGCTCGCGCCGACCGAGGTCCTCGCCCAGCAGCACCACCGGTCGGTCACCGAGATGATGGGGGAGCTGGCCGAGGGCGGCATGCTGGGCGGCGCCGAGCAGGGCACCAAGGTCGTGCTGCTCACCGGCTCCATGGGCGCCGCGGCGCGCCGCCAGGCGCTGCTGGACCTGGTCACCGGCGAGGCCGGGATCGTGATCGGCACCCATGCCCTCATCGAGGACAAGGTCCAGTTCCACGATCTGGGCCTGGTGGTCGTCGACGAGCAGCACCGCTTCGGTGTCGAGCAGCGCGACGCCCTGCGTTCCAAGGGCAAGCAGCCCCCGCATCTGCTGGTGATGACGGCCACCCCGATTCCGCGGACCGTCGCGATGACCGTCTTCGGCGACCTGGAGACGTCCGTACTGGACCAGCTGCCGGCCGGCCGTTCCCCGATCGCCTCCCATGTGGTGCCCGCCAAGGACAAGCCGCACTTCCTGGCCCGGACCTGGGAGCGGGTGCGGGAGGAGGTGGCGGGCGGACACCAGGCGTATGTGGTGTGCCCGCGCATCGGGGACGACGAGGACGAGGCGAAGGCGGCGAAGGAGAAGACGGCCGAGGACGAGGCGGAGAAGCGCCCGCCGCTCGCGGTCCTCGACGTCGCCGACCAGCTCGCCGCGGGCCCGCTGCGCGACCTGCGGGTGGAGGTGCTGCACGGCCGGATGGCGCCGGAGGCCAAGGACGAGGTGATGCGCCGCTTCGCCGCGGGCGGGGTGGACGTGCTGGTCGCCACGACCGTCATCGAGGTGGGCGTCAACGTCCCCAACGCCACCGCCATGGTGATCATGGATGCCGACCGGTTCGGCGTCTCCCAGCTGCACCAGCTGCGCGGCCGGGTCGGACGTGGCTCGGCCCCGGGGCTGTGCCTGCTGGTGACCGAGATGCCCGAGGCGAGCCCCGCCCGGGGGCGGCTCGGCGCGGTCGCGGCCACGCTCGACGGCTTCGAGCTGTCCCGGATCGACCTGGAGCAGCGCCGGGAGGGCGATGTCCTCGGCCAGGCCCAGTCCGGCGTCCGTTCCTCGCTGCGGGTGCTCGCCGTCATCGACGACGAGGAGGTCATCGCCGCCGCCCGGGAGGAGGCCACCGCGATCGTCACGGCCGACCCCGAGCTGACCGGCTACCCGGAGCTGCGCACCGCGCTGGACGCCCTGCTGGACAAGGAGCGGGAGGAATTCCTCGACAAGGGATGAGCCCCCGGCGCCCGGCGGGGTCCCGCGCGGCGCCGGACGCCATATCGTGGAGGGGCAGCGGCCCGGCGTACCGAGCAGGCCGCTGCTCCGACCACCGAGACGATCACCGCGAAGACCACCGCGACGACCACCGTGAAGGACTGCCTCACCCATGACCCGCGTGATCGCCGGAGCGGCAGGCGGACGCCGCCTGGCCGTGCCGCCGGGAAACGGCACCCGACCCACCTCGGACCGGGCGCGCGAGGGCCTGTTCTCCACCTGGGAGTCGCTGCTCGGCTCGCTGAGCGGGGCCCGGGTCCTCGATCTGTACGGCGGCTCGGGCGCGGTCGGCCTGGAGGCGCTGTCCCGGGGCGCGGCCCATGTGCTGCTGGTCGAGTCGGATCCGCGCGCCGCCCGCACCATCCGGGAGAACGTCCGGGCGCTGGGGCTGCCCGGCGTGGAGCTGCGGACCGCGAAGGCCGAAGCGACCATTGACGGACAGCCTCCGGCCACCGGCCCGTACGACGTCGTTTTTCTGGATCCGCCCTATGTGGTCGGCGACGACGATCTGCGCGAGATCCTGCTCACACTCCGTGGCAAAGGCTGGCTCGCACCCGATGCGCTGGCCACCGTGGAGCGCAGCACCAGAGGCGGGGAGTTCGGGTGGCCGGCCGGTTTCGAGGGGCTACGGTCCCGTCGCTACGGCGAGGGCACCCTTTGGTACGGTCGCGCCGCCTCGACGTGCGACAACGCGTCATGACCGGACCCGAGAGCGAGGAACTTCCGTTGCGCCGCGCAGTCTGTCCGGGGTCCTTCGACCCCGTCACCAATGGGCACCTGGACATCATCGGCCGAGCCTCCAAGCTGTACGACGTCGTCCACGTCGCCGTGATGATCAACAAGTCCAAGCAAGGGCTGTTCACGGTGGAGGAGCGGATGGATCTGCTCCGCCAGACCACCGCCGAGTACGGCAACGTGGAGGTGGAGTCCTTCCACGGCCTGCTCGTGGACTTCTGCAAGCAGCGCGACATCCCCGCCATCGTCAAGGGGCTGCGGGCCGTCAGCGACTTCGACTACGAGTTGCAGATGGCCCAGATGAACAACGGCCTGTCGGGGGTGGAAACCCTCTTCGTGCCCACCAACCCCACCTACAGCTTCCTCTCCTCCAGCCTGGTCAAGGAGGTCGCGGCCTGGGGCGGCGACATCTCCCATCTGGTGCCGCCGCTCGTCCTGGAAGCACTGGGCGACCGGCTCCGGCGGAAGTGACCGCGGGCTGACCGCGGGCCGGGACTGACGGCGCGTCAGCGGGTGTCGGGCAGGCGCCCGCTGGCCGTACAGTCGGTCCCGTCTCAT
Organism: Streptomyces sp. NPDC040405; assembly: GCF_055595765.1. NCBI lineage: Bacteria > Bacillati > Actinomycetota > Actinomycetes > Kitasatosporales > Streptomycetaceae > Streptomyces > Streptomyces sp. NPDC040405. The sequence goes on from NZ_JBVIVI010000002.1 coordinate 1,393,811, forward strand.
CCCTTTCGACTCAGACTGCGAGCACCCAAGGTGGACGTGCAGAAGAAGCTCGACGAGATCGTGAGCGCCGTCGGCAGCGCCCGGGCCATGCCCATGTCGGCCTCGTGCGTGGTCAACCGCGCCGACCTGCTCGCCATGCTCGAAGAGGTGCGCGCCGCGCTCCCCGACTCCCTCGCCCATGCCGAGGAGCTGATCGGCGGGCGGGACCGGATGGTGGACGACGCCCGCCAGGAGGCGACGCGGATCATCGAGTCCGCGCACGCCGAGCGCGCCCAGCTGATCTCGGGGACCGAGGTGGCCCGCACGTCCCAGGAGGAGGCCGACCGGATCCTGGGGGAGGCCCGCCGGGAGGCCGAGGAGATCCGCGCCGAGGCCGATGACTACGTCGACAGCAAGCTCGCCAACTTCGAGGTCGTGCTGACCAAGACCATCGGTTCGGTGGACCGCGGCCGCGACAAGCTGCTCGGCCGTGCGCCCGGCGGCGACGGCATGGACGACGAGCCGGAGCGCAGCGCCGACCCGCACACCCTGCGGCAGCGCGCCGACGAATACGTGGACACCAAGCTGGGGGCCGTCTCCGCAGTCCTCGGCAAGACCCTGGAGGCGGTCGGCCGGGGCAGGCAGAAGCTGCTCGGCTCCCGTCCGGCCGATGAGCTGGGCGCGCATATGGCCGCCCAGGACGCGACCGCCCAGGCCCTGCGGACCAGCGACGACGACTACTACGCGGAGCTGGCCCAGGCCCAGGGCGGCGCCGTACAGCCCGCGCCCGTGCAGCCGCCCGTCGTCCAGCCCGCCGCCATCCAGCCCGCGGCCGTGCAGCCCGGCGCCGTCGAGCCCGCCGCGATGGACCCCGCGGCGGCCGACGCCGGGTACTACGCCGCCACCGCGGGCTACCCCCAGCAGGACGCGTACGGCTATCAGCAGCAGGGTTACGTCCAGCAGCAGGACCCGTACGCCCAGCAGGCCGGATATCCGCAGCAGGACGCCTACGGCTGGCAGCAGCAGCCCCAGGGCTACGACCCGAACGCGTACGACCCGAACGGCTACGCCCAGCAGCAGGTCCCGCAGCAGCCCCCGTACCCCCCGCAGCAGCCGGGGGCGGCGCTCGACGAGACCAGCCTGTTCGACACGAGCATGATCGACCTCGATCAGCTGCGCCAGTACGAGCAGGGGCGCTAGCCCGATTGGGCCTGGAGCGGCCCGTCCAGTATCCTGGCTCTTCGGTCGCGAGTACGTCCGCGATCTCGGCTGCCCGCTTCAAGTCCATGCCGGGCGGCCCGCCGCAGCGTAGAAAGCAGGAAGCCCTGAACGCCCGCCTCGACCACCGTGCCCCCCTCGTGTTCGACACACGCGAGCTGGGGCGGCGTCCTGGTGCGCTGAAGAGGCTCTCCCGCTCCGTGGCGGCCCCCAAGGACCTCGGTATCGAGGTCGTCGGGGTGCCGGAGGGCGCGACCGTGGAGCTGGAGCTCCGTCTGGAGTCGGTCATGGAAGGGGTGCTTGTCACAGGCACCGCCCGTGCACCGCTCAAGGGGGAGTGCGTAAGGTGTCTGGAGCCGCTGGAGCGAGAGCTCGAAGTGGACTTCCAGGAGATGTACTCCTACCCCGACGCCGACGACCGGAGCCGCGACGCGGACACCGGCGACGACGCCGAGGAGGAGGACACTCTCTTCCTCGAGGCCGACCTGTTCGACCTCGAGCCCGTGCTGCGCGACGCGGTGGTGCTCTCACTGCCGCTGCAGCCGGTGTGCCGGGAGGACTGCCCGGGGCTGTGTGCCGATTGTGGTGCGCGGCTCGTGGACGACCCGGACCACCACCACGAAGCCGTCGACATCCGTTGGGCGGCATTGCAGGGACTCGCCGGGTCCATTCAGGACGGCGAGAAGGACAACGCCCCCCGCCAGCGCGGGGATGACCCACAGGAGAAGTAGCCGTGGCTGTTCCGAAGCGGAAGATGTCGCGCAGCAACACGCGCCACCGCCGGTCGCAGTGGAAGGCTGCGGTCCCCACCCTGGTGGCGTGCGAGCGCTGCCACGAGCCGAAGCAGCAGCACATCGCGTGCCCGAGCTGCGGCACCTACAACCGCCGCCAGGTCCTCGAGGTCTGATCGGCGGGTGACAGGCTCTATGTCGGACGCCAGCACGCCGTCCCGCAAGCGCGCGGGTGAACCTCGCGGAGGTCATCAGCGCGGCGGCGATACGGCACAGGCGGACAAGGCCTCGTCCCACACGATCCTGGAAGGGCGGCTCGGGTATCAACTCGAGTCCGCCCTTCTGGTGCGTGCACTGACCCATCGCTCCTTCGCGTACGAGAACGGCGGGCTGCCCACCAACGAGCGGCTGGAATTCCTCGGGGATTCCGTGCTCGGCCTGGTGGTCACCGACACGCTGTACCGCATCCACCCGGATCTGCCCGAAGGCCAGCTGGCCAAGCTGCGGGCCGCGGTGGTCAACTCTCGCGCGCTCGCCGAGGTGGGCCGGGGTCTGGATCTCGGCGCCTTCATCCGGCTCGGCCGGGGCGAAGAGGGCACCGGGGGCAGGGACAAGGCATCCATTCTCGCCGACACCCTGGAAGCGGTGATCGGCGCTGTCTATCTCGACCGGGGACTCGACGCCGCCGCCGAACTGGTGCACCGGCTCTTCGACCCGTTGATCGAGAAGTCCTCGAACCTCGGCGCCGGCCTGGACTGGAAGACCAGTCTCCAGGAGCTGACCGCCACCGAGGGTCTTGGCGTTCCGGAGTACCTGGTCTCCGAGACCGGGCCCGACCACGAGAAGACCTTCACGGCTGCTGCCCGCGTCGGTGGTGTCGCGTACGGCACCGGCACCGGCCGCAGCAAGAAGGAAGCCGAGCAGCAGGCGGCCGAGGCCGCCTGGCGCGCGATCCGCGCGGCCGCCGACGAGGCCCAGACGAAGGCCGAGGCGGAGGCCGAAGCGGCTGCCGAGGCCGAGGCGGAGGCAGCGGCGGAAGCCGAGGCGGAGGCCGAAGCGGCCGCCGCCGAAGGCGCCGAGGCCACGAGCGTCCCGGCCGCGGACTCGGCCACTACCACCCGTTAGACGCCGCCCCGGCCCCGGTCACCGACCGGGGCCGGAGTGCCGGTGATCCCTCCTTCAGGAGTCACGTTGCCCGAGCTGCCCGAGGTCGAGGTGGTCCGGCGTGGTCTGGAGCGCTGGATCAGCGGCCGTACGGTCGACGAGGTCCAGGTGCTGCACCCCCGCGCGGTCCGCCGCCATCTGGGCGGCGCGGAGGACTTCGCGGCCCGTCTGAAGGGCCGCCGCACCGGGGCGGTCCGCCGCCGCGGCAAGTATCTGTGGCTGCCGTTCGAGGACACCGCCGAAGCGGTGCTGGCCCACCTCGGCATGAGCGGCCAGCTGCTCGTCCAGCCCGGCGACGCCCCGGACGAGAAGCATCTGCGCATCCGGGTCCGGTTCGCCGACGAGGTGGGCACCGAGCTGCGCTTCGTCGACCAGCGCACTTTCGGCGGGCTCTCGCTGCACGGCTCCGTCCCCGACGATCCGGAGGGGCTGCCGGACGCCATCGCGCACATCGCCCGCGACCCGCTGGACCCCGCCTTCGACGAGGCGGCCTTCCACCTCGCGCTGCGCCGCCGCCGTACCACCGTCAAGCGCGCCCTGCTGGACCAGTCGCTGATCAGCGGCGTCGGCAACATCTACGCCGACGAGGCGCTGTGGCGCGCCCGGCTGCACTACGACCGGCCGACCGCCACCCTCACCCGGCCGCACTCCATCGAACTCCTCGGCCATGTGCGGGATGTCATGAGCGCGGCACTGGCGGTGGGCGGCACCAGCTTCGACAGCCTCTACGTCAACGTGAACGGCGAGTCGGGCTACTTCGAGCGCTCCCTCGACGCGTACGGCCGGGAGGACGAGCCGTGCCGCCGCTGCGGCACCGCCATGCGCCGTCGCCCCTGGATGAACCGCTCCAGCTACTTCTGCCCGCGCTGTCAGCGCCCGCCGCGCCCCGCCGGGGCCTCGGCGCTCCGCCGCTCGTAAGCCTCCCGGGCCGCCAGCACCTCCGGCATCCGCTCCTCGACCAGGCCGATCAGCGCGAGCAGCCGCTCGGCGACCGCATGCCCCAGCGGGGTGAGCCGGTAGTCCACGCGCGGCGGATTGACCGGCTGGGCCTCGCGGTGCACCAGCCCGTCCCGCTCCAGCGCGTGCAGCGTCTGGGACAGCATCTTCTCGCTGACCCCGTCGACCCGCCGCCGCAGCTCGTTGAAGCGGCAGCCGCTCTCGTACAGCGCGGTCAGGGTGAGGCCGCCCCACTTGCCGGTGATGTGCTCCAGCGTGGCGCGGGACGGACAGGCGCGCGCGAACACGTCGAAGGCCAGGTCCCCGGCGGTGTCCTCCGCCGGGTGGCTCGCGGCGGTGCGTTCACATTCCATGCACACACCATACGCGCAGCGCTCTCTTCCGGATCGCGCTGTCGTCCGGTGAGCGCTCTCTGTGGCTAGTAGCCGAAGTCCTGGGTCCACCAGGGGCCGTCGTCGCCGAAGTGCGCGCCGACGCCGAGTGTCTTGTACTGGCAGTTGAGGATGTTCGCGCGATGGTCGGGGCTGTCCATCCACGAGTCCATCACGTCCTGCGCGGTGGACTGGCCGCGGCCGATGTTCTCCCCGCCCAGGTCCAGGATGCCCGCGAGCTTGGCGCGGTCCCAGGGGTCCGCGCCGTCCGGGCTGGTGTGGTCGAAGAAGTCGCGTATCGCCATGTCGTCGCTGAAGTCCTGCGCCAGCTGGGCGAGTTTCCGGTCCTCGGTCACCGGCTGGCAGCCGGCCGAGGCCCGCTCCTGGTTCACCAGTGCGATGACGGCCTTCTCGGCCGCCGCCGCCCGGTCGGGCTTCTCCGGCGGAAGGCTGGGCACCGGGTCGGTCGTGGGGGTGCGGGACGGAGTGGACGAGCCCGAGCCGCCACCGTCGGAGGAGGAGCCGCCGGGCTTGCTGCCGGACGGGCGCTCGGACGGCGTCGTGGACGGCGTTCCGGCGGGTGTGGACGGCGTAGCGGAGGGGGTCGTGGACGGGGCCTGCGGGCTGCTTCCGCCGGGGTTCGCCGAGGTCCCGGCGCCGCTCGACGGGAAGCCGGTGCCCGGGTCCTGGGTGTCGGGGCCGGTGCCGGGCGAGCCACCGGCCTGCACCTGCCCGGCGGGCTCACTGCCGCCGAGGCCCGCGGGGCCCGGCAATAAGCCGGAGGCCATGGCCACGGCGCCGACCGCGACGGCGGCGGACACACTCAACAGCCCGGTCCTCACCGGTGCGAGAGGGCTACGGCGCGGTCCCCGGTGGCGTCCGGCGCCCACCTCGGGCGGCGTCGCGGTTCCGGGGGCAGATCGTCGATGGCGGCCCATCTCCTGCCTTCCTTATGTGCGAGGGAGTCAAATGTGTGGCTTGTGTGGGCAACTCATGTGTCACTCGTGTGAGTGAGTCTCGTTGAGCCGGGACTGTACGCCATGCGGCAGGAGGTGGATGTGCCGAGGCGCCAATTAGCCGGTTAGCGTGCACACATGAACGACAACGTGCGCCTCACCGCGTGGGTCCGCGGCCGCGTCCAGGGCGTCGGCTTCCGATGGTTCACCCGGGCCAACGCGCTGCGCATCGGAGACCTCGCGGGCTTCGCCTCCAACCTCGCCGACGGCCGCGTACAGGTCGTCGCGGAGGGCCCGCGTACGGGGTGCGAACAGCTGCTCGACTGGTTGCGGGAGGGCGACACGCCCGGGCGGGTCGACGGTGTCACCGAGATCTGGGACACACCGCGGGGCGGTTACGACAGCTTCGAGATCCGCTGAGCGAGCCCCCGCGGGACCCCCGTTCGGCCCTCTTCGGGCACCCTTCTGACCACGGCTTCCGTGCGCGCTGTGAGCAGAAATCGGCTGATGGTTGCGAATGGCGCCGCTCCGTGGAAGGCTGCGGAGCGTAGGAAGATCCCCAACCGCAACGGGTCCTCTGGAGAGCGGGCGGCGCGGCCGCTGCCCCTTGGTACTCTCGCCCCTCGCGGTGTCGGTGGCATGTGATCGTGTTGACCCTCAAACCAATTGGTGAGACTCTGGAAGTCCCCGCGCACCTTAACTTGTCCGCCACCTCAGCACGGCAATATCGGCGGACATCGCGGGTGCGAATCCCTCACGACCCACCACCGCTTCGGTCGGTCACTCATTGTGGAGGACCATCCATCATGGCAAAGGCGCTTCTCGGTTACGTCGGCGGCTCCGACCCCCGAGTCCTCGCCGAGATGCGACGGCTTCAGCAGCGCGTTCAGGATCTTGAATCCGAGCTGGTTCGGATTCAGGCCGAGAACGACTCGCTGTCCGCCGCCGCTCGTCACGGCGACTCGCTGCTCGACAGCATCGACGTACCCCAGGCGGAGCCTGCGCTCGCCTGACCCAGCCCTCGGGCCGGTCGGGCTGAACCGTCAGCCGCTTGAGAATCTTCAAGGGACGCCTCGGCGTCCCTTCGTCGTTCCCCCCGTGTACCTTCGGCTTTCCCTTACCGACTGATGTGCCCCACCCCTTCCCCGGTGAAACCGATCATTGAGGAAAGCGGGAAAAACCCGGGGCCGGTCCGTGGCGCCACGCGCTCGGGACGCTGCCGGAGCAGGCCCGGAAGGTAGAGTCCAACGGCGTGCACCTGAAGAGCCTGACCTTGCGAGGCTTCAAGTCCTTCGCCTCTGCCACGACGCTCCGCTTCGAGCCGGGTATCACCTGCGTCGTCGGCCCCAACGGTTCGGGCAAGTCCAATGTCGTGGACGCACTGTCCTGGGTCATGGGCGAACAGGGTGCCAAGTCGCTGCGCGGCGGCAAGATGGAGGACGTCATCTTCGCCGGGACCACCGGCCGTCCTCCGCTCGGCCGCGCCGAGGTCTCGCTGACCATCGACAACGCCGACGGCGCGCTGCCCATCGACTACGCCGAAGTCACCATCACGCGGATCATGTTCCGCAACGGCGGCAGCGAGTACCAGCTCAACGGCGACACCTGCCGTCTGCTGGACATCCAGGAACTGCTGTCCGACTCCGGCATCGGCCGCGAGATGCACGTCATCGTCGGTCAGGGCCAGCTCGACGGCGTCCTGCACGCCGACCCGACCGGCCGCCGGGCCTTCATCGAGGAGGCCGCGGGCGTCCTCAAGCACCGCAGACGCAAGGAGAAGGCGCTGCGGAAGCTGGACGCGATGCAGGCCAACCTGGCCCGGGTCCAGGACCTCACCGATGAGCTGCGTCGGCAGCTCAAACCCCTCGGCCGGCAGGCCGCGGTCGCCCGCCGGGCCGCCGTCATCCAGGCCGATCTGCGCGACGCCCGGCTGCGGCTGCTCGCCGACGACCTGGTCACCCTGCGCGAGGCGCTGAGCGCCGAGGTCGCCGACGAGGCCGAGCTGAAGAAGCGCAAGGAGGCCACGGAGGCCGAGCTGCGCACCGCGCAGCAGCGCGAGGCCGCCAAGGAGGAGCAGGTGCGGCAGCTGGCACCGCGGCTGCGCGACGCCCAGCAGACCTGGTACGAGCTGTCCCAGCTCGCCGAGCGGGTGCGCGGCACGGTCAGCCTGGCCGACGCCCGGGTCAAGAGCGCCACCACCGCCCCCGCCGAGGAGCGGCGCGGCCGGGACCCGGAGGACATGGAGCGCGAGGCCGCCCGCGTCCGGGAACAGGAAGCCGAGCTGGAGGCCGCCTTGGAGGCGGCCAGCCGCGCCCTCGACGACACGGTCGCGCACCGCGCGGACCTCGAACGGAGCCTGGCAGAGGAGGAGCGTCGGCTGAAGGACGTGGCCCGCGCCATCGCCGACCGCCGCGAAGGGCTCGCCCGGCTACAGGGCCAGGTCAACGCCGCCCGCGGCCGCGCCGCTTCGGCCCGCGCCGAGATCGAACGGCTGGCCGCCGCCCGCGACGAGGCCCGGTCCCGGGCCACGGCCGCGCAGGAGGAGTACGAACAGCTCAAGGCCGAGGTCGACGGACTGGACGCGGACGACGCGGAGTTGGCGGAACACCATGAGGCCGCCAAGCGGGAGCTGTCCGAGGCGGAGACGGCGCTGAGCGCGGCTCGCGAGGCCGCCACCGCCGCCGAACGGGACCGCGCAGCGACCGCCGCCCGGCACGACGCGCTGGCGCTCGGCCTGCGCCGCAAGGACGGTACGGGCGCGCTGATGGCCGCGGCCGACCGCCTCACCGGCCTGCTCGGCCCGGCCGCCGAACTGCTGACCGTCAGCCCCGGCTTCGAGGTCCCGGTCGCCGCGGCCCTGGGCGCGGCCGCCGACGCGATCGCCGTCACCGACCCCACGGCCGCCGCCGAGGCGATCCGCCTCCTCCGTACCGAAGACGCGGGCCGCGCCACGCTTCTCCCCAGCCGGACCCTCGACGGCCCGGCGCCCGCCGATTCCGGCGAGCGGCCGGGACACGGCGCGGCCGTCCCCGGCACCCGGGCGCCCGCCGCCGACCAGGTCCATCCGGCGCCGGGCACGGGACGGGCCGCCCACGGGGTCCCGGACACGCGGGCGCCCGCCGCCGACGTGGCCACCGGGGTTCCTGCGGACCCGGGGCCGCACTCCGGTACGGGACGGGGTGGCGCCCACGGGGAGTCGGGCGGCGCTGATGCGGTGGTGCCGGGCACGCGGGAGCCTGCTGTCGATCAGGTCAGCGGCGTCCCCACGGCCGAGGGGGACCGGGCACACGCGGCGGATCCGGAAGGGGACGGCGGCGAGGAACGGGGCCCGCTGCCCGTCCCTGGGGCGGCTACCGGCGGCTCTGGCGCGGCAGGGGCAGCCGGTGCCGCCGGTACAACGGACGGCCCGGCAGGCCCGCCCTCGGGCGGCGCGGTGCGGGGCACGCGGACGCCTTCCGCAGCGGATGGCGCCCCGCCTCCTGACGCCGCTCGCGCAGTGGCGTCCGCTGCCGGTGAGGCACCCGGCATTCCCGCGGACGCGGGGGGCCTGCTGCCGGACGCGCGTTCCGCGGACGCGGGGGTTCGGAACCGGGTGGCGCCCGACGGTGCGGCCCCGGGCTTTTCGGCCGCACAGGAGGCCACGGCCGTGACCGCCGACGGGAACGGGCCGTCGGCTCACCCCGCCGTGCCGCGTGGCGGACACGGCCCGGAGACCGGGGGCGTGGTTGCTGCCGAGGAAACGGATCGGCGGGAGGTGCCCGTGCGGGTGCCGCAGCCCGCCGGGACCGGCGCCGCCGGGGGGCCGCCGCGGGTGGGGGAGTTGGTGGACGGGCCCGCCGGGCTGGTGGGGGCCGTGCGGCGGCTGCTCGACGGCATGGTGGCGGTCCGCACGCTGGAGGAGGCCGAGGAGCTCGTCCGGGCTCACCCCGAGGTGACCGCGGTGACCGCCGACGGCGATCTGCTCGGGGCGCACTTCGCGCAGGGCGGCTCGGCCGGGGCGCCCAGCCTGCTGGAGGTGCAGGCGTCGGTCGACGAGGCGGCGGCGGAGCTGGAGGAGCTGGCCGTACGGTGCGAGGAGCTGGCCGGGGCGCAGCGTGCGGCGGGGGAGCGGCGTACCGAGTGCGTGGCGCTGGTGGACGAGCTGGCGGCCCGGCGCAGCGCGGCCGACCGGGAGAAGTCGCAGGTCGCGCAGTCCCTCGGGCGGCTGTCGGGGCAGGCGCGGGGCGCGGCGGGGGAGGCGGAGCGGTCGGCCGCGGCCGCCGCCCGGGCCGAGGAGGCGTTGGAGAAGGCGACCGAGGAGGCCGAGGAGCTGGCCGAGCGGCTGGCGGTGGCCGAGGAGCAGCCGGGGGAGGAGGAGCCGGACACCTCCGTACGGGACCGGCTCGCCGCGGACGGCGCCAACGCCCGGCAGACCGAGATGGAGGCGCGGCTCCAGGCCCGTACGCATGAGGAGCGCGTGAAGGGGCTCGCGGGGCGGGCCGACGCGCTCGACCGGGGCGCGCGCGCCGAGCGCGAGGCGCGGGCGCGCGCTGAACAGCGCCGCGCGCGGCTGCGCCACGAGGCGCAGGTGGCGTCGGCGGTGGCGGCCGGTACCCGGCAGCTGCTCGCCCACGTGGAGGTGTCGCTCGTACGGGCGGCAGAGGAGCGGGACGCGGCCGAGCAGGCCAAGGCGACGCGCGAACGCGAGCTGGAGACCGCGCGCAACCGGGGCCGTGACCTCAAGGGCGAGCTGGACAAGCTGACCGATTCGGTGCACCGGGGCGAGGTGCTGGGTGCCGAGAAGCGGATGCGGATCGAGCAGCTGGAGTCGAAGGCGCTGGAGGAGCTGGGCGTGGAACCGGCCGGGCTGATCGCCGAGTACGGCCCCGACCAGCTCGTACCGCCGTCCCCGCCCGCCGAGGGCGAGGAGCTTCCCGAGGACCCCGAGCACCCGCGCAACCGGCCGGTGCGGTACGTCCGGGCGCAGCAGGAGAAGCGGCTGAGGGCCGCCGAGCGGGCGTACCAGCAGCTCGGCAAGGTCAACCCGCTGGCGCTGGAGGAGTTCGCGGCGCTGGAGGAGCGGCATCAGTTCCTGAGCGAGCAGCTGGAGGACCTGAAGAAGACGCGGGCGGACCTCCTCCAGGTGGTCAAGGAGGTCGACGAGCGGGTCGAGCAGGTGTTCACGGAGGCGTACCGGGACACCGCGCGCGAGTTCGAGGGGGTCTTCTCGCGGCTCTTCCCGGGCGGCGAGGGGCGGTTGGTGCTCACCGACCCGGACAACATGCTGACCACGGGCGTGGACGTGGAGGCCCGGCCGCCGGGCAAGAAGGTCAAGCGGCTGTCCCTGCTGTCCGGTGGGGAGCGCTCGCTGACGGCCGTGGCGCTGCTGGTGTCGATCTTCAAGGCGCGGCCGAGTCCGTTCTATGTGATGGACGAGGTCGAGGCGGCGCTGGACGATACCAATCTGCAGCGGCTGATCCGGATCATGGAGGAGCTGCAGGAGTCGTCCCAGCTGATCGTGATCACTCACCAGAAGCGGACGATGGAGGTCGCGGACGCGCTGTACGGCGTCTCGATGCAGGGCGACGGGGTGTCGAAAGTCATTAGTCAACGCCTGCGGTGACCGCTTCAATACTTGAAGTCAATGGTGCAAAGGGTGCGGCGTAACTTCTTGGTCTCCCCCTATTGACTTCGAAACTTGAAGGAATAGTCTCTGCAACGTCGCTTTTACCTTTAAGTGGTGGCCGACCCCCACGGCTCCGCCTCCACCGGAAGGGTCTGCCCCCCACGTCCGGCAGCGTTGCCGGACGGGCCACAGGAGTTCACGTTGTCCACCACCGTGCAGGCACAGGGGTCCGAAGGCCGCAAGGCCAAGCCGGACCATCTCGGCCATGTCATCTTCATCACCGCTGCCGCCGCGATGGGCGGCTTTCTCTTCGGCTACGACAGCTCGGTGATCAACGGAGCGGTCGAGGCCATCCGCGGCCGGTACGACATCGGGTCCGCGGCCCTCGCCCAGGTCGTCGCCATCGCGCTGATCGGTTCGGCGATCGGCGCGGCCACCGCGGGCCGGATAGCCGACCGGATCGGCCGGATCCGCGTCATGCAGATCGCCGCCGTGCTGTTCACCGTCAGCGCGGTCGGCTCGGCGCTCCCCTTCGCCCTGTGGGACCTGGCCATGTGGCGGGTGCTCGGCGGCATCGGCATCGGCATGGCGTCCGTGATCGGCCCGGCCTACATCGCCGAGGTCGCCCCGCCCGCGTACCGCGGCCGGCTCGCCTCCTTCCAGCAGGCCGCGATCGTCATCGGCATCGCCGTCTCCCAGCTCGTCAACTGGGGCATCCTCAACCTCGCCGACGGCGACCAGCGCGGCAAGATCGCCGGTCTGGAAGCCTGGCAGTGGATGCTCGGCGTGATGGTCATCCCGGCCGTCGTGTACGGGCTGCTCTCCTTCGCCATCCCCGAGTCCCCCCGCTTCCTGATCTCGGTGGGCCGGATCGACCGCGCCAAGGAGGTCCTGCGGGAGGTCGAGGGCAAGACCGTCGACCTCGACGTCCGGGCGGACGAGATCGAGCAGGCGATGCGCAGCGAGCACAAGTCCACCTTCAAGGACCTGCTCGGCGGCCGGTTCGGGCTGCTGCCGGTCGTCTGGATCGGTGTCGGGCTCTCGGTCTTCCAGCAGCTCGTCGGCATCAACGTGGCGTTCTACTACTCCTCGACGCTGTGGCAGTCCGTCGGCGTCGACCCGAGCAGCTCGTTCTTCTACTCCTTCACCACGTCGATCATCAACATCCTCGGCACCGTGATCGCGATGATCTTCGTCGACAGGATCGGCCGTAAGCCGCTCGCCCTCATCGGCTCGATCGGCATGGCGATCTCGCTCGCCCTGGTGGCCTGGGCGTTCTCCGCGGATCTGGTGGACGGCAAGCTTCCGCACACCCAGGGCGTCGCGGCACTGATCGCGGCCCACGCCTTCGTGCTCTTCTTCGCGCTCTCCTGGGGCGTGGTGGTCTGGGTGCTGCTCGGCGAGATGTTCCCGAACAAGATCCGCGCCGCGGGCCTGGGCGTCGCCGCCTCCGCCCAGTGGATCGCCAACTGGGCCATCACCGCGAGCTTCCCGAGCCTGTCGGAGTGGAACCTGTCGGTGACCTACGTCTTGTACACGGCCTTCGCCGTGCTCTCGATCCCGTTCATCCTCAAGTGGGTGCCGGAGACCAAGGGCAAGGCGTTGGAGGAGATGGGCTAACCCCCCCCGCCGCCCGCTCCTCACTCCAAGAGAACTGCCCCGCCTCACTCCTTGAGGCGGGGCAGCACTCGTTCCGCGAACAGCCGCAGGCACCGCCAGCCCTCCTCGACCGGCATCCCGCCGCACAGCGGATGCAGCACCAGGCTCGCCTGCTCGCCGCCCTGGTGCGCGTACGCCACGCACTCCTCCGGCGTGACGATCCGGTAGACGCCCTCGCGGCGCAGCGCGTCGGCGTCCGCGGCGTGCGAGCGGACCGCCGAGCGCATCGCGCCCGACTGCCAGGACGCGTACGTGCGCGCCTCGTGCAGCAGATGCGCCCCGTACAGCGCCCAGGCCCGGTCCGGGTCCTCGGCGATGTGCAGCAGCGGGGTGACCGCGGCGGGCATCAGGCACCAGCCCTCGGTGCCGTACTCCAGCCGCCGCGCGTGGTAGTACCCCTCCAGCTCCGGCAGATGAGCGCTCGGGAAGAACGGCAGGCCCAGCCGGGCCGCGCGGCGGGCGGCGGCCTTCGAGCTGCCGCCGACCAGCAGCAGCGGATGCGGCCGGGTGTACGGGCGCGGGGTGACCCGCACCGTACGGCCCCGGTACGCGAACGGCTCGCCCGTCCATGCCGCGAGCAGGGTCTCCAGCGCCTCGTCCTGGAGCGCGCCGCGCCCCTGCCAGTCCCTGCCGAGCGCCGCGTACTCCTCGGGCCGGTAGCCGATCCCGGCCACCGTGACCAGGCGGCCGCCGCTCACCAGGTCGAGCACCGCGATGTCCTCGGCCAGCCGCAGCGGCTCGTACAGCGGCGTGATCAGGGCGGAGACGGTCACCGTGATCCGGCGGGTGGCGCCGAGCACCGCGCCTGCGAAGGCCAGCGGCGCGGGCAGCCAGTTGTTCGCTGCGCCGTGGTGCTCCTCGGTCTGGACGGTGGAGATGCCCCGTTCGTCGGCGTAGGCGGCCATGTCGACGGCGGCGCGGTACCGCTCGGCCAGCGATCGGGGAGTGGCGGCGGGATCGACGAGGTTCAGGCGTACGACCGTGACGGCCATGGCGGAGGGTCCCCCTTCGTCGCGGGGCGGGCGGGAGCGGGCCACCGGACCGTAGCTGACGGAGCGTCAAATCGCTACGGCGGGGCACCGGACGGCGCGCCGGGCGGAGCCGGGACGGATGACTCATGCGCCTGGGACGCGGGGCGGGCGATCGTCATCCTGGGCCCGGCGAGCCGGGCCCGGCACCGCACCATCACCCGAGGAGGGGCGCATGATCAGCACGGGGGAAACGCTCATCACCACATCCGACATCGACGACCTGGCCGGCCGGGTCCGGCTCAGCGCGGGCGACACCCGGGAACTGGAGGCCGCGAAGGAAGCGCTCTTCGCCGGTGGACTCACCGCCGCCGAGGCACAGCGCGTCCGCCAGCGGCTGATGGTCACCGCACTGCGCCATGGCGGCGACCTCCTCGCCAAGGTGCTCGGCCGGCTCACCCCGCGCGAGACCGCCATGGTGCGCCGCTACGCCCACCGGCTCGCCAACTACCTCGACACGCTGGACATCTGGGCGGCGCAGCCGGTCATGCTCGCCCTGATGCGCTTCGGAATCCCCTACGACGAGGCCGAGTCGATCGCCGTCGCCGTCCTCTTCCAGGTGTGGTGAACCGGAAAGGGTGAACGCGCCACCGGAACGCGGGTGCGGGCGGGTCACCGGTTCGGGTGGGGCATGCCGTCCGCGCTGTTCAGAGCTGGGATGCGGGGTAAGGCTCGGGCGAGTACCAGGAGGTTGAAGATGCGACTTTCCCGAATCCGCGCGACCACGGCGCTCGGCCTGCTCGCGGGAACCGTCATGTGGACCGCCAGCGCCTCGCCCGCCACCGCGTCCGGAGGGGCGGGGTGGCGGGAGGAAGGACACTTCGACACCCAGGGCGCCTGCCGGAAGGCGGGGCAGGCCGGGGTGGAGAGGAGCAGATGGGACGAGTACAAATGCCGCCCCGGCCGCAGCGCCAACTACGTGACGCTGTGGGTCCGGGGCGGCGGCGCGCGGCTCGCCGGTCCGACCGTCGGCTGACATGCGGCACGCCCTTCCGAAAGACCGTGCCGTGCAGGCCGCGGGCGGGGTGTCGGCGCTGTTCGTCGTGGTGCTGGCCGGGTGGCTCGCCGGTCTGCTGCGGGTCGACGACCAGTGGTTCGCCCTGTCCTCCACCCGCCTGCGCGGCACCGCGGCCCTGACCTCGGTGGCCGTGGGCGTCCCGGTCCTCGGCGTCGGCGTCCTGCTGCTCGCCGAGCGGTCCGCCCGGCGCTACGGCGGAGTGCTGCTGGTGGCGGGCGCCCTGTGGCTGCTGCCCTCCGCCGTCGCCGACCTCCTGGGGCCCGCCGGGCTCGGACCGGTCGGCGCCGCGGTGTCCCTGCTGCTCGCGGTGGCCGCCATGGTCTGCCGACCGCTGACCGTCCTGCTGCTGCCGCTGTGGCTCTTCCCCCGAGGCGCCAAGCGGCGCTGGCACTGGTGGGCCATGAGCGCGGCCGCCTCCGCCTACTGGCTCGGATACGCCGCGCTGTGGCTGATCAGCGAGCCGCGGGTCGGCGCGGTCAGCAACCCCGCCTTCCACACCGCGGGCGGCCAATGGGCCTTCGACCACCTCGACACCTACGCGGAGGCGGAGCCCTGGGTGCTGCGCACCGTGGCGGTCGCCGTCACGACCGCCCTGTGCTGCCGCGCCGCCGTCTCCGGCGGCGCCGAGCGCCGCGACTGGGCCCTGCTGGCCGCCGCCTACCCGGCCTGCGTCTCCCTCCTGCTGTCGGAGTGGGGCGAGGGCATGCCCACCATCGCGGCCCGCACCCTCGGCAGCGCGGTCTGGGCGGCCGCCATCTGCCTGGGCGTCGCCCGCACCGGGATCTGGCGGCTCGACCGCTCCACCAGCCACCGGCTCGCCCGCGCCTTCGTCCTCACCTCGCTCGCGGCCGTCGTCGTCTGCGCCGCCGTCGCCGTGCAGGCCGGACTCCCCTCCGTACGCAACGGGACCACCGTCGCCGCCGTCGGCGGCGCCCTGCTGCTGGGCTGGGCCCTGCGGCCGTCCGCCCGCTGGCTCACCCTCCGCGTCGAGCGCGCCTTCTACGGGCCCCGGGCCCGGCCGCACGAAGCCGTCAGCGCCCTGGCCGTACGTCTCCAACAGGCCCCGCACCCCGGCGAGGTGCCCCAGCAGATCTGCCGCAGCGCCGTCGAGGACCTCGGCGTCTCCGGCGCGGCCGTCAGCGTCGACACCCGGGCCGGACCCCGTCGGCTGGCGGACGCCGGGGCGCCGCTCACCGGCCGCGTCCAGACCTACCCGCTGCGCCACCACGGCCGCACCGTCGGCCGCCTCGAAGTCTCCCGCGACGGCTCCGGTACCCCCGCCGAGCGCGACAGCGGGCTGCTGTCCCTCCTCGCCGACCAGGCAGCCCCCGCGCTCGCCGCGCTGCGGCTGGCCGAGGAGGCGCAGGCCGCCCGCGAGCGGCTGGTGCTCGCCCGCGAACAGGAGCGGCGCCGACTGCGCCGGGAGATCCACGACGGCCTCGGACCCCAACTCGCCGCCGTGCGGCTGCGCCTGGACATCGCCCAGACCTCCTGCCCGCCCGGCCACCCGGCCCGTGTCCAGCTCGACGAGGCCGCCGAAACGCTCGCCGAGGCCCTGGTCGAGGTGCGCCGCATTACCGCCGGGCTCGCCCCGGCCGCCCTCGCCGAGCGCGGTCTCGCCGGTGCCGTGCGGGACCTGGCGCGGCGGCTCGGGGTGGACGGGCTGCGGGTGAGCGTGGCCAGCCGTCCCATCGTCCTGCCCCCGCTGTCGCCGGGCGTCGAGACCGCGGCGTACCGGATCGCGGCCGAGTCGCTCACCAACGCCGTACGCCACGCCCGGGCCCGCCAGGTCCGGGTCGAACTGGCCGCCGACCCCGACACCTTCGAAACCCTCGAAATCAAGATCACCGACGATGGCAGCGGACTGCCGGAGACCGCGGTGCGCGGTATCGGGCTGGCCTCGGTCCGGGAGCGGGCCGAGGAGATCGGCGGCTCCTGCTCGGTCACCGGCTCCGCGACCGGCACCGTGGTGCACGCGGTGCTGCCGCTCACCGGACCCGGGGAGAACGAGGACCCGGAAGAACACCTGGAGCACACCGGATGCCGGTCCTGTACGACGCTCATCACCCAGGCCAAGCCCAGGGAGAGGACCCCGGCCCCGTGACCGCACCGGCGGGTGCCGCGCAGTGGCGCGTCCTCCTCGTCGACGACCACCCCCTGTTCCGCGAAGGTCTGGCCGCCGCCGTCAACCTCGACGATGCCTTCACCGTCGTCGGCCAGGCGGCCTGCGCGGACGAGGCGGTCGCCGAGGCCGGGCGCGCCGCACCCGATCTGGTGGTCATGGACCTCGGGCTGCCCGGCCGGTCCGGTCTGGAGGCCACCCGGCGGATCCTGTGCGCCCGCCCCGAGGCGCGGGTGATGGTCATGACGATGTCCGAGGACGACGACAGCCTGCTGGCCGCCGTGCGCGCCGGGGCCCGCGGCTATCTCCTCAAGGGCGCGGGCCGGGACGAGATCCTGCGCGCCCTGCACACCGTGGTGCGCGGCGGCGCCGTCTTCAGCGCGCGCATGGCGGAGCGGCTGGGGGCGCTGCTGGGCGCCTCCGGCGCGGCGTCGGCCAAGGAGGCGTTCCCGACCCTCACCGCGCGCGAACGGGAGGTGCTGGACCTGCTGGCGGGCGGGCTCGGCTACCGCCAGATCGCCCAGCGGCTGGTGGTCACGGACAAGACCGTGCGCAACCACGTCGGGTCGATCTTCGCCAAGCTCCAGGTGCACGACCGGGCCCAGGCGATCGTCCGGGCCCGCGAAGCAGGGCTCGGTGGGGAATGAGCGGCGAATGAGAGGCGAAGGACGAGGCGAATGACTCCCTTGGCCGTGTGTCTGATACTGGGTGGGTTATGGAATTCGTCATCCTTGCTGTAGTCATCGCTGTGGTCGCGCTCGGCGCGATCAGCGGGCTTGTGATCAGCAGCCGCAAGAAGAAGCAGCTGCCCCCGACACCGCCGAGCAGCCCGTCCGTCACCGCGCCGCCCGCCGAACCGCACGTCGGCGAGGAGGCCGAAACCCCGCGCGAGGAGCCGCGCAGAACCATCGAAGAGGTGGACCTGCCCGGCGCCGAGGCGCCGGCCGCGCCCGCGGAGGCCGCCGCCCCCGCGGAGCCGGAGGCCCCGCCGGTCGAGATTCCGGAGCCGACCGCGGGCCGCCTGGTCCGGCTGCGGGCCCGGCTGTCCCGGTCCCAGACCACCCTGGGCAAGGGGCTGCTGACGCTGCTGTCCCGTGAGCACCTCGACGACGACACCTGGGAGGAGATCGAGGACACGCTGCTGACCGCGGACGTCGGCGTCGCCCCGACCCAGGAGCTGGTCGAGCGGCTGCGCGAGCGGGTCAAGGTGCTCGGCACCCGCAGCCCCGAGGAGCTGCGGGGGCTGCTGCGCGAGGAGCTGCTGCACCTCGTCGGCACCGAGGCCGACCGGACCGTGCACACTGAGAGCGGAGTGGGGGCGAACGGCGAGGAGAAGCCGGGCGTCGTCATGGTCGTCGGGGTCAACGGCACCGGCAAGACCACCACCACCGGCAAGCTCGCCCGGGTCCTGGTGGCCGACGGCAAGTCGGTCGTGCTGGGCGCGGCGGACACCTTCCGGGCGGCCGCCGCCGATCAGCTGCAGACCTGGGGCGAGCGGGTCGGCGCCCGTACGGTCCGCGGCCCCGAGGGCGGCGACCCGGCGTCGGTCGGCTTCGACGCGGTGAAGGAGGGCATCGCCGAGTCCGCGGACGTCGTCCTCATCGACACCGCCGGGCGGCTGCACACCAAGACCGGTCTGATGGACGAGCTGGGCAAGGTCAAGCGGGTCGTGGAGAAGCACGGCACGGTGGACGAGGTGCTGCTCGTGCTCGACGCCACCACCGGCCAGAACGGCCTGGTGCAGGCGCGGGTCTTCCGCGAGGTGGTGAACATCACCGGCATCGTGCTCACCAAGCTGGACGGCACCGCCAAGGGCGGCATCGTGGTCGCGGTCCAGCGCGAACTGGGCGTGCCGGTCAAGCTGATCGGGCTGGGCGAGGGCGCGGACGACCTGGCGCCGTTCGAGCCGGAGGCGTTCGTCGACGCGCTGATCGGCGACTGATCCGGTCCCGCGACGTACCGAAACGCCGGACGGGCTTGAATCGATCATCGATTCAAGCCCGTCCGGCGTTTCGGGAAGACCGCTGCGGCGAAGCGCTGCGGGGCGTCAGGCCCCGGCCCGGTGGCTCGCGTAGGCCAGGGTGCCCAGCACCAGGCGGGCGTGCGGTGGCCGCCCCGCCGTGTCGAGGGTCGGCGGGCGCAGCCAGCGCACCGGTCCCAGACCCCCGAGGTCGGAGGGCGGCGCGGTGATGTGGTCGCCCTTCCCTAAGGAGCGCAGATCGAGATCGGCGTCGTCCCAGCCCATGCGGTAGAGCAGCTCGGGGAGTTCGGCGGCGGCCCCTGGCTCGACGAAGAACTGGGCGCGCCCGTGCGGGGTGACGGCCACCGGGCCCAGCGGCAGGCCCATCCGCTCCAGCCGCACCAGGGCGTGCCGCCCCGCGTACTCGGCGACCTCCAGCACGTCGAACGACCGGCCCACGGGCAGCAGGACGGCCGCGCCCGGGACCTCCTCCCACGTCGCCGCGGCGGCGTCGAGCGTGGCGCCTGCTGGCACGCCGGAGGCGAAGCCGAGCGGATGGGCGCCGGGGGCGGGACAGTCGGCCGCACCGCAGGAGCATTCGTTTCTGCTGCCGCCCGCGCCACGCGTGGCCCGGGCGCCCGGCACCACGTCCCAGCCCCACAGCCCGGTGTACTCCGCCACCGTGGTGGACTCGGACGTACGGCCGCGGCGCCGTGAGCCGGACCGCATGTCCCGGATGCCGCCGATCGTGAAGCCCATGCCCCCTCCAACGGGTCGCGCACTGGATGGTTACGAGCCGGAGCGCACTCATGACGCTCCGTCGCCGATGTGGTGCGGCAGGTGGTGTGTCGCGGTGTAACGGGTGGTGCGGAACGGCGCATGCGCCCCGCTGTGCACCTCTTCGCGTTCTTCCGGTCGCCCCGTGTCAAGTGAATCGTGTGAATCGGTGATGGGGTTCATTCGAAGGGGTGGCGAATGGTGGCGTTTTCCCGGTCCACCTCGCGAGAGGCGTGATCGTAGGATTACTTTCGGTGCACGATCCCCGATGGCGAGCACGTGCCCGGTCGCGGTCCGGTACTTGCCACTGGCAAGGGCCGGTTCCCGCGGCGGACGGTTGATGCGCCGTATCGCGGGGACAACTGACCGTGACAGCAGGCATTCTGGTGGCGGTCCGGAAAGATTCGTGGGATGGGGGCGTTCCGGTGGGCGACAGCAGCGGCGGTGCTGACAAGCGACCCAACGCGCAGCTGGGATCGTGGTTCGTGCGCAGCGGCTGGTCCAAGGGGGAGCTGGCCCGCCAAGTGAACCGCAGAGCGCGCCAGTTAGGCGCGCACCACATCAGTACGGACACCTCGCGGGTGCGCCGCTGGCTGGACGGGGAGCAGCCGCGCGAGCCGATCCCGCAGATCCTCTCCGAGCTGTTCTCCGAGCGCTTCGGCTGTGTGGTCGGCATCGAGGACCTGGGGCTGCGCCCCGCCCACCGGTCACCGTCCGTGTCCGGAGTGGATCTTCCCTGGGCCGGTCCCGAGACCGTCGCGCTGATCGGCGAGTTCTCCCGCAGCGACCTCATGCTCGCCCGGCGCGGCTTCCTCGGCACCTCCCTCGCCCTCTCCGCGGGACCCGCCCTCATCGAGCCGATGCAGCGCTGGCTGGTGCCCTCCCCGAGCGGGGGACTGTCCGCCGCGCGCGCGGCGGACAGCGGCCGCTCACGGCGCATCTCCCGGCTCTCCGAGCCGGAGCTGGAGCTGCTGGAGTCCACCATCACGATGTTCCGCGCCTGGGACGCCCAGTGCGGTGGCGGGCTGCGCCGCAAGGCGGTGGTCGGCCAGCTGCACGAGGTCACCGACCTGCTCCAGGAGTCGCACACCGAGGCGGTCTCCAAGCGGCTGTTCAAGGTCGCCGGGGAGCTGGCCGAGCTGGCCGGGTGGATGAGCTACGACATCGGGCTCCAGCCCACCGCCCAGAAGTACTTCGTCCTCGCGCTGCACGCCGCCAAGGAGTCCGGCGACCGGCCGCTCGGCTCGTACGTCCTCTCCAGCATGAGCCGCCAGATGATCCACGTGGGGCGGCCCGACGACGCGCTGGAGCTGATCCACCTCGCGCAGTACGGCAGCCGGGAGAGCGCCACCCCGCGCACCCAGGCCATGCTGTATGCGATGGAGGGCCGGGCGTACGCCAACATGGGCCAGCCCAGCAAGTGCCACCGCGCCGTCAAGATGGCCGAGGACACCTTCGCCGACTGCGCCAAGGGCGACGGCGACCCGGACTGGATCGGCTTCTTCTCCGAGGCCGAGCTGAACGCGGAGAACGCCCACTCCTACCGCGACCTCGCCTATGTCGCGGGCCGCAGCCCCACCTACGCCCAGCTCGCCGACCCGGTGATGCGCAACGCCGTGCGGCTCTTCGGCGAGGAGACCGCCGGGGGTGAGGGCGGGCACCAGCGTTCGTATGCGCTCAACCTGATCGGCATGGCCACCGTCCACCTCCTCCAGAAGCAGCCCGAGCAGTGCGCGGAGATCGCCGGGCAGGCGCTGCCGCTCGCCCAGCGGATCCGCTCGGAGCGGGTGAACAACCGCCTCCGCAAGACCGTGGACACGGCGGTGCGCCACTTCGGGGACGTGCCGGAGGTCGCCGAGCTGAGCGACAAGCTCGTGGCCATGCTGCCCGACTCCCCCGATGAGACGGGCGCCCCCCGGGCCGTCTGAGGCCGCCCGGCAAGGGGTGCCGCACGGTAACGGAGCGGAAGGACTCCTCACCGTCAATTCATCGGCGCGTAACACGCCCGCGCCCTTCGTCACTGCCGCGAAACATCGAGCGGCATCGACTGAAACGGCGCTGCGCCAATCTCGTGGCGAATACCGGCCCTTTTGTTTATTGCCAGCGCGGGCCGATTCGACAGCGAGGAGACGCCGATGCCAGTGGGCATCACGATGCTTGCCGCGGACAAGATCACGCCAGATGACGCACTCAGCGCGGCCAACACCGGCTTCATGCTGCTGTGCGCCGCGCTGGTCCTGATCATGACGCCCGGCCTTGCTTTCTTCTACGGCGGCATGGTCCGCGTCAAAAGCGTGCTGAACATGCTGATGATGAGCTTCATCAGCATCGGCATCGTCAGCGTCCTGTGGACGCTCTATGGCTTCAGCGTCGCCTTCGACAAGGGCAATGACCTGTTCGGCGGCTTCGACTGGCTGGGCATGCACAACATCGGGCTGGCCGAGCTGTGGCCCGGCTACACCATCCCGGTCTATGTCTTCGCCCTGTTCCAGATGATGTTCGCGATCATCACCCCGGCGCTGATCAGCGGTGCCCTCGCCGACCGCGTCAAGTTCACCGCCTGGGCGCTGTTCATCGCCCTGTGGGCGACGGTCGTCTACTTCCCGGTCGCGCACTGGGTGTGGGCCGCCGACGGCTGGGCCTTCAAGCTCGGCGTGATCGACTTCGCCGGTGGTACGGCCGTCCACATCAACGCCGGAGCCGCCGCGCTCGGCGTGATCCTCGTCATCGGCAAGCGGGTCGGCTTCAAGAAGGACCCGATGCGGCCGCACAGCCTCCCGCTGGTCATGCTCGGCGCCGGTCTGCTGTGGTTCGGCTGGTTCGGCTTCAACGGCGGCTCCTGGCTCGGAGCCGACGGCGTCACCGCGGCCGCCTTCACCAACACCCAGGTCGCCACCGCCGCCGCGATGCTCGGCTGGCTCGCGTACGAGAAGATCCGGCACGGCTCCTTCACCACCCTGGGCGCCGCCTCCGGCGCCGTCTCCGGACTCGTCGCGATCACCCCCGCCTGTGGTGCGGTCAGCCCGCTCGGCGCGATAGCGATCGGCGTCATCGCCGGTGTCGTCTGCGCCATGGCGGTCGGCCTGAAGTACAAGTTCGGCTACGACGACTCGCTCGACGTCATCGGCGTCCACATGGTCGGCGGCCTCCTCGGCTCGCTGCTCATCGGCCTCTTCGCCACCGGCAAGGTGCAGAGCGACGCCAAGGGCCTGTTCTACGGCGGCAACTTCGACCAGCTCGGCAAGCAGGCCGCCGGTGCCTTCGCGGTCCTCGCCTACTCGCTGATCGTCTCCGCGATCCTCGCCAAGGTCGTCGACCTGGTGATGGGCTTCCGGGTGGAGGAGGACGACGAGGTCGCAGGGATCGACCAGACCGAGCACGCCGAGACGGCGTACGACTTCGCGGGAGCGGGCGGCGGCACCTCCCTCGGCAGCCTCCAGTCCGGCGCGCACCCGGTCGGTCAGGCGAA
Organism: Streptomyces sp. NPDC040405; assembly: GCF_055595765.1. NCBI lineage: Bacteria > Bacillati > Actinomycetota > Actinomycetes > Kitasatosporales > Streptomycetaceae > Streptomyces > Streptomyces sp. NPDC040405. The sequence goes on from NZ_JBVIVI010000002.1 coordinate 1,416,825, forward strand.
GAAGAAGGACGCGAAGCAGGACCCGAAGAAGGTGGACGCGTGAAGCTCATCACGGCAGTTGTGAAGCCGCACCGGCTCGACGAGATCAAGGAAGCCCTCCAGGCGTTCGGCGTGCAGGGCCTGACCGTCACCGAGGCCAGCGGCTACGGACGCCAGCGCGGCCACACCGAGGTCTACCGGGGCGCGGAGTACACCGTCGACCTGGTGCCCAAGGTCCGCGTCGAGGTGCTGGCCGAGGACGAGGAGGCCGATGACCTCATCGAGGTCGTCGTCAAGGCTGCCCGTACCGGAAAGATCGGGGACGGCAAGGTGTGGAGCGTCCCCGTCGAGACCGCGGTCCGGGTCCGCACCGGCGAACGGGGCCCGGACGCCCTATGAGGCGAGTGAGCCGAAGGGGCGCGCCGCTGTCGGAAGGGAGAGCGTGCGCAGGTCTCGGCGGCTCGCGTCGATGTACGGCTCCGCCGCGCGAGGGACCGAGCACGGTCGACCGTCGACCGGGGGCGCCTCCCCGCGGTGGCCGGGGACGGGCCGAGGCGCCCCGGAGGCGGACCGAGCCCGCCAAGAGGACCCCACCGATCGCAGGCCCAGCTGACAGGGAGCAGCCGAGTTGACGGAACGCGCCGAGCCAAGGACAGAGACCAACGACTCGGGCCCCGGCGGCTACGCGGCGGCCCGGCTGCGACTCCTCCAGGAGGAGTCGCGGTCCGGGCCGCCGCGCCGCGGTGCGCTCGCCGGACTCACCGACCAGTGGCTCGCCGCGCTGCTCGCCGGTGGCGCCGAGACCTCCGGACTCACCGACGGCGTGGCGCTGGTGGCGGTCGGCGGATACGGACGCGGCGAGCTGTCCCCGCGCAGCGACCTCGACGTCGTCCTGCTGCACGACGGCTCCGCCGACTCCCCGGCCCTCGCCGCGCTCGCCGACCACGTCTGGTACCCCGTCTGGGACATGGGGCTGGCCCTCGACCACTCCGTACGCACCCCCGACGAGGCCCGCAAGACCGCCGCCGAGGACCTCAAGGTCCAGCTCGGCCTGCTGGACGCCCGCCATCTCGCGGGCGACGCCGACCTCACCGCGGGCCTGCGCACCGCCGTCCTCGCCGACTGGCGCGCCCAGGCCCCGAAACGCCTGCCCGAACTGCGCGAACTGTGCCAGGAGCGCGCCGAGCGCCACGGCGAGCTGCAGTTCCTGCTCGAACCCGATCTGAAGGAGGCCCACGGCGGGCTGCGCGACGCCACCGCGCTGCGCGCCATCGCCGCCTCCTGGCTCGCCGACGCGCCCCGTGAGGGCCTGGACGAGGCCCGGCGGCGGCTGCTGGACGCGCGCGACGCGCTCCACCTGGCCACCGGGCGGGCCACCGACCGGCTCTCCCTCCAGGAACAGGACCAGATCGCGACCGCCGTCGGCCTGCTGGACGCCGACGCCCTGCTGCGCCAGGTCTACGAGTCGGCCCGGACCATCGCGTACGCGAGCGATGTCACCTGGCGCGAGGTCGACCGGGTGCTGCGCGCCCGCTCGGCGAGCCGTCCGCGGCTGCGCGGACTGCTCGGCGGCCGCGGGGGCTCCGGCTCCCAGACCCCGGCGGAGCGCAGCCCGCTCGCCGAGGGTGTCGTCGAACAGGACGGCGAGGTGGTGCTCGCCCGCGCCGCGCGCCCCGAGCGCGACCCCGTGCTACCGCTGCGGGCCGCCGCGGCCGCCGCCCAGGCCGGGCTTCCGCTCTCGCTGCACGCCGTACGGCGGCTGGCCGCCGCCACGGGCCCGCTGCCGACGCCCTGGCCGCCCGAGGCCCGGGAGGAACTCGTCACCCTGCTGGGCGCTGGCGAGTCCACCGTCGAGGTCTGGGAGGCGCTGGAGGCCGAGGGCCTGATCACCCGGCTGCTGCCGGACTGGGAGCGGGTGCGCTGCCGCCCGCAGCGCAACCCCGTGCACCGCTGGACCGTCGACCGCCACCTCGTCGAGACCGCGGTCCGCGCCAGCGCGCTCAGCCGCCGCGTCGGCCGCCCCGACCTGCTGCTGGTCGCCGCGCTGCTGCACGACATCGGCAAGGGCTGGCCCGGCGACCACTCGGTGGTGGGGGAGACGATCGTCCGGGACCTGGCCGCCCGCATCGGCTTCGACCGCGCCGACGTATCCGTCCTCGCCACCCTCGTACGCCACCATCTGCTGCTGGTCGAGACCGCCACCCGCCGAGACCTGGACGACCCGGCCACGGTGCGCTCCGTCGCCGAGGCGGTCCGCGGCCCCGCCACCCTGGAGCTGCTGCACGCCCTCACCGAGGCCGACGCGCTGGCCACCGGCCCCGCGGCGTGGAGCGCCTGGCGCGGCGCGCTCGTCACCGACCTGGTCAAGCGGGTCGCCGCCGTCCTCGCGGGGGAGCCCGCGACGGATCAGTCCGCCCCGCAGGCGATCACCGCCGAACAGGAGCGGCTCGCGATCGAGGCATGCCGCACCGGCGGCCCGGTGCTGGCCCTGCACGCCCGGTCGGAGGCGCATCCGCCGAGCGACGAGGCGACGGAGCCGGAACCGATCGGCGTCGAGCTGCTGATCGCCGTCCCCGACCAGTCCGGGGTGCTGGCCGCGGCCGCCGGGGTGCTGGCCCTGCACCGGCTCACGGTCCGGGCGGCCGACCTGCGCGCCGTCGAACTGCCCACGGAGCTGGGCGGCGCGGGCGGCGGCGACGTCCTGCTGCTGAGCTGGCGGGTAGCGGCCGAGTACGGCTCGCTGCCCCAGGCCGCCCGGCTACGGAACGATCTGCTCCGCGCGCTGGACGGCTCGCTCGACATCGTCGCCCGGCTCGCCGAACGCGAGGCCGCCTACCGCAAGTACCCGCGCCGCCGCGGCATCCACGCGCCGCCACCACGGGTCACGGTCGCGCCCGGCAGCTCGCAGCTCGCCACCGTGATCGAGGTCCGCGCCCAGGACATCCCCGGCCTCCTCCACCGCATCGGCCGAGCCCTGGAGGCCGCCGGTGTCACGGTCCGCAGCGCCCACGTCAGCACGCTGGGCGCGAACGCGGTAGACGCGTTCTACGTCACGGACGCCACCGGCACCCCCCTCCCCCCGACGCGCGCCTCGGAGGTGGCCCGAGAGGTAGAACAATCCCTCCGCTGACCCCAAGACGCCCCACCCAAGCGCCGTCCGCCCCGGAACCGGACGTCCGGCCGGTCGATGTCCGAGACGCGGCCTCCGACGGCAGTGGTTCGGCTCGCCCAGCTGCTCCGGCGTTTGGGATGCGGGGCCCGGGGCGGAGGCGCCCACTCCCGGCCCCTCCGGTGTGAGGCGCCGGGGGCTGGGGCGGAGATGCGCCACATCCAGTCCCTCCGGTGTGAGGAGCGGGGGCCCGGAGCGGTGATGTCCCACCACCCAGCCTCTCCGGCGTTTGAGGAGCGGGGGCGAGGGGCGGAGCCCCCGTGGGGGACGGGGCGGAGCCCCGGGTCGGGGAGGGGCGGGGTGGGGGAAGGACCGCCTCCGTCCGAGCGGCGCACGCCCGGGGGCAGACCGTAACCTCGCCGTGCGGATACCCTTGGAGGCCGACCGCCGACCCGACATCCGACCGAAGGATTCGCGACCACCGTGTTCGATACCCTCTCCGATCGCCTCGCAGCGACTTTCAAGAACCTCCGGGGCAAGGGCCGCCTCAGCGAGGCGGACATCGACGCAACGGCACGCGAGATCCGGATCGCCTTGCTCGAGGCGGACGTCGCGCTGCCCGTCGTACGGGCGTTCATCAAGCAGGTCAAGGAGCGCAGCCTCGGCGCCGAGGTCTCCCAGGCGCTGAACCCCGCCCAGCAGGTCATCAAGATCGTCAACGAGGAGCTCATCGGCATCCTCGGCGGCGACGCCCGCCGCCTCCGCTTCGCCAAGCAGCCCCCGACGGTCATCATGCTCGCCGGTCTGCAGGGTGCGGGTAAGACGACCCTCGCCGGAAAGCTCGGCCGCTGGCTCAAGGGACAGGGCCACGCGCCGCTGCTCGTCGCGTGTGACCTTCAGCGCCCCAACGCGGTCAACCAGCTGTCGGTGGTCGCCGAGCGCGCGGGCGTCGCGGTGTTCGCGCCGGAGCCGGGCAACGGCGTCGGCGACCCGGTGAAGGTGGCCGAGGACTCGGTCGAGTTCGCCAAGACCAAGCAGCACGACGTCGTGATCGTCGACACCGCGGGCCGCCTCGGCATCGACGAGGAGCTGATGCGTCAGGCCGCGGACATCCGCGACGCGGTCAGCCCGGACGAGGTCCTGTTCGTCGTCGACGCGATGATCGGCCAGGACGCGGTGAACACCGCCGAGGCGTTCCGCGACGGCGTCGGCTTCGACGGCGTGGTGCTCTCCAAGCTCGACGGCGACGCGCGCGGCGGTGCCGCGCTGTCCATCGCGCATGTCACCGGCCGTCAGATCATGTTCGCCTCCAACGGCGAGAAGCTGGACGACTTCGACGCGTTCCACCCGGACCGCATGGCGTCCCGCATCCTCGGCATGGGCGACATGCTCAGCCTCATCGAGAAGGCCGAGCAGACCTTCAGCCAGCAAGAGGCCGAGCAGATGGCGGCCAAGCTGGCGAAGGGCCCCAAGGAGTTCACGCTCGACGACTTCCTGGCGCAGATGGAGCAGGTCCGCAAGATGGGCTCCATCTCCAAGCTGCTCGGCATGCTGCCGGGCATGGGCCAGATGAAGGACCAGATCAACAATCTGGACGAGAGGGACGTCGACCGCACGGCCGCGATCATCAAGTCGATGACCCCGGCCGAGCGCCAGGACGCGAACATCATCAACGGCTCCCGCCGTGCCCGTATCGCCCGTGGTGCGGGCGTCGAGGTGAGCGCGGTCAAGAACCTGGTGGAGCGGTTCTTCGAGGCGCGCAAGATGATGTCGAAGATGGCCCAGGGCGGCGGCATGCCGGGGATGCCCGGGATGCCGGGCATGCCCGGCGGAGGCGGCAGCGCGAAGCGCAAGGGCAAGCCGCAGAAGAAGGTCAAGGGCAAGCAGCGTTCGGGTAACCCGCTCAAGAGGGCGCAGCAGGAGCGGGAGGCTGCCGAGCGCAAGGCGTCAGGCCAGCAAGGCGGCGCGTTCGGCGCGCCCGGCGGCGGCCAGGGCGGCCAGGACTTCGAACTCCCCGATGAGTTCAAGAAGTTCATGGGCTGAACCGTCCGCATAACTACCGGGTGCGGGGGGGGGGGGGGGGCAGGAGGGGGCGAAGGGTTCCCCCCCACAAACCCGAACGGCCAGGGTGCGGTTTTGTTGGGGAGAGAAAAAAAAGAAGGGTGGGTGCCGG
>NZ_JBVIVI010000002.1:1422095-1528072 GCF_055595765.1 Streptomyces sp. NPDC040405
GCGTTTTCGACCCACCCGGGGCCAGCAAGGGCGGCAAGGACTTAAACCCCCCCGAGGAGTAAAAGAAGTGAAGGGGCGAAACCGCCCGAACAACGACCGGGTGCGCGGCCCCTACAACGGACGGCGGGGCCCCCCGCACCCGTATGTTCAGGCGCGCGCGATCAGATAGCGCAGTACGTTCGGCATCCACACCGTCCCGTCCGCCCGCTGATACGGATGCAGCGCCTCCGCTATCTCCTTGCGCACCTGTGTCGGATCGGTCGCCCGCTCCGCGGCGTCGAACAGCCCCGTCGACAGCAGCCCGCGCACCGCGCTGTCCAGGTCGGCGTACCCGAACGGGCAGGCCACCCGCCCCGATCCGTCCGGCCGCAGCCCGGCCCGCTCGGCCAGCGTCTCCAGGTCGTCCCGGCCGCACGGCCGCCAGCGCCCGGGGGCGCACATCGGGTCGGCGAGCCGGGCGCCCACCCGTAGCACCGACGAGGTGGCGCACCGCTCCGGCGGACCCCACCCGGCCAGCACCACCGCGCCGCCGCGCTCGGCGAGCGCCGCGGCCGCCGTGAGCGAGGACACCGCCGCGTCGAGCCCGCCGGGGCCGCCCGCCACCGGGGAGCCCGCCATCGGGGCGGCGGGCAGTGGCTCGAAGGCGGTCACCACGGTGAAGCGGGAGCCCGCCGCCGCATCCCGCGCGCACGCCGACTCCGGACCGCCGAACCCCAGCCGCACCGGGGCGGCCAGCCGCTCCCGCGCCAGCGCGAGGCGCGGCTCGTCCGTGTCGACCCCGCAGACGGCGGCGCCGCGCCCGGCCGCCATGAGGAGGGCGAGTCCCGAGCCGCAGCCCAGGCCCAGCAGTCGCGTGCCGTCGCCGACGTCCAGCCGTTCGTACACGGCCTCGTACAGCGGCACCAGCATCCGCTCCTGGATCTCCGCCCAGTCGCGGGCGCGGGCGTGGTGGTCCGCCGTGCGCTGCGAGGAGGGGTGCGGGTGGCGCCGCCGTACGAGCGTAGATGTCATCGAAAGGGCCCCAATCAGCGAAGAGCAGTGCCGTCGTCAGATCCCCCGGCGTTGCGCGCTTGGTGCGTCCCACCCCCGTATGCCAGAGAACTCCGCATCCGTCCCCGCGTCCAGAGCTTTCACGGCCGTGCTTGCGTGCCCCCTCCGTGCGCCCCCGCACGCCTTCGCGTCCGCCCCGCTCCCGGCCCCGCCCCGGGGCGCCGCGACCGCCCCCGGGCATTATTCGCGCGCCTCGGAGATCGCCGCCGCCTACGATCGGCCGCATGGCCAAAGCACCCGTTCTCACCCCTCGTGCGGTGGATTTTCCGCGCTGGTACCAAGATGTGATCAATAAGGCCGAGCTGGCCGAGAACGGTCCGGTGCGCGGCACCATGGTCATCCGACCGTACGGATACGGGCTGTGGGAGGGCATGCAGCGCGATCTGGACGCCCGGATCAAGGCGGTGGGCGTCCAGAACGCCTACTTCCCCCTTTTCATCCCGCAGTCGTATCTGACGCGGGAGGCCGAGCACGTCGAGGGCTTCGCGCCCGAACTCGCGGTCGTCACCCACGGCGGCGGCAAGCAGCTGCAGGAGCCGGTGGTGGTCCGGCCCACCTCCGAGACGATCGTCAACGAGTACTTCTCGAAGTGGGTGCAGAGCTACCGCGATCTGCCGCTGCTGATCAACCAGTGGGCCAATGTGGTGCGTTGGGAGCTGCGGCCCCGGCTGTTCCTGCGGACGACGGAATTCCTCTGGCAGGAGGGCCACACCGCCCACGCTACCTACGAGGACGCCCGGGAGTTCGCCGCCCGCATCCACCGCGACGTCTACGCCGACTTCATGGAGAACGTGCTCGCCATGGACGTCGTCCTGGGGCGCAAGACCGCCCGCGAGCGCTTCGCCGGTGCCGTCAACACCCTCACTCTCGAAGGGATGATGGGCGACGGCAAGGCGCTGCAGCTGGGCACCAGCCATGAGCTGGGCCAGAACTTCGCCCGCGCCTTTAATACCCGCTATCTGTCCAGGACCGGCGAACAGGAGCTGGTCTGGCAGACGTCCTGGGGCAGCACGACCCGCATGATCGGCGCGCTGGTGATGATGCACGGCGACGACGACGGGCTGCGGCTGCCGCCCCGGCTGGCGCCGGTCCAGGCCGTCGTCCTCGCGGTCAAGGGCGACGACGCGGTGCTCGCCGCGGTCCGCGAGACGGGCGACCGGCTGGCGGCGGCGGGCGTACGGGTGCGGATCGACGACCGCGCGGACCTCCCCTTCGGCCGCCGCGCCGTCGACTGGGAGCTGCGGGGCGTACCGGTGCGCGTCGAGATCGGTCCGCGGGATCTGGAGGCGGGCACCGCCACGCTCGCCCGGCGGATTCCCGGCGGCAAGGAGCCGGTGCCCACCGATCTGCTGGCCGAGGCGGTGCCGAAGGCGCTGGAGGAGGACCAGGCGCTGCTGCTGCGCCAGGCCCGGGAGCGGCGCACGGCGCGCACGGTGGAGGTGCGGACCGTGGAGGAGGCCGCGGAGGCGGCGGCCGCGGGCGGCTGGGCGCGCATCCGGTGGGCCGACCTGGGCCCGGAGGGTGAGGCCGCGCTCGCCGAGCGGGCGGTGTCCGTACGGTGTCTGGTCACCGAGGACGGGGCGGTGCCGGACGCCGATGACGCGCCGGGTAACGTCGCCTACGTGGCGCGCGCCTACTGATCGGCGCGGAACCCGCGAGCCGGTGTCTACGGGCCGGGCCGTACGAGGCGGTACGTACCGCCTTGGTGTGCGGTGGGCGGCTCATCCATGCATGTGCGCACCCGCCCTCGTCGCGACGCATCAGCGCTGAACTGACTGGTACGTGCAAATTATTTGAGATGCCCCGGAATCGGAACACCGGGCGGCTCCTGCTCGTTAGCACGACGTGAGCACGACACCACCTGTACTCGCCGCAGAGCTGGCACAGGCGTGGGCCGATATTCAACGGCACCACCCCGAGCTGCCAGATCTCGCCGCGCCCGAATCGCTGATCGGAGAGTCGTCGTCCGCATGTGGCGCCGAGCTCTCCTTCGAACGGCTGCTGCACGAGGCAGTCCATGGCATCGCCGCCGCCCGCGGTGTCCGTGACACCTCGCGCGCCGGCCGCTACCACAACCGCCGGTTCCTGGCGATTGCCGAGGAGCTGGGGCTTGACCACTCCGAGGAGCCGCATCCCAGCAGCGGCTTCTCGCTGGTCACCCTCAGCCCCGAGGCGAGAAAGCGCTATCGGACCACGATCGACCGGCTGCACCGCGCCCTCAAGGCGCACACCGTCGCCACCGGGGCCGAGACCTCCCGTGCCTTCCGCGGCCCCGCCGCGCGGCACGGTTCGTCCGGGGGCGGTGTCCGGGTCAAGGCGGTGTGCGACTGCGGGCGCAACGTCCGCGTCGTTCCGTCCGTGCTGGCCCAGGCGCCGATCATGTGCGGCGGCTGCGGGAAGCCGTTCCGGATCCCGGACGCGGTGGCCGCGGTCGGCTGACCGGCCACGGTGTGGCAGAATGGTCCGCTGTACTCGACAGCCGACCAGGACCCCTCTCTCCTCCGGCTGACGCGTCCATCGGGCACTCGGGTACCGCAACCCCACGCGGCACTTCGCAGTGCTCAACCACGTCAAGACCAGGAGACACCACTTCCGTGGCAGTCAAGATCAAGCTGAAGCGTCTGGGCAAGATCCGTTCGCCTCACTACCGCATCGTCGTCGCCGACTCCCGTACCCGCCGTGACGGCCGGGCCATCGAGGAGATCGGCCTGTACCACCCGGTGCAGAACCCGTCGCGCATCGAGGTCGACTCGGAGCGTGTGCAGCACTGGCTGAAGGTCGGCGCCCAGCCGACCGAGCCGGTGCTCGCCATCCTGAAGGTCACCGGTGACTGGCAGCAGTTCAAGGGCCTGCCCGCCCCGGCGCCGATGAAGGTCGCCGAGCCGAAGGCCGACAAGCGCGCCCTGTTCGAGGCAGCCGCCAAGGACGCTGGTGACGAGCCGAAGGGTGAGGCCATCACCCCGAAGGCGAAGAAGTCCGAGAAGAAGTCGGACGAGGCGGCCGAGGCCGCTGAGTCCACCGCCTCGACCGAGGCCTGAGGATGCTCGAGGAAGCCCTCGAGCACCTGGTGAAGGGCATCGTCGACAACCCCGACGACGTGCAGGTCGCCTCGCGCAACCTGCGTCGCGGGCGCGTGCTCGAGGTCCGGGTGCACCCCGATGACCTGGGCAAGGTGATCGGCCGCAACGGCCGCACCGCCCGCGCGCTGCGCACCGTCGTGGGCGCCATCGGCGGCCGTGGTATCCGCGTCGACCTCGTCGACGTGGATCAGGTCAGCTGAAAGGCGATCAAGAGGAGCACCGGCACGGGCCGGGGAGGGCTTTGGGCCGTCCCCGGCCCGTGTGCGTGAAAGGGACATGCATCGTGCAGTTGGTTGTCGCGCGGATCGGCCGTGCCCATGGCATCAAGGGCGAGGTCACCGTCGAGGTGCGCACGGACGAGCCCGAGCTGCGGCTCGGCCCGGGCGCCGTACTGGCCACCGAGCCCGCCTCGGCCGGACCGCTGACCATCGAGACCGGCCGGGTGCACAGCGGTCGGCTGCTGCTGCGCTTCGAGGGGGTGCGGGACCGTACGGGCGCGGAGGCGCTGCGCAACGTCCTGCTCATCGCGGAGGTCGACCCCGACGAGGTCCCCGAGGACCCCGAGGAGTACTACGACCACCAGCTGATCGACCTCGACGTGGTCACCGTGGACGGCACGGAGGTCGGCCGGATCTCCGAGATCTCCCATCTCCCGTACCAGGACCTGCTGATCGTGAAGCGGCCCGACGGCAGCGAGGTGATGATCCCGTTCGTCTCCGCGGTGGTGCCGGAGATCGACCTCGAAGAGCAGCGCGCGGTCATCGACCCGCCGCCGGGACTGCTGGACGAGGCCGAGGCGGAGATCGCGAGCAGCCGTGACGACGCCTCCGCGAGCGACGCCGAGGACGCGTCGTCATGAGGCTCGACGTCGTCACGATCTTCCCGGAGTACCTGGAGCCGCTGAACGTCTCGCTGGTCGGCAAGGCACGCACCCGCGGCGTGCTGGACGTCCGCGTGCACGACCTGCGCTCCTGGGCGCACGACCGGCACAACACGGTGGACGACACCCCGTACGGCGGCGGCCCGGGCATGGTCATGAAGCCGGAGCCCTGGGGCGAGGCGCTGGACGAGGTCATCGCGTCGGGCGAGGGCGAGGGGCTGCCCAAGCCGACGCTGGTGGTGCCCACCCCGAGCGGTCGCCCGTTCACCCAGACCCTTGCGGTGGAGCTGTCGAAACGCCCCTGGCTGGTCTTCGCGCCGGCGCGCTACGAGGGCATCGACCGGCGGGTGATCGAGGAGTACGGGGAGCGGCTGGAGATCCACGAGGTCTCCATCGGCGACTACGTCCTGGCGGGCGGGGAGGCCGCGGTCCTGGTGATCACGGAGGCCGTCGCCCGGCTGCTGCCCGGGGTGCTGGGCAACGCCGAGTCGCACCAGGACGACTCCTTCGCCCCGGGTGCGATGGCCGATCTGCTGGAGGGCCCCGTCTACACCAAGCCCCCCGAGTGGCGCGGCCGGGACATCCCGGAGGTGCTGGTCAGCGGCCATCACGGCAAGATCGCCCGGTGGCGCAGGGACGAGGCGTTCCGCCGTACCAGTGCCCACCGCCCCGATCTGATCGAACGCTGCGACCCGGCGACGCTCGACAAGCACGACCGGGCGCTCCTGGCCGAGCTGGGCTGGGAGGAGCTGCCCGGAGCGGGCGGAACCGGGGGACGGGCCCGATTTGGGCGGCCGGACCAGGCCGTGGAAGAATAGGCCGCTGCCGTACGTCCGGGTGTGCGCCCCTGCCACAGGGGGACCGACGCCCACCCGATGAGGGCGGCACTCCCATCAACATTCCGATATGCCGCTGATGACCTGTGGCATCAGCGAGGAAAGCAGACGATCATGACTCACCTGCTCGACAACGTCGACTCCGCGTCGCTGCGCAGCGACATCCCGGCCTTCCGCCCCGGCGACACGGTCAACGTCCACGTCCGCGTCATCGAGGGCAACCGCTCGCGTGTGCAGCAGTTCAAGGGCGTCGTCATCCGCCGCCAGGGCTCCGGCGTGCGGGAGACCTTCACCGTCCGCAAGGTGAGCTTCAGCGTCGGCGTCGAGCGCACCTTCCCGGTGCACACCCCGATCGTCGAGAAGATCGAGGTCGTCACCCGCGGTGACGTGCGCCGTGCGAAGCTGTACTACCTGCGTGACCTCCGCGGCAAGGCCGCGAAGATCAAGGAGAAGCGCACCAACTGAGTTTTGCTCGACTGCTGAGCTCCCGTCGGATGCCCCAGCCGGGCCGGATAGGCTCTGGCCCGATGGACATCGAAGGACGGCTCGCGGAGCGCGATCGCTCCTCCTGCTCCGACCCGGAGCACGAGGAGCGATCGCGCTCTTCGCATATCCCGGAGGAGCCCCCCGCGGAGCAGCCTCCCGCCCGGCGCCCGCGGGTGTGGCCGCCCGGCAACCGGCCGTGGCGGCGCGCCGCGCTCCTCGCGGCCGCCTCCATGGTGCTGGTCCTGCTGGTGAGCGGGTTCGTGGTGCAGCCGTTCCAGATTCCCAGCGGCTCCATGGAGAACACCCTGCGCCCGGGGGACCGGGTGCTGGTGAACAAGCTCGCCTACGGTTTCGGGGACGATCCGCGCCGCGGCGACGTTGTCGTCTTCGACGGCACGGGCTCCTTCTTCCAGGAGGAGTCGTCCGGGAACCCGGTGACCGGTGTGCTGCGCAAGGCGGCCGCGGCGGTCGGCCTCGCCGAGCCCGCCGAGACCGACTACATCAAGCGGGTGGTGGGCGTCGGCGGTGACCGGGTCGTCTGCTGCGACAAGCGGGGGAGGATCGAGGTGAACGGGCGGCCCGTGAACGAGGACTACCTGTACCCCGGGGACAGCCCCTCGCGGGTGCCGTTCGACACCGTCGTACCCGAAGGGCGGCTGTGGGTGATGGGCGATCACCGCAGCGCCTCCCGGGACTCCCGCGACCACCTCGGCGAGCCGGGCGGCGGCACCGTCCCGGTGGACCAGGTGATCGGGCGGGCCGACTGGATCGGCTGGCCGTTCGGCCGGTGGTCCCGCATCCGGGGCCCGGAGGTCTTCGCTCACGTTCCCGGACCCGGCGGGGCGGGGGGCGCGGTCCCGGGCGGTGCGCATGGGTAACCGCGGCCGCCCTCGCTCCGGCGCTCGCCGGGCGGGCCCCGACACCGCCCCCGCCGCGACCGCGCCGCCGCGCGAGCCGGGGCAGCGGCGGCTCGCCACGCGCGCGGAGCGGCGCCGGGTGCAGCAGCGGATCAAGCGCAGAAGGCGCCGTTCCGCCGTGCGGGAGATACCGATCCTGATCGGTGTGGCGCTGGTGATCGCGCTGGTCCTCAAGACCTTCCTGGTGCAGGCGTTCGTGATCCCGTCCGGCTCGATGGAGCAGACGATCAAGATCGGCGACCGGGTGCTGGTCGACAAGTTCACCCCGTGGTTCGGCTCCAAGCCGACGCGCGGGGACGTGGTGGTGTTCAAGGACCCCGGTGGCTGGCTGGAGGACGAGCGGAAGCCCCCCAAGGACGATCCGCCGGTCATCAAGCAGGGCAAGGAGTTCCTGACCTTCATCGGCCTGCTGCCCTCGTCGGACGAGCAGGACCTGATCAAGCGCGTGGTCGCGGTCGGCGGCGACACGGTGGCCTGCTGCGACTCGAGCGGCAAGGTCACGGTCAACGGGACGCCGCTGAACGAGTCGTATCTGTACCCGGGGAACGCGCCGTCGCAGCGCAAGTTCAAGGTGACCGTCCCGCAGGGGCGGATGTTCATGATGGGCGACCACCGGGCCAACTCGGCGGACTCCCGGGTCCATCTCGGGGAGGCGTACCAGGGCACCGTCGCGGACGAGAGCGTGGTGGGCCGCGCCGTGGTGATCGCCTGGCCGTTCGGCCACATGCAACAGCTGGACGAGCCCGGAACGTATGCGTCCGTGCGGGACGCGCCGAGTGGGGCGTCACAGGCGAGCGGTGCGCCGCATAGGGTGTCCCCCATGGATCGGCAAGGAATGATCCAGCTCCCGACCCCTGCGGAACTCCCGCTCGTTATGGGAGTGGTGGGCCTGCGCCGTTCGTGGAGCAGGCGGCAGCGGCGTGAGGAGTGAATGTGGGGGACTTGGCGGTCGGAGCGCGATCCGGTCACGAAGAGCCCGAGAGGCGGCCCGGGACGACGGGGGAGGGGACCACGGACCAGGCGTCTGAAGCGCCCGGGGCGTCCTCGGCACCGGGAGGGGCTCCCACGGCGGAACCGGCTGACGCGCAGTCCTCCGGCCCGTCCGGTCCGTCCCGGCCGGGGCCCGGGGCCGGGCCCGGCGCGGAGCGGGAGACCGGCTCCGCGGAGGACGGCAAGGAGCCGGGGGCCGGGCGGCGGCCCGCGAAGGGGCGGAAGGTGCGCTCCTTCTGGAAGGAGCTGCCGATCCTGATCTTCATCGCGCTGGTGCTGGCGCTGCTGATCAAGACCTTCCTGGTGCAGGCGTTCTCGATCCCGTCCGACTCGATGCAGAACACGCTGCAGCGGGGCGACCGGGTGCTGGTGGACAAGCTCACTCCGTGGTTCGGCTCGAAGCCGGAGCGCGGCGAGGTGGTCGTCTTCCATGACCCGGGCGGCTGGCTCGGGGAAACCCAGACGCAGGACTCGGGCCCGGTCGCCGAGGGCATCCAGGAGGCGCTCAGCAAGGTCGGCCTGATGCCGTCCGCCGACGAGAAGGACCTGATCAAGCGGGTCATCGCGGTCGGCGGGGACACCGTCTCGTGCAAGCGCGGCGGCAAGGTGATGGTCAACGGCAAGGCGCTGGACGAGCCGTACATCTTCCCCGGGAACACGCCCTGTGACGAGAAGCCGTTCGGCCCGGTCAAGGTGCCCAAGGACCGGATCTGGGTGATGGGCGACCACCGCCAGGACTCGCTGGACTCCCGCTACCACCAGAACCTGCACAACGGCACCGTCTCGGTCGACGACGTCGTCGGGCGCGCGATCGTGGTCGCCTGGCCGGTCAACCGCTGGTCCGCCCTGTCGGTCCCGGACACCTTCGACCAGCCGGGGCTGAGCGCGGCGGCAGCCATGGCCCCCTCGGCGCTCGGGCTCGCGGGCGCGGTGCCGCTCGTGCTGTGGCGTCGTCGCAGGCAGGCGGCGAAGGTGGCGGGGACGGCTGACTGACGCCCCGTACCGCGGGTAAGGTGCGATCCCGTGCCTCAGGGCATGCGGAACATGACCTTCTATGTCTGCTGGACACGGTGGGAGCACTGGAATGAGCGATGCCCGAGGGGCGGGGGGCGGCAGGCTGGGCGCCGTGCTGTCCGGGCTGGCGGTGGCCGTCGGCTGTGTGCTGTTCCTGGGCGGCTTCGCCTGGGGCGCGGTGCTCTACAAGCCGTACAGCGTCCCGACGGACTCGATGTCGCCGACCATCGGCAAGGGCGACCGGGTGCTCGCGGAGCGCATCGACGGCGGTGAGGTGCACCGCGGCGATGTGGTCGTCTTCCAGGACGAGATCTGGGGCGCCCTGCCGATGGTGAAGCGGGTCATCGGGGTCGGCGGCGACAAGGTCGTGTGCTGCGACAAGCAGAACCGCATCACCGTCGACGGCAAGGTGCTCGAAGAACCGTATCTTCAGGCCAAGGAACCGGCCTCGATGACCCGGTTCACCACCACCGTGCCCAAGGGGCGCCTGTTCCTCATGGGCGACCACCGCAGCGACTCCCTCGACTCCCGGGTGCACCTCACCGACAGCAGTCATGGAGCGGTCCCCACGGACGCCGTGACGGCCCGGGTGGACGCCACCGCCTGGCCGCTGGGGTCCTTCGGCATGATGGGGCGCCCGGAGGTGTTCGAGGAGCTGCCGGGCGGGGTCTCGCAGCCCGGTCCGCTCCGGCTCGTATTGGTCTCGGTCCTGACCGGCGCCGTGCTCATCCTGGGAGGTGCGGCCCACGGGCCGGTCGCGCGCCGGATGGGAGGCGGCGCCGCCCGGCGGAACGAGACGCGGGAGAAGGTGGCGGCCAGTGGCTGACGAGGCCCAGGAGACCGGCGGAGACGGGACGCGGCTGCGGAAGGTCGCCCGGGTGGTGCTGCTCGACCCGCGGGACCGGATCCTTCTGCTGCACGGCTTCGAACCGGACGACCCCTCGCGGACCTGGTGGTTCACCCCGGGCGGCGGGCTGGAGGGCGACGAGAGCCGCGAGCAGGCCGCCCTGCGCGAGGTGGCGGAGGAGACCGGGATCACCGATGTCCGGCTCGGCCCGCTGCTCTGGCGGCGCGTCTGCTCCTTCCCGTTCTACGGCCGGCGCTGGGACCAGGACGAGTGGTACTACCTGGCCCGTACGGAGCAGACCACGACGCGTCCGGAGGGGCTGACGGAGCTGGAGCGGCGCAGCGTGACCGGGCTGCGCTGGTGGACGCTGGAGGAGCTGGCCGGGGCGACCGAGCCGGTGTACCCGACCCGGCTCGTGGAACTGTTGCGTACGCTGCTCGACGAGGGACCGCCCAGTACACCGGTGATCCTGGAGACTGAGCGCGTCTGACGCACAATGGGGGGACGCACGGCTGAAGGGGAACATGCCATGAGCGCCGAGGACCTCGAGAAGTACGAGACCGAGATGGAGCTGAAGCTCTACCGGGAGTACCGCGACGTCGTCGGTCTGTTCAAATACGTGATCGAGACCGAGCGCCGCTTCTATCTCACCAACGACTACGAGATGCAGGTGCACTCGGTCCAGGGTGAGGTCTTCTTCGAGGTGTCGATGGCGGACGCCTGGGTCTGGGACATGTACCGACCAGCGCGGTTCGTCAAGCAGGTACGCGTACTCACGTTCAAGGACGTGAATATCGAGGAGCTGAACAAGAGCGACCTCGACCTTCCCAGCGGCTGATCCGCCGGGGGCTGGCTCACTCTTCCGGGTGGCCGAGTTGTCCACCAAAGCCGGGTCGTCCACAGAAATCCACCAAGATCCCTGAATTCGGGGCGGGCGGGTCACAGTCGGTGCCGGAGGTGGTGCCGAATGAACGCCCGGGGAGCACTGGGCCGCTACGGCGAGGATCTGGCGGCACGCCGGCTGGCCGAGGTGGGGATGACCGTCCTGGAGCGCAATTGGCGGTGCCGGGACGGCGAGATCGACATCGTCGCGCTGGATGCCGGGGCGCTGGTCGTCTGCGAGGTCAAGACGCGTCGCGCAGAGGGTTACGAACCTCCGGCGGCGGCGGTCGGGCCCCGCAAGACCGACCGGCTGCGGCGGCTCGCCGAGCGCTGGCTGGAGCGGCACGGCGGCCCGCCGCCGGGAGGCGTGCGGATCGACCTGGTGGGCGTGGTGCTGCCGCGGCGCGGTGCGCCCGTGGTCGAGCATCTGCGGGGGGTGGTCTGAATGGGATTCGCCCGCACCTGCTCGGTCGCGCTGGTCGGGGTCGACGGCGTGGTGGTCGAGGTCCAGGCCGATCTGGAGCCCGGCGTGGCTGCCTTCACCCTGGTCGGCCTGCCCGACAAATCCCTGGTGGAAAGCCGGGACCGGGTCCGCGCGGCCGTGGTCAACTCCGGAGACGCCTGGCCGCAGAAGAAGCTCACGGTCGGGCTCAGCCCGGCCTCCGTCCCCAAGGGCGGCAGCGGCTTCGACCTGGCCGTGGCCTGCGCGGTGCTCGGCGCCGCCGAGCGCATCGACCCGCGGGAGATCGCCGATCTGATGATGATCGGGGAGCTGGGTCTGGACGGCCGGGTCCGGCCCGTGCGCGGGGTCCTGCCCGCCGTGCTCGCGGCCGCCGAGGCCGGATACCGGCAGGTCGTCGTCCCGGAGCAGACCGCGGCCGAGGCATCCCTGGTCCCGGGCATCTCGGTGCTCGGGGTGCGGAGCCTGCGTCAGCTGGTCGCGGTCCTCACCGACGAACCGGTGCCCGAGGAGGACGAGCCGCTGGAGGCCGGGCGGCCCGATCCGATGCTGGCGGGGCTCGCCATGCCCGGCGCGGGCATGGGCACCGGAGTGGCCGCGCTTCCCGGGTCCGGGGTGGGGCGGCCCGATCTGGCCGAGGTCGCCGGGCAGCGGGCCGCCCGCACCGCGCTGGAGGCCGCCGCTGCCGGGGGCCACCATCTGTTCCTGGTGGGGCCGCCGGGCGCCGGGAAGACGATGCTCGCCGAGCGGCTGCCCGGGCTGCTGCCGCCGCTCACCCAGCAGGAGGCGCTGGAGGTCACCGCCGTGCACTCGGTGGCCGGGGCGCTGCCACCGGGCCAGCCCCTGGTGGAGACACCGCCGTACTGCGCACCGCACCACTCGGCGACCATGGCCGCCCTGGTCGGCGGCGGCAACGGGCTGCCGCGCCCGGGCGCGGTCTCCCTCGCCCACCGGGGGCTGCTCTTCCTGGACGAGGCACCCGAGTTCAGCGGCCGGGCCCTGGACGCCCTGCGGCAGCCGCTGGAATCGGGCCATGTGGTGGTCGCCCGCTCCGCGGGCATGATGCGCATGCCCGCGCGCTTCCTCCTCATGCTGGCCGCCAACCCCTGTCCGTGCGGGCGCCACGGGCTGATGGGGGACGGCTGCGAATGCTCGCCCTCGACGGTCCGCCGCTATCAGTCGCGGCTCTCCGGCCCGCTGCTGGACCGGGTCGACCTGCGCGTCCGCGTCGAGGCGGTCAGCCGGGCCGAGCTGACCGGGGCGGTCGGCGCGGCGGAGGGCACCGCCTCGGTCGCGGCCCGCGTGCGCGAGGCGAGAGAGCGGGCCGCCGCGCGCCTCGCGGACACCCCCTGGCGGCTGAACAGCGAGGTGCCGGGCCATGAGCTGCGCACCCGCTGGCAGCCCTGCCCCGGGGCGCTCCGCGAGGCCGAGCGCGACATGGAGCGCGGGCTGCTCACCGCCCGCGGCCTTGACCGGGTGCTGCGGGTCGCCTGGACCGTCGCCGACCTCGCCGGGCACGACCGGCCGCTGGCGCCGGACATCGCCCAGGCACTCCAGCTGCGCACCGGAGTGGCCCGCGGGGTGCCGGTCGGCGCGGGGGAGTGCTGATGGCCGCCTGTCCGGTGGGCGGTCCGCCCGCGGCACCCGCGATGCCATCCGCCGGGGACCCCGGGCCGGGCGTGGGGGACGAGGAGCGGCTCGCCCGGGCGGCCCTCACCCGGCTCGTGGAGCCTGGCGACGAGGCGGTGGGGCGCTGGCTGCGCCGCCTGGGGCCGGTCGGGCTGCGCCGGGCGCTCACCGGGCAGGCCCCGCCGCCGTCCGGGGCGAGCGCGCAGCGGCTGGCCGGATGCGCGCTGCGGGCCGGTGGGCTCGACCCCGCGGCCGACCTCGGCCTGATCGCCGCCCGCGGCGGGCGGTTCATCTGCCCCGGGGACATGGAGTGGCCCGGTCAGCTCGACGACCTCGGGGACGCTCGCCCGGTCGGGTTATGGGTGCGGGGCCCCGCGTCGCTGCGCATGTGGGCGCTGCGCTCGGTCGCGGTGGTGGGAGCGCGCGCCTGCAGCGACTACGGCGCGCATGTCGCGGCGACGATGGGCTCCGGGCTCACCGAGCGTGGCTGGGTGGTGGTCTCCGGCGCGGCCCAGGGGGTGGACGGCGCGGCACACCGCGGGGCGCTCGCCGCGGGCGGGGCCACCGTCGCGGTGCTCGCCTCCGGGGTGGACACCCCTTATCCGCGGGGGCACGCCGAGTTGATCGAGCGCATCGCGGAACAGGGGCTGGTACTGGCCGAGTTGCCGCCCGGGGCGCATCCCACCCGCAGCCGCTTCGTGCTGCGCAACCGGGTCATCGCCGCCCTCACCCGCGGCACGGTCGTCATCGAGGCCGAGTACCGCAGCGGATCGCTGGCCACCGCGCGCCGGGCACAACAGCTCGGCCGGTCCACCATGGGAGTGCCCGGCCCGGTCACCAGCGGGCTTTCCGCGGGGGTCCATGAACTGCTGCGCGGCGAGGCCGTCGTGGTCACCGACGCCGACGAAGTGGTCGAGCTGATCGGCGGCATCGGAGACCTCGCGCCCGTCCGGGAAGGGCCCCTCGTCGAGCGGGACCTGCTCGATCCCGTGACGGCACGGGTGCTGGAAGCGTTGTCGGCACAGGGCGGCAACGAAGGACATGAGGTGGCCAGGGATTCCGGGACGAGCTGCGAGGAGGCCGTGGGCCGGCTCTACGAACTGCTCGCCCTGGGTTTCGTCGAACGCCATGGCGACCGCTGGCAGTTGGCGCCGCCCGCACGCCGGAGTGACGGCACACGGCGAGGCGATCCCCCAAATCGGGGCAATCGGGTGAAAGGGTTGAGGCGATGACCGTATCCGCACACCGCCGAGCCGCTTCCCTTCGCATACCGCGACGTCACAGTCACGCTACGCTCACAAGGTTTCCGGTGGAAGCGTACGTCCTCACCCATGTCATGGCAGAACGGCTCAAGGCGACGAATGCCCCAGCACATCTCCGGGTCTGACCGCGCGGCGCCGCCCGCTGCCCGCGGCGCGGTGCGCCCCGCGGCGCCGTCCTCGCTGGACGAGCTGTGGCGGTCGTACAAAGCCACGGGCGACGGGCGGCTGCGGGAGCAGCTGATCCTGCACTACTCGCCACTGGTGAAATACGTGGCCGGGCGGGTCAGCGTCGGGTTGCCCTCCAATGTCGAGCAGGCCGACTTCGTCTCGTCCGGAGTCTTCGGACTCATCGACGCCATCGAGAAGTTCGACCCCGAGCGCGCCATCAAGTTCGAGACCTACGCCATCACCCGCATCCGTGGTGCGATGATCGACGAGCTGAGGGCGCTGGACTGGATCCCGCGCTCGGTCCGCCAGAAGGCCAGGGCGGTCGAGCGGGCGTACGCCACGCTGGAGGCGGCGCTGCGGCGCACCCCCACCGAGGTCGAGGTCGCCGCCGAGATGGACATCAGCGTCGACGAACTGCACGGGGTATTCAGCCAGTTGTCGCTCGCCAACGTGGTCGCCCTGGAGGAGCTGCTGCACGTCGGCGGCGAGGGCGGCGACCGGCTCAGCCTCATGGACACCCTGGAGGACACCGCCGCGGACAATCCGGTCGAGGTGGCCGAGGACCGGGAGCTGCGCCGACTGCTCGCCCGGGCCATCAACACCCTTCCTGAGCGGGAGAAGACCGTGGTCACGCTCTACTACTACGAAGGGCTCACCCTCGCCGAGATCGGCCAGGTCCTCGGGGTCACCGAGAGCCGGGTCAGCCAGATCCACACCAAGTCCGTGCTCCAGCTGCGCGCGAAACTCGCCGACGTCGGACGCTGAATCGTCTCGTTGGTATCGCCACCACCGTGACGTCACCGTGACGTCTCCGTACAGTGGTGACGTGCCCAGGATTCGAGCGGCCTCAGTGGCCGAGCACCGGACGATGCAGCGCGGCGCCTTGCTGGAGGCCGCCCGCTCCTTGCTGTCCGAGGGCGGTACGGAGGCGTTGACCTTCCCCGCACTCGCCGAGCGCACGGGCCTCGCCCGCTCGTCCGTCTACGAGTACTTCCGTTCCCGCGCGGCCGTGGTCGAGGAGTTGTGCGCCGTCGACTTCCCGGTCTGGGCCGCCGAGGTCGAGGCCGCCATGGAGGAGGCCGGTACGCCCGAGGCGAAGGTCGAGGCGTATGTGCGCCGACAGCTCGCCCTGGTCGGCGACCGCCGCCACCGCGCCGTGGTGGCGATCTCGGCCGGTGAGCTGGACGCGGCCGCGCGCGAGAAGATCCGCGCCGCCCACGGCGGGCTGATCGGCATGGTGGTCGACGCCCTCGGCGCGCTCGGCCATCAGCAGCCCCGACTGGCCGCGGTGCTGCTGCAGGGCGTCGTGGACGCCGCGGTCCGCCGCATCGAGCTCGGCGCCGCGGAGGACCCTGGGCACATCACGGAGGCGGCGGTAGCCATGGCCCTGGACGGCGTCCGAGGCTGACCCCACGGCCCGGTGCGGATCCCCGGGCCCTGGGGGGTGAGCCTGCGGATCCCCGCAGATCCCTGTTGCTCCCTGCGGTGCCCGGGCTCCTTGCGGCCCCACGGCTTTGTGGACCGGTGCGGCCGCGCGGACCACGTACCGCCAGGGTTCTTGCGATCCCTGGCTCTCGCGCCCCTGCGGCCACCGCGGTCTGCCCGGCGCTGCCCCGTCGCTCCGGTTCGCTTCGGGCGGCGTCGGACCGGGGTGGTCCCGTGCCTACCGGGGTGCCGGGCGCGCAGGCGGTGTCCGGACCAGGCGGCCGCGGCCGCCAGGGCCGTGGCCGCAGCCAGGTTCGGTGGGCCGGTGGCGGCCGTCAGGCGGGGGTGTGTTCCGGCCAGTGGAGCTGACGCCGCGGACCCCTCGGCGGCCGGGACGCCGAAGACCGGCAGCAGCCGGGACGGCCCGCCCCGCAGCATCGACCGCGGTAGCAGCGACAGCGGATCCAGATAGCGGTCCCCGCGCCGCAGCCCCCAGTGCAGACAGCCCACCGGGCAGTGGAACGGGCCCGCCTCCACCACTCCCACCACCTGTCCCGCCGCCACCCGCGCGCCTCTGGCCACCGTGGCCCGCACCGGTTCGTAGGACGTCCGCAGCGGAGGGGCGCCGGTCCCGGACAGCTCGATGGTGAGCACCCCGCGCCCCGCGACAGGCCCCGCGAAACTCACCCGCCCCGCGGCCGCCGCCCGCACCCGCTGCCCCGCGCGCGCCGCCAGATCGACCCCGCGGTGGCCCGCCGCCCACGGCGCGGGCGGCGGCCGCCACGCCCTCAGCACCGAGGGCCGCGCCGCCCCCTCCGGCCCGGCCACCGGCCATGACCGGCCATCGGAACCCGCGGCCGCCACCGCGGCCGGTGCCAGGAGAAGAGCGCACAGGGCAAGAGCCCACACCACACCAAGCCGTCGCATGTCACCCACGGTGATGCCAATCGCCACATCCGGTGGATCATGGACGCGAACTGGGGACTACCCACGGGTTGTGGATATCGCCGTCACCCGGCACCGCACGGGTCCCGTACACTTCTTATGGCGATCCGGGTCACCGGATTGACTTCGCACGCCCCGCCGCCCGCGCCCCGAGCACGTATCGGCAGCACGGCGGCCGCGCCCCTCGGTCCTCGGACGAGCCCCCTACCAGGGCCCTCGTTCGTGGCAGGCGCGCCGGGGCGTCAGGAGCGGCGGCCGCCCGGCCGCCGTGGAACCGAGTACCTCAAGGAGTACGGCCATGGCCGTCGTCACGATGCGGGAGCTGCTGGAGAGCGGCGTCCACTTCGGGCACCAGACCCGCCGCTGGAACCCGAAGATGAAGCGCTTCATCTTCACCGAGCGCAACGGCATCTACATCATCGACCTGCTCCAGTCGCTGTCGTACATCGACCGCGCCTACGAGTTCGTCAAGGAGACCGTCGCTCACGGCGGCTCCATCATGTTCGTCGGCACCAAGAAGCAGGCGCAGGAGGCGATCGCCGAGCAGGCGACCCGCGTCGGTATGCCGTATGTCAACCAGCGCTGGCTGGGCGGCATGCTGACCAACTTCTCGACTGTCTACAAGCGCCTGCAGCGCCTGAAGGAGCTCGAGCAGATCGACTTCGAGGATGTGGCCGCCTCGGGCCTCACCAAGAAGGAGCTCCTGGTCCTCTCCCGCGAGAAGGCCAAGCTGGAGAAGACCCTCGGCGGTATCCGCGAGATGCAGAAGGTGCCGAGCGCCGTCTGGATCGTGGACACCAAGAAGGAGCACATCGCCGTCGGTGAGGCGCGCAAGCTCCGCATCCCGGTGGTCGCGATCCTCGACACCAACTGCGACCCCGACGAGGTCGACTACAAGATCCCGGGCAACGACGACGCGATCCGCTCCGTCACGCTGCTCACCCGCGTGATCGCCGACGCCGTCGCCGAGGGCCTCATCGCCCGCTCCGGCGTCGCCACCGGCGACGAGAAGGCCGACAAGGGCGCGGGCGAGCCGCTGGCCGAGTGGGAGCGCGACCTGCTCGAGGGCGAGAAGAAGGCCGACGAGCCCGAGGCCAAGCCGGCCGAGGCCGTTGAGGAGAAGGCGGCCGACGCCGAGAAGCCCGCCGAGGCCGAGGCCGAGAAGCCGGCCGAGGACGCGAAGCCCGCCGAGGTCCCGGCAGCGGACGCCGAGCAGGCCTGACCACTCAGACGGTGTACAACGGCGGGGGACGGTGCGACGGCACCGCCCCCGTCGTTCACCCGTAGAGCTTTCGACTTTCGAGAAGAGATTCACAGATCATGGCGAACTTCACCGCCGCTGACGTCAAGAAGCTCCGCGAGCTCACCGGCGCCGGCATGATGGACTGCAAGAAGGCGCTGGACGAGTCCGAGGGCAGCGTCGACAAGGCCGTCGAGATCCTCCGCGTCAAGGGCCAGAAGGGCGTGGCCAAGCGCGAGAGCCGCAGCGCCGAGAACGGTGCTGTCATCTCCGTCATCGCCGACGACAACACCTCGGGCGTGCTGCTCGAGCTGAAGTGCGAGACCGACTTCGTGGCCAAGGGCGACAAGTTCGTGGCCGTCGCCGACGCCATCGCCGCCCACGTCGCCAAGAGCGCCCCGGCCGACCTGGAGGCCCTGCTCGCCTCCGAGATCGAGGCCGGTAAGACCGTCCAGGCGTTCGTGGACGAGGCCAACGCGACCCTCGGCGAGAAGGTCGTCCTCGACCGTTTCGCGCAGTTCTCCGGCGGCTACGTCGCCGCGTACATGCACCGCACCAACCCCGACCTGCCGCCGCAGGTCGGCGTGCTGGTCGAGCTGGACAAGGAGAACGCCGAGGTCGCGCGGGACATCGCGCAGCACGTCGCCGCCTTCGCGCCGAAGTTCCTGAGCCGTGACGAGATCTCGGCCGAGACGGTCGACAACGAGCGTCGCGTCGCCGAGGCCACCGCTCGCGAGGAGGGCAAGCCCGAGGCCGCCCTACCGAAGATCATCGAGGGGCGCGTCACCGGCTTCTTCAAGGAGAACGTCCTGGTGGAACAGGCGTTCGCCAAGGACAACAAGAAGTCCGTCCAGAAGGTCCTGGACGAGGCCGGCGTCTCTCTGACCCGCTTCGCCCGTTTCCGCGTCGGCGTCTGAGCCGAGCAGCGAAACACCGGCGACACCGATAGGGTCGTAGGCAGCCAACCGTCAACCGGTCGGCCGCAGATGTGACGAGGAGGCCATTGCCGCAGAGGTCGTACCAGGACCCGTCCGGCAGTGGCCTTCTTCGTATGTGCACGAGGAGATCTCCAATGAATCATGGCGCGGACGCCGAACAGGCCGCCGACAAGAACGCGGACGGCACAGCCCGACACGGCCGTTTCCTGCTGAAGCTGTCCGGCGAGGCGTTCGCCGGGGGCGGTGGACTCGGGGTCGATCCCGATGTCGTCCACGCCATCGCCCGCGAGGTCGCCGCCGTGGTGCGGGACGGCGCCGAGATCGCCATCGTGATCGGCGGTGGCAACTTCTTCCGCGGGGCCGAGCTGCAGCAGCGCGGCATGGACCGGGCGCGCTCGGACTACATGGGCATGCTCGGCACCGTCATGAACTGCCTCGCCCTCCAGGACTTCCTGGAGAAGGAGGGCATCGACTCCCGCGTCCAGACCGCCATCACCATGGGCCAGGTCGCGGAGCCGTACATCCCGCTGCGCGCGGTGCGCCACCTGGAGAAGGGGCGCGTGGTGATCTTCGGCGCGGGCATGGGCATGCCGTACTTCTCCACGGACACCACCGCCGCCCAGCGCGCCCTGGAGATCGACGCCGAGGCGCTGCTCATGGGCAAGAACGGGGTGGACGGGGTCTATGACTCCGACCCCAAGCGGAACCCGGACGCGGTCAAGTTCGACGCGCTGGAGTACGGCGAGGTGATCACCCGGGACCTCAAGGTCGCCGACGCCACCGCGATCACCCTCTGCCGGGACAACAAGCTGCCGATCCTGGTTTTCGAGCTCACCGCCGAAGGAAATATCGCGCGCGCGGTGAAGGGTGAGAAGATCGGCACGCTCGTGAGCGACCGGGACTCACGGGGCTGACGGCTCGTTCGGGGGATGGACAACGGCCTGCCGGTCGGACACCGTGCAGGAGAAGACGCACGCAGGGGCGAGGCTCTGCCTACGCATAACACCAGGAGCAAGTGGTGATCGAAGAAATCCTCCTCGAGGCCGAGGAGAAGATGGAGAAGGCCGTTGTGGTCGCCAAGGAGGACTTCGCCGCGATCCGCACCGGGCGTGCGCACCCGGCGATGTTCAACAAGATCGTGGCGGACTACTACGGTGCGCTGACGCCGATCAACCAGCTCGCGTCGTTCTCGGTGCCCGAGCCGCGCATGGCTGTGATCACCCCGTTCGACAAGAGCGCCCTGCGCAACATCGAGCAGGCGATCCGCGACTCCGACCTGGGCGTCAACCCCAGCAATGACGGCAACATCATCCGAGTGGTGTTCCCCGAGCTGACCGAGCAGCGCCGCAAGGAGTTCATCAAGGTCGCCAAGGCCAAGGGCGAGGACGCGAAGATCTCGATCCGCAGCATCCGCCGCAAGGCCAAGGAGTCGATCGACAAGCTGATCAAGGACGGCGAGGTCGGCGAGGACGAGGGCCGCCGTGCCGAGAAGGAGCTCGACGACCTCACCGCGAAGTACGTCGCGCAGGTGGATGAGCTGCTCAAGCACAAGGAAGCCGAGCTGCTCGAGGTCTGATGAACGACTCTTCCTGGGGGGCCCCACCACGCGCCGGACTCTGGGGACCGACTGATCAGGGCACCTCCCCCGGCTATGGCTGGGAGGTGCCCCCTTCTTCGGCGGGTCCCGCGCACGAGGTGGCCGAAGCGGCGCAGACTCGCCCCATGCCCACCGTGCCGCACGCAGGCGGCGACCCCGGCGACGCCGTCGGCCGCGACCGGGGGGCCGCCCGGCCGGGCGGCCCCTTGTTCCGCGATGAGCGGGAACCGCGGCCCGGGCCCCGGCAGCCCTCCGGGCAGCCGCCGACGCCCCCCGGCCCCGGCTCCGAGGCCACCGGCAGCGCGCCCGGCAGCGGCGGCGGTCAGGGGACGAAGAAGAAGAGCGCGGGCCGTGATCTGCGCGCCGCGATAGGGGTGGGCGTCGGCCTCGGCGTGATCATCGTCGCCTCGCTCTTCATCTACAAGCCGGTGTTCATCGGCGTGATAGCGGTCGCCGTGGTCGTCGGGCTGTGGGAGCTGACCTCCCGGCTCGCCGAGCGGAAGGACATCCGGGTTCCCCTGGTGCCGCTCGCCGTCGGTGGCGTCGCCATGGTCGTCGCGGGCTATGTGCGCGGCGCACAGGGCGCCTGGGTGGCGGTGTCGCTCACGGCGCTCGCCGTGCTCGTGTGGCGGATGACCGAACCGCCCGACAACTACCTCAGAGATGTCACCGCGGGCGTCTTCGCCGCCTTCTACGTGCCGTTCCTCGCCACCTTCGTGGCGCTCATACTGGCCGCGCCCGACGGCCCGTGGCGGGTGCTGACCTTCCTGCTGCTGACCGTGGTGAGCGACACCGGGGCGTACGCGGTGGGCTGGCGCTTCGGCAAGCATCCGCTCGCCCCCCGCATCAGCCCCGGCAAGACCCGCGAGGGGCTGCTCGGCGCGGTGGCGTTCGCGATGGTCGTGGGGGCGCTGTGCATGCAGTACCTGATCGAGGACGGCGTGTGGTGGCAGGGGCTGCTGCTCGGCCTCGCCGTCGCGGTCAGCGCGACCCTGGGGGACCTCGGCGAATCCATGATCAAGCGTGACCTCGGCATCAAGGACATGGGCAAGCTGCTGCCCGGCCACGGCGGGATCATGGACCGGCTCGACTCGCTGCTGCCCACCGCCCCCGTGGTGTGGCTGCTGCTGGTGATCTTCGTGGGCGGCGGCTGAGCCCCGTACGCGCACCTTGTGGGCCCCGCGCCGCCCGTGGCGCGGGGCCTTCCGCATGTCTGCGACACTGGTACGGCCATGCCTAAGCCCGGAGAACTCACTTTCGCCGTGCCGCGTGGGGCCAAGAAGCCCCCGCGGCATCTCGCCGACCTCACGCCCGCCGAGCGTCGCGAGGCTGTCGCCGCCCTCGGAGAGAAGCCCTTCCGGGCCAACCAGGTGTCGCGTCACTACTTCGCCCGCTACACCGACGACCCCGCCCAGTGGACCGACATCCCGGCCACCGCGCGCGAGAAGCTCGCGGCCGGGCTGCTGCCGGACCTGATGAGCGTGGTGCGGCACATCAGCTGCGACGACGACACCACGCGTAAGACCCTGTGGCGCCTCTTCGACGGCACGCTCGTCGAGTCCGTGCTGATGCGCTACCCGGACCGGGTCACCATGTGCATCAGCTCCCAGGCGGGCTGCGGCATGAACTGTCCGTTCTGCGCCACCGGCCAGGCGGGGCTGGACCGCAACCTGTCCACCGCCGAGATCGTGCACCAGATCGTCGACGGGATGCGGGCGCTGCGGGACGGCGAGATCCCCGGTGGTCCGGCCCGGCTGTCCAACATCGTCTTCATGGGCATGGGCGAGCCGCTGGCCAACTACAACCGGGTCATCGGTGCCATCCGTCGGCTCACCGACCCCGAGCCGGACGGCCTCGGCCTGTCCCAGCGCGGTATCACCGTCTCGACCGTGGGGCTCGTCCCGGCGATGCTGCGGTTCGCCGACGAGGGCTTCAAGTGCCGTCTCGCGGTGTCCCTGCACGCGCCCGACGACGAGCTGCGCGACACCCTCGTCCCGGTCAACACCCGCTGGAAGGTGCGCGAGGTCCTGGACGCGGCGTGGGAGTACGCGGAGAAGTCCGGTCGCCGGATCTCCATCGAGTACGCGCTGATCAGGGACATCAACGACCAGGCGTGGCGCGCCGACCTGCTCGGGCGGCTGCTCAAGGGCCGCCGGGTGCACGTCAATCTCATCCCGCTCAACCCGACGCCCGGCTCCAAGTGGACGGCGTCCCGGCCCGAGGACGAGAAGGCGTTCGTGGCGGCCCTGGAGGCGCACGGGGTGCCGGTGACCGTCCGGGACACCCGCGGGCAGGAGATCGACGGGGCGTGCGGCCAGTTGGCGGCCACGGAGCGCTGACCACCGGCTGATACGGTGCCTTCGCACAAACCGTCGTACAACCATCCCGCGACGACGGACAAATGAACATTCCGACAGGGGAGCGCGACAGCGCTGAGAGTGCGGCACGGCCGCAGACCCTCCAACCTGATCCGGGTCATACCGGCGTAGGGAGTCAGCCTCACGATGAACAGCCATCTTCGGCGTGCCGTCACCGCCGCTCTCGTCGGTTCCCTCGGCACCGGAGTCCTGGCGGGCTGCGGTGGGGACGCGGCGGACGGCAAGGACTCCAAGACCGTCACCCTGGTCTCGCACGACTCGTTCGCGGCGTCCAAGGCGGTCCTCAAGGAGTTCACCCGTCAGACCGGCTACAAGGTGCGGGTGCAGGCGGGCGGTGACGCGGGGGCGGCCGTCAACCAGGCGATCCTGTCCAAGGGCCATCCGCAGGGCGATGTGTTCTTCGGCGTCGACAACACCCTCCTCTCCCGCGCGCTCGACAACGACCTGTTCACGCCGTACGAGGCGAAGGGCCTGGCCAAGGTCCCCGCGGCCTTCCAGCTCGACCGGGCGAAGCACCGCGTCACCCCGGTCGACTACGGCGACATCTGCGTCAACTACGACCGCGCCTACTTCGAGCGCAAGAAGCTCGCGCCGCCGAAGACGTTCGCCGATCTGACCAAGCCCGCGTATAAGAACCTGCTGGTCACCGAGAACGCCGCCACCTCGTCCCCCGGCCTCGCCTTCCTCCTCGGCACCGCCGCCCGCTACGGCGACCACGGCTGGCGGGACTACTGGAAGAAGCTGCGGGCCAACGGCGTCGAGGTGGTCGACGGCTGGGAGCAGGCCTACTACGACCGCTTCTCCGGCTCGGCGGGCGGCGCCAAGGGCGACAGGCCGCTCGTCGTCTCGTATGCCTCCAGCCCGCCCGCCGAGGTGGCGGACGCGAAGGCGAAGCCCGCGAAGGCCCCGACCGGGGTGGCGGACGGCACCTGCTTCCGGCAGACGGAATTCGCCGGGCTGCTGAAGGGCGCGGGCAACACCAAGGGGGGCAAGGCGCTGCTGGACTTCCTGCTGACCAAGCGCTTCCAGGAGGACGTACCGCTGAACATGTACGTCAATCCGGTGCGCGAGGACGCCGAACTGCCGGAGGTCTTCACCCGGTACGGGACCAAGGTCGCCGACTCGGCCACCCTGCCCCCGCGGAAGATCGCCAAGAACCGTGAACCCTGGGTCAAGGCATGGTCCTCGCTCGTTCTGTAGAGGCCACGGCAGAGGCCACGGCAGACGCCACGGCCCGCCGCGGCCGGTGGCGGGGCGCCGCCCCGCGGCTCGCCCTGATGGCCGTGCCGCTCGCCTTCTTCGCCGTCTTCTTCGCGTATCCGGTGGCCGCGATCGTCACCCGCGGGCTGCGCGTCGACGGCCGGTGGCAGCTGGGGCGGATACCCGAGGTGCTGGGCGATCCGTCCATCCTGCACATCCTGTGGTTCACCGGCTGGCAGGCGGCCGCCTCGACCGGGCTGACGCTGGCGGTCGCGCTGCCCGGCGCGTATGTCTTCGCCCGCTTCGCCTTCCCCGGCAAGGGGCTGCTGCGCGCCGTGGTGACCGTGCCGTTCGTACTGCCGACCGTCGTCGCCGGATCGGCGTTCCTGGGGCTGCTCGGGCGCGGCGGGCTGCTGGACGAACGGTGGGGGATACGGCTCGACACCAGCGTCTGGGCGATCCTGCTGGCCCACGTCTTCTTCAACTACGCGGTGGTGGTCCGCACCGTCGGCGGGCTGTGGGCGCAGCTCGACCCGCGCCAGGAGGAGGCCGCCCGGGTGCTCGGCGCGAGCCGCCTCGCGGCCTGGCGCCGGGTCACCCTGCCCGCGCTGGGCCCCGCCGTGGCCGCCGCCGCGCTGATGGTGTTCCTGTTCACCTTCACCTCCTTCGGCGTGATCCAGATCCTCGGCGGCCCGCGCTACGCCACCCTGGAGGTGGCCATCTACCGGCAGACCGCGCAGCTGCTCGACCTGCCCACGGCCGCGGTGCTGACCCTCGTCCAGTTCGCGGCGGTGGCGGCAGTCCTCGCCCTGCACGCCCGGACCGTGCGCCGCCGGGAGGGCGCGCTGCGGCTCGTCGACGCCGCCCGGACCGCGCGCCGCCCCCAGGGTCCGGCGCAGTGGGGGCTGCTCGCGGGGGTGCTGGCGGTCGTCGCGCTGCTGATCGTGCTGCCGCTCGCGGTGCTGGTGGAGCGCTCGCTGCATGGGCCGGACGGCTACGGATTCACGTACTACCGGGCGCTTCAGTCCGCCGCCGACAGCGGCGGCACCTTCTTCGTGGCCCCCGTGGACGCCCTCGGCAACTCGCTCCAGTACGCGGCCGTCGCCACCGTCTTCGCCCTTCTCGTCGGCGGGCTCGCCGCCGCCGCGCTCACCCGGAGGGCCGGGCGGCTCGTCCGCGGCTTCGACGCGCTGCTGATGCTGCCGCTGGGCACCTCCGCCGTCACCGTCGGCTTCGGCTTCCTCATCGCGCTCGACGAACCCCCGCTGGACCTGCGCTCCTCCTGGGTCATCGTCCCGCTCGCGCAGGCCCTGGTGGGCGTGCCCTTCGTCGTGCGCACCCTGCTGCCCGTCCTGCGGGCCGTGGACCACCGGCTGCGGGAGGCCGCCGCCGTGCTGGGCGCCTCCCCGCTGCGCGCCTGGCGCGAGGTGGACCTGCCGCTGGTGGGGCGGGCGCTGGCGGTCGCGGCGGGGTTCGCGTTCGCCGTATCGCTCGGCGAGTTCGGGGCCACGGTGTTCATCGCCCGCCCCGACCTGCTCACGCTCCCGGTGGCCGTCGCGCGCTTCCTGGGCCGCGCGGGGCAGCTCAACTACGGGCAGGCGATGGCGCTGAGCACGATCCTGATGCTGGTGTGCGCCTGCTCCCTGCTGGCCCTTGAGCGCATCCGCACCGACCGCTCGGGGGAGTTCTGAAATGGGGGAGAGCTGGATGACGCTGCTGCGACTGGACGAGGTGACGGTCCGGTACGGCCGCCGCGACGCGCTCGACGCCGTCGACCTGGACGTCGCCGAGCACGAGACCGTGTGTGTGCTGGGCCCCAGCGGCAGCGGCAAGTCCACCCTGCTGCGCGTGGTGGCCGGACTCCAGCGCGCCGCCTCCGGCCGGGTGTGGCTCGGAGGCCGCGACCAGAGCGGCATACCCACCCACCGGCGCGGGGTGGGGCTGATGTTCCAGGACCATCAGCTCTTCCCGCAGCGCGACGTGGGCGGCAACGTCGCCTTCGGGCTGCGGATGCGGGGGGCCGGGCGCGCGGAGGCGGACCGCCGGGTCGCCGAACTGCTGGAGCTGGTCGGGCTGCCCGGCGCGCAGCGGCGGCCCGTCGACTCGCTGTCCGGCGGTGAGCAGCAGCGCGTCGCGCTCGCCCGCGCGCTGGCGCCGCGGCCGCGGCTGCTGATGCTGGACGAGCCGCTGGGCCAGCTCGACCGCGGGCTGCGGGAGCGGCTGGTCATGGAGCTGCGGGAGCTGTTCGCCCGGCTGGGCACCACGGTTCTCGCGGTCACCCACGACCAGGGCGAGGCGTTCGCGCTCGCCGACCGGGTGGTGGTCATGGAGGACGGCCGGATCGCGCAGTCCGGCACCCCGCTGGAGGTGTGGCAGCAGCCCGCGAACGAGTTCGTCGCCCGCTTCCTCGGCTTCGACAACGTGGTCGAGGCGACCGTGCACGGCGAGATCGCCGACACCGTGTGGGGCAAGCTGCCGGTGCCGCCCGGCTCCCGGACGGGACCGGCCAGGCTGCTCGTCCGCCCGGCCGGGGTACGGCTCACGGCCCCCGCGGACGGGCTGCCCTGCACGGTCGCGGCCCGCACGTTCCGCGGCGACCATGTGGCGGTCGTCCTCCAGCCGTCCGACGGCCCCCGCCTGGAGGCGTCCTGTGCGCTGCGGGACGCCCCGGAGGCGGGGGACCGGGTCGGGGCGGCCTTCGACGCCGCGGATGTGGTGGTGCTCGGCGCGTCCTAGCGCGGCACGCTGTAGCGCGCGCCGTACGGAAGTCCGGCTCGTCAGGCGGACGCGCGGCCCGTCATCGAGGCGAGGGCGTCCGGGGCCTCGTCCACCGAGTCCACCAGCGCGATGCGGGCCTTCATCGGCCGCCCCTCCGCGAGCGCTTCGAGCAGCGGCCAGGCCGGAAGGCGGCGGGTCCAGTGGTCGCGGTCCACGAGCACCATCGGGGTCGGCTCGCCGCGCGACTCGTAGTAGTTGGGCGTGGCGTTGTCGAAGATCTCCTGAAGTGTTCCGGCGGCGCCGGGCAGGAAGACGACGCCCGCGTTCGAGCGGGCCAGCAGCCCGTCCTCGCGGGTCGCGTTGGCGAAGTACTTGGCGAGGTGCGAGGCGAACGCGTTCGGCGGCTCGTGCCCGTAGAACCAGGTCGGTATCCCCACCGACGCGCCGCCGTCCGGCCACCGCTCCCGCACCGCGAACGCGGCCCCGGCCCAGGCGCCGACCGAGGGGCGGAACGAGGGCGTCCGGGCGAGGAGTTCCAGCGCCTCCTTCAGCGCCGCGTCCGGAAGCGGTGCCGTGTACGCGCCCAGGTTGGCGGCCTCCATCGCGCCCGGGCCGCCGCCCGTCGCGACCGTCAGCCCGGACCGCGCCAGCGCCTGTCCGAGCCGGGCGGCGCCCGCGTACCCCTCGGAGCCGCGCTCCAGCGCGTGCCCGCCCATCACGCCCACCACCCGGGTGCCGGTGAGCAGTTCGTCCAGCGCGTCGGAGACCGCGTCGTCGTGGATCGAGCGCAGCATCGAGGAGAAGATGTCGCCGTCCGCCTTGGTCCGCTGGAACCAGGCGTACGCGAGGGCGTCCGGCGTGCCCGCGTACCCGTCCGCCCCGTCGTCCAGGCCCTCGAACAGCTCGGCCGCGGTATAGAGGGTGCCGCGGTACGGGTCGAAGGGCAGGTCCGGCACGGGCGGGAAGACCAGCGCCCCCCGCGCCCGTACCCGCGCGGCGGCCTCCGGCTCCATCGGACAGCCCAGGAAGACCGCCCGTTCGGTGTCGGTGGACAGCAGCGCGGACGTACGGGACGTCAGATCGACGGACTGGACCCGGTATCCGGCCAGGGTGCCACGGGCGACGACCTGGTCGAACTCCTCCAGGGACTCGATCTCGATGTCGGGTGCGGTGGGCGCTTCGGGCGCGGTGGTGTCTGCGTCATCGGTCTGCACGGCGTCATGCTAATCACATCGAACGCCGGTGCGGTCAGCGATGGGTGAACGGCATCGTCGTCAACTGGGCCACGGCCCACGCCACCGGCGCCAGTACGAGCAGCAGGACCGCGCCGCGCAGCGCGGCTGCGCCCCGCAGCAGCCGGGCCGACGCGCCGAGGCGCAGCAGGGCGGCCGTGGTGCGCCGGCGCGCGCTCCGCGCCTCCAGCGCCGCCGTGAGCACCGTGGTGAACGCGCACATCAGGACCAGGGCCGCGCCCAGGTCGGTGAGTGGGCCGAAGGACTGCGCGCCGGAGTGCACGGCGTGACCGTGGGCCGCCCCGTGCAGCCGCAGCGCCCCGTACAGCCCGGACGCGACCGCGCACAGCACTCCCACCGGACGCCCGATCAGCCCCGCCTCCTGCTGCAGCATGCGCCCCGCCAGCAGTCGCAGCGGGCCCGGCCGTCCCATGGCCAGCACCCGGCCGCAGCCGTGCACGAGCCCGGGCCCGGCCAGCACCAGACCGGCCACCGTCAGCATCCAGCCGCCCACCACCTCGGGCATGCCGCCGCCGAACCCCCCGGACACCAGGGCGCCGGGGGACGGATGCGCGCCGCGCCCCGCGTACGCCTCCAGTGCGAGCCCCGCCGCGGTCAGCGCGACGCCCCACGGCAGGGCGGACGCGGCGCGGTGGGGCGGCGGGGTGAGCGGGCCGGTCGCCACGGTGGGGAGCGCGGGCCGTGACGTACGGGCCGCGGCCCCCGCTCCCGGCCCCCGGGGCCACAGCCCCGCCGTGCTCGCCGCGCCCGCCACCACCGGTACGACGGCCACCAGCGTGACCGCCCCGGCCAGCGGCAACGGCCGCTCCCCGCCGAGGGCGCCGCCCGCCGCGCCGCTGCCCGCCCACAGCAGCCACGAGCCGCCCACATCGCCGCGCAGATGAAGGAAGGCCAGCAGGGCGAGGGCGCTCCCGGCCGCGCAGGCCGTCGCCGTCGCGACGCCCGCCAGCAGCGCCAGCCGGGCCGGGCCGAGCCCGGCCGCCGCGAACCCCGCCCCCGGGCGGGTGCTGGGGTCGGCACGGGCGACCGACATGGCCAGCTGCACGGTCGCGGCCAGCGGCACGACGCACCACAGCAGCCGCGCGAGCGCCCCGTCGGCGTCGGCCGGGTGGCTCGCCGCGAATCCCAGGGCGGACAGCAGCAGAAAGCTCGCGCCCGCCGCCGCGACGGCCACCAGCGACCGGCGCAGCAGGACCAGCGGATGCGAGCCGCGGGCTAGGCGGAGGCTGAGCACGCCGCGATGCCCTCCGCGTCGGGGAACGCCGCCGGGTCCACCAGGCGGCCGTCCAGCAGCGTCACGGTGCGGTCGGCGAGCGTGGCCACCTCGGGGTCCTGGGTGGCGAGCACGACGGTGATGCCGTGGGTGCGCGCCGCCGTGGTGAGCGCGCGCAGCACCTGGGCGCGGTCGGCGCGGTGCAGCGGCGCGGTGGGCTCGTCCGCGAACAGCACACTGGGCGTGGGGGCCAGCGCCCGCGCGATGGCGACCCGCTGGCGCTGCGACTGCAGCAGCGCGCCGGGGCGCGCCCCGGCGCACTCGGCGACGTCGAGCCGCTCCAGCCACTCGTACGCCACGCTCTTCGCCGCCCGCCGCCCGGTGCCGCGCAGCATCAGCGGCAGCGCGGCGTTCTCCCATCCGGTCAGCTCGGGCACGAGCTGCGGTTCGGTGTCGATCCAGCCGAAGTGGTCGCGCCACAGCCGCTCGCGGCTCAGCGGGGTGAGGGAGTGCACGGGGGTGTCGTGGAACCACACCTCTCCGTGATCCGGGACGAACTGTCCCGACAGACACTTCAGCAGCGTGGTCTTCCCGCAGCCGCGGGGGCCGGTCACCGCCAGGATCTCGCCCTCGCGGGCGCCGACGGAGACACTGGCGAGGGCGGGCGAGCCGTCATGGGCGTACGACAGGGTGCCTGCCCGGAGCACGTCGTTGTCCGGCGGAGCCACCATCCAGAGCACCTCGCCTTACCTGCGATCGTCCCGCTCCCCCGACGGGGTGAACGAGGCCGGAGCCAATGGGTCACTGGCACGGTAAGGACTCCCGCCGGGGCCCGTGCCTGAGGCTCGGCCGGGCGCGGGCCCAGTTCCTCCGATCAGCCCTCGTCCGCGGTGCGGTCGGTGTGGGTGGGGGCGAACATGCGCAGGCGGGCGGGGAGCACGACGACCGAGGGGCCCGGGGCGGCCAGCGCCGCCGCCAGGTCGGTGCGCAGCCGGTCGGGTGCGGTCGTCACGGCCGGTACGCCGAAGGACTCGGCGAGCGCGGCGAAGTCCGGGCGGGCCAGCTCGGTGGCCGTCGCCTCGCCGAACGCGTCCGTCATGTACTCGCGCAGGATCCCGTAGCCGCCGTCGTCCACGATCAGCCAGGTCACCGGCAGGTCGTACTGGCGGGCGGTGGCGAGTTCGGCGATCGAGTACATGGCCCCGCCGTCGCCCGACACGGCCAGCACCGGCCGCGTGCGGTCCGCGGCGGCGGCCCCGAGGGCGGCCGGGAAGCCGTAGCCGAGGCCGCCCGCGCCCTGTGCGGAGTGCATCGCGCCCGCGCGCGGGTCGAACGCGGACCAGGCCCAGTACGCGAGGATCGTCATGTCCCAGAAACTGGGCGCGTCGTCGGGCAGGGCCTCCCGTACGGCGCCCAGGACCCGCTGCTCCAGGTCCAGGTCCTGGGCCGCGATCCGTTGCCGTACGCGGGCCAGCAGGGCGGCCGCGGTCTCGGCGCCGGTTTTTTCCGGGCGGGGGGTGACGGCGGCGGCCAGGGCGGTCAGGGCGGGTTTCGCGTCGGCGTGGACGGCGAGGGCCGGGTGGTTGGATTCCAGCTTGCCGAGGTCGGCCTCGATCTGGACGACCTGACCTCGGGGCCGGAACGTGTGGTAGTTGGACGAGAGTTCGCCGAGCCCCGAGCCGACCACGAGCAGGACGTCCGCGTCCTGAAGGAGGTCGGTCGTGTGCCGGTCCTCCAGCCAGGACTGGAGGGAGAGGGGATGGTCCCAGGGGAACGCGCCCTTCCCGCCGAACGTCGTGGCCACGGGGGCGTCCAGGCGCTCGGCCAGCGCGCGCAGTTCCTCGCACGCCCCCGCGCGGACGACCCCGCCTCCGGCGAGGATCACGGGGCGTTCCGCCGTGCTCAGCAGCTGCGCGGCCCGCTCCACGAGTTCGGGGCGGGGCGGCAGCGGGCGCGGTGCGGCGGCGTCCGCCAGCGAGGTCACGGGGGGTACGGAGGTGGGGGCGAGCAGCACGTCCTGCGGTATCTCCAGCCACACCGGGCCCGCCGGTGCCTCCAGGGCGGAGGCCCAGGCGGCGGCGAGGGCGGACGGGATCTGGGAGGCCGAGCGGACCGTGTGGACGGACTTGACGATGTCGCGGAACGACGCCTTCTGGTCGACCAGTTCATGCAGATATCCCTTGCGGCCGCCGCCGAGCCCCGGGGTCGGCACCTGGCTGCCGATCCCCAGCACCGGCGCGGACGCCGCGGCCGACTCCTGCAGGGCGGCCAGGGTCATGAGCGCGCCGGGGCCGGTGGACACCAGCAGCGGGGCGACGGAGCCGGTGACGCGGGCGAAGGCGTCGGCCGCGAACCCCGCGTTGTTCTCCACGCGCAGCCCCACGTAGTCGAGGCCGGAGCGGCGCAGCGCGTCGAAGGCGCCGAGCGCGTGCTGTCCGGGGAGCCCGAAGACGGTGGTCGCGCCGAGCGCGGTGAGGGATTCGACGACGAGATCGCCGCCGTGGCGCTCGCGCTGTGCCGTGCGCATGGGGGTGCCCTTTCCTGGTGGTGCGGGTGGGGGGTGGGGTTACGCGTTGGCCGGGGCGGGGTCGGCCTCGGGTGCCGGGGCGCCGCTCAGGCGGCGGTGCCAGGCGTCCAGGACCGCCGCGTCCGTCGGCCTGGTGGACAGGCTCACCGCCACGTACGCCACGAGTGAGGCCAGCAGGCCGAGGTAGATGGGCTCGCTGGCGAGAATGCCCTTCCAGAACATCAGCCCGATCACCGTCAGCCCGCCCACGGCCACCGAGGCCAGCGCCCCCGCACCCGTGCCGCGCTTCCACAGGAGGCCGCCCAGGATCGGCACCAGAAGCCCGCCGACGAGCAGGTTGTAGGCGACGGTCAGCGCCTCGACGACGTTGTTCAGCGCGATCGAGATGCCGACCACTGTGAGGCCCATGATGAGGATGAAGAGGCGGTTGCCCGCGACCTCGTCGTGCGAGGCGTTGGCGGGGCGGCCCCGCAGGCGGGCCCAGATGTCGTTGTTCGCGACCGTGGCGCAGGCGATGAGCGCGCCGGAGGAGGTCGACATCACCGCCGACAGGGCCGCGGCCAGGACCAGCCCCTTGACGCCGATGGGAAGGGCGTCCTTGACGATGGTCGCGAACGCGTCGTCGGGGGAGCCGAGGTGGGGGTAGAGGACCTTCGCCGCCGTACCGATGACGGCTCCGGCGACCGCGTACGCCAGACAGTAAGTACCGGCCGCGGTGCCGGCGTGGCGGGCGACCTTGTCGTCGCGGGCGGTGAAGACGCGTTGCCAGATGTCCTGGCCGATCAGCATGCCGAACGAGTAGATGAGCACATAGGTGAAGACCGTCTCGGCGCCGATGCCCATGGGAGAGAAGTAGCTGTCCGGCAGCTCGGCCTTCATCGCGGCGAAGCCGCCCGCCTTGACGACGGCGATCGGGAGCAGGAGGAGGAGCACGCCGACGGTCTTCACGACGAACTGCACCATGTCGGTGAGCGTGATCGACCACATGCCGCCGAGCGTGGAGTAGCAGATCACGATGGCCCCGCCGAGCACGATCGCCACGACCCGGTCGAGACCGAAGATCACGTCGAAGATGGTCGCGTACGCGATGGTCGAGGTGACCGCGAGCATGAGGGTGTACGCCCACATGACGATGCCCGAGATCAGCCCGGAGGTCCCGCCGTAGCGCAGGTCGAGCATCTGGCTGACCGTGTAGACCTTGAGGCGGGCTATGCGCGCCGAGAAGAAGACGGACAGGGCGAGCAGGCCGAAGCCGATGGCGAGGACCATCCAGGCGCCCGAGAGCCCGTACTGGTAGCCGAGGCCCACGCCGCCGATGGTGGAGGCGCCGCCCAGGACGATCGCGGCCATCGTTCCGGAGTACATGGCGGGCCCCAGGCGGCGGCCCGCCACCAGGAAGTCGCTGGTGGAGGTGGTGCGACGCATTCCCCACCAGCCGAGCGCGAGCATGCCCGCGAGATAGACGACGATCACCGTGTAGTCGACAGCGGTCATGGCGGGGCTCCTCATCAGGGGCGATGGCGGTGACCGAGACCTTAGGTGTCGCCGGAGGAGCCGGGAAGTGTACGTTTCCTCCACTCGTGGTTCCCGGGATGGAGGAAATGGCCATGCCGCCGACCGTGCCCGTACCGCTGGCCGTCCTGCTGGACCACCCCGGCCTGGGGCTGCGACAGGTCGCCGGGCCGCGCGGGGAGGCGCCGGTGTACCTGGTGCACACGAGCGAGATGGAGGACCCCGTTCCGTATCTGCTGGGTGGTGAACTGCTGCTCAGCGCCGGGGTGCACGGTTCGGCGGCGACGGACGCGTACTGGGACCGCTATGTGGCCCGTACGGTCGAGGCGGGCGCCACGGCGCTCGGGTTCGGCATCGCCCCGGTGCACCAGGAGGTGCCGCGGGCGCTGGCCGAGGCATGCGACCGGCACGGGCTGCCGCTGGTGGAAGTGCCGCGCGAGACCACCTTCACGGCCGTCGCGAGCGCCGTGTGGGACGCGATGGCCGAGCGTCGGCACCAGGAGCTGCGGCGGATCACGGAGGTGCAGCAGTCGCTCGCGGCCGCCGCCGCCCGGCCCCATCCGGTACCCGCCGTGCTGCGCCAACTGGCCCGGCACCTGGGCGGGTGGGCGGTGCTGTACGGGCCGGACGGCGCGGAGCTGGCGGCGGCGGGCCCCCGGCCGCCCGAGGAGGCGCGCGCGGCGCTCGGCTCGCTGGCCGCCCGGCTGCGGACGGGGCCCGCCTCGGCCGCGGGCACGGCGGAGGGGGCGTCCTTGAGCGCGTACGGCCTGGGCGGGCCGGAACGGCCGCTCGCCCTGGGGGTGTGCGCGCCGCGCCGCGACGCGACGGAGACCGCGGTGGTGGGGGTCGCCATGGTGCTGCTCGCGCTCCTGACGGGGCCGCGCACGGCCGACGCCGGGGCCGAGCGCACGGCGCTGGTGCGGCTGCTGCTGGGCGCCGAACCGGCCGATGTCGCCGGGCTGTTGAGCGGCGCGGACGTGTGGACCGTGGTACGCGGGCGGCGTCGCGGCCGGGGCGGCGACGACGCGCTGCTGGCCGCGGCGGCGCTCGCCGCCGGGCTCGGCACGCCGCTGGTCGACCTGGACGGGGACGAACTGCGCGCCCTGGTCCCGGGGGAGGCGGAGGTACGGGCGCAGCCCGGCTGGACGCTGGGCGCCGCGGCGCCGGTGCCCGCCGACGCGCTGGCGCGCGGCGCCGCCGACGCGGCCCGCGCGCTGCGCCGGGCGGTCGCGGAGCGGCTGCCGGTGGTGCGGCACGCTCCGGGGCGGGGCGGGGTAGCCTCCCTGGTCGACCCGGCCGAGGCGGCGGAACTGTGCCGGACCCGGCTGGCGCCGCTGGACGACGCGCCCGCGCTGCGCGAGACGCTGCGGACGTGGCTGTCGCTGCACG
Organism: Streptomyces sp. NPDC040405; assembly: GCF_055595765.1. NCBI lineage: Bacteria > Bacillati > Actinomycetota > Actinomycetes > Kitasatosporales > Streptomycetaceae > Streptomyces > Streptomyces sp. NPDC040405. The sequence continues at coordinate 1,456,932 of NZ_JBVIVI010000002.1, forward strand.
GCAGTTGGGACCGTACGGCGGTGGCGCTGGACATCCACCGCAACACGGTCCGCCAGCGCATCGCCCGCGCCGCGGCCCTGCTGGAGGCGGATATGGGCGACGCGGACGTGCGGATGGAGCTGTGGTTCGCCCTCAAGTGGCGGTGAACCCCGCCGAGCAGCAGCCCGGCGCCCCGCCCGCGCCCTCCCGTACCCGACGCCAAGCCCACCGCCGAGCGCGCGCCCGCGAGCGGTAGCCCCCTGTTGTGGGGCGCGGGGGCGGCACTCGCGCCTGGAGCGCCCCGGCTATGGGGGCCAGCGGCGGAACCCGCGCCAGTGGGCCCGCCGGGCCCCGAACGCAGCCCCGGGCGCCGGGGCGCGCGCCTTCGGGGCGCGGCGCGATGCGCCCGCGAACGGTGGCCCGGCGTCCGGGCCACCGGGTGCGAGGCGCTGCCCGACCCCGGGCTCGGGGCCCGGCGTTCCCCGCGCTCGGGGTCCAGGGGCGGAGCCCCTGGGTTCGGGAAGGGGCGGGGTGGGGAAGAAGCCCCCCCCGTGCCAGGTCAGAGCTTTGTCCACGCCTCCGTGAGCACGCCCCTGAGCACCTGCTCGATCTCGTCGAACAGCGCCTGGTCCGCGATCAGCGGCGGGGCCAGCTGGACGACCGGGTCGCCGCGGTCGTCGGCGCGGCAGTAGAGCCCGTTGTCGTACAGCGCCTTGGAGAGGTAGCCGTACAGGACGCGCTCGGTCTCCTCCGCGTCGAAGGACTCCTTCGTGGCCTTGTCCTTCACCAGCTCGATGCCGTAGAAGAAGCCGTTCCCCCGGACGTCGCCGACGATCGGCAGGTCGTGCAGCCGCTCCAGCGTCGACCGGAACGCCCCCTCGGTGTCCAGCACGTGCTGGTTCAGCCCCTCGCGCTCGAAGATGTCGAGGTTGGTGAGGGCCACCGCGGCCGAGACGGGGTGGCCGCCGAAGGTGTAGCCGTGCAGGAAGGTGTTGTCGCCCTCGTAGAACGGCTCGGCGAGCCGGTCGGAGACGAGGCACGCGCCGATCGGGGAGTAGCCGGAGGTCATGCCCTTGGCGCAGGTGATCATGTCCGGGACGTAGCCGAACTTGTCGCAGGCGAACATCGTGCCCAGCCGCCCGAACGCGCAGATGACCTCGTCCGAGACGAGCAGGACGTCGTACCGGTCGCAGATCTCGCGCACCCGCCGGAAGTACCCGGGCGGCGGCGGGAAGCAGCCGCCCGCGTTCTGCACCGGCTCCAAGAAGACCGCGGCGACGGTGTCCGGGCCCTCGAAGAGGATCTGCTGCTCGATCTGGTCGGCGCACCAGCGGCCGTACGCCTCGGGGTCGTCGCCGTATATCGGCGCCCGGTAGATGTTGGTGTTGGGCACCTTGTGCGCGCCGGGGACCAGCGGCTCGAAGGGGGCCTTGAGCCCGGGCAGGCCGGTGATCGACAGGGCGCCCTGCGGGGTGCCGTGGTAGGCGACGGCCCGCGATATGACTTTGTACTTGGTGGGCTTGCCGGTGAGCTTGAAGTACTGCTTGGCCAGCTTCCAGGCGGTCTCGACCGCCTCGCCGCCGCCGGTGGTGAAGAAGACCTTGTTGAGGTCGCCCGGCGCGTAACCGGCAAGTCGTTCGGCCAGCTCGACGGCCTTGGGGTGGGCGTAGCTCCACACCGGGAAGAAGGCCAGCTCCTGCGCCTGCTTGTACGCGGTCTCCGCGAGTTCGGCGCGCCCGTGCCCGGCCTGCACCACGAACAGCCCGGCGAGGCCGTCGATGTAGCGCTTGCCCTTGTCGTCGTAGATGTACGTGCCCTCGCCGCGCACGATCGTCGGCACGGGGGCGTTCTCGTACGACGACATGCGGGTGAAGTGCATCCACAGGTGGTCGTACGCCGTCTTGGAGAGGTCCGCGCTCATGGCTATCTCGTTCCCCAGGTGTAGGTCTGCTTGCGGAGCTTGAGGTAGACGAAGCTCTCGGTGGAGCGCACGCCGGGCAGCGTGCGGATCCGCTTGTTGATCGTTTCAAGGAGATGGTCGTCGTCCTCGCAGACGATCTCGATGAGGAGATCGAAGGAGCCCGCGGTCACGACCACGTACTCGACCTCTTCCATGGCGGTCAGCGCGTCCGCGACCGGGTCGAGATCGCCCTCGACGTTGACTCCGACCATCGCCTGGCGCCGGAACCCCACGGTGAGCGGGTCGGTGACGGCGACGATCTGCATCGCGCCCTGGTCGAGCAGCTTCTGCACGCGCTGCCGTACGGCCGCCTCGGACAGGCCCACGGCCTTGCCGATGGCGGCGTAGGGCCGTCGGCCGTCCTCCTGGAGCTGCTCGATGATCGCCAGGGATACGGAGTCGATCGACGGCGTGCCGTTCTTGTCAGGTGTGGCCACGACGCTCACTGTGCACGAGCCTCGACTGTCTGGCAACCCTCGACCGATGAATTCCGTTGTTCGAAGGGCGTCAGATCACTGATTCCGTTGTTCTGGTGTGGCGGGTATGTTGAAAACGTCGTCCTCGCGACTAGGGTGGTGTCTCACCCATCGGACAGCTGACAGGAGGGGTGGCACGTGACCACCGAGCTGCGTCGTTTGCGCAACTACATCGACGGTGAGTTCCGGGACGCCGCGGACGGGCGCACCACGGAGGTGGTCAACCCGGCCACGGGCGCGCCCTACGCCACGGCGCCGCTGTCGGGAGCGGCGGACGTGGACGCGGCGATGAAGGCGGCCGCGGCCGCCTTCCCCGCCTGGCGGGACCTGGTCCCCGGCGAGCGGCAGAAGGCCCTGCTGAAGATCGCCGACGCCTTCGAGGCGCGCGCGGAGGAGCTGATCGCGGCCGAGTCGGAGAACACCGGCAAGCCGCTCGCGCTCACGCGGTCGGAGGAGATCCCGCCGATGATCGACCAGATCCGGTTCTTCGCGGGCGCGGCACGGATGCTGGAGGGCCGCTCGGCCGGTGAGTACATGGAGGGGCTGACCTCGATCATCCGCCGCGAGCCCATCGGGGTGTGCGCGCAGGTCGCGCCGTGGAACTACCCGATGATGATGGCCGTGTGGAAGTTCGCACCGGCGCTGGCGGCGGGCAACACCGTCGTCATCAAGCCCTCCGACACCACCCCGGCCTCCACCGTGCTCTTCGCCGAGATCATCGGCGGGGTGCTGGCGGAACTGGGCCATCCGCAGGGCGTCTTCAACGTCATCTGCGGCGACCGCGACACCGGGCGGCTGATGGTCGAGCACGACGTGCCCGCCATGGCGTCCATCACCGGCTCGGTGCGGGCCGGTATGCAGGTCGCGGAGAGCGCGTCGAAGGACCTCAAGCGGGTCCATCTGGAGCTGGGCGGCAAGGCGCCGGTCGTGGTCTTCGAGGACAGCGACATCGCCAAGGCCGTCGAGGACATCTCGGTCGCGGGCTTCTTCAACGCGGGCCAGGACTGTACGGCGGCCACCCGCGTGCTCGTCCACGAGTCGATCCACGACGAGTTCGTGACCGCCCTGGCCAAGGCCGCCGCGGACACCAAGACCGGCGCCCCGGACGACGAGGACGTGCTGTTCGGCCCGCTCAACAACGCCAACCAGCTGGCTCAGGTCACCGGCTTCATCGAGCGGCTGCCCGCGCACGCCAAGGTCGAGGCGGGCGGCCACCGGGTGGGGGAGAAGGGCTACTTCTACGCGCCCACCGTGGTCTCCGGGCTCAAGCAGGACGACGAGATCGTCCAGCACGAGGTCTTCGGCCCCGTCATCACCGTCCAGTCGTTCTCCGACGAGGCTCAGGCGGTCCAGTACGCCAACGGCGTGGAGTACGCGCTCGCCTCGTCGGTGTGGACCAAGGACCACGGCCGCGCGATGCGGATGTCCAAGGCCCTGGACTTCGGCTGCGTCTGGATCAACACCCATATCCCGCTGGTCGCGGAGATGCCGCACGGTGGATTCAAGAAGTCCGGCTACGGCAAGGACCTGTCGGCGTACGGCTTCGAGGACTACACCCGCATCAAGCACGTGATGACGTCGCTGGACTGATACTCCTTCAGGAGATCGTGGGTCGGCGGCCGCCGACCAGGGCGCAGAGGGTGCCGATGCGGTTGGTGGTGATCGCGTCGGCACCCGCGCGCAGCAGCCGCGCCATCGAGCGGCGGGTGTCGGCGGTCCACGCGGAGACCAGCAGGCCGTCGGCGTGGGCGCGTTCGACGAGGCCGGGAGAGACCAGGCCGAAGCGGTAGTTGAGCCAGCGCGGCCGCAGATCGGCCAGCAGGGCCGGCCGGGGCGGCGCCAGAGTGGTCCAGGTCAGGGAGATCTCGGCGCCGGGCTCCGCGCGGCGCACCCGGCGCAGCGCGGACAGCTCGCCGCAGTAGTACACCCGGTCCGCGGCCCCGGCCTCGCGCACCTCGGCGACGGCCGCGAGGGCGGCCGACGCGTCGGGCAGGTCGATCAGCAGCCGGGCCGGGCCGGTCGCGGCGAGCGCGTCGCGCAGCGTGGGTATGCCCCCGCCGGACAGCTGCCGTACCTCCTCGGCGGTCAGCGTGGACAGCGGCCGGTCGTGGCCCCACAGCCGCTTGAGGGTGGCGTCGTGCAGGAGCACCGGGACGCCGTCGCGGGTCACCCGGACGTCGATCTCCACGGCGCCCGCCCCGGCGCGTATCGCCGAGCCGACGGACGCCAGGGTGTTCTCGCGGTGGGCGTACGGGTCGCCGCGGTGGCCGACCGGGACGAAGGCCGTGCCCGCCGCCGTCATCAAGCCGCGACCGCCGTGTAGGCGTCGATCTCGGCGGCCAGCCGCGCCTTGCCCGGCGCGTCGAGGAAGGACGCCTCGACGGCGTTCTTCGCGAGGGCCGCGACGCCCGCCGCGTCCAGGTCGAGCAGCCGGGCGGCGACCGCGTACTCGGTGTTGAGGTCGGTGCCGAACATCGGCGGGTCGTCGCTGTTGATGGTGACGAACACCCCGGCCTCGACCATCTGCTTGAGGGGGTGTTCGTCGAGGGTGGCGACCGCGCGGGTGGCGATGTTGGAGGTCGGGCAGACCTCCAGCGGAATGCGGTGCTCCGCGAGATGGGCGAGCAGCTTCGGGTCCTGGACGGCGCTGGTGCCGTGGCCGATCCGCTCGGCGCGCAGCTCGGTGAGGGCGTCCCAGACCGTCTGCGGTCCGGTCGTCTCGCCCGCGTGCGGAACGCTGTGCAGCCCGGCGGCGATGGCGCGGTCGAAGTACGGCTTGAACTGCGGGCGCGGCACGCCGATCTCGGGCCCTCCGAGGCCGAACGAGACCAGTCCGTCGGGCTGCAGGTCGCAGGCGATGCGCGCCGTCTCCTCGGCGGACGGCAGCCCGGCCTCGCCGGGGATGTCGAAGCACCAGCGCAGCACGGTGCCGAACTCGGCCTCGGCGGCCTTGCGGGCGTCCTCGATCGCCTCGGTGAACGCGGCGTCCGGGATGCCGCGCCGGGTCGAGCTGTACGGGGTGACGGTCAGCTCGGCGTAGCGGATGTTCTGCCGGGCCATGTCGCGGGCGATCTCGAAGGTGAGCAGCCGCACGTCCTCGGCGTCGCGGATGAGGTCCACCACGGAGAGGTAGACGTCGATGAAGTGCGCGAAGTCACGGAAGACGAAGTAGTCGGCCAGCGCCTCCGGATCGGTGGGCACCCTGGAGTCCGGATGGCGCGCGGCCAGCTCCGCCACGATGCGCGGGGACGCGGAGCCGACGTGGTGGACATGCAGCTCCGCCTTGGGCAGTCCGGCGATGAAGGCGGTGAGATCGGTCAACGAAAACCTCCGGGTGACGGCCGCCGTCGGCGGGCTCCGGTCATCGTAGATGTGCATGCGCGGGGCCCTGTTCGCAGGCCGTAGCATGGGCGGACATCGCTGTGGGGGAGATACATGGCTGACCAGCCCGACCAGCACGAACAGCCGCGGCAGCCGGAGCCGCGCGACCACGACCCCTGGGCCCCGCCGGCCCCGCGCACATCCCTGGACAAGCCGCCGTCCCGGCCCTCGGTGGCCGAGCAGCAGACGCTGACCTCCCTGCCCACCGGGCTGTCAGTCCCGTCCCCGCCGCCCGCCCCGGGCCCGCCGCCCGCCGCCCCCGGGCCCCCGCCGCCCGCACCGGGTCCGCCACCTGCCGTACCCGGGCCGCCGCCGGGCGGCGCGACGCTGCCGGACGGAGCGGCCCTGCCGGGCGCGGTGCCCCCGCCGCCGCCCGCCCCGACGGGGCCCGGCACCCCGAGCGCGTACCAGGGCTCGCCGTACGGCACCGGCGGCTACGGTCACCCGGGCTACGGTCAGGCTCCCTACGGCGCCGGTCAGGCTCCGTACGGCGGGCCGGGCTACGGCTACCCCGGCGCGGCGTACCCCGGAGCGGCGACGTACCCCGCCTACCCGGGCACCGCCCATCCCGGCCCCGCCTACCCCGGGACCGCCTACCCGGGTGCCGCCTACCCGGGCGCGGGCTACGCCCAGGGCTGGCAGGCCGGCGGTGCGTATCTGCCGAACAACGGCACCGGCACGGCCGCCCTGGTGCTCGGCATCATCGGTCTGGCCTTCTTCGCCAGCGTCGTGCTGGGCATCATCCTCGGAGTGCTCGCGATCATCTTCGGGGTGCTAGGCCGTGCCAAGGCGGGCCGGGGCGAGGCGAACAACGGCGGGGTGGCCCTCGCCGGGCTCATCCTCGGGGTGGCCTCCGTGGTGGCGGGCGTGGTGATGATCTTCGTCTATACCGCGGCCGCGGACGGCGACAGCTCGGACGACTCCGACGACTCCGGCTATGCGGATACCTCGGTCGTGCGGGTGGTCCCGTCGGCCGATATGAGCCGCTGACGCGCCTCCATCAGCGCGAAGCCCAGCAGATTGAGCCCGCGCCAGCGGCCCGGGTCCGCCACCCGCTCGTCGTCCGCGCCGCGCACCGAACGGCCCGCGTCCTTGGCCTGCTGGGGATGCGAGGCGGTCAGCGCCCGCCGCTCGGCGTCCGCATCGCCGAACAGCCGCGCCTTCCCGGCCATCATCCAGTGCTCGGCGGTCGGGTAGCCGACGCCGTCCACCTCGAACGGCGCGGGCCACCACTGGTTGAAGCACCCGGCGCCCACGCCGCCGTCCCGCCGCGGCCGATGGCCCCAGAAATACACGTACGTGAAGGTCTCGCCGCGCGCCGCCCGGTCCATCAGCTCCTCGACCGAGGGCGGGCCGCCGTCCGCCGCGACCGGTGCCGCCACCCCGTTCGTCTCCATGTCCGGGATTCTCGCACCGGCCACCGACAGCGCCCGGGACGGCGGGGGCGGTGAACCTCGGGTGTCGTCACCGAATCCGTCGAGAAACCAAAAAGCAACAACGGAATCACTTGTTGAAGTAGGGGCTCTCTGTCAGGATCGGCCTCCGATTCCGGTTGGAGCTACGCCGCTCTCCCCGCGGGAGTGCGGTCCGGCGGAGGAGATCAGGCGATGGATCAGCGATGCGGTCCGACGGAGCGGCGGTTCGCCGAGGGGGCACAGCGTATGGAGTCACGGCACGAGCCCGAGAGCCTGTCCGCCCCGCAGCTCGCCGCGGTGCGGCGCAGCATGACCGGCGGCCGCATGGCGCTCACCCGCCGCGCCCTGCTGCGAGTGGGCGGCGCCGGGGCGCTCGCCACCGGCGGGCTCGGGGCGCTCGGCGGCTGCGGGATCCCGCCCGCCGGGCGCACCGGCGCCGACCGCACCGCCGACGACCACTCCGCCGAGGAGAAGCGCGTCGACTTCTCCAACTGGACCGAGTACATGGACGAGGCCAAGGGCGGCCACCGGCCGACCCTGGAGGAGTTCCGGCGCCGCACCGGCATCACGGTGAAGTACACCGAGGACATCAACGACAACGTGGAGTTCTTCGGCAAGATCAAGCCGCAGCTCGCCGCGGGCCAGGACACCGGACGCGACCTCATCTGCGTCACCGACTGGCTGGCCGCCCGGATGATCCGGCTCGGCTGGGTGCAGACCCTGGACGCGGCCAACCTGCCCCACGCCTATACACACTTGGCCGCGGAGTTCCGCGATCCGGACTGGGACCCGGGCCGCGCCCACTCCTACCCGTGGACCGGCATCCCGGCCGTCATCGCGTACAACAAGAAGGCCACCGGCGGCCGCAGCGTCACCTCCGTCTCCCAGCTGCTGGAGGATCCCCGGCTCAAGGGCCGGGTCGGCCTGCTCACCGAGATGCGCGACACCGTCGGGCTGACCCTTCTCGACATGGGCAAACGGCCCGAGAACGTCACCGCCGACGACTTCGACGCGGCGGTCGCCCGCCTCCAGAAGGCGACCGACCGCGGCCAGATCCGCCGCTTCACCGGCAACGACTACACCGGCGACCTCACCCGTGGCGACCTCGCCGCCTGCATGGCCTGGGCCGGAGACCTCATCCAGCTCCAGGCCGACAACCCGGAGCTGGAGCTCGTCGTCCCCGAGGCCGGTTACATGACCGCCACCGACAACCTCCTGATCCCGGCCAACGCGCGCCACAAGAAGAACGCCGAACGGCTCATCGACTACTACTACGAGCCCAAGGTCGCCGCGAAGATCGCCGCCTATATCAACTACGTCTGCCCGGTCGACGGCGTACGCGCCGAACTCGCGAAGATCGACAAGGAGCTGGCGGACAATCCGCTGATCCTCCCGGACGAGGAGATGGCCGCCAAGTCCCACGCCTTCCGCTCCCTGTCGAGCACGGAAGAGACGGCGTTCGAGGACGCGTTCGCCAAGCTCACCGGCGCCTGACGGCCTGACACGCGAGGAAGCCCACCCATGACCCAGCCCACCACCAGCGGCGGCGACGTCCGGCTCGACGGGATCAGCAAGGCCTACGGGTCCTTCACCGCCGTCCACCCGCTCGATCTGCACATACCCGTCGGCTCCTTCTTCGCCCTGCTCGGCGCCTCCGGCTGCGGCAAGACCACCACCCTGCGCATGATCGCCGGGCTGGAGGAGCCCACCACCGGCACCGTCCGGCTGGCCGGGGACGACATCACCGCCCTCCCGCCGCACCGGCGGCCCGTCAACACCGTCTTCCAGAGCTACGCCCTCTTCCCGCACCTCGACATCTACGAGAACGTCGCCTTCGGGCTCCGCAGACGCGGCATCAAGTCCGTCAAGAAGCAGGTCGGGGAGATGCTGGACCTCGTCCAGCTCGGCGACTTCGCCCGCCGCAGGCCGCAGCAGCTCTCCGGCGGCCAGCAGCAGCGCGTCGCCCTCGCCCGCGCACTGATCAACCACCCCCGGGTGCTGCTCCTCGACGAGCCCCTGGGCGCCCTCGACCTCAAGCTGCGCCGCCAGATGCAGCTGGAACTCAAGCGCATCCAGACCGAGGTCGGCATCACCTTCGTCCATGTCACCCACGACCAGGAGGAGGCCATGACCATGGCCGACACGGTCGCGGTCATGAACGGCGGCCGCGTCGAGCAGCTGGGCGCCCCGGCCGAGCTGTACGAGAGCCCGGGCACCACCTTCGTCGCCAACTTCCTCGGCACCTCCAACCTCATCGAGGCCGAGATCACCGACAAGAGCGGCGGCGATCTCCTGCTCACGGCCGCCGGGGGCAGGCTCACCCTGCCCGCCGGGCGATGCCGCGCCGCCGTCCGCACCGGCGCCCCGGTGCTGGTCGGGGTGCGCCCGGAGAAGATCTCCCTCACCCCCGCCGAGGACCCCGACGCCGTCCCCGCGACCCGCAACCGGATGACCGGCCGCATCGTGGACTCCAGCTTCATCGGCGTCTCCACGCAGTACGTCGTGGCCACCCCGGACGGCGCCGAGCTGGCCGTCTACGAGCAGAACATCGAGCGCGACCCCCGGCTCGTCCCCGGGGCCGAGGTCGTCCTGCACTGGAACCCGGCGCACACCTTCGGCCTCGACCCGGCCCAGGGCATCGCCGCGGGCACGGATGCGGGCACCGACGGTTCCGGTACTGACGGCCCCGGCACCGGCGGGGAGGCGGCGTGACGGCCACGGAGACGCGCGCCCCGGCCCCCGAAGCGCCCCGTAAACCCGCCGTACGCAAGCGGCTCGTTCCCTACTGGCTGCTGCTCCCCGGCATCCTGTGGCTGCTGGTCTTCTTCGCCGCCCCGCTCGTCTACCAGGCGTCGACCTCCGTCCAGACCGGCTCCCTCGAAGAGGGCTTCAAGGTCACCTGGCACGTCCAGACCTACTGGGACGCACTCACCGAGTACGCCCCGCAGTTCCTGCGCTCGGTGCTGTACGCGGCCACCGCCACCGGGCTGTGTCTGCTGCTCGGCTATCCGCTCGCGTACGTCATCGCCTTCCGGGCGGGCCGCTGGCGCAATCTGCTCATGATCCTGGTCATCGCGCCGTTCTTCACCAGCTTCCTGATCCGCACCCTCGCCTGGAAGACGATCCTGGCCGACGGCGGCCCGGTGGTGGGGGCGCTGAACTCCCTGCACGTCCTGGACGTGACCAGCGGGCTGGGGATCACCGAGGGGCAGCGGGTGCTGGCCACCCCGCTCGCCGTGGTCTGCGGGCTGACGTACAACTTCCTGCCCTTCATGATCCTTCCGCTCTACACCTCACTGGAGCGCATAGACGGCCAGCTGCACGAGGCCGCCCGCGACCTCTACGCCCGCCCCGTCACGGTCTTCCGCAAGGTCACCTTCCCGCTGTCCATGCCGGGCGTCGTCGCGGGCACCCTGCTCACCTTCATCCCGGCCGCGGGCGACTACATCAACGCCGAGCTGCTGGGCTCCACCGACCAGAAAATGATCGGCAACGTCATCCAGTCGCAGTTCCTGCGGGTACTCGACTATCCGACGGCCGCCGCGCTGTCCTTCCTCCTCATGGCGGCGATCCTCGCGATGGTCACCGTCTACATCCGCAAGTCCGGGACGGAGGATCTCGTCTGATGGCCCTCATCCGCTGGATACGGCGCAACCTGGTGGTCCTCGCGGGCCTCGCCACCCTCGCGTATCTGATCCTGCCGAACGTCGTCGTCCTGGTCTTCTCGTTCAACAAGCCGAACGGCCGCTTCAACTACGCGTGGCAGCGGTTCTCCACCGACGCCTGGACCGATCCGTGCGGCGTCTCCGACCTGTGCGGCTCGCTCGGCCTGAGCCTGCGGCTCGCCGTGTGGGCCACGCTCGGCGCGACCGTCCTCGGCACGATGATCGCCTTCGCGCTGGCCCGCTACCGCTTCCGGGCCCGCCCCGCGGTCAACAGCCTGATCTTCCTCCCGATGGCGATGCCCGAGGTCGTCATGGCCGCCTCCCTCGCCACGCTCTTCCTCAACATGGGCGTCGGCTTCGGCCTCTGGACGATCCTCATCGCCCACATCATGTTCTGCCTGAGCTTCGTCGTCACCGCCGTCAAGGCACGCGTCATGAGCATGGACCCCCGGCTGGAACAGGCCGCCCAGGACCTCTACGCCTCCCCGGCGCAGACGTTCCTGCGCGTCACCCTGCCGATCGCCGCCCCCGGTATCGCCGCCGGTGCGCTGCTGTCCTTCGCGCTCTCCTTCGACGACTTCATCATCACCAACTTCAACGCCGGATCCACCGTGACCTTCCCCATGTTCGTGTGGGGATCCGCGCAGCGCGGCACCCCCGTCCAGATCAATGTGATCGGGACGGCGATGTTCGCCCTCGCGGTGCTGTGCGTCCTCGCCGGTCAGCTGGCCGGCGCCCGCCGCAAGAGGAGCTGACACCCCATGGCCGCAGACGCCATGCCCCGCCCTCCCGGAGACAGCGACGCTCCCGGACCGCCCGTCCTGGAAGCCCTCGCCGACGTCGCCTACACCCCGTACTGGCTGGACGGCCCCGGACGGCCCCGCCCGAACCCCGCCCTGGTCGGCGACGAGCGCTGCGACCTGCTCGTCGTCGGCGGCGGCTACAGCGGGCTGTGGACCGCCCTGGTCGCCAAGGAGCGCGACCCCGGCCGCGACGTGGTCCTGGTCGAGGGCCAGGAGACCGGCTGGGCCGCCTCCGGCCGCAACGGCGGCTTCTGCGCCGCCTCCCTCACCCACGGCCTCGGCAACGGCGCCGCCCGCTGGCCCGGTGAACTGACCGAACTGGAACGGCTCGGCCACCGCAACCTGGACGAGATCGAAGCCGCCGTCGCCCGCTACGCCATCGACTGCGACTTCGAGCGCACCGGGGAGATCGACGTCGCCACCCGGCCCCACCAGATCGCCGAGCTGCGCGAAACCGCCGCCCAGGCCGCCGCACTCGGCGTCACGGAGCCCGAGTTCCTGGACCGTGACGCGGTGCGCGCCGAGGTCGATTCGCCCACCTTCCTCGCCGGGCTCTGGGACCGCCGGGGCGTGGCCATGCTGCACCCCGCCAAGCTCGCCTGGGGCCTCAAACGGGCCTGCGCCGAGCTGGGCGTACGGATCTACGAACACACCCCCGCCGAGCAGCTGAGCCGCGCCGGAACGGGATCGGGATCGGGGTCGGGACCGGGGTCGGGGTCGGGATCCGGAACGGGAACCTCCGGGATGCTGGTGCGCACCCCCTACGGCCGGGTACGGGCACGTCAGGTCGCGCTGGCCACCAACGCCTTCCCGGCCCTGGTCCGCCGCGTCCGCCCGTACATCGTCCCCGTCTACGACCACGCCCTGATGACCGAGCCGCTGACCGACGCGCAGCTCGCCGCGATCGGCTGGCAGCGGCGGCAGGGCCTCAGCGACACCGCCAACCACTTCCACTACTTCCGCCTCACCGCCGACCACCGCATCCTGTGGGGCGGCTACGACATCGTCTACCGCTACGGCGGCGGGGTGCGCGCCGAATACGACCATCACCCGGCCACCTACCGCACCCTCGCCCAGCACTTCTTCCGCTGCTTCCCGCAGCTGGAGGGCGTGCGGTTCAGCCATGCCTGGGGCGGCGCGATCGACACCTGCTCGCGCTTCTCCGCGTTCTTCGGCAGCGCACACGGCGGACGCGTCGCCTACGCCCTCGGGTACACCGGCCTCGGCGTCGGCGCGAGCCGCTTCGGCGCGGAGGTGATGCTCGACCTGCTGTCCGGCGAGCACACCGAGCGGACCCGGCTGGAGATGGTGCGCAGCAAGCCGCTGCCGTTCCCGCCGGAACCGGTCCGCTGGGCGGGGATCGGCCTCACCCAGTGGTCGATGAGCCGGGCCGACGCCAACGGGGGACGGCGCAATCTGTGGCTGAAGGCGATGGACCGGGTCGGGCTGGGCTTCGACAGCTGAGGCCCGGGCGTCAGGGCGTGCGCCCGCCGCCTCGTTCGCGTATCCGGAACACCGCCCACAGCAGACAGCCGCACAGACACCAGCTCCCGGCCACATCCAGCGGCCAGTGGTACGCCCTGCGGACCAGTCCCGCCCCCACCGCGAGGTTGAGCAGGACGACGGCGGCGATCAGCCACCCCCGCGGTCGCCCGCGAAGGCGGGGGAGCAGCAGCACGGCCGCCGCGCCATAGGCGACGGCGGCCGTCGCGGCGTGGCCCGACGGGAAGAACCCGGTCGCGCCGGCCAGCGGGCCGGGCGGACCCGGGCGGTCCATCAGCGCCTTGAGCGGCACGATCAGGGCCGGGACCGCCGCCATCGCCAGCGCGGCCGCCAGCGGCCCCGGCCACCGGCGCGCGGCCGGGGTACGCGCCGGGGCGTGCGCCGGGTCACGCCACGCCGCGCAGACGAGCGCGAGACCGAGGACCGGGAGCGCCACCGCCGTATTGCCGAGGTCGGCGAAGAACTCCGCGACGGGGGAGGGGAGCGGCGATCCGGCGACCGCGCGGCCGAGCCGCTCGTCGAACGTACGCAGCGGACCATGGGCGGCGACCTGCCAGGCGCACAGCGCGAACGCCGCCAGCAGTGCCAGGGGGAGCGCGAACGCGCGGAGGAAGAAAGACGTCGGCCCCGGAACAGGGGGGGTGGTTCCGGGGCCGACGTGGCGATCGGTGTGCCGCTCGCCCCGGGGGGTTTGGGGCGGGCGGCCGTCCGATCGGTGAGGAGATCCGGAGCCGGAGGCTCCAGTGGTGTGCGCGAGGGCACAGCCGGGTCGGAGCTGGGGAAGCGCCGGCTCGGCATCGCCCGCAGTCCCCTGCGAGCGGGGTGTTTCTCTCATCTGGAATGACCGTACGGCAGCGAGAGGCTGTCGGACAGGCCGATCACCCACCTGTCATGGGCCCCGCACATCTTCTTCACGCTCCCGACGAACCACCCACAGTCACCGGCACCGTCACAGCTCGGCGAAGGCTCCCTCGAGGACGTCCAGCCCCTCGTTCAGCAGGGCCTCGCCGATCACCAGCGGCGGCAGGAAACGCAGCACGTTCCCGTACGTACCGCAGGTCAGAACCAGCAGGCCCGCGGCGTGGCAGGCCTTGGCGACGGCCGCCGTCGCCTCCGGGTTCGGGTCCTTGGTGCCCGGCTTCACCAGCTCGATGGCGATCATCGCCCCGCGGCCCCGGAGGTCGCCGATGATGTCGTACTTCTCCTGCATCGCGGACAGGCGGCCCTTCATGACCTCCTCGATGCGCTTGGCCTTCGCGTTGAGGTCCAGCTCGCGCATCGTCTCGATCGCGCCCAGCGCCGCCGCGCACGCCACCGGGTTGCCGCCGTAGGTGCCGCCGAGGCCGCCGGAGTGCGCCGCGTCCATGATCTCGGCGCGGCCGGTCACGGCGGCCAGCGGAAGGCCGCCAGCGATGCCCTTTGCGGTGGTGATCAGGTCCGGGACGATGTCCTCGTCCTCGCACGCGAACCACTGGCCGGTGCGGCAGAAGCCGGACTGGATCTCGTCCGCGACGAAGACGATGCCGTTGTCCTTCGCGAACTCGGCGATCTTCGGCAGGAAGCCCTTGGCCGGTTCGATGAAGCCGCCCTCGCCGAGGACCGGCTCGATGACGATCGCGGCCACGTTCTCCGCCCCGACCTGCTTGCTGATCATGTCGATGGCCTGGGCCGCGGCCTCCTCGGCGCAGTTCTCCGGGCCCGTCAGCCAGCGGTAGGGGTAGGCGACCGGAACCCGGTAGACCTCGGGCGCGAAGGGGCCGAAGCCGTGCTTGTACGGCATGTTCTTCGCGGTGAGCGCCATGGTGAGGTTGGTCCGGCCGTGGTAGCCGTGATCGAACACGACGACCGCCTGGCGCTTGGTGTGCGCGCGGGCGATCTTCACCGCGTTCTCGACCGCCTCGGCGCCCGAGTTGAACAGCGCCGACTTCTTGGCGTGATCGCCCGGCGTGAGCCGCGCCAGCTCCTCGCAGACCTCCACGTACCCCTCGTACGGGGTCACCATGAAACAGGTGTGGGTGAAGTCCGCCAGCTGCGCCGACGCCCGGCGCACCACGGCCTCGGCGCTGGAGCCGACCGAGGTCACGGCGATGCCGGAACCGAAGTCGATCAGCGAATTGCCGTCCACGTCCTCGATCACCCCGCCGCCCGCACGCACCGTGAAGACCGGCAGCACGCTGCCCACGCCGCCGGCGACCGCCGCGGTCTTACGGGCGAGCAGCTCCTGCGACTTCGGGCCGGGAATCGCGGTGACGACGCGACGCTCCTGGGGGAGGGACGGGCCTCCGGACAGTTCGGTCATGAGGTACTCCACGGAAAGAAAGGGGCGTGACAGGGGCTTTACTCGCAGGCTAGGCGCGCGGCGAGCGAAGCGGCATGTTCCGTTCGGGAGCAGTGCGTGTGGTGCGTTGTCCGCGACGGACATAGCCGCGGCCCGGGCGCCGTTCCGGCACGTCGTGAGGTGCCACCCCGGTGGGGTCGCTGAACTCCCCGGGCGGGAACACTAGATTGAGCGATGGCGCGGTGGCGCGAAACGCAGAGGCACAGCCGTCAGGGGGCAAGGGGTAGCAGATGGACACCGAGGGCACGTTCGACTCCCGCAACACGCAACCCACCCCCCCACCCCGCCCCCCATCCCCGCCCCGGGTGCCTCCGGCGGCCCCGGCCGCCCCGGCGGTGCCGCCGCCGATGCCGCCGGGCGCGCCCACGTCCCCGCCCGCGACGGCCCCGGGCGCGCGGCCGTCTTTCGTCGCCTGGCTGCGTACCGCGCGAGCGGAGGGGGCTGGGCCGGGGGTGTGGACGTATGGGTACAGGCCCAAGCCACCGGAGGATCCGGACCGGATTCCCGGGCGACGTCTGATCAGCGGCGCGCTGATCGCCGGGCTCTGCGGGTGGCTGGTGTGGTCACTGCTCTGGAACGGATACCTCGGCGGCTACTGGCTGTGGCCGCTGGATCTGTTCACCCCCGACTCGTGGGTGCAGAACGGTGACCGTGCTTACGTCATCGCGACGTACATCTACTACGGCATTTTCGTGTGCGCCATCGCCGTCCTCTTCGGCCGTGTCGGGCATTGGGGTGAGGTCTGGCGCCGCTACGTCACGCCCCTCTTCCGGCGGGCCTGGGACGAGACGGACGCGGCGGCCGAGCCGAGTCGGCCCGAGGCCGATCCCGTCGAGTGGCCGCATCTGCGGGCCGCCGGGGCGCACGGGGCGGCTGATCGGCTGGCGGCCGAGGCGCGGGCCGGGGCGATGAACGACGTCGATCACGCGCGGATCGAGCACGCCTGGCAGTCCGTGCGCGCCGGACGCAATTCGCTCGCCGCGTTCACCGACACCGTGCTGCGCCACGGCGCCGCCTCGCACGGCCATCCGTCCGGCGCCCGGGACCTGCCCGCGCGCACGGCCGAGCACGATCTGCTCGCCCGCCAGGTCCGTCTCGGGACCGCCATCGACGATCTGCGCAATCCCTACCAGCACCGCGGCACCGGGCTCGCGCTCGACCCCGAGGTGCTGGGGACCTCGCTGCTCGCCGTCGGGCCGCCCGGGTCGGGGAAGACCGGGCGGCTGGTGCGGCCCGTCGTGGAGTCGCTGTGTCTGCAGGCGCTCGCCGGGCGGGTCGCGGTGGTGGCCGTGGGGGCGGCCGGGGCGGGTCTGGGGCCCGACGAGGCGTTCGACGTCGTCGTGAAGATCGGCCGCCCCGACTCCGTGTACGACCTCGACCTCTACGGCGGCACCACGGACCCCGACGAAGCCGCGGGCATCCTCGCCGAGGCGCTGATCGGCGACATGGCCGCCTCGCTGCCCGGCGGCGACAGCCGACGGGCAGCCACGGCGCTGGCCCAGCTCCTCGGCCCCTACCGCGCCGCTCACGGCCGCTTCCCGTCCGTGCCGGAGCTGCGCGAGCTGCTGGACGGCGCGAAGACGGCGGTCGGCGCGCTGCGCGAGGCGCTCGACGCGGCGGGGGAGCGGGCGCAGGCGCGGGAGCTGGAGGCGCGGGTGCGGCAGTCCGGCGCGGCCGGGGACGTGGGCGCCCTGCTGGCGGACCGGATCGCGCTGCTGGACCGGCCCGCGTTCGCCGACTTCTTCGACACCACCGGCGGCCGTCGGCCGTTCTCCCTCCGCGCTCTCGAACACCCGTTGCGGGTCCGGATCGATCTGCCGGAGCGCGGGCACGCCGAGGCGTCCCGCATGCTGGCCCGTCTCGTGCTCGCGCAGTTCACCGAGTGCGCCGTGGGCCGCGCCGACCGGTCGCTCTTCGCCTGCCTGGTCCTGGACGACGCGTCGCACACCATCACCCCCGAGGCGTTGCGCGGTGTCCAGCGCCTCCGCGCCGCCCACGCGGGCGCGGTGCTCACCCTCCGCACCCTCGACGACGTCCCCGAGGCGCTGCGCAGCGCGCTGCTGGGGGCGGTCGGCTGCCGGATGGCCTGCGCCGGGGTGACGACATGGGACGGGGCCCGGTTCGCGGAGGTGTGGGGGACGGAGTGGGTCGAGACCCGGGACGTCACCGACCGGCAGATCATCTCGGACGAGCCGTTCACCAAGGTCCTGCACTTCATCCGCAAGGTGGTGACGGGGAAGGCCGTCACCACCCAGTCCGTGACGGTGCGGAAGGTGGAGCGCGAGCGCTGGTCCGCCTCGGAGCTGGCGCATTCGGTCCCCGCCGGGCACGCGGTGCTGTCCGTGACGTCGGTGCGGGGTGAGGGTGGGCCGCCGGTGCTGGTGGACCTGCGCGGCTGAGCGACCAGGCGGCGGTACGGCGCGGATACCACGGATTCGTCCATTGAGGCAGAATCGGCAGTAGCCGTTCATACGGGACGGTGAAGTCGCATTCGTCGTCGCATCCGCATCGAAGGTGCCATGCCTCCCACGCTCGCCTCACTCGTCCACCACACCGCGCTCAAGCTGTCCGTCCTCGCGGGAGAGGACCGGCTGGAGAGGCCGGTGCGCTGGGCCCATGTCAGCGAGCTGGCCGACCCGGTGCCGTACATGGAGGGCGGTGAGCTGCTGCTCACCACCGCGATGAAGCTGGCCGCCGAGGACCCGGACGAGATGGCCCGCTACGTCCGGCGGCTGGCCGCCGCGGGGGTGGTGGGGCTGGGCTTCGCGATGGGTGTCGCCTACGACGAGGTGCCGGCGGCGCTCGTGGCCGCGGCGAAGGAGGAGGGGCTGCCGCTGCTCGTGGTGCCGCGCCGTACGCCCTTCATCGCCATCAGCAAGGCCGTCTCGGCGGCGATAGCCGCCGACCAGTACCGCGCGGTGACCGCCGGGTTCGAGGCGCAGCGTGAGCTGACGCGCGCCGCGCTCGGCGCCGAGGGGCCCGCCGCGCTGCTCGCCCGGCTCGCCGCACACGTCGATGGCTGGGCGGCGCTCTACGACGCCTCCGGCTGCGTGGTCGCCGCCCCCGACTGGGCGGCCCGCCGCGCCGCCCGCCACACCGCCGATGCCGAGCGGCTGCGCGCACGGCCCGCCCCGGCGAGCGTGGTGGTCGGCGGGGGCGGCGCGGAGGCGGGCGACGAGGCGACGGACCGGGTGGAGCTGCAGTCGCTGGGTACGGGGCGCCGTACCCGGGGCGTCCTCGCGGTCGGTACCGCGGCGCCGCTGGGGACCGCCGAGCGGTACGCCGTCCACTCCGCCGTGGCGCTGCTGACCCTGACGACCGAGCGTTCCCGGGCCCTGCGGGAGGCCGAGCAGCGGCTGGGCACCGCCGTCCTGCGGATGCTGCTGGCGGGGGAGCCGGACCATGCCCGGGCGGTGGCCGGGCGGCTGTACGGGGGGCTGCTGGACGCCCCGTTCCGGATGCTGGTCGCGGAGGCGGTACCGAGCGGCGGTGCCCAGACATCGCAGGCATCGCACGGGTCGCACGCGGCATACGCCGCCGACGAGACGGCGGCCGAGACGTCCGCGGACGCCGACACCGGCGGCGGAGCCACGCCGGGCGACCCCGACCGCGCCGACCCCCTCGGCGCGCTCGTGGACGCCATGGAGGCGGCCGCGGCCCGTACCGGCGAGGCGGTGCTCGTCGTGCCCGACGGCGAGCGGCTGATCGTGCTGGCCCCGGACGGCGGGGCCGCGGTCGCCGTCTGTACGGAGCACGCCGAGGGGATCGAGACGCGCCGCGGTACGGCGACCCGCCCCCGCGACCGCGGCGCCGCCGCGTCCCAGGGCGGCGACCTGGTCGTCGGCCTGTCCGCCCCGGCGGGCCCGATCGCGGCCGCGGCCGCCTACCGGCAGGCGGAGCAGGCCCTGTCGGTGGCCCGGCGGCGCGGCCGGGTGCTCGTCGAGCACGAGCACGTCGCGGCGGGTTCGCTGCTGCCGCTGCTCGCCGACGACGCCGTACGGGCCTTCGCCGACGGCATGCTGCGCGCCCTGCACGACCACGACGCGACGGGCCGCGGCGACCTGGTCGCCTCGCTGCGCGCCTGGCTGTCCCGGCACGGCCAGTGGGACGCGGCCGCCGCCGACCTGGGCGTCCACCGGCACACCCTGCGCTACCGGATGCGCCGCGTGGAGGAGATCCTCGGCCGCTCCCTCGACGACCCGGACGTCCGGATGGAACTCTGGCTGGCCCTGAAGGCCACGGCCCCGGCGACGCCCACGCTGAAGTCACCCTGAAGAACACAGGGCACGCCAAAAACAGGGGACACACCATTGCGGTGCGATGCGGGCGCCGACTGCGCCGCCCCGGACAAAAGCGCCGCGTGCCCCGCGCGCCTACGGTGGGAGGCGAGAGACATCCGCACCATCACCCCACCACTTCAGAAGGGTCGGGATCCGCTGTGCCAGACACAAACGAAGCTGTCACCCATGCGTTCTGGCTCGCCGGCCGCGAGGCGACGGGCGAGAGCACGCTCGAGGTCACGTCGCCGTGGGACGGCCGACGCGTCGGCGCGGTGAGCGTTCCCACCGAGGCACAGATCGAGGAGGCCGTGGCGGCCGCCGAGGCCGTGCGCGCGGAGTTCGCCGCGACGCCCGCGCACGTGCGGGCCGCCGCCCTCGACCAGGTGTCGCGACGGCTCGCCGAGCGCACCGAAGAGATCGCCCGGCTGATCTCGGACGAGAACGGCAAGCCCATGAAGTGGGCGCGCGGCGAGGTCGGCCGTGCCGTCTCCGTCTTCCGTATCGCGGCGGAGGAGGCCCGCCGGTTCAACGGCGGCGAGGCCCAGCGGCTGGACACCGACGCCGGTGGTGAGGGGCGGCTCGCGCTGACCCGCCGCTTCCCGCGGGGCACCGTGCTCGGCATCGCGCCGTTCAACTTCCCGCTGAACCTGTGCGCGCACAAGGTCGCCCCGGCCCTCGCCGTCGGCGCGCCGATCATCCTCAAGCCCGCGCCCGCGACCCCGCTGTCCGCGCTGATCCTCGGCGAGCTGCTCGCCGAGACGGAGCTTCCGGCGGGTTCCTGGAGCGTGCTGCCGGTGCCGAACGACCAGATGCCCGCGCTGGTCCAGGACGAGCGGCTGCCGGTCATCTCCTTCACCGGTTCGGACAAGGTCGGCTACGCGATCCAGGCGTCCGTGCCGCACAAGCACTGCACGCTGGAGCTGGGCGGCAACGGCGCGGCGGTCGTCCTGTCGGACTACGCCTCCGACGCCGACCTCGACTGGGCGGCCACCCGCATCGGCACGTTCTCCAACTACCAGGGCGGCCAGTCCTGCATCTCCGTGCAGCGGGTGATCGCGGACGCGTCCCTGTACGAGCGGCTGCTGCCGAAGGTCGTCGCGGCCGTCGAGGCGCAGGTCACCGGCGATCCGTCCGATGACGCGACCGATGTCGGCCCGCTGGTCAACGAGGACGCGGCCAAGCGCGTCGAGTCCTGGGTGGACGAGGCGGTCCAGGCCGGTGCGAAGCTGCTGACCGGCGGCAAGCGCGAGGGCGCGAGCTACGCCCCGACGGTGCTCGCGGACGTGCCCTCGGACGTCACGCTCTCCTGCGAGGAGGTCTTCGGCCCGGTGCTCACCGTCCAGCGGGCGGCGGACGAGGAGGCGGCGTTCGCGGCCGTCAACGACTCCAAGTACGGGCTGCAGACCGGCATCTTCACCCGCGATGTGCAGACCGCGTTCCGCGCGCACCGCGCGCTGGAGGTCGGCGGTGTGATCGTCGGCGATGTGCCGTCGTACCGGGCCGACCAGATGCCGTACGGAGGCGCCAAGAAGTCCGGCGTGGGGCGCGAGGGCGTGCGGTTCGCGATGGAGGACTACACGTACGAGCGGGTCATGGTCCTCACCGGGATCGACCTGTAACAAGCAACCCCGTGGCCCGCCCCGGGCTTCTTCCGGACCCTCAGCCGGAGAAGCCGAGGCGGGCCAGCCGGAGGGCCCCGCGCAGCGTGACGTGGAGGTCGTGCACGCCGGTCGGGGAGGTGGCCGGGCCGGTGCGGACCGTGGCGTACGCGTAGCGGCCGCCGGTGGGCGGGACGGCGACGGTGGCCACGGGCGTACCGTCGGCGAGGTGCAGTTCCACCGTCGCCGCCTCCGCCCCCTCGAGGGCCGCCTCGACGGTGACCTCCGCCGCGCCCGCGCCGAAGTCGCAGGTGCGGAAGAGCAGTCGGCCGACCGCCTCGTCGCCGCAGGCCACCGCGTCGCCGCGGGCCTTGGTGCGGTCGACGAGCAGCGTGCCGTCCGCCGCGTCGTAGTCCGCGGCCGCCAGCCCGTGCGTCAGTACCGGGCGCGGGGCGGGCGGCGGGCCGTCGAGGGTGAGGTCGGCGGTGCGGCGGATGTCCGCGCTGGAGGCGCCCGCGTGGATCTCGTAACGGCCCGGGTCGACGGTCCAGCGGCCGTGGGCCACGTCCCAGAACCCCAGCGCCTCGGCCACCGGCACGGTGAAGAACAGCCGCAGCATCTCGCCCCGGCGCAAGGTCACCCGGCGGTGGGCGATCAGCCGTCGGTGCGGGCGCGGTACGCGCGCCCCCGGGGCGCTCGCGTAGATCTGCACCACCTCGTCGCCGTCGCACGGGCCGGAGTTGGTGACCGTGCACTCGACGGCCAGCGCCCCGTCCCCCGTCTGCCGCACCGACAGGCCGTCGTAGCCGAAGCGGGTGTACGACAGGCCGTGCCCGAAGGGGAAGAGCGGGGCGCCGTCGAAGTAGAGGTAGGTGGCGCGGGAGGCGATGATGTCGTAGTCCAGCAGATCCGGCAGCTCGTCCTCGGACGCGTACCAGGTCTGCGGCAGCCGCCCGGCCGGTGAGACGTCGCCGAACAGCACCCGGGCCAGCCCGTCTCCCGCCGCCTGGCCGCCGTGCGCGGCCCACAGCAGGGCGGGCAGCGCGTCGGCCGCGTCCCCGACGGCGTACGGATAGCTACTGGTCAGCACCAGTGCGGTGCGCGGGTTGGCGGCGTGGGCCGCGCGCCACAGCCGGTCCTGTCCGGCGGGCAGGGCGAGGGTGGTGCGGTCCTCGGTTTCGCGGCCGTTGATGTGCGGATCGTTGCCCAGGACGACGACGACCGCGTCGGCGCCGGAGGCGGCGCGCGCGACGGCGTCCTCGCCGCGTTCGACGACCTCGCGGTGGAAGACCTCGGCCCGGGACCGGTCGGCAACCTTCAGGCCCTCGGCGGCGACACAGACATACCCGCCCGTCCCGCCGTGTCTGAGGAGATGTCCGTCACCGTGCCGCTCCAGCGCGAACGTCTCCTGGACGACCCAGCCCCCGGGCTGCTCGGCGGCGGCGCGCACGAAGCCGTCGTCGGCGACCGTCAGATAGCGGCCGGAGGGGGCGCGCAGCGTGCACACGCCCCCGCCCCAGTCGGCCAGGGCCAGGTCGGTGGGGGTGTCGCCGAGGGTCAGCGGCGGCAGATCGGTGCGTCCCGCGGTATGCGCCGGGTTGAGCGACGCCTCCCGCGACGCCTCCCGCGACGCCTCCCGCCCCCGCTCCTCCGCCGCGTCCCCGGGCGGCACCCGCACCCAGCCCGCCGCGGCGCGCAGCCGTACGGTGTCCGTCCCCTCCGCGAACACCACCCGGTCCGCGCCGAGCCGCGCGGCCAGCGCCTCCCGCGGCGAGCTGCGGCGCAGCAGACTGCCGCTGTACCAGTCGAGTTTGCACTCGTCGGCGAGCGGGCCGACCACGGCCAGGGTGCCGGTGGCGGACGCCGACAGCGGCAGCAGGCCGTCGTTCTTCAGCAGGACGACGGCCTGTTCGGCGGCCTCCAGGGCGAGCGCCCGGTGCGCGGGCGTGTCGAAACCGGTGCCGCGCGGGTCGGCGTACGGATCGTCCGCCCCGTCGAACTCGCCCAGCGCGCACCGCATCGTCAGCAGCCGCCGCACCGCCGTGTCGACGGCGGACGCGTCGATGAGCCCGCGCTCCAGCGCGCCCCGCACCCGGCCGATCGTCTTCGAGGCGTCCTGGTCGTGGTCGGTGAAGCTGTCCACCCCGGCCAGCAGGGCGGCCGCCGCGCCCTCCTCGTGGGTGTCGAAGTAGTGCTCGGAGTCGACCAGGTTGGAGGGCGCGCCCGCGTCCGAGCAGACCACCAGCTCCCGGTCGGTCCAGGTGCGCAAGTGCTCCCGCAGATACGGGGAGACATGATTGGGCCGCCCGTTGACCAGGTTGTACGCGGGCATCACCCCGGCCACCGCGCCCGCCCGCACCGCGCCGCGGAAGGCCGCGAGGTCGTACTCGTGCAGGACGCGCGGCCGCACGGAGGACGACGTGGTGTCGCGGGCGGTCTCGTTGTTGTGCGCCAGCCAGTGCTTGAGGACGGGGGCGGTGCGCCAGCGGTCCGGGTGGTCGCCGCGCAGGCCGCGGGTGTACGCGGCGGCCAGGGCGGAGGTGAGGTACGGGTCCTCGGCGTACCCCTCCTCGTTGCGGCCCCAGCGCGGATCACGGAGCAGATTGACCGTCGGCGCCCACACGTTGAGCCCGACCAGGGGCTCGCGGGCGCGCATGGCCCGTACCTCGGTGCCGACCGCCTCGCCGATCCGCCGCAGCAGGTCCGGGCTCCAGGTGGCGCCGAGCCCGACGGCCTGCGGGAACACCGTCGCCGGTCCCATCCAGGCGACGCCGTGCAGCGCCTCCTGCCCGGTGTGGAAGGCGGCGAGGCCGAGCCGTTCCACCGCGGGGGCGTACTGGTGGAGCATCGCGATCCGCTCGTCGGGCGTCAGCCGGGCGAGCAGATCGTCCACGCGGGCGCCGACCGGCAGCCGGGGATCGCGGAAGGGCGGACGGGTCGTCGGCTCACCGGGCTCGCAACCGCTCACGGGTCTCCTCGCGGAGGTCGGAGATGGGATTCGAAGCGCTTCGATGCTGAGGGTCGGAGTCCGTCCTGTCAAGGCTCGGCGAGTTCCGGCGGCTCAACATCCCTTTTCCGCCACCCGGTTGTGAGGATGCGGGAATCCACGGACCCTCAACGACTCTTTCCCGCCCGGCCCTTGCGCGCCCCGACCCCCCGACTTAATCTCAGCGCAATATCGAAGCGCTTCGACCATCGGTCGTACGGCGGGCTCGCCACGAAGGGTTGACGCAATGCCGAACTCCCAGGCTTCGGCCTCCACTTCCCCTCCCAGCCGGAGAACCTTCCTGGCCTCCACGGCGGTCGCCGCGGCGGCCGTGACGGGAGGCGTTCCGCTGTTGTCCGCGTGCTCCACGGAGGACGGCGGGAACAAGAGCGGAACCACCTCCGGCAAGGACTTGAAGAAGCTGCTGCCGACCTATGTGGCCTCGAAGGTGGCGGACCCGGATATTCCGAGTGTCAACGGCTCCAGCCCCGGATACACCAAGGCCCCGCCCCCCGCCGCCCTGGTCGCCTCCGTGAAGGGCAAGCCCGGCCACGGCGGCAGCTTCACCATGTTCGAGCCGCTGTGGGGCACTCCGCCGCCCAAGAACAACGCCTATTACAAGGCGGTCGACGACGCGCTCGGCGCGACGATCAAACTCCAGCCGCAGGACGGCAACACCTACGGTGAAAAGCTGAGCGCGGTCCTCGCCTCCGGCGACATCGCCGACATCGTGATGATTCCGCTGTGGGAGATGGGCGGAAAGATCCATGGCGCGGTCAGCGCCAAATTCGCCGACCTCGGCCCGTATCTCTCCGGGGACAAGGTCAAGAAATACCCCAACCTGGCCGCCATTCCCACCGCCGCCTGGCAGATTTCCGTCTTCGGCGGCAAGCTCCGCGGTCTGCCGATGTCCTCCCGCCCGCTCGCCGGGGTCATCCCGTACTACCGCGAAGACCTCTTCGAGAAGAACGGATATCAGGTCCCGAAGAGCCCGGACGAATTCCTCGCCCTCGCCAAGGAGATCACCCGGCCGAAGAGCAAGGTGTGGGCCTGCGACGACATGTGGTGGTCGGCGCAGCGATTCTTCGGCTGCCCCGGTGAAAAGCCGTACTACTGGGTGGAGAAGGACGGGAAGCTCGTCCACAAGGTGGAGACCGACAACTATCTGGAGGCGCTGGAGTGGTGCCGAAAGCTCTTCGCCAAGGGCTATGTCCATCCCGACGCCATCGCGGGCAAGGCCAATGACGCGCTGACCCGCTTCACCTCCGGCCAGACCCTCATCTACAACGACGGTGACGCCAAATGGTACGGCGCCACCTTCGAACAGGCCGGGCCCAACCCCGATTTCAAGATCCAGGGAATGGACTGGTTCGGCCCCGACGGCGGCGACCCGGTCATCTATCTCGACCCGCCCGCCCAGATCTGGTCCTTCCTCAACAAGAGCCTCTCCAAGGAGCGGATCGAGGAAATCCTCGCCCTCGCCAACTTCATCGCCGCGCCCTTCGGCACCAAGGAACAGCGCCTCATCGACTACGGCGTCGAAGGCGTGCACCACACCCTGAAGAACGGCCTCCCGGTCAAGAACGCCACCGGCGTACGGGACGTCCAGGACACCTACCGCTTCATCGCGTCCCCGCAGGCCAGCGTCGCCTACCCGGACTTCCCGCAGATGGTCAAGGACTACTGCGGCTGGATGCGGCGCATGGGCGAGTTCGCGAAGAAGCCGCTCTTCTACGGCATGCAGATCCAGGAGCCCAACCGGTACGCCTCCCTCTACACCCCCTTCGAGGACCTGGCCAAGGACGTCACCCGCGGCCGCAAGTCGGTCAAGGACGCCCAGCGGGCGATCAGCGACTGGCGCAGCGGCGGCGGCGACCGGCTCCGCGACTGGTACGCCAAGCTCCTGGAAGAGAACGGCAGCGGCGCCTGATGGCGGTGGACCTCCGCGACCGGAATCCCCGCGACCGCACGGCGACCGGCGACCGCACGGAGCCCCGCGGCCGCCGCGGGGACGGCGTCCGGTGGTGGCACCGGCTGCGCCGCGACCGCGCCCTGCTGCTGATGACGGCCCCCACCGTGGGGCTGCTCGTGCTGTTCACCTACGTCCCGCTGCTGTGGACCACCGTCGCCTTCAAGGACTACGACCCGTTCACCCAGGGGCTGTGGACCAGCCCCTGGGTCGGGTTCGACAACTTCACCCTGCTCTTCGAGGACAGCCGCTTCTGGGACGCCTTCGCCAACACCCTCAGCATCACCTTCCTCCAGCTGGTGCTGTTCTTCCCGGTGCCGGTCGCGCTCGCGCTGCTGCTCAACAGCGTGCTCAGCGACCGGATCCGGGGCCTGGTGCAGTCGATCCTGTACCTGCCGCACTTCTTCTCCTGGGTGCTGGTCATCACGATCTTCCAGCAGATGCTCGGCGGCGCCGGGCTCCTCTCCCAGCGGCTGCGCTCCCACGGGTACGAGGGCTTCGACCTGATGACCGACCCGGGCGTCTTCAAGTTCCTGGTCACCGCCCAGCTGGTGTGGAAGGACGCGGGCTGGGGCGTGATCGTCTTCCTGGCCGCGCTGTCCGCCGTCAACCAGGACCTGTACGAGGCGGCCGCCGCGGACGGCGCGGGCCGCTGGCGCCGGATGTGGCACGTCACGCTGCCCGCGCTGCGCCCGGTGATCGCCCTGCTGCTGGTGCTGCGCGTCGGCGACGCGCTGACCGTCGGCTTCGAGCAGATCCTGCTCCAGCGGGACGCGGTGGGGCCGGGCGCCTCGGAGGTCTTCGACACCTATGTGTGGTGGGTCGGCATCGCCAATACGGACTACGGGATCGCCGCCGCGGGCGGCCTGATCAAGGGCGTCTTCAGCCTCGTCCTGGTGCTGATCGCCAACAAAGTCGCCCATATGCTCGGCGAGCAGGGGGTTTACCGGAAATGACGCCGGAAGTGACCGTGACCGAGCGGCCCGCCGCCCCCGCCGCGACGCCCTCCGGGCAGCCCCTGCGCCGCCGCGGCGGGGAGAAGCGCCCGGTGTGGGAGGAGGAGCCCGGCAAGGTCGGCCAGGGGCTCAAGGGCCTCACCCTCACCGGGGTGTGCCTGGCGATCCTCGGCCCGCTGTGGGTGGTGATCGTCACCAGCCTCTCCGACCAGAGGACCATCACCGACGCGGGCGGGCTGGTCATCGTCCCCGAGACGATCACCTTCCGGGCCTACACCGAGCTGCTGAGCGGCGGCACGGTCACCCGCGCGACGCTCGTCAGCCTCGCGCTCACCGCCGTGGGCACCGCGATCAGCACCGTCGTCTCCGTGCTGTGCGCCTACGGACTGTCCCGGTCGGGATCGTTCCTGCACCGGCCGATCCTGATGCTGCTGCTCGTCACGATGTTCTTCAACGCCGGGCTGATCCCCACGTATCTGCTGGTCACCGGGGTCGGGCTGGAGGGCAGCTACTGGTCGATGATCCTGCCGAGCGCCATCTCGGTCTTCAACGTGCTGGTGCTGCGCGCGTTCTTCCAGAACACCGCGCCCGAGCTGGTCGACAGCGCCCGCATCGACGGCGCGGGGGAGTGGCGGATCCTCTTCCAGATCGTGATGCCGCTGTCCCGGGCGGTGATCGCGGTGGTGTCGCTGTTCTACGCGGTCGGCTACTGGAGCCAGTGGTTCAACGCGATGCTCTACCTCAACGACCAGCAGATGTGGCCGCTGCAGATGATCCTGCGCCAGCTCGTCATCAAACAGCAGGCGCCGCAGGGCATGTCCCAGATGATCGCCACCCAGCAGATCCCGGGCCTGGCCGTCCAGATGGCCGTCATGGTGCTCGCGCTGATCCCGGTCGCGATCCTCTACCCCTTCGTCCAGAAGCACTTCACCAAGGGCATGCTCATCGGCGCCGTCAAGGGCTGAGCCGCCCGCCCCGTACCGCCGCCCGCCCCGTACCGCCAGCCGACCGACCCGAAAGAGCAGGTATGCCCGACCTGAACGACGCCACCCGCGGCCGCGTCCTCTACGGTGCCGACTACAACCCCGAGCAGTGGCCCGAGAGCGTCTGGCACGACGACATCCGGCTGATGCGCGCGGCGGGCGTCACCACCGTCACGGTCGGCGTCTTCTCCTGGGCGACGCTCGAACCGCGCCCCGGGGCCCGTGACTTCGACTGGCTCGACCGGGTCATGGACCTGCTCCACCAGGGCGGCATCGAGGTGTGCCTGGCCACCCCGACCGCCTCCCCGCCGCCCTGGATGGGCGCCCGCCACCCCGGGACCCTGCCGCGCGACGAGACCGGCTCGGTCGTCTGGTACGGCTCGCGGAACCAGTTCTGCGCCTCGTCCCCCGTCTACCGCGACTACGCGCTGCGGATCACCGAGGACCTGGCCGAGCGCTACGGCGACCACCCCGCCCTGCGGATGTGGCACGTGGGCAACGAGTACGGCACCCACTGCTGGTGCGACACCACCGCCGCCCACTTCCGCCGCTGGTTACGCACCAGGTACGGCCGCCTCGACACACTCAACGAGGCGTGGGGGACCGCCTTCTGGAGCCAGCGCTACGACTCCTGGGAGGAGATCATTCCGCCGCGCCGGGCCCAGTACCTGGGCAACCCCGGGCAGGCGCTGGACTTCCGCCGCTTCACCAGCGACGCGCTGCTGGAGTGCTTCACCGCCGAGCGCGACGCGCTGGCCGCACGCACCCCGCACATCCCGGTCACCACCAACTTCATGCCGCTGTTCATCGGCCAGGACGGCTGGGCCTGGGCCGCCGAGGAGGACGTCGTCTCCGTCGACGTCTACCCCGACCCCAAGGACCCGCACGGCGGCGCGTACGGAGCGATGATCCACGACCTGACCCGCTCCCAGGCCGGTGGGCCGTGGCTGCTGATGGAACAGGCCGCGGGCCCGGTGAACTGGCGCGGCGTCAACCACCCCAAGCCGCCGGGGCTGATGCGGCTGTGGTCGCTGCAGGCCGTCGCGCGCGGCGCCGACGGCGTGTGCTTCTTCCAGTGGCGGCAGTCCCGGCAGGGATCCGAGAAGTTCCACTCCGGCATGGTCACCCACGCCGGGGAGCACAGCCGCACCTACCGCCAGGTGCGCGAACTCGGCGCGCAGCTGCGCGAGCTGGGCGGCGCCGTCGGCAGCGACGTCCCCGCCCGGGCCGCGCTCCTGCACGACTGGCACGCCTGGTGGGCGAGCGTGCAGGACGGCCGTCCCTCCTCCCGGCTCCACTACGACCAGGTGCTGCGCGCCTGGCACCAGGCCCTGTGGGAGCAGAACCTCACCACCGACTTCGCCCATCCGCACGCCGACCTCGCCGACTACGCCCTGGTCGCCGTCCCCCATCTGTATCTGCTGACCGACGAGGCGCTGGAGAACCTGGCCGGTTACGTCCGCGGCGGCGGCACCCTCGTCTGCGGCTTCTTCACCGGCGTCGCCGACGAGGACGACCGGGTCCGCCCCGGCGGGGTCGACCAGCGGCTGCGCGACATCCTGGGCCTGCGGACCGTCCACGAGTGGTGGCCGCTGGACGAGGGCGAGACCGTGACCGCCGAGAGCCCCTCGCTCGGCCCGTTCACCGGCACCCTCTGGTCCGAGGACCTGGAGGCGGACACCGCCGAACCCGTCGCCCGGATCAAGGGCGGCGAGCTGGACGGCCTGCCCGCCGTCACCCGCAACGCCTACGGCGACGGCACCGCCTGGTACGTCTCCACCCTCCCCGAACCCGCCGCCCTGCGCGCCCTGCTGGGCCGCGCCGCCGACGACGCCGGGCTGGCGCCGCCGCTGCCCGGCATCCCCGAGGGCGTCGAGGCCGTACCGCGCGGCGACCTCCTCTTCCTCCTCCACCACGGCCGCTCCCCGGCGGTCGTCCCCCTCCCGTCCGCGCGCACCGATCTGCTGACCGGCCGCGTGTACGACACCCAGGTCAGGCTGGACCGCTTCGCGGTCGTGGTCCTGGCGCCGCTCTGATCCCCACCCGTCCCCGGGATCCCCGGAATCCCCCCACCCGAAAGGAATCGGCATCGTGCAAAGACGAGCCGTGCGTTCGCTTCTCCTGACCCCGTTACTGGCGCTCCTCACCGTCGTCGGCTTCGCCGCCGCCCCCGCCCAGGCCGCCACCTGGTCCTCCTCCGAACAGTGGGGCAACTGGTCCACCGGCGGCTACACGCTCTACAACAACATCTGGGGCTCCGGCGCGGGCGCCCAGAGCATCTGGGCCAACTCCGCCAGCGACTGGGGGGTGTGGGCCAACCACCCGAACACCGGCGGCATCAAGTCCTACCCCAACGCCAAGAAGGTCGTCGGCAAGAAGATCAGCGCCATCAACAGCCTCACCAGCAACTACAGCGTGACGGTCCCGTCCTCGGGCGCCTACAACACCTCGTACGACATCTGGGACAGCAACTACGCGTACGAGATCATGCTCTGGGTCAACAAGACCGGCGCGGTCGGCCCCCTCGGCACCTCCCAGGGCACGGTCACCCTCGGCGGCCACACCTGGACCGTCTACAAGGGCAGCAACGGCGCCAACCAGGTCTTCTCCTTCATCCGCAGCTCCAACTCCAGCTCCGGATCCGTGGACATCAAGTCCATCGTGAACTGGATCAAGAACACCAAGGGCTGGTTCGGCGATGTGACCATCGGCGACGTCCAGTTCGGCTACGAGATCACCTCGTCGGCCGGTGGCCTGGACTTCCGCACCAAGAGCTTCGGCGTCAGCGCCAGCTGACCCCCCGCGTACCGCCGCCCCACCCCGCGGCGGCGGTACGCGCCCGGGCGGTCAGTCCCGCACCGGCAGCCGGGCGCCGTCCCGCAGGAACAGCGGGATGCGGTCCAGAGGAGCGGGGACGGTCACCGACCGGCCGCCGTCGTACTCCTCGCCCGTCCAGGCGTCCGTCCAGCGCGCACCCGCCGGGAGGTACGCCGTCCGCTCGACCGAGCCCGGCTCCAGGACCGGGGCGACCAGGAGGTCCGGGCCCAGCAGGTAGGAGTCGGCGATGTCCCAGGCGGCCGGGTCGTCGGGGAACTCCAGGAAGAGCGGGCGCAGCGGCGGCAGCCCCTCCTCGTGGGCGGTGCGCATCTGGTCCAGCAGATACGGCTTCAGGCGCTCGCGCAGCCGCAGATACGCGGCCAGGATCTGTTCGGCCTCCTCGCCGTACGACCACACCTCGTTCGGGCCGCCGGTCATGTGCGGGCCGAGCGGCAGCCCCGGGGCGCGGTAGCCGTGCAGCCGCATCACCGGGGACAGCGCGCCGAACTGGAACCAGCGGATCAGCACCTCGCGGTAGGCCGGGTCGTCCGGGTCGCCGCCGTGGAAGCCGCCGATGTCGGTGTTCCACCACGGGATGCCGGACAGCGCCACATTGAGCCCGGCGGCGATCTGGCGGCGCAGGGTCGCGAAGTCGGTGCCGATGTCGCCGGACCACAGGACGGCACCGTAAGCCTGGCTGCCCGCCCAGGCCGAGCGGATGAGGGTGACGACGTCCTCCTCGCCCGCCGCCCGCATCCCGTCGTACAGCGCGCGGGCGTTCTCGCGCGGGTAGAGGTTGCCGACCTCCAGGCCGGGACCCGCGTGGTAGCGCAGATTCGCGGCGAAGCCGGGCTTCGTCTCGGGCTCGCAGGCGTCCAGCCAGAAGGCGCGGATCCCGTACGGCTCCAGATAGTTCTGCCGCACCCGGGACCAGACGAACTCCCGCGCCCCGGGGTGGGTGGCGTCGTAGAAGGCGACCTGGACCGGCTCGCCCTCCCGCCGGTCGGGCCAGTCGGCGTGCGCCACGGGTCCGTACTCGGTGCCGATCAGGAAGCCGCGCTGCTCCATGGTGGCGTGGTTCTCGCTGAGCGGCGAGACCGACGGCCACACCGACACCATCAGCCTGATGCCCAGCCCGTCCAGCTCCCGCACCATCGCGGCCGGATCGGGCCAGGCGACCGGGTCGAACGCCCAGTCGCCCAGATGCGTCCAGTGGAAGAAGTCGCACACGATGACGGACATCGGCAGCCCGCGCCGCCGGTGCTCGCGGGCGACGGTCAGCAGCTCCTCCTGGGTGCGGTAGCGCAGCTTGCACTGCCAGAACCCGGCCGCCCACTCGGGCAGCATGGGGGCGCGGCCGGTGACCGCGGTATAGCGGCGCTGGGCGGTGGCCGGGTCCCCTGCGGTGATCCAGTAGTCGATCTGGCGGGCGCTGTCGGCGACCCAGCGGGTGCCGGTCGCGCCCAGCTCGACACGGCCGATCGCCGGGTTGTTCCACAGCAGCGCGTAGCCGCGGCTGGAGGTCAGGACGGGGATGGTCACCTCGGAGTTGCGCTGGACGAGGTCGACGACGGCGCCCTTCTGGTCCAGCAGCCCGTGCTGGTGCTGCCCGAGCCCGTACAGCTTCTCGCCCTCGTACGCGCGGAAGCGCTGCTCCAGGCGGTGGTAGCCGTTGCCGGTCGCGGTCCGCAGCCGCGGCCCCGGCCACCAGAAGTGGGCGCGCTCCTCGGCCAGCAGCTCCCCGCCGTCCGCGGTCCGCACGAAGCGGATCATGCCGTCGGCGGTCATCTCGGCGGTGAGCGCGCCGTTGGTCAGCGAGGCGTGCCCGTCCGCCACCTCGACGGCCGCGGCGGACGGCGGCGGGGCGTCCCGGAGCGCCCCGGGCAGCCCGTCGAGGACCGGCCCGCCGAGCCGGGCGCGCACCCGGATCGCGTCGGGGCCCCACGGTTCGAGCCGTACGGTCTCCTGGCGGCCGCTCCACTCCAGGGCGCCGCCGCGCGCGGCGAACGAGCCGACGGTGGGGGAGGTCTCGGCGAGCGAGGAAGAGGCGGGCGAGACGGAAGAGGCGGGCGAAGACGGCGACGGGTTCACGGATGCGCTCCTCGGGGGTGCGGCGGTGAGGGGGCGTGCGGTCGGTGCGTACGGGTCGCGGCGTCGGCGGCGTCGGCGGCCTCGGCGTCGTCAGGAGGGGGCCGGGCCCGAGCTGGCCCGTACGGTCAGCTCCGGGGGCAGCAGCGCCACCTGCTCGGAGCCGTCGCCCTGCAGCTTGGCCGCCACCAGCTCGACGGCCCGCCGCCCCATCTCCTGCGCGGGGATGGCGACCGAGGTGAGCCGCACGGACGCGCTCGTGGCCACCTGGTCGGGGCAGATGGCGACCACCGAGACGTCCTCGGGGACCGCCCGCCCCTGCCGTCGCAGCAGGCTCAGCAGCGGATCGATGGCGGCCTCGTTCTGGACGATGAAGCCGGTGGTGCCGGGGCGCTCGTCGAAGATCCGGGACAGGGTGCCGTCCATCGACTCGTAGCTGCCCTCGCAC
This sequence comes from Streptomyces sp. NPDC040405, assembly GCF_055595765.1. Lineage (NCBI taxonomy): Bacteria > Bacillati > Actinomycetota > Actinomycetes > Kitasatosporales > Streptomycetaceae > Streptomyces > Streptomyces sp. NPDC040405. Next base: position 1,490,577 of record NZ_JBVIVI010000002.1, read on the forward strand.
GGGCGGTGCAGCAGCCGCAGCCCCAGGTCGCGGGCGGCCGTGCGCAGCCCGTCGAGGGTCCGCTCGGCGAACCCGGTGTGGCGCTCGTAGACGGCCGCCGCCTCGCCGATCACGGCGATCTCCCGGTGGCCGAGGGCGGCCAGATGCTCGGCGCACAGCGCGCCGGTGGCGGTGAAGTCGAGATCGACGCAGGTCAGGCCGATGGTGTCGGCGGGCAGCCCGATCAGCACGGTGGGCTGGCGGGCCGCGTGCAGCAGCGGCAGCCGCTCGTCCTCCAGCTCGATGTCCATCAGGATCATGGCGTCGGCGAGCCCGCTGCCGGTGACCCGGCGCACCGCCGCGGGGCCCTCCTCGCCGGTGAGCAGCAGCACGTCGTACCCGTGCGCGCGGGCGGTGGTGGCGACCGCGATGGCGACCTCCATCATCACCGGTACGTAGATGTCGGTCCGCAGCGGCACCATCAGCGCGATGATGTTGGAACGGCTGCTGGCGAGGGCGCGGGCTCCGGCGTTCGGGTGGTAGCCCAGCTCCTTGATGGACCGCTCGACGCGCTCCCGGGTGGGCGCCGAGATCGAGCGCTTGCCGCTGAGGACATAGCTCACCGTGCTGGCGGAGACTCCGGCGTGGCGGGCGACCTCGGCGAGCGTGACCATGCGGGAGACTCCATCCGGCGGGGGAGGGGTGGTGAAGCGCTTCGATGCTGACAGTAGACCTGCCCGGCGTGGGCTGTCCATAGAATGTCGAAGCGCTTCACCACGTCGCATCACCGCCGCACCACTTTGCCGACCCGGCCCACCGGAGGCACACTGAACAGCGGTACGTGCCGGTAATGTCACGAGATCGTCATTTGCGGCAAGGGAGCACCGATGACCGCATCATCAGTCCGGCCGGTGTCCGAGCGTGAAGCGCGCCAGGTCGCCGAGGCCGCCCGCGAACAGAAGTGGCACAAGCCGAGCTTCGCCAAGGAGCTGTTCCTCGGCCGCTTCCGCCTCGATCTGATCCATCCCCACCCCGCCCCCGCACCGGACGACGTGCGCCGCGGCGAGGCGTTCCTCGCCAAGCTCCGCGAGTTCTGCGAGACCCGGATCGATCCCGCCCGCATCGAGCGCGAGTCGCAGATCCCCGACGAGACCATCAACGGCCTCAAGGAAATCGGCGCGCTCGGCATGAAGATCGACACCAAGTACGGCGGCATGGGCCTCACCCAGGTCTACTACAACAAGGCCCTCGCGCTGGCTGGCTCCGTCAGCCCCGCCATCGGCGCGCTGCTCTCCGCCCACCAGTCGATCGGCGTGCCGCAGCCGGTCAAGCTGTTCGGCACCCAGGACCAGAAGGACCGCTTCCTGCCGCGCTGCGCCCGCACCGACATCTCGGCCTTCCTGCTCACCGAGCCGGACGTGGGGTCCGACCCGGCCCGGCTCGCCACCACCGCGGTCCCCGACGGGGACGACTACCTGCTCGACGGCGTCAAGCTGTGGACCACCAACGGCGTGGTCGCCGACCTCCTCGTCGTCATGGCCCGGGTGCCGAAGTCCGACGGCCACAAGGGCGGGATCAGCGCCTTCGTCGTCGAAACGGCCGCCGAGGGCGTCACCGTCGAGAACCGCAACGCGTTCATGGGGCTGCGCGGCATCGAGAACGGGGTGACCCGCTTCCACCGGGTCCGGGTCCCCGCGGCCAACCGCATCGGCCCCGAGGGCGCGGGCCTGAAGATCGCGCTGACCACGCTCAACACCGGGCGGCTCTCGCTGCCCGCGATGTGCGCGGGCGCCGGGAAGTGGTGCCTGAAGATCGCCCGCGAATGGTCCGCGGCCCGTGAGCAGTGGGGCAAGCCGATCGCCCGGCACGAGGCCGTCGGCGCCAAGGTCTCCTTCATCGCGGCGACCACCTTCGCGCTGGAGGCGGTCATCGACCTCGCCTCCCAGATGGCCGACGAGGACCGCAACGACATCCGCATCGAGGCGGCGCTCGCCAAGCTCTACGGCAGCGAGATGGCCTGGCTGATGGCCGACGAGCTGGTCCAGATCCGCGGCGGCCGCGGCTTCGAGACCGCGGCCTCGCTCGCCGCCCGCGGCGAGCGTGCGGTCCCCGCCGAGCAGATTCTCCGCGACATGCGCATCAACCGGATCTTCGAGGGCTCCACCGAGATCATGCATCTGCTGATCGCACGGGAGGCCGTGGACGCGCATCTGTCGGTGGCGGGCGACCTCATCGACCCCGACAAGTCCCTGTCCGACAAGGGCCGGGCGGCCGCCAAGGCGGGCGGCTTCTACGCCCGCTGGCTGCCGGGCCTGGTCACCGGCCCCGGCCATCTCCCGCGCGCCTACGCCGAGTTCGCCCCGCCCGGCCATCGCGACCTGTCCCCGCATCTGCGCTACGTCGAGCGTTCGGCGCGCAAGCTCGCCCGGTCGACGTTCTACGCCATGTCCCGCTGGCAGGGCCGGATGGAGACCAAACAGGGCTTCCTCAGCCGGATCGTGGACATCGGCGCGGAGCTGTTCGCGATGAGCGCGGCCTGTGTGCGCGCCGAGATGCTGCGCAGCCGCGGTGACCACGGCGCCGAGGCGTACCAGCTGGCCGACGTGTTCTGCCGGCAGGCCCGTATCCGCGCCGACGAACTCTTCGGCCGCCTGTGGACCAACACCGACGACCTCGACCGCAAGGTGGTCTCCGGAGTGCTCTCCGGCTCGTACGAGTGGCTGGAGGCGGGCGTCCTCGACCCCAGCGGCGACGGCCCGTGGATCGCGGACGCCACCCCCGGTCCGTCGGTCAGGGACAACGTCCACCGCCCCATCAGGTGACCGCGGTCCCGGCGGGCTGGATCCGGGTGACGGAATCCAGCCCGCCGGTTCACCCGCCGGTTCAGCGGGCGCGTCCCGGCAGCGGCCCGGGGAGTCGCGGGCCGGAGCCCGCCGGAGCCTTCGGCCGTCGCGGGCTGGAGCGACGGACCGGCCCCGGCGGGCCCGGAGACGCACCAGGCCCAGGGTCCGGTCATCCGCGAACAGCGGCACCGGCAACAATGGGCAGATGACGGATTCCCTGGCTGACCCGCATCTGCGCCCCCCGGCAGCCCCCGCCGACCCCGGCAGCCCCCGCGACCTCGTGATCCTGGGCTCCACCGGATCGATCGGCACCCAGGCCATCGATGTGATCCTGCGCAACCCGGACCGCTTCCGGGTGACCGCCCTGTCCGCCGCCGGAGGGCGGGCCGGGCTGCTCGCCGAGCAGGCCCACCAGCTGAAGGCGGCCACCGTCGCCGTCGCCCGCGAGGACGCGGTGCCCGAGGTGCGCGCGGCGCTGTCCGCGCGGTACGGCGCGGGCGAGCCGCTCCCGGAGGTCCTGGCCGGGCCCGACGCGGCCACCGAGCTGGCCCGCTCCGAGTGCCACACCGTGCTCAACGGCATCACCGGCTCCATCGGCCTCGCGCCCACCCTGGCCGCCCTGGAGGCGGGCCGGGTGCTGGCGCTGGCCAACAAGGAATCCCTCATCGTGGGCGGGCCGCTGGTCAAGGCGGTCGCCAAGCCGGGCCAGATCGTGCCCGTCGACTCCGAGCATTCCGCGCTCTTCCAGGCCCTGCTGGGCGGCGGCCGCCAGGAGGTCCGCAAGCTGGTCGTCACCGCGTCCGGCGGCCCGTTCCGCGGGCGTACGAAGCGCGAGCTGGCCGGGGTCACCCCGGACCAGGCGCTGGCCCACCCCACCTGGGACATGGGCCCGGTCGTCACGATCAACTCCTCGACCCTCGTCAACAAGGGGCTGGAGGTCATCGAGGCCCATCTGCTGTTCGACATTCCCTTCGAGGAGATTGAGGTGGTCGTACACCCTCAGTCGTATATCCACTCGATGGTTGAATTCACCGATGGCTCGACGCTCGCCCAGGCGAGCCCGCCGGACATGCGGATGGCGATCGCGCTCGGCCTCGGCTGGCCCGAGCGGGTGCCGGACGCCGCCCCCGGCTGCGACTGGACCAAGGCCCACACCTGGGAGTTCTTCCCCCTCGACGCCGAGGCCTTCCCCTCGGTCGACCTCGCCCGGCACGTCGGCGGCCTCGGCGGCACCGCCCCGGCCGTCTTCAACGCGGCGAACGAGGAGTGCGTGGACGCCTTCCTCGGCCGGAAGCTGCCCTTCAACGGAATTGTCGATACGGTCGCGGAAGTGGTCGCCGAGCACGGCGCCCCCTCCGCGGGAACTCAGCTCACCGTCGCGGACGTCCTCGAAGCCGAGACGTGGGCCCGTGCCCGCGCCCGTGAACTGGCCGCCCGCGCGGCGAAGGCGACCCCGGAGGGTCACGCATGACGACATTGATGACGGTCCTCGGCATAGTCGTATTCGCCGTGGGCCTGGGGATCTCGATCGCCTGGCACGAGCTGGGCCATCTCTCCACCGCCAAGTGGTTCGGCATCCGGGTCCCGCAGTACATGGTCGGCTTCGGGCCGACGGTCTTCTCCCGTAAGAAGGGGGAGACCGAGTACGGCATCAAGGCGATCCCGCTCGGCGGCTTCATCCGCATGATCGGGATGTTCCCGCCCGGCGACGACGGCAAGGTCACCCAGCGTTCCACCTCGCCGTGGCGCGGCATGATCGAGGATGCCCGGTCGGCCGCCTACGAGGAGCTGGAGCCGGGCGACGAGAAGCGTATGTTCTACACGCGCGCGCCGTGGAAGCGCGTGATCGTGATGTTCGCCGGGCCGTTCATGAACCTGATCATGGCGGTGGTGATCTTCGTCGGCGTGATGATGAGCTTCGGCGTCAACACCCAGACCACCAGCGTCGGCACCGTCTCCGCCTGTGTGGTCCCGGCCTCGTCCGCGACCGACAAGTGCCCCAAGGACGCCAAGGACTCCCCGGCCAAGGCCGCGGGGCTGCAGCCCCGGGACAAGATCGTCGCCTTCAACGGCCACCGCGTCTCGGACTGGGGCACGCTCCAGAAGGACATCCGCGAGACCACCGGCCCCGCGACGATCACCGTCGAGCGGGACGGCGCCCGGAAGACCCTGCGGGCCAACCTCATCACCAACAAGGTCGCCAAGTCCGACGGGAACGGCGGCTACGTCGAGGGCCAGTACGTCAGCGCCGGGTTCCTCGGCTTCACCCCGGCCAACGGCGTGGTGAAGCAGTCCTTGGGCCAGTCCGTGGACCGCATGGGCACCATGGTCGAGGACGGCGTCCAGTCCCTGGTCGACCTGCCCTCCAAGGTGCCCGACCTGTGGAACGCGGCCTTCGGGGACGCGCCCCGCAAGGCGGACTCCCCGATGGGCGTCGTCGGCGCCGCCCGGGTCGGCGGCGAGGTCGCCAACCTCGACATCCCGCCCTCGCAGCGCATCGCGACGATGCTCTTCCTCGTCGCCGGGTTCAACCTCTCGCTGTTCCTGTTCAACATGCTGCCGCTGCTGCCGCTGGACGGCGGCCACATCGCGGGCGCGGTGTGGGAGTCCCTGCGGCGGCGGCTCGCACGCCTGGTGCGGCGCCCCGACCCCGGTCCGTTCGACGTGGCCAAGATGATGCCGGTCGCCTATGTGATCGCCGGTATCTTCATCTGCTTCACGCTGCTCGTTCTGGTGGCCGACGTCGTGAACCCCGTGCGAATTTCCTGATGATCTGAACTGTCCCGAAGTTCGCCTTTGGGTGGACTTCGGGGCCGGAGTGTGCTCCGGCGCCACCCGGTGCCGTAATCTCGGATCCGGAGCCCGCTGATCTCGGGCCACTCAAACACCTTCTTGGGGCTACGAACCAGATGACTGCGATCTCGCTAGGAATGCCGTCCGTACCGACCAAGCTCGCCGACCGCCGGGTCAGCCGGAAGATCCAGGTCGGGGCGGTCGCCGTGGGCGGCGACGCACCGATCTCGGTGCAGTCCATGACGACGACGGTGACCGCGGACATCGGCGCGACGCTCCAGCAGATCGCGGAGCTGACGGCGTCGGGCTGCCAGATCGTGCGGGTGGCCTGCCCGTCACAGGATGACGCCGAAGCGCTGCCGGTGATCGCCAAGAAGTCCCAGATCCCGGTCATCGCGGACATCCACTTCCAGCCGAAGTACGTCTTCGCCGCGATCGACGCCGGGTGCGCCGCCGTGCGCGTGAACCCGGGGAACATCCGGCAGTTCGACGACAAGGTCAAGGAGATCGCGAGGGCGGCCTCGGACGCGGGCGTGCCGATCCGTATCGGCGTCAACGCGGGATCGCTGGACAAGCGGCTGCTGGAGAAGTACGGCAAGGCCACGCCCGAGGCGCTGGTCGAGTCGGCCCTGTGGGAGTGCTCGCTGTTCGAGGAGCACGGCTTCCGGGACATCAAGATCTCGGTCAAGCACAACGACCCGGTGGTCATGGTCAACGCCTACCGTCAGCTGGCCGCCCAGTGCGACTACCCGCTGCACCTCGGCGTCACCGAGGCCGGGCCCGCGTTCCAGGGCACGATCAAGTCGTCGGTGGCCTTCGGCGCGCTGCTGAGCGAGGGGATCGGCGACACGATCCGGGTCTCGCTGTCGGCTCCCCCTGCGGAGGAGGTCAAGGTCGGCATCCAGATCCTGGAGTCGATGAACCTGCGGCAGCGGCGGCTGGAGATCGTCTCGTGCCCGTCGTGCGGGCGTGCGCAGGTCGACGTCTACAAGCTGGCCGACGAGGTCACGGCCGGGCTGGACGGCATGGAGGTCCCGCTGCGGGTCGCCGTGATGGGCTGCGTCGTGAACGGCCCGGGCGAGGCGCGCGAGGCGGACCTCGGCGTGGCGTCCGGCAACGGCAAGGGGCAGATCTTCGTGAAGGGCGAGGTCATCAAGACCGTGCCGGAGTCGAAGATCGTGGAGACCCTGATCGACGAGGCCATGAAGATCGCCGAGCAGATGGAGAAGGACGGCATCGCCTCCGGCGAGCCCGAGGTGTCCGTCAGCGGCTGAGGCCCCTCCCAGCGGTGGCTGGGGGAAGGCTTTTCCGCCCCGGAGGCCCACCGTGCCCTCGAAAGAGGGCACGGTACAGTGCGGAGGATCGACTCCCCCTCCAGCCCGCAGGCCCCGCAACCGGTGAGGCAATCCGACACGTGCTGACGACGTCCACCACCAGGGTCCTCGAGCCCCAAGAGCTCGACTCGGCCCTCGCGGTGCTCAACCGCGATCCCGTCTCCAACGCCTTCGTCGCCGCCCGCGTCCAGGCCGCCGGGCTGGACCCGTGGCGGCTGGGCGGCGAGATGTGGGGCTGGTACAGCGGCGGACGGCTTCAGTCGCTCTGCTACGCGGGGGCCAACCTGGTGCCCATCTGCGCCACCCCGGAGGCCGTGCGCGGCTTCGCGGAGCGCGCCCGCCGGTCCGGGCGGCGCTGCTCCTCGATCGTCGGCCCCGCCGACACCACGGCCGAGCTGTGGTCCCTGCTGGAGCCGAGCTGGGGCCCGGCCCGGGAGGTCCGCTCGCGTCAGCCGCTCATGGTCGCCACGTCGATGCCCGCCGACGTCCCGCCCGATCCGCGGGTGCGCCGGATCCGCAAGGAAGAGCTGGACGTGATCATGCCCGCGTGCGTGGCGATGTTCACGGAGGAGGTCGGCGTCTCACCGCTCGCGGGCGACGGCGGACTGCTCTATCAGGCGCGGGTCGCCGAACTCGTCGCCGCCGGGCGCTCCTTCGCCCGCGTCGAGAACGGCCGCGTCGTCTTCAAGGCCGAGATCGGCGCCGCCACCCCGCACGCCTGCCAGATCCAGGGCGTCTGGGTCGCCCCCGAATACCGCGGCCGCGGGCTCTCCGAGATCGGCATGGCCGCCGTGCTGAACTACGCGCTGAACGAGATCGCGCCGGTGGCGAGTCTCTACGTCAACGACTACAACACCGCGGCCCGCGCCGCGTACCGCCGCGTCGGCTTCCAGGAGGTCGGCGCGTTCATGAGCGTGCTGTTCTGATCGCCGGACCGGGCCAGTAGGGTGCCGCCCATGCTGCAGATGCCAGGGGGCCATCCCCCGGACCCCCGAGGTGTCGTCGTCGGCCCGCTCGACCTCGCCGCGCGCGTGGACGACGCGCTCGCCGTGCAGGCCGTGGCCTTCGGGCTGACACCGGAGGAGATGGGCGTACGGCGGCACATCGTGCTGCGCCACCTCACCAGCCCCGGCGCCCGTGCCTTCGGCGCGACCACCCCGGACGGGCGGCTCGTGGGCTTCGTCTACGGCATGCCCAACGACCGCACGCACTGGTGGTCCACCATCGTCCAGCCCTATCTGAGCGCGTCCGGGTACGAGGACTGGCTGGACGACGCCTTCGTCATCACCGAGCTGCACGTCCACCCCGACTACCAGAACCGCGGCGTCGGCCGTCGGCTGATCACCGCCATCACCGACGGGGCCGTGCAGCCGCGCTCGATCCTCTCCGCCATCGACACCGACAGCCCGGCCCGCTGCCTCTACCGTTCGCTGGGCTACCACGACCTCGCCCGCCCGGTGCTCTTCCCGAGCGCGCCGAGCCCGTACGCCGTCATGGGCGCCCCCCTGCCGCTCCGCCGTTAGCGCTCCCGGATAGCGCATTTCCGGGTTGCGTCCCCGGGCGGCTAACCTCCTGACATCCGTCTCGTACGCAGGAGAAGACCCCATGGCCAACGCCGCCCACGTCCAGCGCATGTCCACCTTGATGCTGAAGACACTGCGCGAAGACCCGGCCGACGCCGAGACCGCCAGCCACAAGCTGCTCGTCCGGGCCGGCTACGTCCGCCGCGCGTCCGCGGGCATCTGGACCTGGCTGCCGGTCGGCAAGAAGGTCCTGGACAACGTCTCCCGCATCGTCCGCGAGGAGATGGACGGAATCGGCGCCCAGGAGGTGCTGCTGCCCGCGCTGCTCCCCAAGGAGCCGTACGAGGCGAGCGGCCGCTGGGAGGAGTACGGCGACCTGCTGTTCCGGCTCAAGGACCGCAAGGGCGGCGACTACCTCCTCGGCCCCACCCATGAGGAGATCTTCACCCAGACGGTCAAGGACCAGTGCACGTCCTACAAGGACCTGCCGGTGATGCTCTACCAGATCCAGACCAAGTACCGGGACGAGGCCCGCCCGCGCTCGGGCGTGCTGCGCGGCCGCGAGTTCCAGATGAAGGACTCGTACTCCTTCGACACCAGCGACGAGGGCCTGGCCGAGTCCTACCGGCTGCACCGCGAGGCATACCAGCGCATCTTCGAGCGCCTGGGCCTCGACTACCGCATCGTCTCGGCGGTCTCCGGCGCGATGGGCGGCTCCGCCTCCGAGGAGTTCCTGGCCCCCGCGGCGGCCGGTGAGGACACCTTCGTGGACTGCCCGAACTGCGACTACGCGGCCAACACGGAGGCGGTCACGACCACCGTCCCGGCCGTCGAGGGCGCCGAGCACGGGCCGGTCGAGGAGCTGGACACCCCCGACACCCCCACCATCGAGACCCTCGCCGAGCACCTGGGCGTCCCGGCCTCCGCGACCCTCAAGAACCTCCTGGTCAAGGTCGACGGCGAGATCACCGCGGTGGGCGTCCCCGGCGACCGCGAGGTCGACCTCGGCAAGCTGGGCGAGCACCTGGCCCCGGCCGTGGTCGAGCTGGTCACCGCCGAGGACTTCGAGGGCCGCCCCGACCTGGTCCGCGGCTACGTCGGCCCGCAGGGCCTGGCGGGCAAGTCCTTCCGCTACATCGCCGACCCGCGGGTCGCCCCCGGCACCGCCTGGGTGACCGGCGCCAACAAGCCGGACACCCACGCCCGCAACGTCGTCTGCGGCCGCGACTTCGAGGTCGACGACTACCTGGACGTGGTCGTCGTCGAGCCGGGCGACCCCTGCCCCCGGTGCGGCGCGGGCATCGCACTCGACCGGGCCATCGAGATCGGCCACATCTTCCAGCTCGGCCGCAAGTACGCCGACACCTTCCAGCTCGACGTGCTCGGCCAGAACGGCAAGCCGGTGCGGGTCACGATGGGCTCGTACGGCATCGGCGTCTCCCGCGTGGTCGCCGCCCTCGCCGAGCAGACCTACGACGAGTCCGGCCTCTGCTGGCCCCGCGAGGTGGCCCCGGCCGACGTCCACATCGTCGCGGCGGGCAAGGCCCTCCAGACCGAGCTGGCCCTCGACATCGCCGAGAAGCTGGGCACGGCGGGCGTCCGGGTCATGGTGGACGACCGCGCCAGCGTCTCCCCGGGCGTGAAGTTCACCGACGCGGAGCTGATCGGCGTCCCGACGATCCTGGTCGTCGGCCGCGGCGCGAAGGACGGCGTGGTGGAGCTGAAGGACCGCCGCACCGGCGACCGCGAAGAGCTCCCGATCGACGAAGCGATCACCCGCCTCACGGCCTGACCGCCCCGGCCCCCTTCTCTGACCGGAACCAAGCCCCCGACCCCCACCGGGCCGGGGGCTTCGCCGTCGCCGAAGCAGCAAGCCCCCGAGGGCACGAGGCCCGCCCCGACCGCCCCGGCGCCCCTCCCGGCGTCCCTCCCGTCGCCCTGCGCCAGACGCGCTCAGCCGGGGCGCTGCCCCGCGCCGAGGGGCCCTGCCCTGCTTCCGGCCAGGGTCCGTCTCCGCCCGGACCGGACCGGGCCCCTCGGCGGAGCGCACCGGTCCCGCATCGGGGTCCGGGGGCGGTCGGCCGTCCCGGCGCTCTCCCGTCGCCCTGCGTCCGACGCGCTCGGTCGGGGCGCTGCCCCCCCGCGCCCAGGGGGCCCGCTCTGTTCCCGGCCGGGGTTCGTCTCCACCCCGGACGGGACCGGACCTCTAGGCGGAGCGCACCGGTTCCGCATCGGGGTCCTGAGGCGGTCGGCCGCCCCGGCGCCTCTCCCGTCGCCCTGCGTCCGATGCGCTCAGCTGGGGCGCTGTCCCGCGCTCGGGGGCCCGTCCTGTTCCCGGCCGGGGTTCGTCTCCGCCCTGGACCGGGCTCCTCGGCGGAGCGCACCGGTCCCGCATCGGGGTCCGGGGGCGGTCGGCCGTCCCGGCGCTCTCCCGTCGCCCTGCGTCCGATGCGCTCAGCTGGGGCGCTGCCTCGCGCTCGGGGGCCCGTCCTGTTCCCGGCCGGGGTTCGTCTCCGCCCTGGACCGGGCTCCTCGGCGGAGCGCACCGGTCCTGCATCGGGGTCCGGGGGCGGTCGGCCGTCCCGGCGCTCTCCCGTCGCCCTGCGTCCGATGCGCTCAGCTGGGGCGCTGTCCCGCGCTCGGGGGCCCGTCCTGTTCCCGGCCGGGGTTCGTCTCCGCCCCGGACCGGGCTCCTCGGCGGAGCGCACCGGTGCCGCATCGGGGTCCAGGCGCGGAGTCCCTGGGTTCGGGGAGGGGCGGGGTGGGGGAGAGAGCCGCCTACAGCCAGCCCGCGAACTCCAGCAGGAGCTCGGCGCGTCGCCGGTCACCGGCCGCGCCGTATCGCAGGCCCGTTTCCACGGCGCGGAAGAGCGACCAGCCGCGCAGTCGGTCGCGGTCGACGTCGAGGGAGTCGGCCAGCTTGGCGATCCGGCGGCGCACGGCCGCGGCCGGGCCGGGGCCCGCGGCCAGGTCTTCGCAGCGGTCGAGGACCAGCCGCGCCAAGTCGTACGCGCGCTCACCGACGACCGGGGCCGGTCCCACCGCGAGCCATGGCGCGCGCTCCCCGGCCAGCACCTTGCCCTGCCGGAAGTCGCCGTGCAGCAGCAGCCGTTCGGGGGGCTGGGCGGTCAGCCCGGAGCGCAGCTCCAGGGCCTCGTCGGCCAGCGGGCGTACGTCGGCCGCCCAGGCGCCCGAGGCGAGTATCGGCAGCACCTCGGCGGCCGCCCCGGTACGCCCCTCGACGGAGTCGAACGGATCCCCGTCGGGCGGCGGCACCCACAGCCGCCGTACCGTGCCCGACGCCTCCAGCAGCGCCTTCGCCTCGGGCAGCGAGCGCAGCGACACGGCGGACTGGAGCCGCTCGATCAGCAGCGCGCCGTCCTCCTGCGCGGTGCGCAGGAGCCGGGCCGCGCCCCAGCCGTTCCAGTGGGCGAGCGCGGCGGCCTCGTCGCCGTCGCCCGGACCCGGCACGGGGAACTTGAGCGCGGCCGGGGTGCCGTCCGGCTGACGTACGAGCACGACGAGGGCGCTGCGGCCGCCGGGGGTGACCACGCGCTCGGGGGTCAGCTCCCATTCCCGCAGCCGCCTCCCGGCCAGCTGCGGCAGGGTGTCCAGCCAGCTCCGTACGGGCTCGGCCGGATCGTCGCCCACCGCGTCCAGCAGCCGCTTCGGCACCTGGAGTGGTCTCGTGTCCCCCGTGTCCGCTGCCATTCCCGGGCTGCCCCCTGTCGCCAACGTGCTCTCGAACTGTCAGACCCCGTCGGCGGCTCCGCTCGCCGACGCGGTCGGGGCGGCGGGCGCGGCGCGCTCGGTGAGCCCAGGGAAGGCTACGCCGCCGCCCCGCCAGCGCACCGACCGGACCGCCGCCTCGCGCAGCGCGCCCGCCGCCTGCCGCCGCAGGGCGCCGTCGGAGGTCCGTACGAGGTCGGCGTAGACGGCGGCCACCCGGTTCTCCAGCTCGGCGGCGAGCCGCACCGCGGCGGCCGAGTCGGGCACCGCGAACGGCAGCGCGTACGCGGGGGCCGCGCTCTGCGGCGTACCGCCCATGTCGCGTACGGAGCGGACGAGGTCGTCGCGGCGGGCACGGTGCGCGGCGTACCCCTCGCGCGCCTCGGCGAGACGGTCGTCGCCGATCCGGCCGCCGACGACGCCGTATCCGTACACGGCGGCGTGCTCGGCGGCGAGCGCGGCCTGCGTGGCCTTGAGCGTCGCGGCACGGTTCATCCGGGTACTCCTTCCGCGCGGAGAGGGCTGAGGAGGGGGCTGACGAGGCGGGCGGGGACCGTCATCGGTCCTGGCTGCCCTGGGTGAGGAGATACACATGGGCGGCACCGCAGGCCGCGACGGAGGCCAGCAGCCGGGCCAGCTCGGGCGGCGCGCCGGCGAGCGCCGTGGTGCGGCTGTCGGCGGTGTGCCGCTCGGCCTGGGCGAGGGCGCTGAGGGCCTTCTTCTCGTCCTCGGGCACCGTGGGCAGCCGCCGCCCGCCCGCGGCCGGTGAGCGGGAGGCGGTCGCGGAGGCGGACGCGGAGGGGGCCTTGGAGCCCAACGCCGCCATGTGCGCCGCCGTCTCCGCCCGCAGTGGCCGCAGCCGCTCCGCGAGCCCGCCGTGGGCATCGATGGTCGCGTCGTAGCGCGCGAGGAGCGCGGCCGAGTCCCGCACGCCCCGGGCGCGCAGCGCCGCGGCGTCCGCGGAACCGGATGAGCGGGGTCCGTCGTCCGAGCCACCGGAACAGGCGGCCAGCAGCGCGGCGGCCCCCGCCGAACCGCCGGCCAGCAGCAGACTTCGCCGCCGCGGGGACGTGGTCCGGGGGAGGGAGGCGGACGTGGGGCGAGGTGGGGGATTCGTGATCGACACGTTCCTCTTTCCGGGCTGCGGCCGCTCCCGGCCGCCGTTAGTGATCACAGCAGGCGAGCGTACCCGCGCGAGGCCGGAAAGCCGGGCAGCGGCCACCGAATCGTCAGCCCGCCGCCGGAACAGATAGGCTTTGAGCTGACACGCGACCTTCCCACAACAGCACACGCGGCCGAGGAGTCACCCGGATGAGCACGACCCAGAGCGAAAGGCTGCGCGGACTGCTGGAACCGCTCGTCAGCGCACGGGACCTGGATCTGGAAGAGGTCGAGGTGACACCGGCCGGGAAGCGGCGCGTCCTTCGCATCGTGGTGGACTCCGACGACGGCGTGCAGCTGGATACGTGTGCTGAGCTGAGCCGGGAGATCTCGCAGACGCTCGACGAGTCGGACGCGATGGGCCAGACCCCGTATGTCCTGGAGGTCACCTCCCCCGGCGCCGAGCGCCCCCTGACCGAGCAGCGCCACTACCACCGTGCCACCGGCCGGCTGATGAAGGCGCAGCTGGTGGAGGGCGGCGAGCTCATCGCCCGGATCGTCTCCGTGGATGACGAGGGACTGGATCTGGAAGTCCCCGGCGTGAAGGGGCGCAAGCCCACCGCCAGGCGGCTGGCCTTCAAGGAGATCTCCAAGGCACGAGTGGAGATCGAGTTCAACCGCAAGCCCGAGGGCGACGAGAGCAAGGAGGAGGCGTAGCCGTGGACATCGACATGAGTGCCCTGCGGGGTCTGGTGCGGGAGAAGGAGATCTCGTTCGACCTGCTGGTCGAGGCGATCGAGTCGGCTCTCCTCATCGCTTATCACCGCACCGAGGGAAGCCGTCGGCGGGCCCGCGTGCAGCTGGACCGCAACACCGGCCATGTGACGGTGTGGGCCCAGGAGGACGCCGACGACATCGAGGAGGGCGAGGAGCCCCGCGAGTTCGACGACACCCCCTCCGGGTTCGGCCGGATCGCCGCCATGACCGCCAAGCAGGTCATCCTGCAGCGGCTGCGGGACGCCGAGGAGGAGATCACCTTCGGCGAGTACGCCGGGCGGGAGGGCGATGTCGTCGCGGGCGTCGTCCAGCAGGGCAAGGACCCGAAGAACATCCTGGTGGACATCGGCCGCCTTGAGGCGATCCTGCCGGTGCAGGAGCAGGTGCCCGGCGAGGACTACGCCCACGGCACCCGGCTGCGTACGTACGTCGTACGAGTGGTCAAGGGGGTGCGCGGGCCGTCGGTGACTCTTTCGCGTACGCATCCCAATTTGGTGAAGAAGCTCTTCGCGCTCGAGGTGCCGGAGATCGCGGACGGCTCGGTGGAGATCGCGGCGATTGCCCGTGAGGCGGGTCACCGCACCAAGATCGCTGTCCGGTCCACCCGTTCGGGTCTGAACGCCAAGGGCGCCTGTATCGGCCCCATGGGCGGCCGGGTACGCAGCGTGATGGCCGAGCTGCACGGCGAGAAGATCGACATCGTCGACTGGTCGGACGACCCCGCCGAGCTGGTGGCCAACGCGCTGTCGCCCGCCCGGGTGAGCAAGGTCGAGGTGGTGGACCTGGCGGCCAGGTCCGCGCGGGTCACCGTGCCCGATTACCAGCTGTCACTGGCGATCGGCAAGGAAGGGCAGAACGCCCGGCTCGCGGCCCGGCTCACGGGCTGGCGGATCGACATCCGGCCGGACACCGATCAGTCCGCCGAGCAAGGCTGATCAAGCCCGATCAAGGCGGGTTCAAGCCGCGGACACCCGGGATCCGGCCGAAATCGTGTGACGGTTCGATCACTCCCCCCAAGGGGTGAGGTCGCCGCAGGGAGGTAGACTTAAGCAGTGTCTGGCCGCACGCGTGCCCGTGCCTGCCCTGAGAGAACCTGTGTGGGATGCCGGGAGCGGGCGGCCAAGAACGATCTGCTGCGCATCGTGGCGGTCGAGGGCGTTTGCGTCCCCGATCGGCGCGGTACGCTGCCCGGTCGGGGAGCTTATATGCACCCCACACGGGTCTGTTTCGACCTGGCGGTCCGCCGCCGGGCCTTTCCCCGGGCCTTCAGGGGACCGGGGGCGCTCGACACCACGGCACTGCGCCGTTATGTGGAGCATCAGGGTGACCAGTCACCCTCGTAAGAAGCTGGAAGAACGGCACGGGACACCCGTGCGGTCAGGTACCTCGCGAGTCGGAAGTAGGTCGAGATTGCGATGAGCACTCGATGAGTACGCGATGAGTACGCCCATGAAGTAGCGACGGTCCGGCGGTAACCCGGACCTAAAAGGAGCGAAGTGGCTAAGGTCCGGGTATACGAACTCGCCAAGGAGTTCGGCGTTGAGAGCAAGGTCGTCATGGCCAAGCTCCAAGAGCTCGGTGAATTCGTACGATCGGCGTCCTCCACCATCGAGGCGCCGGTGGTCCGCAAGTTGACTGATGCTTTCCAGGGTGGCAACGGCTCCGGCCGTGCCTCCGGCAAGCCCTCGGCGCCGCGCAAGGCGACGCCCAAGCCCCCGACGCCCGGTCCGGCGTCGGCGGCCCGTCCCGCTGCCCCGAAGCCCCCGACGCCCGGCCCCAAGCCGGCCGCCGCCGAGGGGCCGCAGAGCACGCCGTCCGCGGCGCCCACTCCGGGTCCGCGCCCGACTCCGGGCGCCCGCCCGACGCCCGGCCCCAAGCCGGGTCCGGCGCAGCCCGCGGCTCCGGCGCAGCCCGAGTTCACCGCCCCGCCGGCCACCCCCGGCCCCAAGCCCTCCCCGGCCAAGCCGGGCCCCGGCGCCCCGGCCAAGCCGGCCACGCCCGGCCCGCGCCCCGGTGCCCGTCCCGGCCCCGGTGGCCAGGGCGGTCAGGGCCAGGGTCAGGGTGGCCAGGGCCAGGGCGGTCAGGGTCAGGGCGGCCAGGGCGGCCGTTCCGGCGCCCCGCGTCCGGGGCAGGAGCGCCCGCGTCCGGGTGGCGGCGGCCGTCCGGCCGGTCCGCGTCCGGGTAACAACCCCTTCACCTCCGGTGGCTCCACCGGCATGGCGCGCCCGCAGGCGCCCCGTCCCGGCGGCGGTGCCCGTCCGGGCCCCGGCGGCCAGGGTGGCGCCGGTCCGCGTCCGCAGGGCGGCGGCCAGGGTGGTCCCGGTGCCGGTCGTGGTGGCCAGGGTGGCGGCGGTCCCCGTCCCACTCCGGGTTCGATGCCGCGTCCGCAGGGCGCCCAGGGCGGCGGCCCGCGTCCCGGCGGCGGCGCCGCCGGTTCCGGCGGTCCGCGTCCGAACCCGGGCATGATGCCTCAGCGTCCGGCCGCGGGTCCGCGTCCGGGCCCCGGCGGCGGCGGTCGCGGTCCCGGCGGTGCCGGTCGTCCCGGTGGCGGCGGCGGTGGCCGTCCGGGTGGCGGCGGCGGTTTCGCCGGTCGTCCCGGTGGCGGTGGCGGCGGCGGTCGTCCGGGTGGCGGCGGCGGTTTCGCCGGTCGTCCCGGTGGCGGCGGTGGCCGTCCGGGCTTCGCCGGTCGTCCGGGTGGTCCCGGCGGCCGTGGTGGCACGCAGGGTGCGTTCGGCCGTCCCGGCGGTCCGGCGCGTCGTGGCCGTAAGTCGAAGCGGCAGAGGCGCCAGGAGTACGAGGCCATGCAGGCCCCGTCCGTCGGCGGCGTGATGCTGCCGCGCGGCAACGGCCAGACGGTCCGGCTGTCGCGTGGTGCGTCGCTCACGGACTTCGCGGAGAAGATCAACGCCAACCCGGCGTCGCTCGTCGCCGTGATGCTCAACCTGGGCGAGATGGTCACCGCGACCCAGTCCGTCCCGGACGAGACGCTGCACCTCCTCGCCGACGAGATGAACTACAACGTCGAGATCGTCAGCCCGGAGGAGGAGGACCGCGAGCTTCTCGAGTCCTTCGACATCGAGTTCGGCGAGAACGAGGGCGGCGAGGAGATGCTCGTCGCGCGTCCGCCGGTCGTGACCGTCATGGGTCACGTCGACCACGGTAAGACGCGACTGCTGGACGCGATCCGCAAGACCAACGTGGTCGCGGGCGAGGCCGGTGGCATCACCCAGCACATCGGTGCCTACCAGGTCTCGACCGAGGTCAACGACGAAGAGCGCAGGATCACCTTCATCGACACCCCGGGTCACGAGGCGTTCACCGCCATGCGTGCCCGTGGTGCCAAGTCGACCGACATCGCGATCCTCGTGGTGGCGGCCAACGACGGTGTGATGCCCCAGACGATCGAGGCGCTGAACCACGCCAAGGCGGCCGACGTGCCGATCGTGGTCGCGGTCAACAAGATCGACGTCGAGGGCGCGGACCCGACCAAGGTGCGCGGTCAGCTGACCGAGTACGGCCTGGTGGCCGAGGAGTACGGCGGCGACACCATGTTCGTCGACATCTCCGCCCGTCAGGGTCTGAACATCGAGGAGCTGCTCGAGGCCGTGGTCCTCACCGCGGACGCCTCGCTCGACCTGCGCGCCAACGCGGAGCAGGACGCGCAGGGCATCGCGATCGAGGCACACCTGGACCGCGGCCGCGGCGCCGTGGCCACCGTGCTGGTCCAGCGAGGCACCCTGAAGGTCGGCGAGACGATGGTCGTCGGCGACGCGTACGGCCGCGTCCGGGCGATGCTCGACGACAACGGCAACCAGCTCCAGGAGGCGGGTCCCTCGACCCCGGTCCTGGTGCTCGGTCTGACCAACGTGCCGGGCGCGGGCGACAACTTCCTCGTCGTCGACGAGGACCGCACCGCCCGTCAGATCGCCGAGAAGCGCGCCGCGCGTGAGCGCAACGCCGCCTTCGCCAAGCGCACCCGCCGGGTCTCCCTGGAGGACCTGGACAAGGTGCTCAAGGCCGGTCAGGTCCAGCAGCTCAACCTCATCATCAAGGGCGACGCGTCCGGTTCGGTGGAGGCCCTCGAGTCCTCCCTGCTCCAGCTCGACGTCGGCGAAGAGGTCGACCTGCGCGTCCTGCACCGCGGTGTGGGTGCGGTCACCGAGACCGACATCGACCTGGCGACCGGCTCCGACGCCATCGTCATCGGCTTCAACGTGCGCGCCGATGGGCGTGCCACGCAGATGGCCGAGCGCGAGGGCGTGGACGTCCGCTACTACTCGGTCATCTACCAGGTGATCGAGGAGATCGAGGCGGCCCTCAAGGGCATGCTCAAGCCGGAGTACGAAGAGGTCGAGCTGGGCACGGCGGAGATCCGCGAGGTCTTCCGCTCGTCCAAGCTGGGCAACATCGCGGGTGTGCTCATCCGCTCCGGCGAGGTCAAGCGGAACACCAAGGCCCGCCTCGTCCGCGACGGCAAGGTCATCGCGGAGAACCTCAACATCGAGGGCCTGCGCCGCTTCAAGGACGACGTCACCGAGATTCGCGAAGGCTTCGAGGGCGGTATCAACCTCGGCAGCTACAACGACATCAAGATCGACGACGTCATCGCGACGTACGAGATGCGCGAGAAGCCGCGCGGCTGACGCGCTGCCTCTCATCCGGGGCCGGTCGGCGGAGAATTTCCGTCGATCGGCCCCGGCCCTTGCGTGTACGGTTCGAGAAGCCTGACCCTCGAAGGCCCCACGGGTGGCTTGACCCGGACTGCATGTATGTAGGGACGTTGTCCTTCGACCTGCTCCTCGGCGACGTACGGTCGCTGAAGGAGAAGCGCTCCGTCGTCCGCCCGATCGTCGCCGAGCTGCACCGCAAGTACGCGGTGAGCGTGGCGGAGGTCGGCGACCAGGATCTCTACCGCAGGGCCGAGATCGGCCTCGCGGCGGTATCCGGGGACGCGGGCCACCTACGGGACGTCCTCGACCGCTGCGAGCGGCTGGTCGCGGCGAGACCGGAGGTGGAGCTGCTGTCGGTACGACGGCGGTTCCACGGTGGCGACGACGAGTGAGGGCCGTGGACCGGCGGCCGGTCGACGACCGGCCCCCGAACGTCCCGGACCATTGACGACTGAAGCGAAGAAGAGAGAAGAAGACGCATGACCGACACCGCGCGGGCACGCAAGCTGGCGGACCGCATCCGGGTCGTGGTCGCGGAGACGCTGCAGCGGCGGATCAAGGACCCGCGGCTCGGCTATGTGACCATCACCGACACCCGGATCACCGGTGATCTGCGGGAGGCGACCGTCTTCTACACGGTCTACGGCGACGACGAGGAGCGCGCGGCCTCGGCCGCCGCCCTGGAGAGCGCCAAGGGCGTGCTGCGGTCGGAGGTCGGACGGCAGACCGGGGTGCGGTTCACCCCGACCCTGACGTTCGTCCCGGACGCGCTGCCGGACAACGCCCGTACGATCGACGACCTGCTGGCCAAGGCCAAGGCGGCCGACGCCGAGGTCCGGGAGGCGTCCTCGGGCGCCACGTACGCCGGTGAGGCCGATCCGTACCGCAAGCCCGGCGAGGAGGAAGAGGCGGCGGACGACGAGTCTCCCTCCGGCGACGAGTCCCCTTCCGACAGCAAGGGTTCCGCTTCCGACGGCAAGGGTTCCGCGGACGCATGACACGCAAGGGAAGGGCCGGATCCGGCGCGCCGGACGGCCTGGTGATCGTCGACAAGCCGGCCGGGTTCACCTCGCACGACGTCGTCGCGAAGATGCGCCGCTTCGCCGGTACGCGCCGGGTCGGGCACGCCGGGACGCTGGACCCGATGGCCACGGGCGTGCTCGTGATCGGCGTCGAGAAGGCGACCCGGCTGCTCGGCCATCTGGCGCTGACCGAGAAGGAGTACACGGCCACGGTCCGGCTCGGCCAGACCACGGTCACCGACGACGCCGAGGGCGAGATCACCGCCTCGGACGGGGCGGCCGGGACCGCGCTCGACGCCGTGCGGACCGGGATCGGCGAGCTGACCGGGGACATCCAGCAGGTGCCGTCCAAGGTCAGCGCCATCAAGATCGACGGGAAGCGGTCCTACACTCGGGCCCGGGAGGGCGAGGAGTTCGAGATCCCGGCCCGGCCGGTCACCGTCTCGTCGTTCGTCCTCCACGAGAGCCGCGAGGCGAAGGCGGAGGACGGCACCCCCGTCCTCGACCTCGACGTCACGGTCGTGTGCTCCTCGGGCACGTACATCCGCGCCCTGGCCCGCGACCTCGGCGCCGGGCTCGGCACCGGCGGCCATCTGACGGCGCTGCGCCGCACCCGGGTCGGCCCGTACGGGCTGTCGGCCGCGCGGACGCTGGAGCAGCTGGAGGAGTCCGTCCAGATCATGCCCATCGCCGAGGCCGCGGCCGCCGCCTTCCCGCGCTGGGACGTCGACGCGGACCAGGCCCGGCTGCTGGGCAACGGCGTACGGATCGACATGCCGCCCCGCGAGGGCGCCGGGCCGGGTCCGGTGGCGGTCTTCGGGCCGGAGGGGCGCTTCCTGGCCCTGGTGGAGGAGTCGAAGGGCCGGGCCAAGAGCCTCGCCGTCTTCGTATGAGGGTTCCGCGGGTCCCCCGCCGACCGGCCTCCGGTGCACGGCGGGGGCAGGCGGCATGGCAGTCTTAGATCTGCGAAAGCGATAAGTCGGCAGTCAAAGGTTCGGGCGAGGAGCGGGCATAGTGCAGCGCTGGCGTGGCTTGGAGGACATCCCCGAGGACTGGGGGCGCAGCGTCGTCACAATCGGTTCCTACGACGGAGTGCACCGCGGGCATCAGCTGATCATCGGCCGCGCGGTGGCTCGCGCGCGGGAGCTGGGCGTACCGGCGGTGGTGGTCACCTTCGACCCGCATCCGAGCGAGGTCGTGCGGCCCGGCAGCCATCCGCCGCTGCTCGCCCCGCACCAGCGGCGTGCGGAGCTGATGGCGGAGCTGGGCGTGGATGCGGTGCTGATCCTTCCGTTCACCCAGGAGTTCTCGCGGCTGACCCCCGCCGACTTCGTGGTGAAGGTGCTGGTCGACAAGCTCCACGCACGGGTCGTGGTGGAGGGCCCCAACTTCCGGTTCGGCCACCGGGCCGCCGGAAACGTCGACTCGCTGCGCGAGCTGGGCACCACCTACGACTACGAGGTCCAGGTGATCGACCTGTACGAGCGCGGCGCGGCGGGCGGCGGCGAGCCGTTCTCGTCCACCCTGGTGCGCAGGCTGGTCGCCGAGGGGGACGTCACCGGCGCCATGGAGGTCCTGGGGCGGCCGCACCGCGTCGAGGGCGTCGTGGTCCGCGGCGCGCAACGCGGCCGCGAACTGGGCTTCCCCACGGCCAACCTGGAGACGCTGCCGCACACCGCGATCCCGGCCGACGGGGTCTACGCGGGCTGGCTGACGGCCGAGGGCGAGTCCATGCCCGCGGCCATCTCGGTCGGCACCAACCCGCAGTTCGACGGGACCGACCGGACCGTGGAGGCGTACGCGATCGACCGGGTCGGTCTGGATCTGTACGGGCTCCATGTCGAGGTGGACTTCCTCGCCTTCCTGCGCGGCCAGGAGAAGTTCGACTCGATCGAGGCGCTGCTGGAGCGGATGGCGGCCGATGTGAAGCGGGCGAGCGAGCTGGTGGAGGAGTACGACGGCCGACGCTGACGAGCCCCCGACGTACCCTGGGCGTAAACAGGCGATCGCCCCGTCGGAACCGGTTGAACCACCGGTTCCGACGGGGCGATCGCCTTTGTGTACGGGCCTACTGCTGGGGCGGGGGCGGCGGCTGGTGCTGCCATGGCTGCCCCTGCTGCGGAGGCGGCTGCTGTCCCTGTTGCTGGGGCGGCTGCTGCTGAGGCGGCTGGCCCTGCTGCGGTCCGGGCTGCCAGGGCTGCCCCGGCTGCGGCTGCTGCTGCGCCTGGTTCGGCTGCTGCGGGGGGTACCAGCCCTGCTGTGGTCCGGGCTGCCCCGGCTGACCGGGGTAGCCCGGCTGTTGCGGCGGCGGTCCCTGCTGCGGATAGCCGTATCCGTACGGCGGCGGCTGCTGGCCCTGCTGCGGCGCGTACGCCCCCGGGTAGGGCTGCTGGCCGTGCCCGGGCAGCGGCGGGGCCATCTGCGGCGGCTGGGTGCTGTTGTCGGCCGTCCAGAGCCCCTGTGCCTGCTGCGCGCGGGAGAAGTCCTCGGCAACCATGGCGGAGAGGTTGAAGTACGCCTCCCGGGTCTTCGGGCGCATCATGTCGAGGTCCACCTCGGCGCCCGCCGACAGATGCTCGTCGAACGGCACGACGACCACGCCGCGGCAGCGGGTCTCGAAGTGCGACACGATGTCATCGACCTTGATCATCTTGCCGGTCTCGCGAACCCCCGAGATGACCGTGATCGAGCGCGACACGAGGTCGGCGTACCCGTGCGCGGACAGCCAGTCGAGCGTGGTGCTCGCGCTGCTCGCACCGTCGACGGAGGGCGTGGAGATGATGATCAGCTGGTCGGCGAGGTCGAGCACCCCGCGCATCGCGCTGTAGAGCAGACCGGTGCCCGAGTCGGTGAGGATGATCGGGTACTGCTTGCCCAGGATGTCGATGACGCGGCGGTAGTCGTCGTCGTTGAAGGTCGTCGAGACCGCCGGGTCCACGTCGTTGGCGAGAATCTCCAGCCCGGAGGGCGCCTGCGAGGTGAACCGCCGGATATCCATGTAGCTGTTGAGGTACGGGATCGCGGTGACCAGGTCGCGGATGGTCGCGCCGGTCTCGCGCCGCACCCGGCGGCCGAGCGTGCCCGCGTCGGGGTTGGCGTCGATCGCGATGACCTTGTCCTGGCGCTCGGTGGACAGGGTCGAGCCGAGCGCGGTGGTCGTCGTGGTCTTGCCGACGCCGCCCTTGAGGCTGATCACCGCGATGCGGTAGCACGACAGCACCGGCGTACGGATCAGCTCCAGCTTGCGCTGCCGCTCCGCCTCCTCCTTCTTGCCGCCGATCTTGAAGCGCGAAGCCGCGGCGTTGTTCTTCTTAGGCTTCTGCTTCCCGCGGATGAGCCGGTCCGAGGACAGCTCGACCGCCGCCGTGTACCCGAGTGGGGCGCCCGCGTTGCCCTGCCCGGCGCCCGGGCGCTGCCGCTGGTCGGGCGTGGCGACGGGCCAGTCGCCCGTACGGGGATCGGCCGGGGCGCCGGCGTCGGGGCGCGGGTAGCCGTAGCCGTCCTGCGGCTGCGGCAGTTGCTGCGACTGTTGGTACTGCGGCTGCTGGGGCTGCTGGGGCTGCTGCGGGGCGGGCGGCGGGTACGGCCCCTGGCCCTGGCCCTGCGGGTGGCCGGGGTACGGCGGCTGCTGGCCGGGCGGACCCGCGTCGGGGCGCGGGTAGCCGTAGCCGTCCGGCACGGGCGCCGGGGGCTGCCCGGCCTGCGGATAGCCGTACTGCGGGGCATGCGGGGCCGGGGGAGGAGCCTGGGGCCCCTGCGGGTGCTGCGGTTGCTGCTGCGGGGCCTGCGGGTGCTGCGCACTCTGCGGCCCCTGGGGACCTTGCGGACCCCGGGGTCCCTGCGGACCCGGCGCGGGAGGACCGCCCTGAGGATAACTCCCCTGCGGGGCAGCCTGATGCGGCGCCGCGGGCTGCGGCCCCGGCGCTCCGGCGTCCGGACCCGGGCCGGGCTGGCCCTGCGCACCCGTGGTCGGCGGCGCCCAGGGACCGGCCTGCGGCGGCAGCGGGCCACCGGCCGCGCCGGGCCCGCCCGTACGCTGCTCCGGGACCGGGGCCGGGCCACCGCCCGTACCGCCCGACTCCGGCGCGGCGGGCTGGAAGTCCGGTGGCAGCGGCGGCAGCCCGGACTGCGGCGCGGCGGGCGGCGCCCAACCGCCACCGGTCTCCTGCGGCGCCGCGCCGGAACCGGGCCCCGCGTCCTGCGGCTCGCCCTCGGTGCCCGCCGCCTTGGCGCGCTCCTCGGCCTCCCGGCGCAGCGATGCCGCGGAGAAGCGCATGGTGCCCTCGCTGCGCACCTCGCCGCTCCCGGCCTCGGCGTCGCCGTCCGCCCCGGCGTCGCCGGATTCCGCGTCGGCGGCCTCCTTCCGCTCCGCGATCTCGCGCTGCAGCGAGGCGGTGGAGAACCGCACGGTGGAGTTGCCCCCCACGGCGCCGCCGTCGCTCTCGTCGGCGTCACCGCCCGTTTCGGGCGTCTCGGGGGAGGCGACCGGCGGCGGAGCGGCGGGCGCCAGCGCGTAGTCGTCGTCCTCGTCCGCGGCGTCGGGAAGGTCGGACGCGTGCTGCTCGACCCGGTCGCCTCCCCGCTCGCCGTCCTCGTCTGTCCCGGCGTCAGCCGGAGCCGAGGCGGCCGGGTGCACGGCGAAACCAGGCAAAGAGGGCGTTCCATCAGTCGCGTCGTCCCGCGACCCGGCCCCCGACTCCGCGCCGCCCGCGTTCTCGGCGGCCCCGTCCGGCGCGGCCTGACGCACGGAAGCATCGACCGGCGCGGGCTCGGGGGACGGCGGCGCGGGCGGCGGCGGCCACGCCCCCTGGAAGCTGTTCGACTCCGGCGGCCCGGACATGGACACCGGGTTCCCCGTCGGCGGCGGGGGCGGCGGAGGCGTCGCCCCGCCCCCCGTGTCCGCCCCGGTCCCCGCGGCGGGTGCCGACGGCGCAGCGTTCTGCGTGTACCAGGCAGGTGGGGTGTAGTCGATGGTGAACTCGCCCGTGTGCTCGGTCTCGGCGTCGGACCGATCATCGCCGGGTGTGGTTCCGCCCGTGCGGATCTCGTCCCGATCGCTGCTCACAATGCCTCCTGGTGTGGTCGAACACCCTTGAAATTCATGGCGAGGCCGATCTGTTGCCGATCGCTACTGTCGTCCGACCGTTCGGCTTTCCCCTTTTATGGCGCCGGGGACACCTGATCAGGTTCGTCACCGTGCGCACACCAAGCCTAATCACCATGAGCGGCCCCATGGCAGGCCCGTCCCAGTACTCACCCTGTCCGCTACCTCACGGCCAGGCGGAGGGACCGTGACCTGGTTGCACTCGACAACCGCAGGACCACCAAGCAGGAGCTCATGACCTGCCGATAATCGCACGGCGCGGTTCGAGATCTCGCCGCCGCGTACTCGTCGGCACGGCGAGAGGGCAAGCTCACTCAGGAGGGAATCGCCGCGTTCAGGGGCGACAGCGGCGGAATGAGGACAACGGCTGCGGAAAGCGATGGACCGCGCATATCACCGGCAGGGATGCCGCACAGGAGGAGATGCGGGTGGCCTGTCCCCGACTCCGGCCCTTCAACAGCAAAGGGGGCGCACCCGGTGATGTCCGCCCCCTCAACACTTCACCGAACCGGCTCAGCGCACGTCGAACTCGCCGTCCCGCGCACCGAGCACGAACGCACGCCACTCGGCTTCCGTGTAGCGCAGCACTGTGCCGGGGTCGGCGGAATTCCGCATGGCCACGGCCCCGTTCGGCAGATAAGCGATCTCCACGCGTTCTTCGGTGGTGCTGTCCGGCGCGCTGTGCCACGTGACATCGGAGATGTCGAGCGCGTACAGCTCAGCCTTCTCTTTGGCGTCAGCCATCGGTGGAGAATCCCTTCCCGTTACTGCGGGCGCGCGCACCCGCACAGACCTTGCCGACAGTCTCATCCACCCTGCACCCGGCGGCAATCGAACACTGTCAGTCCATCCGCCGGGCCGCCCCCAGCAGGCCGGATTCCATGTCAGTTGGATGCGTCGCCACGTACACCCGTGACTGACGATCACACCAAAGAGTGACTCCGTCCGGCAGGGAGGACAGCGACTCGACGTCTGCCGACGGCAGCCTCATGATCCGCCCGACTTGAGCGGCCTCGTCAGGAGACACCCGCTGGACGCCGACCAGGTCGGCGTTCTCCATCAACCGCGGGGCGGCCGAGCTGAGGTACGGCAACAGGGTCAGCACCGATTGCCAGGGAGCCGATGTCACCCGCCCGCGGGGCGGCCGCATGCCCGCGTCACGGATCACCAGTACCGGGCTGCCGATCGAGGGCCCCTGCGGTGGCACCCGGCCCACGTCATGAAGCGTGAGGCTCTGATGGCCGCTGTTCGCCGCCTGCGCCAGCGATGTCCACATGTGCTGGCGACCGGTCTCGACGGTGACCCGGGCGCCCGTGGCGACCGTGCGCATCCCGATCACTTGCGCCGTCCACAGCCCCCCGATCAGCACGACGTTGAAGGGCTCGGGGCGGTGCAGGCCGAGCACCGCGGGTTGGTCACGAGCACCGACCCCGATGATCACGCCGTCGTCGCCGACGGGCAGCGCCAGCGCGTCGAACTGCTCGGGGGACAGTTCGTGCCGCTGCCGCCGCGGCCCGATGAGCCCGAATCCCCTCCGCTGCCTGCGCGGCGTGGTGGTCGCTTGACCAGGGACGGGTCCTGTTGCCGGTGCGGGCGACAGCCCGTTGAAGACGCTCGTGGGCGTGGCCATCAGCGAGTCCCTCCCAGAGGCAGAGTGGCGAGCACACCGGGCACCTGCTCGCGATCCAGCCGTACGAGCCCCATCCGCACCCCTCGAGCGGTGCGCTGAAGCTCCCGCCGCAAAGCGACCAGGTCGTCCGCGCTGCGGCCGGTGATCCGTACGTGCCCGGCCACCGTCGGGGCGTGCCGACCGCCCTGCGTGCTGCCCCGGCGCAGAGTGAGGCTCAGCGTCGTCGCGAGGGCGGGCAGGGAAGTCAGCAGTGCCGCCAGTTGCGGCAGCGGCGCGCCGCCCGCCCCCAGCTGTGGCCAGCGGCCGATCCAGTACGTGGTGTGCCAGCGGTCGTCGCAGCGCCAGGCCCGTGCGCTTTCCAGCGTGCGCCGGTTGTGTGTGTTGGTCTGCCGAGCCTGGGCGGTTGCCCTCGGATTCACGCTCGCCGCGGTCGCGACCGCGGCGGTCACGCCTTCCTCCGACAGGAGTGTCACGCGGAAACCGGCCCCTTGGAGCCTGCTCGACAGCTGATCCGCAGCACGCAGCACGCACCGCTGTGCGCCTTCCAGGCCCCCGCCGCGCGCGGCGACGGCCTCCGGGCAGAGCTCCGGATCGAATTTCAGAGCCACCCAGGTCAGGCGGACTGAGGGCGCGCCGGTCTGCTCCTGCAGCGGCGCGTAGTTGCGCACGGGGACGGTCTGCGCCGACAAGTCGGGCGTGGGCGCGGGCAGTACGTGCTGCACGACCTGCACCGACTCCAGCAGAATTCCGTCCACGTCCATGGCGTCGCGCAGCAGCGCCAACGGCAGAGGACGCTGCGCGCGCTGCGGGCGCAGCGGCGATTCCGTCGCCTCGACCTGCAGCACGATGGTCAGGAAGGTGCCGTCCCCGACCAGGCCCACTGCCCGTCGCTCCCGATCGGTGAACGCAAGGGTGTGCAGGGCCGGTTCGCACTCCACGGCGGGCGTGAAACCGGGGTCCGTGTCCGCGTCGACCGGCTTCGAGGCCTGTCGCTGCCGCTTGCGCAGCGCGCTCGCGGTGCTCAGCCACTCCGGTACCGGCTGCTGATGGCGGCGGACCACGGCGAGGAGGACGAGGACCACGCCGATGACCGCGGCGGGCACCAGGAGCAGCTTGTCGATGACCCAGGCGACGAGCACGAGCGCGGCGGCCACTTCCACCAGCACCAGCTGCTGCAGCCGCAGGGGGCCCATGCTGCCGGGCCGAGACGTCAGTCGCGGAGTGACGGGGGCTGCGGCCGCGCCCTCCGGGGGAGCCGGGGCAGGTGAACCCGAACCTTGTCCGCTCGGTGTTTGTCGGCCGGACGCGCTCCTCGCGCTACGTCCGCGCGTGGCGGCAGCCATCCCCGTCAGCCCCTTAAAGTCCGAAACCCGCCCGAGCAGCCCGGTCGTTGGTTGTTCCCACGAGCGTCCCCGGGCGACATGAGTTAATTCACTACCGGCATAGTAGAGGGTCGGTACGACACCAGGACCGAGGGCAGGCCACCTGACTACCGAGGCCGAAAACCGGGGAGAAGCGGCTAAACATGGCATCACGGCGGGATGAACTCAACGCCTATACCTTTGCGAAGAAGCGGACAGTCGCGGCATTTCTGCAACCGACGCCCAGCGGAACCGAGGAGGGCGCGCCGCGTCCACTGCGGGCGGCCCTCCCCAGTGTCATCGTCGGTGCCCTGATTCTCGCGGGATTCGGGGCCTGGGGGATGTTCAAGCCTGTCGCGCCCAAGGGCTGGGATGATGTCGCCTCCCATGTCATCGTGGGCAGTGAGTCGACCACCCGGTACGTCGTCCTCAAGACCGACGGGAAGGTCCAGCTCCATCCCGTACTCAACTTCGCCTCCGCCAAGCTCCTCCTCGAGCCCGGGAAATCGTCGTCCACGATCCTCAAGGTGAAGGAGTCCGAGCTGGACAACGGACACATCCCGCGCGGCCCCACCATCGGTATCCCGTACGCACCGGACCGTTTGCCGGCATCCGATGAGGCGAAGAAGCAAAAGGCGTGGGCGGTCTGTGAACAGCCGGGTGGCAATGGGAAGACCACGCAAAAGGCGGTCTTCGTCTTCTCGGAACGAGACCCCAAGCTGAAGAAGCTACGTGGCCCACAGGCGCTGCGGGGCGGTCAGGCCCTCTACGTGCAGGGCCAGGACGGCGCCCGTTACCTGGTATCCCCGAACGGCACCAAATACCTAATCGGCGGGCCGGACTGGAAGCAGAAGTCCCCCTCGGACACGAGTCTTCTGCTCCGCTCCATTTTTCAGGACGGCGCACAGCCCCAGCGGGTGACCAGCGACTGGCTGGCCACCCTCCGGGACGGATCCCCCATCGACTTCCCGCAGGTCCCGGGCTCGATCGGCGGCGACGCCGGAATCCCGAGCCTGGGCGACAAGGCCAATCGGGTCGGCATGGTCATCGAGGCGCCGAGCGGAACCGGAACGCAGAAGTACGTGGTGCTGCAGGGCAAGGTGCAGCGCGTCTCGGAGTTCGTCGCCAAGCTCCTCATGCGCAGCCAGAGCTCCGTCAATGACGCGAGCTCGGCGGTGCGCGTGAAGCCGGGCTCGTTCAACCCGGACACCGGGGACGGGTTCTACGACAAATACCACTGGCCCGAGGAAATCCCGGACCAGTCCAACTCCGTCAACGGCGCGGCGGGCGGGAGCGCCCGCGACACCAGCTGCAACATCTTCAACGGGGTGACCCCCAAGGGCGATCCGAAACTCACCACTTGGGCCGGTACGAACTTCCCCGCCACCATCCCGGACGGCGCCACCAGCGCCTACGTCACCCCGGGGTCGGGGCTCCTGTACCGCCAGGTCACCGGTCGTCAGATCAAGGATGGACCGGTCTTCCTGGTGACGGACACCGGGCTTCGCTACGCGGTTCCCTCCAACAACGACAGCGATTCGGGGAAGTCCAAGATCGGCGGGGAGGACAAGGCCGGGAAGGCCTCGACCGCCGAGTCCCAGCAGGATGTGAACAGGGCTCAGCGGAATCTCGGTTACGAGGGCGCGAAACCGGTTCCGGTGCCCGCCAACTGGTCCGCGTTCCTCCCGACGGGGCCACGGCTCGACTACAACAGCGCCAGGCAGCCGCAGGGGTCGTGAGACATGGGGCACTCGATGAACACGAAGTCGGTGTGGGGCATGACCAAGCCATTCGCTCTGTCGGCGGCCTTGCTCCTCACAGCGCTGACCACGGCAGCCGGCCCGCCCCCGGCCCCGGCCCCGCGCGCCCAGGACGTGTCCCTCGCGGGCAGCGGTGAATGCACCTACCCCGCCAAGCAGATCAAGGGCACGCCCTGGTCGCTGCAACGCGTTCTTCTCGACCAGTTGTGGCAGGACACCAAGGGGAAAGACGCCAAGGGCCGTCCCGTCAAGGTCGCGGTGATCGACACCGGGGTGGACAACACCAATCCACAGCTCAAGGACGCGGTCGACACGAAGGACGGCAGCGAGGTCCGCAAGGGCGGCAAGAAGAGTCTGTCCAAGGGGAAGAAGGGCGACGGCACGGACGATTCGGTCGGCCATGGCACCAAGGTCGCGGGCATCATCGCGGCACGTCCTCACCCTGGCACCGGATTCGTCGGCATCGCACCCGAAGCCAAGATCATTCCGATTCGGCAGAACGACGAAAAGGGCTCCGGCACGACCGACACCATGGCCACCGCCATCGACCGGGCGGTCCAGGCGGGGGCCGGCGTCATCAACATCTCCCAGGACACCGTCAAACCGCTCGAGGCCAACAACAACCTGCAGCGGGCGGTCCAGAGCGCGCTGGAGGCAGATGTCGTCGTGGTCGCCTCGGCCGGAAACGACGGACTCGACGGCAAGGTCAAGGAGACCTACCCGGCCGCCTACGACGGCGTTCTCGCCGTCGGCGCCTCGGACCGCAACAACGAGCGCGCCCCCTTCTCCCAGTCCGGTGACTTCGTCGACGTGGCGGCGCCCGGTGTCGAAATGGTCTCCACCGTCCCCAAGGGCGGCCAGTGCGTCGACAACGGCACCAGCTTCTCCGCCCCCTACGTCGCCGGTGTCGCCGCGCTGATCCGGGCGAAGCACCCCGACTGGAAGCCGCGCCAGGTCGTCGCCCAGATCGGACAGACAGCCGAACGGGTGGTCAACCACCATGATCAGTTCATCGGATGGGGTGTCGTCGACCCCGTCCGCGCCCTCACCGAGGACGACGCTCCCATCGACCGCGTCACCCTCGACAAGGGAGCCACCGACAACGTCGACGCCCCCGATGCGGCGCCCATGGTCCTGGGCGAGACCCCCCAGGAGCGGCAAGAACGTCTCGCGACCTACTCCTTGGGCGGCGCCGCCGTCCTCGTCGCCTTCCTCGCGGGCTGCGCGGCGGTCGTCAACGAACGGAACCGCCGCCGCCGTTCGTCCGCCGCATCTGAGTAGGACTACTCATGGGCTTGTCGGACTTCGGTCATACACGGGGCGCTTTGTGGTCATCATGACCTGTCCGTGATGGGGGGAACGGGGAAAACATGTCGACATTCGAGGCGGAATGGGCGCAGATGAAGCGCCAGGCATCCGGCGACACCGGGATGAGCCTCGCGAGCGCTGACAAGAAGCCCGGCTGGAGCCAGAGCGGCTCCGATGGCTCGGTCAGCTACCCAGCGGGTGGCGACAAGGTCGACGGCAAAGTGCCGGAGGGTGGCACGGTCACGGGCAGCGCGAAGGGAAAGCCGTCGAACAAGCCGATCGACCCGACCGGTGACGAGAACGACACGGCCAAGGCTCTGGAGCGCCAGGCGTCCAACAGTCACCCCAATCCCCACTACGGCCACGCGGTGGCCTACGCCAACCGCATCGCCCAAGCCGTCTACGAGGCCACGCAGGCCGATGAAAAGTGGGCCCCGAAGCTACGAAAGCTCAAGGCCGACGATGATCTGACCGTCTCCGCGGAGGACTGGGCCGACGCCAAGAAGGACACTTCTGGTGTCCGCGGCGGCGCGAAAGATCAACTGGACGCCATTAGGCATCCACCCAAGGACGGCAGCACCAAAGACAACGCCAAGTGGTGGAAGGGACTCTCAGAGGAAGAAAAGCCCGAGTATGCCGCTATGTACCCTGCCTCTCTTGGTAAGTTGAACGGAATTCTTTCGGATGTTCGCGACGAGGCCAATCGTGTGGTATACGAGGAAAAGCGAGCCGAGTTCAGGCTTAAACTTCAGAATATACCCGACGAGCCGAAGCCGAAATGGATTGCCAACGACCCAGCGGAGGGTGGGAAACATTACAACCCGGACTGGGTTCGATGGCAGTACAAGCATGAAGATGAGCGGAATAGACTGAGGACCGCTCTGCATGCCATGGCGGGTATACAGAAGCGCTTCGACCGAACGGGAGAGGAAGGTCTGCCTCCGGCATATCTTCTCGGGTTCGACCCCGAAGGCGGCGGACGATCAATCGTGGCGAACGGAAACCCGGACAAGGCCGATCACACCGCAGTCCTCGTTCCGGGCACTTTCACTAATCTGGATAAGTCGGATAAGTACATCGGTCATATGGGCAACCTCTGGAGAGAAAGTCAGGTGAAGGCTCCGGGCCAGAACGTATCTACAATCTCATGGATCGGATATGACGCCCCCCAGAGCATCGCGCCAGAGGCAATGTCTCCTTCGTATGCGGAGCGCGGTGCACCTGAGCTGAATGATTTCCTCCACGGACTGGAAACCGCTCAGGGTGGCTCGGACGCAAGCCATACCACGGTAATCGGCCACAGCTACGGAAGCACAGTGCTGGAGGCCTGGTTCTAAGAGCCTGGCCAACCAGGCGTCTGTGGTCACCGAGAACTATGGCAAAGTCAAGGACGGGTAGCGAAAAAATTGATAGGTCAAACCTGGCGACGAGTCGTTGTCGCTTCAATCGCTGCCGTGGCTATCGGATCAATCTCTGCGGGGTGCTCGAACGTGAACGATCTCGGGTATGAGCCGACGAAGCTGGAGGTCGATGCGGCCAGGCAAAAAACCAAGAGTATATCGAGTGCTCTCCTGGAATTGATAGACCTCAAGGGAAAGGTTACCGAACCGGGCCCGGGGATCGCTCGTTGTGAAGATGCGCCTGATTCTGAAAACTTGTATATAGCGCGTCATCCGTGGTCGGTTTACGGACTTTCCGAAGAGCAGGTCCAGCAGGGGATGGAAAATCTCCGGAAGGAACTTCCCCAACATGGCTGGAAAATCATTAAGGACGGGAAGGCTCGTAGCAAAGATCAGGATCCGGAGATCCTCGCGGAGAACAAGAAAGAGAAGTTCGCCGCGAACTTCACAGGGCTGAAGAAGACGGCCAGCGGCGACACCATGATCAATGTGACGGTGGTCTCGGCATGTTATCGGGCTCCGGAGGGAACCGATCTCGACCGCGAGTTCTGAGTGGCGTCGGTTCGACAATCCATTCAGGCAAGATAAGTATGGATGCTCAAGCATGCCTATGTCTCCCTCACTAGGGTTGTCTGTTCAGCCAATTGCCCTCCGTTGAGAGGGTGAAGCCTCGGACGTGCTTCGTGCGGTCGAATCTCCGGGTGAGCAAATGCCGTAAAGCTGGACAGTTGAGGGTGTATCTGAAGAGTCTGGCGTCTCTCAGTCGCCCCGGCTCGGCTCTGTCACGGAATCGCCAAGATTCCGAGACCGTTATGTAGTTGGGGGACATGCACTCCAGGGCTAGAGTGGTAGTTGAGCTGGCGTACGTCGTAAGGGGAGGGCGGAAAGCGATGAACGGGGGGAGTCGTGGGTGAGGCGGGGGTGCGGCCTGGGCTCAACGCGGGCTCGGGCATATCGAAGAAGGCCGAGACGCTGGCCTACTTCAAGAAGCAGCTCGACAAGATGCTGAAGGACCTCGAAGAGTCACCGGCGGCGAGGAGCAAGATCAGCGAGCACCGGATCGCGGCGGCGGCCTACGGGAAGTTTCCAGCGGCTGAGGAACTGGCCGGGAGCTACCAGAGGGTCCACACCCGTCTCGAGGAACTCTCGCAGATCCTCGGTGACCAGCTCGAAGCGCTCGGTGTCACTGTCCAGATCTCCGATCGTGGCTACGACGGCGTCGACGCAGAGCAGGCAGCTCGACTGCGAGAGATCTACAAGCGCGGACAGAACTACTACGACAAGACGGATCCTCAGCGCGAGCAGTCGGCCGACGGCGATGCCAACGCTGCCGGTACGGGCACGGGCAAGAGCGGTACGTCGGACGAGACCTTCGGCTAGTAGCGGGGAGTGGGGGAATGGCAAGCTCGGAATTCGAGGGCATGTCTCTTGCGGAGCTGCACGCGTTGGTCGCTGATGCCGATCCGGACAAGCTGACCAGCGCGGGGAGCGCGGTAGGTGACGCAAGTCCCAGGATCGACGCCATCGGGCTCGGCCTGCGCGGGTACGCGGAGCGCGTGGAGTGGGAGGGCGAGGGCGCGGAGGGGTTCCGCGACTGGACGCGTGAGTTCGCCGGCGAGGTCATGAAACTCGCTCAGTACGCCGCAGTCGTGGGTGATCAGATGGCCGCGTCGGGCCAGGCGTTGAGGGAGGCACAGAAGGCCATCCCCAAGCCGGTGGACGTAGCCAAAGCCCACGGGGACCCCGACCTGGACGACGCGCTCCAGAAGGACGCGACGACCAACAAGCAGGCGGCCATTCATCAGCTGGAGCGGGTGACCTCGTACTACCGGTTTGCGAATGATGAGATCAAGGCGCGGGAGGAGCCCAGGTTCAAGCCGTTGCCCGTCCCCAGTCGCCTCCGCGAGCAGGTTGGCCAGGCAGACGGCTCATCTCCCGGGGCCGAAGGCTACGCGACAGCTTCGGATGCCAAGGCTCAGCCGGATGGGTCCAGCGTCCCCGAACCTCGGACTCGTGTTGCGCAAGAGGGCGGCCAAGACACCCGCACTGCCATTGACGGGGCGAAATCTGTGATGCCGCCGGACACCGCCGATCGGCGTATTGGCGACGCTCCGCCGACCAGCGCTCCTCCAGAGGCACGACGGGAAGCGACGTTGCCGCCCGCGCCGGTGAGGCCAGGGCCATCCACTCCAACCGTAAAGCCGAATTCGCCGCGTATCGGCCCTACCCCGAGGAGCCTTGGCCCTTCGGGGGGAAAGCCCCTGACCAGTACGACAACCCCCAGGGGCCCTGTCCTGCCTCGAACGGGGAACAACGAGGGAATCGTCGGCGGGAAGCAACGTCCGTTGACCAGCGGGCCGAGATTGCCTCGCGCAACGGTGATCGGGGAAGAGAGAACGCCGACGCCGCGAGGGCCGGTGGTGGGTGGCAGCCCCCCCAACACCCGGG
Organism: Streptomyces sp. NPDC040405; assembly: GCF_055595765.1. Classification (NCBI taxonomy): domain Bacteria; kingdom Bacillati; phylum Actinomycetota; class Actinomycetes; order Kitasatosporales; family Streptomycetaceae; genus Streptomyces; species Streptomyces sp. NPDC040405. Next base: position 1,525,359 of record NZ_JBVIVI010000002.1, read on the forward strand.
GCGGGCAGTCGATCACTGGTAACTCCACGCCGGAACGTCGACTTTCCTCGGAGTCCGGTGGACGAGTGAATCCGCCGCGGACTCCGTTCGTCTCTGAAGGAGGCAGGCACGGCAATCCGACGGCTGCTCGGCAGGGGACAGAACGTCGCTCGGTATTGGAATCCGGAGGTTCCGTCGCGGCGCCTCGCCACTCCAATCAGCAGCGAAGTGAATTCACTCCCGGTGGCGCGGGCCTTGTCAGGGGAGGCCAGGCAGGTGTGCCAGGGCCCTCATCGCGCACCAGCACAACCAGGGCCAATCAGGAGACGGGCGAGGCGCCCGACTACCTGGTCGAAGATGAAGAGACCTGGACTTTGGGACGGCGAGACACTGTTCCTCCAGTTGTCGACTAGCGACATGAGTCCCGCAGGAAGTTGAGGAGAACCACACGTCATGCCGATCCCGATTCGCGCCGCGCGGAGTAACGCACAGCGCTCACTTGTATTGCTTACGGCGGCGCTGACTTGTTGGGCTGGAACAGTTCCGGCGGCATCGGCTGAAGACGTGCGGTCACGTCAGTGGTATCTGGACGCCATGAAATTTGAGCAGATGCAGGAGGAAGCGACAGGAAGTGGCGTGACTGTCGCTGTTGTGGACAGTGGCGTTGATAATGAGGTTCCGGAGCTTCGCGGACGTGTTTTGAGCGGGAAAAACATGGCGGGTGATTCGGCGAAAGCGACTGATGATTCCGAGGGGCACGGAACGGGAATGGCCTCCCTTATCGCAGGAACGGGAGCCGGTGGTGGAATTCAGGGCTTGGCTCCAGATGCAAAAATTCTCCCCCTGAAGAATCGACTGGGGAATGTGTTTGCCACAGATGAAGTAATGGGCAAATCGATCCGGTTTGCGGTCGACAACGGGGCCAAGGTGATCAATATTTCGATGGGCGTTTCGGGGGCCAGTGATGACGCCCCCTACACCAGGCGTGCGGTTGATTATGCCATTTCAAAGGGAAATTTGATCTTTGCTTCGTCGGGGAATGATGGAGACGAGAACAACACATCCGGTTATCCTGCAAACATTCCCGGAGTGGTCGGCGTGGGGGCAGTGGATTCCAGCGGCACTGTGGCAAAGTTCTCCACCTATGGTTCTCAAGTAGCCTTGGCTGCGCCGGGAGAAGATATTCCAGGGCGTTGTGAGGACATGAAGGCGTTCTGTCGCACTACTGGGACAAGCCCGGCCGCTGCCCTGGCGTCCGCATCCGCCGCACTCATCTGGTCGAAGCATCCCAGCTGGACTAACAACCAGGTCCTCCGGGTCATGATGCAAACTGCTAATAAGCCCAAGGGAAAGATCCCGAGCCGGTACCTCGGATACGGCATCATCCGACCCGCTCAGGTCTTGCTCGACGGTAAGGGGAAGCCGGGCCCGGCGGACGTGAACCCTCTGCTCAAGCGCGAGGGTGCGACCACGCCAGACCCGTCCCCTTCCGCTTCGAAGTCCGGCGGCAACCAACATCAGCCCGCCGACTCGGACAAGCAGGCTTCCGATCAGCAGGCAGGTAAGGAAACCGCCGCTGACGCCAAGTCGAGCGAGAGCGGCAATACCGGTCTTTGGATCGCCTTGGGGGCAGGAGCTGCCGTCGTGATTGCTGCCGTGGCCGTTGTCATGGTGAGGCGCCGTGGCAGCCAGTACTGACAGCGCCTCGCTTACCACCCGTGAAACACGTGTGGATGACGAGCGAGGGGTTGCTGCTTCCCGCCGGACTCGGTAGGAAGCTCTGACAGGGTGAGTTGAGAAGAGAAAACCCCATCTCGACTCACCAACACATCATGGGGGAAGGTGGAATATGTCGGGCTCTCAGCACGTTAGCGACGCAGCATTCCAGAGCTTCGAGGCGTCAATCGAGCAGATTGGCTCCGAGCTCGCGACCAACTTGAAGACTCTGGCGAATGCCGTTGCCACGGTAGAGGCAGCCTGGAAGGGCGCCGGTGCCAGTGCGTTTCAGAAGGCGCAGTCGGACCTGAATCTCGACCACGAGGCCCTGCAGAAGTTGATCAAGGGCGTTCATGAGGCAGTGGTCCTCACCCACCGCTCCAGTGGTGCCAACGACAGCGAGATCGCAGGAAGGCTCCAGAAGGTCGACGTCAACGGTAGCGCCGCCGGTGGACAGCTCGACCCTGGCAGCTCGTCCGGCATCAGCAAGGTCGATCTGTACCAGTAAAGATTGAACGCGGTCGTCGGGGTCCTCCAGGGCCAGGTCGATCAACGCATCTGACACAACACCGGAGATGGTATGGACCTCAAGGTCAATTACAGCTCACTGGACTCGACCGCCAGCGACATCGAAAAGGGCGCAAAGGTGGTGCGCAAGCAGATCGATGACATCGTGGCTGCGGTGAAGAAGGTTACCGACGGCTGGGAGGGCGAAGCCCACACGATGATGCTGGCGGCTGAGAAGCAGTTCAGGGCCAGGGCTGCCCACATCGATCACACCCTGACGCACGTCGCGAAGCTCATCCACGAAAGTAAGGTGGATTACCACCTTACTGACAAGAAGTCGGCCCAGATGTTCGAGGACATCACCTTTTGAGCCTGTCTGGGAGGGGGTGGGGAAACACCGAGCGGTTGTCCCCCCCCCCTTTCTCCATTTGTCGCCCTCCCCCTCCCTCCCCTCCGGTGTCTTGGATCCTCCTCCGCCCTTGAAACTTGAGGACCACTTAGAAAAAAACCTC
>NZ_JBVIVI010000002.1:1528082-1556494 GCF_055595765.1 Streptomyces sp. NPDC040405
CGCAGGAAAGTCATCCAAAAAAGGGAAGGGGACTGACCACTTTAGGAAAAGAAATTCAACCAAGAGTTTAGAAAACACCACCTTTTGATCTTGTTGGGGGGGGGGGGGGCAACCGCGGGGCGGTTCCCCACCCCCATTTTCTCAGTTGGCCGCCTGCCCCTGCGCTCCCTTACGGCGTCTGGAGTCCGCTGCAGCCGTGGAGCTTGGCGGACTGCTGAGCGAACGCCTTCAGCGCGGCCCGCTCGAACGCGGGGTCGGGCTCCTTGAGGGAAGGTTCGGCCTGCGTGCTCCAGGAGAGTCCCGACAGGGTGTAGAGACCCGTACCCAGGCCCTCCGGGCAGCGGGCATTCCCGTAGGCGCGGTGGGTTTTCGCGTCGGCGTCCGAGTCCTCACCAGCGCCGAGGGAATCGTGGAGCTCGAAGCTCGATGATTTGTAGCGCACCCCCTTGGCGAAGCTCCCGTAGAGGGCGGTCAGCCTGTACACCGGCTCGCCTTCGGCGTTTCTCAGGTAGCAGTCCTCCGCTGGGGACGTCGGGTCCGCGGGGGCTTCCGTAACCGACTCCAGGTCGCGGCGCTTGAGGTCCAGCTTGGCCACCGCGGAACAGGTTCCCTCCGCCTGGGCGATCGGCGTCGGGTTCCGCAGCGGGTTGGGGGCGATTTCCTTGATGGCATCGCCCGAGGGCGCGTCGCAATTGAACTTCTCAGCCGCGCTCTTCGCTATGCCGCTCGTCACCCGGGCGAAGACCGCACGGCCTTCGCCCGGGTTCTCGGGGTCGAGGAGGTCATCGAAGGAGAAGGTGCTGACGAGCAGACTCTCGCCCTTCTTGTTGCGGCATCCCAGTTCCATGCCGCCGTACAAACCTTCATCCGACACCACGGTGCCCGGCCACCCTCGCCCCATGGGGACGGCGGCACCGCCGACCGTGGTGAGGAACTCGTGCTTGATGGCCGAGGCTATCCGCTCCGCCTGCGAAGCCCAGTGCAGGTCCACCGTGATGGTCTTGCCGCTGTCCGGGTCTTCCACATAGCAGTTCGTGATGCGCCCTTCGTCGCCGCTCGGGAAATACCGCGTGGTATCCGACTCGGCGCGGACGTGGTTGGTGCCCAGTGCCGTGCGGACTTCGTCCTTCGGAACGATACCTCCGCAGGCCTTGTCCAGGGACCTGCCGTCGTGCCACTTTGCGTACCCGCCGGTGAAGTAGAAAGTTCCACCGGCGGTAGCCAGCAGGCACACGGCGATTGCCGACCCGATGCTGAGCCGACGCTGTACAGAGATTTTCACCGTGGTGTCTCCGGGACCAGTTCTGTTACTGCTCGGGCAGCCAGCCCACCTGGGTGAGCGGAATTCCCCTCTTGCGGGAGACGAAGTAGCCGCGGCCGGGGGGCATGGGGCGCGGGCGGACGCCGCCGAGGACGTCGCCTTCACCGGGGTCTCCGGACAGCACCATTCCCTGTGCGCCGAGCTCCTTCACGCGCTGCATGAAGGACTCGAACATCGAGCGTGAGGCGCCGGCCGAGCTGCGGGCGATGATGAAGCGCATGCCGACATCGCGGGCGAAGGGGAGGTTCTCGGTGAGGACGGCCAAGGGGTTTCCGCTGCTCGTGGAGACGAGTTCGTAGTCGTCCACGATGACGAAGAACTGGGGGCCGCTCCACCAGCTGCGGTCCCGCAGCTGCTGAGGGGTGATGTCGGGCTTCGGGGCGCGCCGTTCCATGAGGCTGTTCAGCGCGCCGGCGTGGAGTTCCAGTGCCGAGGCGATCGGCGCGTATTCCAGAAGGTGGCTGTCGGGGATGACGCCGAGGAGGGAGCGGCGGTAGTCGCCGACCACGATCTTGGCTTCGTCCGGACCGTACCGTTCGGTGATCTGCTTGGCGATGAGGCGGATGAGGGACGTCTTGCCCGATTCGCTCTCACCGAAGATGACGAAGAAGGGGTCGGTTTCGAAGTCGACGAAGACCGGCTCGAGGTTGTTCTCGTCGATACCGATCGCGATGCCGTGCTGCGGGTATTCGAAGCCTTTCGGGAGTTCGTCGGCGCGGAGCTTGCGCGGCAGCAGGCGGACACGGGGAGCGGGCGGGCCGGACCAGGCGCCGCCCACGGCGCGGACCATCTCCGTGGTCGCGTCCGTCATGCCATCGGCGTCATGGCCGGTGTCGATGCGCGGCTGGGCTCCCATGAAGTGCAGCTTCTCGGGCATCTGGCCGCGGCCCGGAACGCCGGCCGGGACGTTCGCGGCGACCTTGCGGTCGAACTCCGAGTCCATCGTGTCGCCGAGGCGCAGTTCCAGACGGTTGAGGAGCTGGTCCTTGAGCGACGCGCGGACTTCCATGTTGCGGGAGGCGGTGATGACGATGTGCACGCCGTAGCCCAGGCCGCGGCCGGCGATGTCGCTGACGATGCCTTCGAGCATCTCGTACTCGGCCTTGAAGTTGGCCCAGCCGTCGATGACGAGGAAGACGTCGCCCCACCCCTGGTCGGCGTGCTGCCCGGCCGCCCGCTGCCGCCGGTAGGTGCTCATGGAGTCGATGTTCTGGGCGCGGAAGTACTCCTCGCGGCGTGCCAGGACACCGGCGACCTCGGCGACGGTGCGCCGGACCTTCTCCGGATCCAGGCGCGAGGCGACTCCGCCCACATGCGGCAGGTCGGCGATGGTGCTCAGGCCGCCGCCACCGAAGTCGAGCCCGTAGAACTGCACCTCGGCCGGGGTGTGGGTGAGGGCGAAGGCCGAGACCAGGGTGCGCATCAGGGTCGACTTGCCGGACTGCGGACCGCCCACCACCAGCATGTGGCCGGCGGCTCCCGAGAAGTCGCGGTAGAGGATGTCGCGGCGCTGCTCGACCGGCTTGTCGATGAGGCCGATGGGGACGACCAGCCCGCCGGGCCGGGCGTAGTCCGCCGACTGCAGACCACGCTCCGGGGTCGTGGCGAGGGGCGGCAGCAGTTCGTCCAGGGCCGGGGCCTTGTCCAGGGGCGGCAGCCAGACCTGGTGGGCCGGCTGTCCCTGGCCTTCCAGGCGGCCGACGATCACGTCCAGGACCGTTTCGGCCAGCGCGTCGTCTTCCTGCTGGGCCGGGGTGATCAGCGCCGCGGGGTCGGGCGTCGTGTACGTCACGGGGACCGCGCTCGCGGTGAAGAGCACCGGCCGCCGTTCGACCGGCAGCGATGTGCCGTCCAGTTCGGTGCGGGTACGGGTGCGGTAGGTGCCCGAGACGTACGCCGCCTTGAAGCGGGTCATCTCGTCCGTTCCGAACTTCAGGTAACCGGAGCCGGGCACGGACGGCAGGTGGTAGGCGTCCGGTACGCCCAAGGCCGTACGCGACTCCGAGGCGGAGAAGGTACGCAGACCGATGCGGTAGGAGAGGTACGTCTCCAGACCGCGCAGCCGTCCCTCCTCCAGCCGCTGCGAGGCCAGGAGCAGGTGGACGCCCAGCGATCGGCCGATGCGGCCGATCTGGATGAACATGTCGATGAAGTCCGGCTTCGCCGTCAACAGCTCGCTGAACTCGTCGATCACCAGGACGAGTGACGACAGCGGCTCCAGTGGGGCACCGGCGGCGCGTGCCTTCTCGTAGTCATGCACGTTCGCGTAGTTGCCCGCCGACCGCAGCAACTCCTGACGCCGCTGAAGCTCGCCGCTGATCGAGTCGCGCATACGGTCGACCAGTGTCAGGTCGTCCGCGAGGTTGGTGATGACCGCTGCCACATGGGGGAGTTCGGACATCCCGGCGAAGGTCGCGCCGCCCTTGAAGTCCGCCAGAACGAAGTTCAGGGTCTCCGACGAGTGGGTCACCGCGAGACCCAGCACGAGGGTCCGCAGCAGTTCGGACTTTCCGGATCCCGTCGCGCCGACGCACAGGCCATGCGGGCCCATACCCTCCTGGGCGGCCTCCTTGAGGTCCAGCATGACCGGTGAGCCGTCCTCCGTGATGCCGATCGGCACCCGCAGCCGTTCGGCCAGCGAGCGCGGCCGCCAGGTGCGGGACACGTCCACGGAGCCCGCGTCCCCCAGCCCCAGCAGATCGGTGAAGTCGAGGTTGGCGAGCAGCGGCTCGTCGTCGTCACCCCCGCCCATGCGCAGCGGCGCGAGCTGGCGCGCCAGCGCCTCCGCGGCCTCCGAGGACAACACGTCAGGGGTGCCGTCGTACGCCGCGACCTGCGACAGCAGTTGCAGCTTGCCCGGGCGTACGACGACCGACAGACCGCCGCGCGGCTCGTCGAGCTCGCCCGCCACCACCTCGATGATCGTCACACCCTGCAAGCCTTCGGGCGTTGCGAACGTCGAGTCCGGCGGCACGATCCCACCGTCCAGTACGACCACGAGCTGCGGCTGGTCGAGGGCCGGCTGGGCGTCCCGGCTGAACCGGCTGCGTCCGTCCAGACGGCCCCGGAGCAGCTCTTCCAGCTCGGCCAGCGAGTCGCTGAACAGGCGCCGTGAGCCCGCCCCGTCGACCGCGCCCATCACCTGCGCATGCGGGAGCCACTTCGTCCACTCCCACTGTTCCGCCGCCCCGCGGGCGGCCACCACGGCGATGACCAGGTCCTCCGGCGAATGCAGCGTGGCCAGCTGCGCGATGAACGCCCGTGTCGCCCCGTGGACGTACTCCGGCGTTCCGGACACCGTCATGTGGTAGAAGGCGCGCAGCGAGACGGCCATGGGCATGCCGTCCAGCGACCCCTGCGTCGCGAGGAACTTCTGCATCGCGCCCGCCGTCAGCGGTTCCAGGTCGTCGACCGTGGCGGTGTCGGGGGCGACCAGGGGTGTGGCGAGCTGCTGTGGTCCGAGTCCGATGCGTACCTGGCCGAAGTCCTTGTCGGTCAAGCGCCGTTCCCACACCCGGCTGCCCTCGGCGACGACCGCCCAGAGCTGTTCGGGGGCGGGGTGCAGGTAGTACTGCGCGTCACGCTGCCGCCGCGCCGTCTTCCGCACGGTCCTGCGGGTCTGCGCGAGGTACTTGAGGTAGTCGCGGCGCATGTCCGCCATCTGCCCCTGGGAACCCCGCCGGTGCCGCATGATCATCGCGATGGTCATGCCGAGCGTGGAGAACATCATCATCACGCCCATGATCTTCATCATGGGCTGAGCGCCCGGCATGAAGAAGTAGACCATCGACGAGCCCATGCCGAGCGTCGGCAACAGCTGCATCAAGATGCCCTCTTGCTGCCCGCGCGGCAGCTCGGGGGGTGGTTCGAGGCGGAGTTCCTCGGTCGGCACCTCGGGCGGCAGAGCCCGCGGCTGGCGCTTGACGACGACCTGGCTCACCGGATCCCTCATCCCTCCGCGCGGCGGGACAGTTCTCGTCCGACACCCCCGTGGCGACGGCCTCCCTCCGCGAGGGGCGATCCTATCGACGTATGGGCAGCACGGCCCGGGTAGGGTGGCCGCCGCGCGCATGTACGAGCGAGGCGGAAGACTGAACGAGGGGGACCTGAAAGTGAGTACGTCCGCTACGACCGGCTTCTGCAGAGTCACGGTTGTCGCTCCCGACAGCCGGATCGATGTCGCCCTCCCCGAGGACGTCGCCGTCGCCGACGTATATCCGGAGATCCTGCGGCTGACCGGTCAGACCCAGCCCGCGGGCGCCCCCACCGGATACCACCTCGTGCGCCGCGACGGTACGGTCCTGGACAGTTCCCGCTCCTTGACGGCCCAGCAGGTTCTCGACGGCGAGCTGCTGTCCTTGCGTCCCTTCGCGGAGTCGCTGCCGCCCGCCGTATACGACGACGTCTCGGACGCGATCGCCTCCGCCGTCACTCGCGACCGGACCCTGTGGAACGACCAGCTCCTGCGAGTGTCCGGTCTCTTCGGCGGCTCCCTGCTGATCATCCTCATGGGCTTCGTGCTCTGGTTCGCCGACCCCGTCAAGCACGACATGCACGGCCTGCCGGGCATCATCGCCGCGGCCGTCGGCGTTCTGCTGACCGCGCTCGCCGGTGTACGGGCCCGGGTGTACGAGGACCGCGCGTCCGCCATCGCGCTCGGGCTGGGGGCGCTGCCCCACCTCATGATCGCGGGATCGGGCCTCCTGGCCCTCGAACCGAACGCGGGGGTCGGCCGTCTGCAGTTCCTGCTCGGCTGCGTAGCCGTGCTCGTCGGGTCCGTCGCCCTCGTCGTCGCCATGCCGGGCGGTGACGCACCGTTCGTCGCGGCCGTCTTCGCCTCCAGCGTCGGCACCGTCGCCACGTTCTGCGCGATCCTCACCGAAGCCGGGCCCACCGGGACGGCGGCCGTCTGCGCCGTCGTCGCGATCGGAGCCATCGCCTTCCTGCCGGGTCTGTCGGCACGCGTCGCCCGTCTGCCCATCGGATACGCCGCACCCCACTCGGCGACCGACGAGAGCCTGGACCCGAACACCGCCCACGCCGCGGAACCCCTCGATGCCGAGCGCGTCGCCGCCCAGGCCCGCCGCGGCCACGAGATGCTGCTCGGCCTGGTCGGCGGCTGCTCGGCCGTCGTCGTCGGTTCCGCCGCTGTCCTGGGATTCTCCGACAACATGTGGGGGCAGCTGCTGGGGCTCGCGTCCGGCCTCGCGATGCTGCTGCGCGCCCGCCTCTTCCGCTACACCACCCAGGTCGCCGCCGTCCTCGGCGCGGGCCTGGTCTCTCTCGCCCTGCTCGTGCTGGGGCTGTCCCTGAACCCGCCGGCCGACGCGGTGCTCAAGCTCGTGACCGAGAACGACCGCGGTCCGCTCGACATCCGCACCATCTGGCTGGCCGCAGCCGTCACGGCGGGCGCCGGACTGCTGCTGGCCATCGCGCTGATCATCCCCAGGGTGGGAGTTTCGCCCTTCTGGGGCCGCCTCTCCGACCTCGCCGAGAGCGCCTTCCTGCTCTCCCTCGTTCCCCTGTGCCTGGCCGCGCTGGACATCTACAGCACGGTGCGCGGGCTGACCAGTGGCTGACGGGCGGCGTCGTACCCGCGGCTGCCACGGGGGGCGCAAGTGGAACCGCTGAGCCAGGACGATCCGCGGCGGCTCGGGCCGTACCATGTGATCGCGAGACTGGCTCCCGGAGCGGGCGGGATCACCGCGGCCGCCCGCCAGTTCATCGCGCGCGGCGTGGACGGGGCCCGCACCGTCGTGGTCACCACACCACTCGCGGAACGTGTGGACGACGCCGCCCATCGGGCCCGCTTCCTGGCCGAGTCGGAGAGTGCGCGCCTGCTCGGCCGCGCCCGGCCGTTCCGCTGGCTCGCCCCGGTGTCGGAGGTCTCGGACACGGCCGGCGAACCCCCGTGGAGCGTGTCCCCGTACCGCCCGATGCTGCCCCTGCCCGCCGCGCTGGAGGCGTGCGGAGGCCCGCTCCCGGTCCGCACCGTGCGCGCGCTGGGCGCGGCACTCGCCGAGACCCTGGCCGGAATTCACGAGACGGGCGCCGCGCATGCGGGGATCGCGCCGGGCACGGTGTTCATCTCGGACGACGGCCCCCGGCTGTCCGGGTTCGGCGCGGTACGGGCCGCGGTTCCGGAAGGCGGCGACCGGAGCGATGTACCGGGGCTTCCCGCGGACGCGTTGCCCCCGGAGCAGCTCGCGGGCGGGCGGCCGCGCCCCCTGGGGGACGTGTTCGGGCTCGGCGCGGTGCTGGCGTACGCGGCGACGGGGCAGTTGGGGCCCGAGGCGGACGCGCTGCCGGAGGAGCTGCGGGACACGCTGAGGTCATGCCTCGCCCCCGACCCGGCCGACCGGCCGACGGCGCAGGGACTGCTGGACGAACTGATGCGCGGCGTCCGCGCCCCGGCCGCCGCGCCCCCGTCAGCAGCAGCGCAGGCGCCCGCGGGAGCGATGCCCACGTTCGTGGACGGCGCGGCGGCCGGTCCGCCCGCGCAGGGCGGCGGCCCGGGGGCGACCGCGCTGGACGGCGGCGTGAGCCGGGCCGTGAGCGCGCTGGTGCCGGGCTGGCTCCCGGCGCGGCTGGTCGTCGCGCTGGCGGAGCAGTCCTCGGCGGTGCTGGCCGCGGAGACCGAAGCGATGGCGACGGAGAACGAAGCGGCGGAGACGGCGCCTTCGGAGGAAGGGGCGGCAGCGGCCGGGACCGGCCACACGTCCATGCCCGAGCAGACGACCGCCGGTCGGCGCGGCACGGTCGGCATCCCGCATCCGCCGACCCGGGTGCCCGGCCGCTCGGACACCGCCAAAGGCACCGGGGCGCGGGGCACCGCCCGCCCCTCCCGGCGTTCCCTGCTCATCGGGGCTGCCGGTGGCACGGCGGGCATCGCCGCGGGAGCGACCGTGGCGGGGGTGGCGACGGCCGGGGACACCCCCGCACCGCCCACTCCGGCCGAGCGCCTGGCGGCGGCGCACCGCTCCCGCCGTCGGCTCACGGGTGCCCCGCCGACCCCGCTGTGGCGATTCGACGCCGACGGCACACCGCTTGCGTATGCCCCGCCCATCTGCGCGGACCAGACCACTGTCATCGCGACCGGCGAGGGCGTCACCGGGCTGGACCTGCGCACCGGAAAGCGGCTGTGGACCAGGGACGACGTCCGCGCACGGGGGCGGCTCCGGGCAGTCGGGAAGAACCTGGTGCTCATCCCGGGCACCCGGATCGCCGCTCTCGATCCTCGTACCGGAGACATCGAGTGGGAGCCGGAGGAACTCCGCTCCGGCGGCCGGACCCCGTACGCCGCCCTGCTCGCGGCGGAAGGCGGCATCGTCTGGATCGCCGCCGAACGCCAGGAGAGGGACGGGGCCGACAGCCGGGTCCTGATCGCCTACGACCTCACCCGGGGCAAGGAACTGTGGACCAGCCCGCTGCCCGGCGGCTTCGATCAGGGATACCTGATGAAGGACGTCCTCGTGGTACGGGGCAAGGAGTTCATGGCGTTCGACCGCACCCATGGGGCGCGACACTGGACGCGCTCCTACAAGGGCGTGACGGTCGGACGGCCGGTGGCCACCGACAGCGGCGACACACTCATCGCCTCGATCAGCTCCGACCTGTGCGGCTACGACGTGGCACGTGGTGGCGGGCCCTCGTGGACCGTACCGGCGAAGGGCGAGGTCTCCTACAAGCATCTCGCCGACTTCGGCCCACCGGTCGTCCACGGGGACACGGTGTACGCCACCGATGGCGCCTACGCGGTCCACGCGCTCTCGGCAAGGACCGGCGCGGTGCGGTGGCAGCGCGTCTACGGCTTTGTCACGAAGGCGGTTTCCGGAGCGCGCACGCCCGATACGACGGTGAGTCCTTCCGGGCACACGGTGCTGATGAGCAATGACGTGGAAGTCGATGCCATCGACGCCGACGACGGCACCCTGCGCTGGCGCTTCACGGACAGCGGCGCCGCGGGAGCCAAGGGGATCGTGGCGCGTCGCAGAGTCGCCCTCACAGACGAACTGGCCGTCGCCATCAGTGGAAAGAGCGTCTATGCCCTGCCGCTGCGTTGAGCCGCGGACGTCCTGGAGGAGTGAATGAGTGTGCAGGCGGCCGAAACGGCGCGGCTCGGCCCGTTCCGTATCGTCGGCGCGGCCGATGCCCACGACCGCTTCGACGGTGCGCGTCGCCGTATCGCCCGGGACGATCGCACGGGCCGCATGGCCGTGTTGATGCTGCCCGCCGAAGAGCTCGCCGAGGACCCGGGATACCGGGTGCGGTTTCGCGCGGAGGCCGAGAACTCCCGTCGGCTCACCGGCTTCTGGGCGGCCCAGGTCATCGATATCGCCCCGGCTCATGAGGACCTCCCGTGGGTCGCCTACGACTGCTTCCCCGCTCTGTCGCTCGAAGAGGCGCTCGCCGCCTCCGAGGGGCCGTTGCCCGAGCACACCGTGCGTGCGCTGGGCACGGTCCTCGCCCAGGCCCTCGCCGGTTGGCATGCGAGCGGGCTGGTGCACGCGGGCATCTCGCCCGCGACCACCCTCCTCATGGCGGACGGTCCTCGGCTGACCGGCTACGGACTGGTGCGAGCGGCGGCGTTGGACGGCTCGGAGCGCGCCCACCCTCCCGGGATCGACCCCTTCACCCTGCCGCCGGAGCAGCGGGCGGGTGGCCGCCCCCGCCCGGCCGGAGACGTCTACGCGCTGGGCGCCGTGCTCAGTTACGCGGCGACGGGACGCGCGGACCTCTCGTACGAGTCGCGTGCGGCACTGCCGGAGGGGATGGGCCGCCTCGTCGACGCCTGCCTCTCGGCTGATCCCGAAGCGCGGCCGCAGCCGATCACCGTGGCCCGCGAACTGCGTGCGTCCTGGTCCGCGGGCGCCTCGGGCGGACTGCCGCCCTCCGTTGTGGCAGCCCTCGGCGAGCTGGAAGCGGCGTATCCCGCGGAACCCCCGAGTGACGACGCCGAGACCGCGGCCGATCCGCGCACGGCGGCGCGGCCGGGTCCCTCCCGGCGCGCCGTGATGGTCGGTGCCCTCTCCGGTGTGGCCGGACTCGGCCTCGGGGCGGGCGCGGTCGCCGGTTGGCGGGCGGTGGGGGAGGAGACGGGACCCCGCGCCACGAATCTCCGAGGAATCGCGCCCGCTCCGTTGTGGCGGCATGACTTCGGCAGTGAACTGCAAGAAGACCCGCTGCTCTGGCAGGGAAGGCTCGCGCTCGTCAACACGGCCCAATCCGTGACCGCTCTGACGCTGCGGACCGGCAGAGTGCTCTGGTCGCGCAACGATCTCTATCCTGATCCCCTGTCCACCATCCTGCTGCTCGGCAATGGAACGTTCATGTCTCCGGACACCTCCTCCTTCTCCGCGGTCTCGCTGAGCACAGGCCGGATCAAGTGGGCGGAGAGGCGGTACAACGGTGTGGAAGCCCCTTCGGTCTTCGCGTATCTCGCGGCCGACCAGAACACGCTGTGGTGCCTGATCAAGGGGAACTCCGAGGAAGGGTCGGCAGCCGACGAATACGCGGTGGTCGCCTATGACCTCAAGAAGCGCAAGGAGAGATGGCGTACTCCGCTGCCCGAAGCGTTCCGAGGCGACGATAGTGACACCGTCGCGTTCCTGCTCAAGAGCATGATCCTCATTCCCAGGAGTCGTGAGATCTTGCAGGACGGGCCCGTGGCCTATCTGGCACTGGACCGCCGCAACGGCCGGAAGCTGTGGACCCGGACGTACCGTGGGGAAGACTATTCGCCCGAGTCGCGTCTGGTGACCCCTGGGAATCTGCTGATCACCTGCGACGACGACGGCATGAGGGCCCACGACATCGTCAGCGGCAAAGAGCGCTGGCGGGCCAGGACCGGAGGAACGCCGCCCGATGCAACACCGGTGGTGCACGGGCATTCGGTCTACTTCACCGATTGGGACGCCATCACCCACGCCGTGGACGTACGCAGCGGAAAGCCACGATGGCGGCGCCGAAGCCCGGTGCCTCTCAACTCCTCCCGGACCTTGGGTGAGACCGCGGTGAGCCATGCGGGCACCACCGTGTTCCAGTCGACTGAAGCCGAGATCGAGGCGTTGGACGCGTCGAACGGTGCGCTGCGGTGGAGGTTCGCCCTTTCTGACACAGGGCAGGAGACTGGCCTTTCCAGCCGCGTCGTGGGCACGGCACCCGGCATGGCGTTCGTCCTGAGTGACCGTGTCCTCTACGCGCTTCCGGTGGACTGATACCGATGGTCTCCCCTCTCGCACACGACGACCCGCAGGCCATCGGCCCGTACACCCTCATCGCCCGGCTCGGCAGTGGAGGGATGGGCACGGTCTATCTCGGGCGTTCGGCCAAGGGCCGCACGGTGGCGCTGAAAACCGTGCACGAGCACTTCGCCGCTCGGACCGAGTTCCGCACCCGCTTCCGTCTGGAAACCGACGCCGCCCGGATCATCGGCGGGCAGTACGGCGCCGAAGTCGTCGATGCCGACTCGCTCGCCCCGACGCCGTGGCTGGCGACCGAATATGTCCTCGGCCCGCCACTCGACGAGGCGGTGGTGTTCTGCGGTGTGCTGCCCGAGTCCGCCGCACGTGTCCTGGGCGCGGCGCTGTGCGACGCACTCGCCCAGCTTCACCGCTCCGGCGTCGTGCACCGCGACCTCAAGCCCTCCAACATCCTGCTGACTGCCCTCGGTCCCAAGGTCATCGACTTCGGTATCGCCCGGGCAGCCGGGGACGACCGGCTGACCCGCACGGGTGCGACGGCCGGAACGCCCGCCTACATGTCACCGGAGCAGGCGATCGGCGGCGAACACACGGCGGCGGGCGATGTGTTCGCGCTGTCCGCCGTGCTCGCCTTCACGGTGAGCGGCAGCCCGCCCTTCGGCAGCGGACAGCCTGCCGATCTGCTCTACCGGGTCCGGTACGCGGAGCCCGACCTGTCCGGTGTGCCGGACGGACTGCGCCCGGTGCTGGCCCGAGGTCTGGCCAAGGACCCGGAGCAGCGCCCGGATACGACGGAGTTCAGGACGCTGCTCCATGACGGGGGAGGGGATTTCGCGGAGCACCTTCCGGACGCCGTGCTCGCGGAGATCGCGCGCCGTGCGGCGGCGGTGTGGGAGGCACCGCCTCCCCGGCTGCCCGCACCGGATGCCGACCTCACGACCTCGGCAGCCGAACCGCGGCGACCGCGGATCGGGCGGCGCAAGCTCCTCGCCGCCGGAGCCGTGCTGGCCGCCGGTGGCGCGGCCGGTGCCGCGTACTGGCTTCGCGACGACCGGGCATCCGGGCGAGGCAACGACCGGGCAGGTGCGGCACGGCGCTCCTCGGGAGGAGCGTCCCGCATGTCGTGGAAGGCGTCCGTGGGCGATTTCGGCCAGGAAGCCGATATGTGCACGGTGGGAGACGTCGTCGCCATGGTCTCCGCAGATGGGCTGTACTGCCTGGACGCGAGGACGGGCAAACGACGTGGTGTGAACGAGCAGGTCACCAGCGCCGTCGTGTCCGATGGCCGAGGGCTGTTCGCCCTGGACAACGCCGATTACGAAAAGTTCCGGATCGTCCCCGTCAACCTCACCACGGGGGCTTTCGGGACCCCGATCGCCGAGGTTCGCCGCTTCTCGACGAACATAAAACTCCGGGCGGCGGTCGGCCGTACGTTGGTCCTGGAAGGCGAGACACGTGACGGCTGGCAGCGCATCGCCGTCCATTCCCGGACCGGCAAGGAGCTGTGGCGCCGTCCGATGACCGAGCCGGGCGACGTAGAGATCACCGTCACCCCCGCGGGCTCCTCGCTCATCCGATCGGAAGGCGAGCACGTCTCCTTGATCGATGTCCGCGACGGCACCACCCGATGGACGACGAAGATTCCCGAAAAGGAGTCGGGTGGGCTCTCCCCGGGGGCACGTCATTCCTTCTCGGCGGACCATCTGTTCATCGGCACATGGGAGCTCCTCGCACTGAGGCTTTCGGACGGCGAGGTCGCGTGGAGCTTCGGCAAGGGCAGGAAGTTCGGCGCGAGTTACGAACCAGGTGCGCAGCACTACGGTCCTCCGGTCGTCAAGGACGGGGTGGTCTACGCGATGGAGCGGCTGAAGGGTCTCGTCGCCGTGGACGCAGGGAGCGGTCGCCTCCTCTGGGAGGAGAAGGGGAACGACGCCCTGGCGTACGACTTCTCGGCCACTCCGGCCGTGGGCGACCGGTACTTCTATGCCTCGCCGAGCAGCGACAGCCAGTGGATCGCCGCGATCGATCTGCGGACCCACCGGGTGGCATGGACCTTCTCGAGCCCCTGGGGCGACGTCGGCGGCCTGTCCCCGGCGATCACGGCGATTCCCGAGGCCCGGAGGGTCGTCGTCGTGCGCGCTGTATCCGTATGCGCCGTCCCGCTCGAATGACCTGTCCCGCCACCATGGCCCCCGTTCCTCGTAGCTCCCACCGACCAGGAGACCCGACCCCATGAACCCCCTCGGCACCGGCGACCCCCTCCGCCTCGGCCCGTACCGCCTCACTGGCGTGCTCGGCGCCGGCGGGATGGGGCAGGTGTACCTCGGGCGGGACGCGGCGGGCCGGACCGCGGCCGTCAAGGTGCTGCGGCCCGAGCTGGCGCACGATCCGGAGATGGCCCGGCGCTTCCTGCGTGAGGCGTACGCGGCGCAGACCGTGCGGAGCGCCGGGGTGGCGCGGGTGCTGGGGGCGCAGACGCAGGGTGGACGGCCGTGGATGGCCACGGAGTTCCTGGTGGGGCCCACGCTCGACCAGGCCGTCGAGCGGTACGGGGCGCTCGGCGAACCCGCCGTCAGGGCGCTGGGCGCGGCGCTCGTGACGACGCTTCGGGAGATCCACGGGGCCGGTCTTGTGCACCGCGACCTCAAGCCGTCGAACATCGTGCTGACCTCGCGCGGCCCCAGGATCATCGACTTCGGTATCGCCCGCCCCGAGCACGGGCTGACCCTCACCACCACCGGACAGACGCTCGCCACGCCCGGCTACGCCGCGCCCGAACAGGTCCTGGGGCGGCGGACCGGACCCGCGGGGGACGTGTTCTCCCTCGGCGTGGTCCTGGCGTACGCGGCGGGCGGGCGGTCGGTCTACGAGGGCGGGCATGTGGCCGCCGTGCAGTACCAAGTGGTGCACGGCGAACCGGAACTCGGCGCGGTGCCGGACGACATACGGGCCCTGGTCGCACCCTGCCTCGCCAAGGAGGCCGCGGACCGGCCCGCCCTCGACGCCCTCGCCGGGCAGCTCGCCCCGCCCCGCGGCACCGGGCGGATCTGGCGTACCGGGCCGCTCGCGGAGGACATCGCACGGCGCGAGGCGGACTCCCGCCGGATGGCCACCATGCCCGGCGACGAGGAGCCCCGCCCCACCCGGCGCAGGCTGCTCACCACCCTCGCCGCGGGCGGCGCGGTGCTCGCGGCGGGTGGTGGGGCCGGAGCGTGGTGGCTGCTGGGCGACGACGAGGCCGCGGCGGACGGTGCGCAGCCGTGGGACGCGAAACCGCTGGCGAAGTACGACGAGGGCACCGCGCCCTCACCCCTCTGGGGCCCCGTCGACCTCGGCCCCCTGAAATCCGGCGATACGGCGGTACCGGCTCCGCTTGCGGTCCGCGACCTGGTCGTCGTCGAGGTGACGGACGGTCGGCTGCGCGGCTATGGCGTGACCAATGGGAAGCCGCGGTGGACGACATCGATCACCGGGCTGAGGGGGCGGCTGTTGGCACTCCGCGACGAGGGTGTCCTCGCGGCCGACGCCAAGGGCGTGGTGCGGATGCTGAGCGCGAAAGACGGCACTCAGCGGTGGAAGGCCGAAGGCGCCGACGCTGCGGCGCTGCTGGCCGTGGACGACAGCGCCGTCTATCTGGTCACGCGGGCGGGGCGCGTGCGCGCCATCGGCCTCGACTCGCACCGCCCCCTGTGGACCGCTCCGGGCTCGGTGCGGTCTTCCGGTAACAGCCCTGCGGCGGCAGCGGTTGCCGACGGCCGCCTGGTGGTGTACGGCGCCTCCGGCGAGGTGGTGGCTCTCGACACGGCAAATGGCAGGACCGTCTGGGGACCCGACAAGCGCGGCTCCACCCCCCTCCAGCCGGTGATCGTCGGAGGCACGGTCTACCTGGGCGGGCGGGCCCTTGCCGCTCTGACGCTCTCGGACGGCAAACAGAAGTGGGCGCGCCCCGCCGTCGGCGAAAGCGGATGGAGCGCCCCGGCCGTACGGAAAGGCATCGTGTACGCCGTTGACGACACCGATCTCTCCGCCCGCCGGGCCGATGGCGGCTCGGACATGTGGACCCTGCCCTTCGCTTCCCAGAAGCATTCCCTGGAAGCCCCGGTGATCGCGGGGAACAGCGTGTGGGCGGTGGCCGACACGGAATACACGGGAGGCGTACAGGTCGTGGACGTCCGGCAGGGGAAGGAGGCCTGGCCGTTCACCGCCGGCACCGAGGGCAACTGGCATCTGGCCACAGCCGGGAACCGCGTCTTCCTGCTGCACAACCGGACGCTGACAGCCATGCCGGTGTTCTAGGAAAGCTCCTCCACCACCACCGCCCGATTCACCGCCACCCCGACGCGAACACGAACATGCGGAGACACCATTGGACAGCGACGCGCTGGACGCGTACATACGGGCCCGACTGGCAATAGCCGGGGTCGACATCGACCAGCTCCCCGACGTGGCCGACCTCGAGACCGGCACGCCCACCCGGGCCGTGATCATGGTGGCGCTGCGCGAGTTCGTCGCGACGACGCCCGGTGCGCTGGCCGAGTGGACGCCGCCGACGGGCGGCGTGGGCGGCGCGCTGGGGGCGGCGTACGCGCAGCAGGAGGCCGCCCCGCTCGCGTACCCGTCGATCACCACCGGCTGGACCGGGGAGGCGGACATCTGATGGGCCGCGACCTCAACCGCCGTACGTTCCTCGCCGCTTCGGCCGCCGCCGGGGCCGGTGGCGCCATGGCGGCGTCCGCCGCACCGGCCGCCGCCGAGCCCGCGGCCCCGGCCCGTACCCCTGCCGGGCCCGCCGCGCCCGCCGCGCCCAAGAACGCCGTCGCCGTGCCCGATCTGCCGGTGCGCGAGGCGGCACGGCACGATCCCACGGAGGCCACGCTCGCCGAGGCCGTCGTCCTGATCCGCACCGGCCGCCTCACCTCGGCGGACCTCGTGCAGGCGCATCTGGACCGTATAGAGAAGTACGACAAGACCTACCAGGCGTACGCCGAGGTGACCGGGAAACAGGCGCTGCTCGCGGCCTACGCGGCAGATCAGGCGCACAAGAACGGAAAGCCCGCGCCGCTGGGCGGAGTTCCGCTGTGCGTCAAGGACAACTACTTCACCAAGGGCGTGCCCACCCGCGCCAACTCCTTCATCTTCAAGGACTTCGTTCCGGTCACCGACGCCACCGCCGTCGCCCGCCTCAAGGCGGCGGGCGGCATCCTGCTCGGCAAGGGGCAGATGGGACCGCTGGCCACGACCCGTGCCACCACGCCCAGCGGCATGATCACCACCGTCAACGCCTGGACCCCCGACAATCCGCTCATCGACCCCGGCGGTTCGTCCACGGGACCGGCCTGCGCGGTCGCCGGGCGGATGGCGTCGTCCTCCATCGGCACCCAGACCGGCGGCTCCATCGTCAACCCGGCCAACCGGCAGAACCTGACCGGTCTGAAGCCCACGATGGGCCGGGTCTCCCTGAACGGCGTCATCCCGCTCTCGTACACCCGGGACCACTGCGGCCCGATCGCCCGCGACGCGATGGACGCGGCGATCATGCTGACCGTCATGGCCGGGCCGGACGCCGAGGATCCGCGGACCCAGGGCCTGCCGCGCCTGCCCCATCTGGTGCGCGCGGCCACCCCCGTGGTCTCGGCCAAGGGGAAGGTACGGCTCCGTCGGCCCACCCGGATCGGCGTGCCGCCGGGGTTCACCGACGGCATCGCGCGGCGCTCGGCGCTGCTGGACACCCTGGCGGACCTGCCCGGCGTCACCCTCGTGGAGATCCGTTACCCCACCGACTGGTCGCTGCTGACCGGCAGTGCGTTCAACGCCGCACGTCTGAGCGAGCGCACCGAGCCGTTCCGGCACTGGCTGCGCGAGGATCTGACGAAGTTCGGCGTCTCGGTGCTGGGCTGGCTCCAGGGGCTGATGATCTCCGGCGACGAGTGGATCACCGCGCAGCGGGCCAAGCACCACCTGCTGCGCGCGGTGCTCGACGGCCCGTTCGACCACTGCGATGTGCTGCTCCAGACCAGCCCGGTACCGTTCGACATCCTGGGCCTTCCGGAGATCGGCTTCCCCATCGGCTTCACGGCCGGGATGCCGACCGGCGCGATCCTCGGTGGCGCCCCTTACGAGGAGGACCGCCTGCTGGAGGTGGTCGCCGCGTATCAGGCGGTCACCGACTGGCACCGGCGGCGCCCGGAGGATCCGGTGCTGGAGCCCGTCAAGAAGATCGTCCGCCCGCTGCTGACCGCCGTGGAGGCCGCGGCGGCCAGTGCGTAGCGGCGCCGGCACAATGCGCACCAGCGGTCCGCCAGCCGCTGCGCAATGCCGGACTGGAGGACCCGGCCCGGGACACTGGTACTCTGTGTGCTGGCCGTTTGCGTACGCGCCCCCGGAGCCTTTCGAAGGTCCTGGAGACAGCGCCCAGCGGACCCCGCCTTCCGAGTCACGGAAGATCCCCTGAGACAAAGACCAGGGGCACTCGGCGGCTGAAACTGAGAAACCTAGGAGTACGTGTGTCGCTCGACGCCGCTACGAAGAAGCAGATCATGACCGAGTTCGCCACGAAGGAAGGCGACACCGGCTCCCCGGAGGTCCAGGTCGCGCTGCTTTCGCGTCGTATCTCCGACCTGACCGAGCACCTCAAGACCCACAAGCACGACCACCACTCCCGCCGTGGTCTGCTGCTGCTGGTCGGCCAGCGCCGCCGGCTGCTGCAGTACCTGGCGAAGAAGGACATCACGCGCTTCCGTGCGCTGGTCGAGCGCCTCGGCATCCGTCGCGGTGCGGCCGGCGCCAAGTAAGTCGTCGTGGAGGGAGCGGTTCCCGCGTCAGGGGGCCGCTCCCTTTGCCGTACGCGGCCCCCTGTGCCGCGTAGCCCAGCCACGTACGGAGCGTACTTTGTCCGCTACGTCCCGTACGCGCCAGACCACACCGCCATCGTGATGATGGCCGAAGCTTTGTAGTCTGGTCCCAACAACGCCATAACGCACGAGGAGGAGCGCCTCATTCCCGGCGCACCGGCGCCACAGGAGCCGGTCCTCGGTAGTGGCTCCCGGAACTGGCAACTCCGGTGGCTTCGATCGAAGACCGGCCCGGCCGCCGGACAGCAAGCCCGGAGGCGCTGCTCCACCACCGTCCACCGTCATACGGACGGGGACGCAGACGAGGAGATTTCCCTGGTGGAGAACGAGACCCACTACGCCGAGGCCGTCATCGACAACGGCACCTTCGGCACCCGCACCATCCGTTTCGAGACGGGCCGTCTGGCCCGTCAGGCCGCCGGCTCGGCCGTGGCCTACCTGGACGACGACACCATGGTGCTGTCGGCCACCACTGCTTCGAAGAACCCCAAGGACCAGCTCGACTTCTTCCCGCTGACGGTCGACGTCGAGGAGCGGATGTACGCCGCCGGGCGGATCCCCGGCTCGTTCTTCCGCCGTGAGGGCCGCCCGTCCGAGGACGCGATCCTCACCTGCCGTCTGATCGACCGCCCGCTGCGCCCGTCCTTCAAGAAGGGCCTGCGCAACGAGATCCAGGTCGTCGAGACGATCATGGCGCTCAACCCCGACCACCTGTACGACGTGGTCGCGATCAACGCCGCCTCCTGCTCCACCCAGCTCGCGGGCCTGCCCTTCTCCGGCCCCATCGGTGGCACCCGGGTCGCCCTGATCAAGGGCCAGTGGGTCGCCTTCCCGACCCACAGCGAGCTGGAGGACGCTGTCTTCGACATGGTCGTCGCCGGTCGCGTCCTGGAGGACGGCGACGTCGCGATCATGATGGTCGAGGCCGAGGCCACCCAGCAGACGATCCAGCTCGTGAAGGACGGCGCCGAGGCGCCGACCGAGGAGATCGTCGCGGCCGGCCTCGAGGCCGCCAAGCCGTACATCAAGGTGCTGTGCAAGGCCCAGTCGGACCTCGCCGCCAAGGCCGCCAAGCCCACCGGTGAGTTCCCGATCTTCCTGGACTACCAGGACGACGTGCTGGAGGCGCTGACCGCCGCCGTTCGCGACGAGCTGTCCCAGGCGCTGACCATCGCGGGCAAGCAGGAGCGCGAGGCCGAGCTGGACCGCGTCAAGGCGCTGGCCGCCGAGAAGCTGCTGCCGCAGTTCGAGGGGCGCGAGAAGGAGATCTCCGCCGCGTACCGCTCGCTGACCAAGTCCCTGGTGCGCGAGCGCGTCATCAAGGAGAAGAAGCGCATCGACGGCCGCGGCGTCACGGACATCCGTACGCTCGCCGCCGAGGTCGAGGCGATCCCGCGGGTGCACGGTTCGGCGCTGTTCGAGCGCGGCGAGACCCAGATCCTGGGCGTCACCACGCTGAACATGCTCCGCATGGAGCAGCAGCTCGACACGCTCTCGCCCGAGACGCGCCGTCGCTACATGCACAACTACAACTTCCCGCCGTACTCCACCGGTGAGACCGGCCGCGTCGGCTCCCCGAAGCGCCGCGAGATCGGCCACGGCGCGCTGGCCGAGCGGGCGCTGCTGCCGGTGCTGCCGACCCGCGAGGAGTTCCCGTACGCCATCCGGCAGGTCTCCGAGGCGCTCGGCTCCAACGGCTCGACCTCCATGGGTTCGGTCTGCGCCTCCACGATGTCGCTGCTGAACGCCGGTGTGCCGCTGAAGTCCCCGGTCGCGGGCATCGCGATGGGCCTGATCTCCCAGGAGATCGACGGCGAGACCCACTACGTCACCCTCACCGACATCCTCGGTGCGGAGGACGCGTTCGGTGACATGGACTTCAAGGTCGCCGGTACCAAGCAGTTCGTGACCGCCCTCCAGCTGGACACCAAGCTGGACGGCATCCCGGCCTCCGTCCTGGCCGCGGCCCTCAAGCAGGCCCGCGACGCCCGCCTCCACATCCTCGACGTGATGATGGAAGCGATCGACACGCCGGACGAGATGTCCCCGAACGCCCCGCGGATCATCACCGTCAAGATCCCGGTGGACAAGATCGGTGAGGTCATCGGCCCGAAGGGCAAGATGATCAACCAGATCCAGGAGGACACCGGCGCCGAGATCACCATCGAGGACGACGGCACGATCTACATCGGTGCCTCCGACGGCCCGGCCGCCGAGGCCGCCCGCGCGACGATCAACGGCATCGCCAACCCGACGATGCCCGAGGTCGGCGAGCGCTACCTGGGCACGGTCGTGAAGACCACCACCTTCGGCGCCTTCGTCTCCCTGCTCCCGGGCAAGGACGGGCTGCTGCACATCTCGCAGATCCGCAAGCTCGCCGGTGGCAAGCGCGTGGAGAACGTCGAGGACGTGCTCGCGGTGGGCTCCAAGGTGCAGGTCGAGATCGCCGAGATCGACCAGCGCGGCAAGCTCTCGCTGCACCCGGTCATCGAGGGTGAAGACGACAACGCCGACAAGGACGACGAAGCGAAGGACGAAGCTTCCAAGTGACGTCCCGCGACGACGCGACGACGGCCCGCACCTCTTCGGAGGGGCGGGCCGTCGCCCGTACCCAAACGCTTCTCCCGGGTGCGAACGGCATCGGGACGGTCCGCAGGACGACGCTCCCCAGCGGCCTGCGCATCCTCACCGAAACCCTGCCGTCCGTACGGTCCGCCACCTTCGGCATCTGGGCGCACGTGGGCTCCCGGGACGAGACCCCGACGCTGAACGGTGCCACCCACTATCTGGAGCACCTGCTCTTCAAGGGCACCCGGCGGCGCAGCGCGCTCGACATCTCCGCGGCCATCGACGCGGTCGGCGGCGAGATGAACGCGTTCACCGCCAAGGAGTACACCTGCTACTACGCGCGGGTGCTCGACACCGATCTGCCGCTGGCCATCGACGTCGTCTGCGACATGCTGACCGGCTCGGTGATCGACGCGGCGGACGTGGACGCCGAGCGCGGCGTCATCCTCGAAGAGATCGCGATGACCGAGGACGACCCGGGCGACTGCGTCCACGACCTGTTCTCGCACACCATGCTCGGCGACACCCCGATCGGCCGCCCGGTCCTGGGCACCGTCGACACCGTCAACGGGCTCGGCCGCGACCAGATCGCCCGCTTCTACAAGAAGCACTACGACCCGACCCACCTGGTCGTCGCCGCCGCGGGCAACGTCGACCACGACACGGTCGTCCGGCAGGTGAGCGACGCCTTCGAGCAGGCGGGCGCCCTTACCCGTGCCGACGCGGCACCGGTCGCCCCGCGCTCCGGCTCCCGGACGATCCGTACCGCGGGCCGGGTCGAGCTGCTGAACCGCAAGACCGAGCAGGCGCACGTCATCCTCGGCATGCCCGGCATCCCGCGCACCGACGACCGGCGCTGGGCGCTCGGCGTGCTCAACACCGCGCTCGGCGGCGGCATGAGCTCCCGGCTCTTCCAGGAGGTCCGGGAGAAGCGCGGCCTCGCCTACAGCGTCTACTCCTACAACTCCGGCTTCGCCGACTGCGGCCTCTTCGGCGTCTACGCGGGCTGCCGCCCCAGCCAGGTGCACGACGTCCTCAAGATCTGCCGCGACGAGCTGGACCAGGTCGCCCGCGACGGCCTCACCGACGAGGAGCTGCGCCGCGCCATCGGCCAGCTCTCGGGCTCCACGGTGCTCGGCCTGGAGGACACCGGCGCGCTGATGAACCGCATCGGCAAGAGCGAGCTGTGCTGGGCCGACCAGATGTCGGTGGACGACATGCTCGCCCGGATCCAGTCGGTCACCCCGGACGAGGTGCGCGAGGTGGCCCGCGATGTACTGGGGCAGCGTCCTTCGCTGTCGGTCATCGGCCCGCTGAAGGACAAGCAGGCAGCCCGGCTGGACGAGGCCGTCGCCTAGCCGGAGAGGCCGCCTGGCCGGAGAAGACGAAGGAAGAGGAACGATGAGCAAGCTGCGCGTGGCCGTCCTCGGTGCCAAGGGCCGGATCGGCTCCGAGGCCGTACGAGCCGTCGAGGCCGCCGAGGACATGGAACTGGTCGCCGCGCTGGGCCGGGGCGACAAGCTGGAGACCATGGTCGAGGCGGGCGCCGAGGTCGCGGTCGAGCTGACCGACCCGGGCTCGGTGATGGGCAACCTCGACTTCTGCGTACGGCACGGCATCCACGGCGTCGTCGGCACCACCGGCTGGACCGACGAGCGCCTCGCGCAGCTGCACGGCTGGCTCGACGCCTCGCCCCGCGTCGGCGTGCTCATCGCCCCGAACTTCTCCATCGGCGCCGTGCTGACCATGCGGTTCGCCCGCCAGGCCGCCCGGTTCTTCGAATCGGTCGAGGTCATCGAGCTGCACCACCCCAACAAGGTGGACGCCCCCTCGGGCACCGCGGCCCGCACCGCCCAGCTGATCGCCGAGGCCCGCCGCGAGGCCGGCCGCGCCCCGCAGCCGGACGCGACGGCCACGGCGCTGGACGGCGCACGGGGCGCCGACGTGGACGGGGTGCCGGTGCACTCGGTACGGCTGCGCGGGCTCCTCGCCCACCAGGAGGTCCTGCTGGGCGGCGAGGGCGAGACGCTCACGATCCGCCATGACTCGATTCACCACAGCAGCTTCATGCCGGGCATCCTGCTCGGCGCGCGGCGTGTGGTCACCACTCCCGGCCTGACCTTCGGCCTGGAACACTTCCTCGATCTGGACTGAGGGCACACCGGTGCGCGCAAAGATCACCTATTTCGTCCTCGCGGCCGTCCTGGTCGTCTACTTCGTGCTGGTCGGCGACCGCGGGATACTGCTCATCCGGGAGGGCACCCCGGTGACCATCGCCTATGGCGCGGCCGTCCTGGTGCTGCCGCTCATCGGCGGCTGGTTCCTGTGGCAGACCACCCTGTTCGCGCGCAACGCCGACCGGCTCGCGCGCGAGCTGGACGCCGAGGGCGGCCTGCCGGTCGACGAGCTGGTACGGACGCCCGGCGGGCGCATCGACCGGGACTCGGCGGACGCGGTCTTCGCCAAGCGGCGGGCCGAGACGGAAGGCTCGCCGCAGGACTGGCGCTCCTGGTTCCGGCTCGCCATCGCCTACCACGACGCCCGCGACACGGCCCGCGCCCGCAAGGCGATGCAGCGCGCCATCGCCCTCCACGACGGCAAGCCGGTCCGGGCGGCGGACGGCTCCTAACGCCCGTGCCGGGCCGCCCACCCGTCGAGGGTGTCGGCGGCCGCGCGGAACGCCTCGGGGCGCCCGAGGAAATCGGTGTCGTGGCTGGTGAACAAGGTCAGCGGGGTGCCGCCCGACGTCCGGTCGGCGAGCACCGCCTGCCCCTGCACCGTGCGCGGAAGGCCCAGTAGGCGCACCGGCTGCTGGACCGTACGTATCGACGCGACGTCCTGCCAGGCGACCGTCGTGGACGAGAACAGTCCGGTCCGCCGGAGCTCCCGCTCGTTCGCCCGGACGCCCGCGCCCACCATCCGGACCGCGAAGCCGATCACCAGCGCCGCCGCGGCGGCGCACACCCACGCGGCGGACCCGGAGCCCGCCAGGGCGATGATCAGTGCCGAGAAGAGGAGATACGAGGCGAGCAGCAGGAACACCGCCGACCCGCCGACCTTCCAGGGACCCGGTCGGTACGGGCGGCGATGGCGCTCCGGGTCCTCGAAGGTGACATCGCCATACGTGACGTCGACACGCGAGAGCGGGGCCGCTTCGGGCCCCGCTCGGTCGTCGTCATGTGCGCGGTCTGCTGTCAGGAAGGGCAGGGGCACAGGATGTCCTCACTCACACACACGTCCATGGTCTGTGCTGAGTGAGGCTATCTCAGCACAGCTCAGCGGCCGTTCGAGGCCTCCTGCACCTGCTGCGTGGGGTGCGACTGACTGTCGAGCGCGGGCATTCCGAACATCAGGGCGCCGACGAAGCCGGCGACGATGGTCAGACCCATGAGCGTCCGGCCGGTTATCTCGGACCGGGACGCCCGGGGGCGGGTGGGCGGGGTGACATTGCTGCGGAAACGGTCGGCTTCGGCGACGAAGGCGAACGGTACGGGCTCTCGCCGGCGGAACATGAGCGGGCTCTCCTTGGAACCTCGAGCGCGGGCACTTCAGTGTGTAGGACGTGTGAACGACCTTCCTGGTGCCCTGTTTGAAGAACTTCAGTCAAAATTTTCTCCGGGGGCCCGTACGGAGGTCCACGCGGGGTCCGGGGGAGCGGACCTGTCGGTGGTGGCCCGTAAGCTGGGCCCGCCCCGAGCGATGCGACATGGAAGGACCCGTCGGTGAGCGAGACCCCCGCCGAGAGCCCGGCCGAGACCGAGAAGGCCAGTTTCCGCAGCGATGTGACCGTCGAGCTGGTGAAGCACAGCGCCGCCGACTCCGACGTCCTGTGGGCCGCGCGGGTGTCCACCGCGGGTGAGCAGTCCCTCGACGAGCTGACGAAGGACCCGGAGCGCTCCAAGGGGCTGATCAACTACCTGATGCGCGACCGGCACGGCAGCCCGTTCGAGCACAACTCGATGACCTTCTTCATCAGCGCCCCGATCTTCGTCTTCCGCGAGTTCATGCGGCACCGCGTGGGCTGGTCGTACAACGAGGAGTCCGGCCGCTACCGCCGCCTGGAGCCGGTCTTCTACGTGCCCGGCGAGGACCGCAAGCTGGTCCAGCAGGGCCGCCCCGGCAAGTACGAGTTCGTCGAGGGCACCCCCGAGCAGCACGCGCTGACCGGCCGCGCGATGGAGGACGCCTACCGCCACGCGTACGAGGCGTACCAGGAGATGCTGGCCGCCGGGGTCGCCCGCGAGGTGGCCCGCGCGGTGCTCCCGGTCGGCCTGTTCTCCTCGATGTACGCCACGTGCAACGCGCGCTCGCTGATGCACTTCCTGGGCCTGCGCACCCAGCACGAGCAGGCCGCCGTGCCGTCCTTCCCGCAGCGGGAGATCGAGATGGTGGGGGAGAAGATGGAGCAGGCGTGGGCCGGGCTGATGCCGCTCACGCACGCCGCGTTCAACGCCAATGGCCGGGTGGCTCCGTAGCGCGAGTGAAGTGTCCGTATTGCGGCGTTTCGAGAAGTTCATCTAGGCTGAACAAAGGGCCCGGCACTGCTTGAACCCCCGAGCAGGCAGTGCCGGGTCCTCTTCGATGGCCCTGTTCCGGCGCCCCGAGCGAGCGCTGCGGGGCGCGCTACGAGTAGCGTGGTGCCCATGGCACCGACATCCACATCGCAGACCCCTTTCGGGCGGGTGCTGACCGCCATGGTCACGCCATTCACCGCTGACGGAGCGCTTGACCTCGACGGCGCCCAGCGGCTCGCCACCCATCTGGTGGACGCCGGCAATGACGGCCTGATCGTCAACGGCACCACCGGCGAGTCCCCGACCACCAGCGATGTGGAGAAATCCGAGCTCGTACGAGCCGTGGTGGAGGCGGTCGGCGACCGCGCCCACGTCGTAGCCGGAGCCGGAACCAACGACACCGGACACAGCGTCGAGCTCGCCCGTGCGGCGGAGCAGGCGGGTGCCCATGGCCTGCTCGCGGTCACGCCGTACTACAGCAAGCCCCCGCAGGAAGGCATCTTCCGCCACTTCACCGCCATCGCGAACGCCACCGGCCTGCCGGTCATGCTCTACGACATCCCCGGCCGCAGCGGTGTCCCGATCGGCACCGAGACCATGGTCCGGCTCGCCGAGCACCCGCGCATCGTCGCCAACAAGGACGCCAAGGGCGACCTCGGGCGTGCCAGCTGGGCCATCGCCCGCAGCCGCCTCGCCTGGTACTCCGGCGACGACATGCTGAACCTGCCGCTGCTGTCGGTCGGCGCCGTGGGCTTCGTCTCCGTGGTGGGCCACCTCGTCACCCCCGAGCTGCGCGCGATGCTCGAAGCCCACCTCCAGGGCGACGTCGCGAAGGCAACGGAGATCCACCAGCAGCTGCTCCCGGTCTTCACCGGGATGTTCCGCACCCAGGGCGTCATCACGTCGAAGGCCGCGCTCGCCCTCCAGGGTCTCCCCGCGGGGTCGCTGCGCCTGCCGCTCGTCGACCTGACCCCCGAGGAAACGGAACAGCTCAAGCGCGATCTTGCCGCTGGCGGGGTACAGCTCTAGGCAAAGACGTGATAGTCGCACCTTCATACTTCACAACTGCATACAGACACATCAGCAAGTGCACGAATGTCACGCGCGCCATGTGCCCCAGGGGGCATGTGGCGCGCGTGGTGAGGAGAGTCTTTTGAGTCATCCGCATCCTGAGCTGGGCCCGCCGCCGAAGCTTCCCGACGGTGGCCTGCGGGTCACCCCGCTCGGCGGCCTCGGCGAGATCGGCCGCAACATGACGGTCTTCGAATACGGTGGCCGGCTGCTGATCGTCGACTGCGGGGTGCTCTTCCCCGAGGAGGAGCAGCCCGGAGTCGACTTGATCCTGCCGGACTTCACTTCCATCCGGGACCGCCTCGACGACATCGACGGCATCGTGCTCACGCACGGCCACGAGGACCACATCGGCGGCGTCCCGTTCCTGCTCCGCGAGAAGCCGGACATCCCGCTGATCGGCTCCAAGCTCACCCTCGCACTGATCGAGGCGAAGCTCCAGGAGCACCGGATCCGCCCGTACACCCTGGAGGTGGAGGAGGGGAATCTGGAGCGGATCGGCCCCTTCGAGTGCGAGTTCGTGGCGGTCAACCACTCCATCCCGGACGCCCTCGCGGTCGCCATCCGCACCCCGGCCGGCCTGGCCGTGCACACCGGCGACTTCAAGATGGACCAGCTGCCGCTGGACGGGCGCCTCACCGACCTGCCCGCCTTCGCCAAGCTCGGCGAGGAGGGCATCGACCTGCTCCTGGTGGACTCCACCAACTCCGAGGTCCCCGGTTTCGTTCCGCCGGAACGCGACATCTCGAACGTGCTGGGCCAGGTCTTCGCGAGCGCCCAGAAGCGCATCATCGTCGCGAGCTTCGCCAGCCATGTGCACCGGATCCAGCAGATCCTCGACGCGGCCCATGAGTACGGGCGCAGGGTGGCCTTCGTCGGCCGCTCGATGGTCCGCAACATGGGGATCGCCCGCGACCTGGGCTATCTGCGGGTCCCGGCGGGTCTCGTGGTGGACGTGAAGACCCTCGACGATCTCCCGGACGACGAGGTGGTGCTCGTCTGCACCGGCTCCCAGGGCGAGCCGATGGCTGCGCTGTCCCGGATGGCCAACCGCGATCACCAGATCCGCATCGTGCCGGGCGACACGGTGATCCTGGCGTCGTCGCTCATCCCGGGCAACGAGAACGCGGTCTACCGCGTGATCAACGGGCTCACGCGCTGGGGCGCGCACGTCGTCCACAAGGGCAACGCCAAGGTGCACGTCTCCGGCCATGCCTCGGCCGGTGAGCTGCTGTACTTCTACAACATCTGCAAGCCCAAGAACCTGATGCCGGTCCACGGCGAATGGCGCCATCTGCGTGCCAACGCCGAACTGGGCGCCCTGACCGGCGTCCCGAAGAACCGTTGTGTCATCGCCGAGGACGGCGTGGTGGTCGACCTCGTCGACGGGATCGCGAAGATCACCGGCAAGGTGCAGGCGGGCTATGTGTACGTGGACGGCCTCTCGGTCGGCGACGTCACCGAAAGCTCGCTCAAGGACCGGCGCATTCTGGGTGAGGAGGGCATCATCTCGGTCTTCGTGGTCGTGGACAGCACGACCGGCAAGATCGTGGGTGGTCCGCACATCCAGGCGAGAGGCTCCGGCATCGAGGACGGGGCCTTCGCGGCGGTCCTCCCGAAGATCGAGGACGCCCTGGCCAAGTCGGCTTCCGACGGCGTCGCGGAGCCGCACCAGATCCAGCAGCTCGTGCGCCGCGCCGTGGGCAAGTGGGTGTCCGACAGCTACCGCCGACGCCCGATGATCCTCCCCGTGGTGGTCGAGGTCTGACGCGGCCTCAGCCCCAGGAGGGCACTGAACCCCGGGCGGGGGGGGGGGGGGGGGGGGGGGGGGGGGGGGGGGGGGGGGGGGGGGGGGGGGGGGGGGGGGGGGGGGGGGGAAGGAGAA